>JANOEP010000059.1:0-4386 GCA_031441465.1 bacterium | reverse complement strand
CGCCACCGCCGCCGCCGCCGGCCCCGGCACCCACGCCGTCGCTCGGCGCCAAGCGTCCCGAGCCTGCGCCGGCGCCGCCTCCGCCGCCACCTCCGGCCCCCCCGCCGCCGCCGCTGGCGGACGAAGACCTGCCGGATTTCGGTGATGCCACCGAGGACCTCGACCTGCCCGTCGGGGACGAGGTGGATGCCGGCGACCAGGACATTGACTTCGCCGCGGAGTCGGCTGATAGGCCGCCGCCGGATGAGCCCGGGTTCGTGGACGACGAACTCGAGCCCATGGCCTACCGCCGTCGCGGCGGCAACGGTCGCGGGCTGCTCGTCGCGCTGCTGATCGTCGCCGTGCTGGCTGTGGTGGCTGTGGCGTTCCTGTCCTGGCGGTCCGGCGCGCTGAAGCTGCCCTGGCCGAGCCGCGACCGACCCCAGCCAGAACAGCCGCTGGTGGCGACCGCGGACACGACCGCGGCGTTGCCCGACTCCCTGGCGTCGGCCGCCGCCGACTCCCTGCGGGCTTTCGCCGACTCGATCGCCGCCGCCGGCGGCGATTCCCTGGCGGCCGCCGTTGCGGACGGGCACGAGGAGGCTGCCGTTCCGGCCCCGGTGCACGGCTCCGCCCTGGCCGACCGCCCGGCCGCGATCCCGCCGCCCACCGGCGACCGCATCCTTCGGGAAGACGTGCGCCCCCGCGCCGCGGAACCCGCCTCGCAACTCGCCACGGCCCCCACCGATACCGCGCACCGCGAATCGCCGTGGCTGCGCACGAAGCTCGACGCCGGCACCTACGTGCACCTCGGCTCGTTCCGCGACCTGAACCGGGGCGGCCACCTGGCCGCCGAACTCGAACGCCGCGGCTTCGCCGCGCACGTCCTGGACGCCGTCGTCAACGGCGATCGCTGGTTCCGGGTCTACATCGGCCCGTTCGAGTCGATCGAGTCGGCCCAACAGGCCGAGTCGCAGCTGCACGCCGACCGCCTCGCCGACTGGACGATGGTCGTCCGGATCCATTGATGGGCACGGTGCCCGGCCGCGGCGAGCCGCTGGTTGTCGCCCAGCTCGTCGAGGCCCTGGAGATGGGCGGGGCCGAGCGCCTCGCCGTCCAGATCGCCAACGCCCGCGCCGCCGCGGGTGACGTCTCCCACCTGATCGTGATGACCGGCCCGGGTCCGCTGTCCGCGGCGGTGAATCCCCGCGTGACCGTGAGCTACCTCGGCTTCGCCCGCGCCTCGGTGCGCGACCCGTGGCGCTTCGCCCTTTCGTTGCGGCGCGGCGAGCAGCTGCTCACCCGTCGGATCGCCGACGGCGGTGTGCAGGTCGTGCAGTCGCACCTGCCCGGGGCGAACTTCTGGGGTCTGCTGCTGGCCCTGCGGGGGCGCTGCGCGGTGATCGCCACGGTCCACAACAACCGCGAGTTCGACTACGGCGACGCCGACCACCCCCTGCGCTCCCGCCTGCGCCGCGGGGCGTACCGCCTGATGCTGCGGCGCTGCGCCGCGGTGGTGGCCGTCTCCGAGGCGGTGGCCGCCTCGCTGCTGAAGGATCTGGGCGTGGGCCCGCGGGAAGCCGGGCGCCTGGTCGTGGTGCCCAACGGGGTGGCCGAGCCCGAGCCGCTGGACGCGGCCGCCCGCGCGGCGACCCGCGCCCGCTTCGGCGCCGCCCCCGGCGAGCTGCTGGTGATGGCCGCGGGCCGCCACTGCGAGCAGAAGAACTTCGCGGCGCTGATCGAGGCGGCCGCACGGCTGCGCGCGATCGGCCTGCCTTTCCGCCTGGTGATCGCAGGCGACGGCCCCCTGCGCGCCGGCCACCTCGCGCACTGCGAACAGCTTGGCCTCGCCGACGCCGTGCTGTTTCCGGGCAACGTCGACGACTTCGCCCGCGCGGTGCGGGCGGCCGACGTCTTCGCGCTGCCGTCGTTGTGGGAGGGGTTGCCGCTGGTCCTGCTGGAAGCCCTGGCCGCCGGAGCCCCCGTCGTGGGCACGGACATCGCCGGTGTGCGCGAGGTGCTCGTCGATGGTGAGAGCGGCCTGCTCGTCGCGCCCGGCGACCCCATCGGCCTCGCCGCCGCGATCGCGCTGCTGGCCGACCCGGCGCGGCGGGAGCGCCTGCGCGCGGGCGGCCTGGCCCTGGTCCGCGCGCGGTTCTCCTTCGCGCGCGTCTCGCAGTCATTGGGTGATCTGTACCGCCGCGCGGCGGACCGCGCCTGACCTTCATCCCCGGAAAGACGAACATGACCTACCGCATCGCCGCCGTCTCCTTCCTGAACACCTGGCCCCTGATCGACGCGCTCGAAGAGCTGGCCCCCGAGCGGGTCCGCCTGACCAGCGCCGTGCCCAGCGCCCTGGCCGAACTGCTGCACGCCGACGAGGCCGACGCGGCCCTGATCCCGGTGGTCGAGTGGTTCCGCGGGGCGGGCGCCGAGATCGTGCCCGGCGTGGCCCTGGCCACCCACGGCCCCGTCGACAGCGTGAAGCTGTTCTCGCGGGTGCCGCCCACCGAGATCGGCGACGTGGTCGTGGACCGCGGCTCGCGCACCTCGGTGGCCCTGCTGCGCATCCTGTTCGCCGACCTGTACGGCGTGCAGCCGGACTTCAAGGTCGACGTCCCGCAGGTCGAGACCCTGCTGGACGAGCACGAGGCGGCCCTGGTCATCGGCGACCGCTGCTTCGCCGCCGAGAAGCGCTTCCGCGAGGAGGGCCGCGCCGACGTCCACATCGTGGACCTGGGCGAGACCTGGCGCCAGATGACCGGCCTGCCCTTCGTCTTCGCCGTCTGGGTCCTGGGCCGCGGCTTCGCGGCGCGGGCCGGTGCGGCCGAGCGCGACGGGCTCGTCGCACTGCTGCGCGAGGCCCGCGACGTCGGCCTGACGCGGCTGGACCGCCTCGCCGCCCGCGCCGCCGCCGAGGGGCGTCTGGGGCCGGGCGGGGAGTGTTCGGCGGACGCGATCGCCGCCTATTTCAGCCGTTCGATGTGCTACCGGCTGGGGGCCGAAGAGCTGGCGGGCCTGCGCCGTTTTCATACCCTGTGCGTTCGCCACCAGATCGTGCCCGCGGGGCGCGACGCGGATCAGGCTTCCGCCGAGTGAGGGAACTCCCGATGTCCAGCCGCCCGGCCCCGGTCGAGACCTACACGCTGCCGCGGCGCTCCTCGCCCGTGGCCCTGGAACTGCTCGAGGAGGCCCTGACGCGGCGCCTGACCGGCGGCGAGCTGCTGCTGATGTTCGAGGAGGCGGCCCTGCACGACCTGGGCCGCACGGCCCACGCCCTGCGCCTGCAGCGCTGCGACCCCGAGCTGGTCACCTACGTGGTCGATCGCAACGTCACCTACACGAACCTCTGCTACGTGGACTGCGAGTTCTGCGCCTTCAACCGCCACAAGGGCGACGACGACGCCTACTGGCTCTCGCTCGACGAGATCCGCGCCAAGGTGCGCTCGGTCTTCGACGCCGGCGGCTCCCAGATCCTGCTGCAGGGCGGCCACCACCCAAACGAGAAGATCGACACCTACGAGACGATGCTCGCGGCGCTGAAGTCGGAGTTCCCGTCCCTGTGGATCCACGGTTTCTCCCCGAACGAGATCCAGCACTTCGCGAAAGTCTCGAAGCTGCCTACGCTCGAGGTGATCCGCCGCCTGCAGGCCGCCGGGCTGGACTCGATCCCCGGCGGCGGCGCCGAGATCCTCAACGACCGCGTGCGCACCCTGCTCGCGCCGAAGAAGACCACCGCGCGGGAGTGGGTCGAGATCATGGAGGAGGCCCACTACCTGAGCCTGCCGACCACCGCCACGATGATGTTCGCCCACGTCGAAACCTATCCCGAGCGCATCGAGCACCTGCTGCGGCTGCGCGAGAGCCAGGACCGCACCGGCGGCTACACCGCGTTCATCCCCTGGACCTTCCAGAGCGGCCACACGCCGCTGGCGGCGAAGCCGGAGCTGATGGCGCAGGTGGAGGCCCGCGGCTACCTGGGCGCCCAGGACTATCTGCGCACCCTGGCGATCGCGCGCATCGCCCTGGACAACTTCACCAACATCCAGGCTTCGTGGGTCACGCAGGGCAAGAGCGTCGGCCAGCTGACGCTGCTGTTCGGCGCCAACGACCTCGGCTCGACGATGATGGAGGAGAGCGTCGTCTCGGCCGCCGGCACCACCCACCCGCTGACCCAGGGCGACCTGGACGAGATGATCCGGGGGGCCGGGTTCTCGCCCGCGCAGCGCGACAACGGGTACCGCGTGCTGAGGATGATCGACGGGAGCTAGTGTCCTGTCCCGGCAATAGCTATACATAACCGTTCGATCTTGGCCAGGATCGAATCGGCGGTTGCGGTCCAGGCGAACGGCTTGGTCTCGCGGTTGTACGTCGCGACGTAGCTCTCGATCTTTGCCACAAGGTCCG
>JANOEP010000058.1:0-46313 GCA_031441465.1 bacterium | reverse complement strand
CCCAGGCGAGGTTGGAACGCGCATCGGCGTCACGGGGCGCGGCGCGCAGCGCGCGCTGGTAGTTGACGATGGCCTTGCCCAGTTCGCCGCGGCGCGCGTGGGCGGTGGCCAGGTTGTAGCAGGCCACCGGGTCGCCCGTCGCCGCCGCCGCTCCGAAGCTCGCGACGGCCGCATCCAGGTCCCCCCGCGTGTAGGCCTCGACGCCCTCGGCCAGTTGCCGGACCGCGGACGGGCCGACCACCACCGCCGCCGCAGGCTCGGCGCGCGACGGGACGGCAGCGAACACCGTCAGCGCGGCCAGCAGCACCGCGCCGACGAGCGGGCTGATCGGGCGCGGTTTCGCGCCGTCGTGCGTGAGTTCGTCGAGATGCCGGCGGGCCCGCGCGACCGGGTCCGCGTCGTCGCGCCGGGGAGCGCCGGCCGCGCCGAAGCGCGAGGCGGCGCATTCCTGCAGCAGGGATTCCAGAGCGGCCCCGACCTCGGGCAAGCCCAGCGCGGCGGCGTAGGCGCCGACGGCGCCGGCGGGCAACCCGGAAGCGGCGCGGCCGGTCATGTCCGCGACATACCCGGTCACGGCCCTGATCACCAACGCACTCGCGGCTTCGGCCTCGCCGGCCGTCGCGGCCTCGTCCAGCAGCCGGCGGGCCGTGCGCGCCGCCTGGCGCCGGCGCCCGGCGACCGGATCCCCCAGCAGCGCCCGGCGGCGACCCAGCCACAGGCGCCAGACGCCGAGCGACAAAGGCGCCAGCAGCGTGACGAACCACCAGCCGGAAGTCTCGGGCAGCGGGGCGCCGCGGGCGCTCAGGCGCACCGGCGCGGGGTGCACGAACGCCAGGTCGTTGGCGAGGCGCTCGATCTCGCCGCGGAAACCCGTCGCATGCTGCACGCCATCCTCGCCGGCGGGGTTGTCGCTCGGCGTCACCTCCAACGTGCGCGCACCGGCCTCGATGGTCCGGTACTGTTTCTGCGCGGGATCGAACCAGGTCACGCGGGCTGCGGGCAGATCGATGCGGCCTTCGACCGACGGGACGAGCACCTTGTCCGAGCGCAGGACGGCCAGCTGGCGCCCACGGGCTTCCTTCATCTCCAGACCGCCCCCGGCCTCGTGGACCTGGACGCCGCGGGGAGCCTCCCAAGGCACCTCGGTGACGCTCTTGAGCGAACCGTCGGCCTTGAGCACCAGGGTCCAGGTCACCGGGTCGCCGCGCGGGACACTCGTGCGGTCGGTCTGGACCTCCAGTTCCACCTGACGCGAAACCAGCCCGAGGAATCCGGGCGGGGCGGGGTGCGGCAGATCGAGCACCTCGACGGTCAGCGACGAGCTTTCGAGCGACTGCGGCCCGCGCTCACGGGTGCGACGGGAACCGAAGAAGTCGGCGAAGGGATCGCCCGGCAGCGTGACCTTGGCGGGCAGGACGGTCAGCCGGCCCGAGCGCGTCGGGTACAGTGCGTAGCGGATCTCAGTCATCTCGTAGGCCTTGCCGCCGACCGTCTCGCGCGAGGTGCGCGGGGGCGGCAGGTCCTCCCGCCAGAAGCCCTCCGTCCGCGGCGCTTCGTACTGGGGCCGGTCGAAGAGGCGCGCGAAGGGGTCGGCGAAGAAGCGGAAGATCAGCACGATTTGCTCGCCCACGTACACTTCGTCACGGTCGACTTCCAGGGTGACGAAGTAGGGGCTGCCGGGGCCCGCGCGGCCGGGCCGGGCCGCCGCGACCGCAGGCTCCGCCCGAGGGGGCGCGCTGCGGTTGCCGTTGCCGGTCACCGCTCCCGGATCGCCCGTGACACGGATCGTGATGGGCTGCGTGCGCAGCACCTGACCGTCGACCGTCGTCTGGAGCGCCGGGATGAGCACGTCGCGGTCGCTGCGGAGGCTCAAGACCCAGTTCCAGGTCTGGGAACTGCTCACCACGCCGTTGACCATCTGGAAGTTGGTGCTGGTGCCGCCGCGCGCGACATCCACGCCGTCGATCCGCGGCAGTTCGGGCATGGCGAGGTCGCGGCCCTTGCCGCTGACCGTCACCGTGAGCAGGATCTGGTCCCCGGGAGCCGCCGACGTGCGGTCGACACGCGCCTGCAGGTCAGCCGCGGCGACCGGGACGGCGAACACGGACCCGCAAAGCAGGACCGCCAGGACGAAGCGCGCCGCGTCGTGCCCTCTCACCATCTTTTCCCACTCCTGTTCCCGTCGCCCTGCAGACGTTTCTGCACGGCACGCCGCAGTTCTTCCTCATCCCGATCGAGTCCCTTGAGGATCGTCAGGGCGCGCTCGCGACTCAGTTGATCCTGATCGGGTTCACCGGTTTGCGGCTGTGCCTGCTGCTGGTCCTGCGGTTGCGCCTGTTGGGGCTCCTCTTGCTGGTTCTGTTGCTGATCCTGTTGCTGCTGCTGGTCCTGCTTCTGTTCTTGCTGCTTCTGTTCCTGCTGCTGCTGTTCCTGCTGCTGCTGTTCCTGCTTTTGCTGATCTTCCTGCTGCTGGTCGGGCGGCGGTTGTTCCAACCTGCGGACCGCCAATTCCAGATTGTGCAGGGCGTCCTGCTGCGCGGGGTCCAGGGCCAGGGAGCGCCGGAGCTGCTCGACGGCGCGTTTTGGGTCGTCCGCGGACAGGGCGTTGGTTCCTGAATTGTACAAGCTCTCGGACCGCAGTTCCGGATCCGACGACTGGGACAGGGCCCGGGCGAATTCCCGTTCCGCTTCCTCGTGGCGGCCGAGCCGCGACAGGGCCTCGCCCACGGCCAGGCTCAGGCGGGGATCGTCGGGCGCCTCGGCACGGGCGGCTTCGTAGGATTTCAGCGCGCCTTCGTAATCACCGGCGCGGTAGAGGTCGTGCCCCTGGCGGGCAGCCGCCCCGCCCGGCTGGGTCCAGGCTGCGGCCCGGACCGCCGGCACGACCAGGATCAGCCACAGGGCCGCGGCGACGCCGACGGCGGCGGTCCTGCGGCGCGGGCGCACGAGCGCGCCCAGCCACAGGCTGGCCAGGGCCAACCCCAGTGGCCAGACGAAACGCTCCTCGTACCTGGCGACCTGGCGGCCGCCGAGGTCGCGCTCACCGAGACGGGCGATGACGTCGTGCAAGGCGCGACGGTCGAGCCCGCCGCGGCCGATGCGGAACACCAAGCCCGGTCCCGACGTCGCCAACTCTTGCAGCGCGGCGAGGTCCAGTCGGCTCATCACGACACTCCCCTGATCGTCCTTGAGGAAACCCTCCCGCTCGGGGTCGGGCACGAGCCCGCCGCTCTCCTCGCCGACGCCCACCGGGACGATCACGATCCCCTGCTCGCGGCAGGTCTGCGCCGCCTCCCGCCAGCCACCTTCGAGGTCTTCGCCGTCGGTCACCAGCAGGATGGCCTGCCGGGTGTCCGCCGAGCCCTCTCCCCTGCCCCCGACGAGCAGCTGGCCGGAGGTCTCCAGCGCGCTCGCGATGGCAGTGCCCTGGGTGGAGATCATGTCCGTGTCGGCCATCCTCAGGAAGAGCTGTGCGGTGCCGCGGTCGAGCGTCAGGGGGCACTGCACGAAGGCCTGGCCGGCGAACAGCACCAGCCCGACACGGCCCTGCCCGTAGTCGTCGAGGAACTCGGCGAGTTCCGCCTTGGCGCGGGCCATGCGGCTGGGTACGACGTCCTGGGCCAGCATGGAGTTCGAGACGTCCAGGGCGATGACCACGTCGGTGCCGCGCTGCCGCATCTCGATCTCGTGGGTCCCCCACTGGGGGCGCGCCAGGGCCAGCACGAGCCAGCACAGGCCGGTCAGCAGGAAAAAGCGGCGCCAGGCGAGCGCGGTGACGGGCCGGCCTTCGACGTGTTCGCCGGCCCGGCGGCCGAGCAGGCGGGCGAGGTCCGCGCGCGCGCGCCCGTCGCTCCATCGCAGCAGGACCCACAGCGCCGGCGGCAGGAGCAGCAACCAGAGCCAGGCTTCGGCAGCGAACCTCACGGGGCCTCTCCTCTCCGGCGGGTCATGATTTCATCGCCTCGCGTCTTCCGCATCCGCGTCTTCCGCAGCTCACGGCGCCCGGCGCAACCAGGTGGCCGCGAGCACGGCCTCCAGCAACAGCAACGCCAGGGCCGGCGCGGCGAACCAGGCCATCCGCTCCTGGTACCAGGTGGTGACCCACGTCTTGTAGCGGCTCGTCTCGAGCTGATCGATGGTCGCGAAGATCTGCGCCAGCGTCGCGGGATCCTCGGCGCGGAAATAACTGCCGCCGGTCGCGGCGGCGATGCGCCGCAGCAGCTCCTCGTCGATCGGCACCTCGACCATGCGGGTGCGCCGGCCGAACACCGGCGAATCCTCGGGGTAGGGCACCTTGCCCTTCTTGCCGACTCCCACGGTGTAGACGCGCACGCCCAGCGCCCTGGCCAGTTCGGCGGCCGTCTCGGGCTCGAGGGTCGGGATGTTGTTGCTGCCGTCGGTCAGCAGGATCACGGTGCGGTTCTTGGCCTCGGAGTGCCGCAGCCGGTTGACCGCCGTGGCCAGCCCCAGGCCGATGGCCGTGCCGTCCTCGATCAGCCCGACCTGCACCTGGTCGAGGAACCCGTTCAGCACCGACCGGTCCAGGGTCAGCGGGCACTGCGTGAAGGCGCGCGACGCGAAGACGACCAGGCCGACCTGGTCGGTGGTCCGGGTGTCGATGAAGTCGCGGATGATCCGCTTGGCGACCGCGAGCCGATTGTCGGGCTGGAAATCGAGGGCGAGCATGCTGCCGCTGATGTCCAGGGCCACGACGATGTCGATCCCCTCGCCCTCGACCTCGCGGCTGGAGTGGACGTCGCGCGGCCGGGCCAGCGCCACCACCAGCAGCAGCAGGGCTGCGGTGACCAGCCACGGCCGGGCGCGGTACGCCCGGACGCGCAGGCCCGGTCGTACCTGCAGGAGCAGGTCGAGGTGGGGGTGACGCAGCGCCGAGGTGTCGGGCCGGCGGCGACGCAACAGGGAGGCCGCGCCGAGCACCGGCACCGCGAGCAGCAACAGCCAGGGATGGGTGAACTCAGGCATGCCCGGCCCCTTCTCCACTCACAGTCGCGGCCAGCACGCGCTCCCAGCAGCGCTCGGACTCGATCAAGGCCGCCGGCGGCACGGGGGTGTAGCGGACCGGCTCGCGGCGAGCGCCGATCTCCCGGACCACCAGCACGAGGAGTTGGCGTCCGTCGGCCGGCAACGCCGCGGCCGGCGCGAAGCGCAACGCGTCGCAGCGTCCCAGGATCGCCGCCGCTGCGCGACGGGCGGCCGCGGGGTGACGCAGGGCATCCAGGGCAGCGGCCACTTCGGAGGCCGTCATCTCGAGGGCGGCGAAGCGGTAGCGGGCCGCGAGGTAACGGCGGAAGACGACGTCGAGGCGGTGCAGGAACGCCCTGCCGTCACCCCGTTCGAGCAGCCGCTCGGCCAGCAGTTCGTCGAGATCCCGCGCCGCCTGCAGCCATGCCGGCGGCAGCAGCGGTTCGTCGACGCCGTCCGGCGTCGCCCGTCGTCGTCGCCGCCACAACCAGACCAGGGCCGCGGCGGCGGCGACCAGGAGCAACCCGAGGGCCGCCAGCCACCACGCGCGGGGCAGACGGCGCGGATCGCGCACCGGCAGCGGCTCCGCGGCGGGGTCGAGGCGGCCGGCGATGTGATGGACCGGACCCGCGACGGGCTCACCCTCCCAGGCCAGGCGGAAGGGCCCCGGACGGTAGGGCCGCAGGGTCAGCACGACGCGCCGCGTTGCTTCCGTACCGGCGGGATCGCGCGCCACGACCACGACCCAGTCGGCGCGCGAGGTGACGGAATCGGGGATCACCGACGCGCCGGGCGGGAAATCGCAGGTCAAGCTGAAGGGTTCCCCGAAACGCAGCGTGTCGCGCGCGCCGAGGGACAGCGTCGGCCGGGACGATCCGGCGGCCGCACCGAGCGACAGCAGCACCGTGTCCGGGGAGACGGGCGCCGGTGCGGGCATGGCGCGGGGTTGCGCCCCCGCCGCCGTCGCCAGGGCGCAGGTCAGGGCCGCGGCGACCATCCCCGACCGTGCCGCCTCCCGAGCGCGCATCAGCGCCAGACCTTTCCGCGTCGGCTCCGCATGGTGAAGAACTGCTGGAGCGGTTCGACGTAGCTGCTCGTGATGTCGATGTCGACGAGGTCGACGCGGGCGGCGCGCAGCAGACGTTCCAGGCGGCGGTCGTGGTCGGCCGCCCGGCGGGTCAGCTCGGCGCGCACCTCGCCGTCCCCGACGTCGACGAGGGCCTCGCGGCCCGTCTCGGCGTCGATCCAGTTCACCAGACCGGCCGCCGGCAACACGGTGTCGCGCGGGTCGCGCACGCGCACGGCCACGAAGTCGTGGCGGCGCGCGACGACCCGCAGCGGCGCCTCGAAACCGTCGGCCCAGAAGTCCGAGACCAGGAAGACCGTCGCCCGACGCTTGAGCACCGACCCCAGCAGTTCCATCGGCGCGCCGAGGTCGGTGCCGCGGCCGGACATCTCGGCGGCGAGCAGTTCGCGGATGATCCGCAACACGTGCCCCCGACCGCGGGCCGGCGGCACGTAAAGCTCGACGCGGTCGGAGAACAGCACGAGCCCGACCTTGTCCTTGTTGGCGGTCGCGGCGAAGGCCAGCACGCCGCACAGCTCGGCGGCGATCTCGCCGCGCGTCCGCGCTCCCGAGCCGAACAGTCCCGACCGGCTGACGTCGACCGCGAGCACCACGGTCAACTCCCGCTCCTCGTCGAACTGCTTCACGTACGGGGCGTCGGAGCGGGCGGTGACGTTCCAGTCGATCGACCGCACGTCGTCCCCGGGCACGTACTCGCGCACCTCGCGGAACTCGATGCCCCGCCCCTTGAAGACCGAGTGGTATTCGCCCGAGAAGGTCTCCTCGACCAGCCGCCGGGCCCGCAGGGAAATGCGCCGCACCGCCTCGATCATCTCGGGCGGGATCGGCGCCTCCCGGGTCCGCGGCGGCGGCGGGGCGGCGGGCTCGAGGGCGCGGCTAAGGAACTTCCACATGGTCGAACAGGTAGGTGATGATGTCGTCGCTCGTTTTGCGCTCGGCTTCGGCTTCGTAGGTCACCAGCACGCGGTGGCGCAGCACGTCGTGCCCGACCGCCTTGACGTCCTCGGGCACCACGAAGGCGCGCCCGGCCAGCAGCGCCCGGGCGCGCGACGCCTGGGCCAGGGCCAGCGTCGCGCGCGGCGACGCCCCGTACGCGATCAGCGGCGCGATGTCCAGCCCGCGGGCCGCGGGGTCGCGCGTGGCGAACACGAGGTCCAGGATGTAGCCCTTGATCTTCTCGTCGAGGTGGATGCCCGCGACGCCCCGGCGGAGCGTCAGCACCTCCTGGGCGCTGATCACGGGCCGGACGCGCGGCGGCTCGCGGCCGGCCATCCGGTCCAGGATGAGCCGCTCCTCGTCGCGCGTCGGGTAGCCCACCTTCAGCTTCAGCAGGAACCGGTCGACCTGGGCCTCGGGCAGCGGGTAGGTCCCTTCCTGCTCGATCGGGTTCTGGGTCGCCAGCACCAGGAAGGGGTCGGCCAGCGGGAAGGTCTGCTCGCCGATGGTGACCTGGCGTTCCTGCATGGCTTCGAGCAGGGCGCTCTGCACCTTGGCCGGCGCGCGGTTGATCTCGTCGGCCAGGATGATGTTGCTGAAGATGGGTCCCTTCTTGACCGAGAAGGTGCCCTTGTCGTGCTCGTAGATGGTCGTCCCGACGATGTCGGCCGGCAGCAGGTCCGGGGTGAACTGGATGCGCTGGAAGCGGGCGTCGATCACGCCGGCCAGCGTGCGCACGGCCAGGGTCTTGGCCAGGCCCGGCACGCCCTCCAGCAGGACGTGCCCGCCCGTCATCAGGCCCACCAGCAGGCCTTCGAGCATCGGCCGCTGGCCCACGACGACCTTGCCGGCCTCGGCCAGGATCTCCTCGAGGCGCCGCGACATCTCGTCGACGCGGGCGGTGTCCAGGGGCTCGGTCACGCTCAATCCTCCTCGAAATGGCGACAGCGGTTTCGGCGACGGCGTCGTTCTACCGCACGGGCCGCCCGGCGGTTCCCGGTTCGCCCGGTCGGCTCGCGGCAGTTCAGGGTAGTGCATCGAAATCCCCTTGCCAAGGGGAGGTAAACAGGTTTCCATGGGCGGGCGAGATTCAGCGTGCCCGAACCGGGGAGCCGAAGTGCGTCTGTCGTCCAACAAAATCGAGTTCCTGGCGGAAAAACTGCTCGAGATGATCGAGCGCGACCCCCGCCTGCACATCCAGACGAACTCCGACCTGGTCTACCGCGTCATCGCCGACACGATCTTCGACGACATGCGCACCGAGGACCAGATCGAGGCCGAAGTCGAGGAACTGCTCAAGCAGCACCTGGGCGAGATCCGGGCCATGGAGATGGATTACGGCGCCCTGCGCGCCAAGATGAAGCGCGAAATCGCCCGCAAACAGGGCTTCGTGCTCTGAGCCGCCTGACCCGCACCGGGAGCCGCGACCCATGAGACTGTCCGAAGAGCGCATCAGCGGCCTGTCCAGCCGCATCATGAACCTCCTGCTCGACGAGGAGCATCTCGACCTCGAGATCGACGAGGAACGGTTCGGGGTGATGATCGAGTCCAAGCTGACGCAACTGCTGCGCATCGAGGACGAGATCGACGAGGAGGCGTCCGTCTGGATGCACCTGCACAAGCCCGCGCTCCAGGACGGCACCACCGAATTCGAAGTCGAACTGGACAAGGTCAAGAAGAACCTCGCCGACACCAAGGGCTACGTCCTCTACTGACGGCCGCCGGCTCGCCGTCGCTCCCTGCCAACCCCGGATGGGACGCCGCATGCGGGTGACGCTGCTGACCCCCTACCTCCCCCACGATGCGATCGGTCACGGCGGCGGCGTCGCCGTGCGCGGCATGGTGCGCGCGCTCGCCCGGCGGCACGAAGTGACGCTGGTCGCCCTGGAACGACCCGGCGAAGCGGGCCTCGCCGCTCCGACGGCGACGGCGCTCGGCTGCCGCGTGACGACGGTGCCGTTCCTGGACGCCGGCGCCGGTTCCCCCAGCGAACTGGTGCGCTTGGCCGCCTCCCGCCTCGGGGCGGGGCTGCGCGGCCTGAGGCACGGTTACCCCTACTACGTCGAGAAGTACCGGACACCGGCGCTCGCCGCGGCCGTCGTCGACGCCGTGGCGGCCAGCGCTCCCGAGGCCGTCCAGTGCGAGTACCTGCAGACGGCCCTGCTGGTGCGGGACCTGGCGTCCTGGCGCGACCGCGAGGCGTCGGCGGGGCGCCCCGCGCCCAGGATCTTTTTGAGCAGCCACGAAATGGGCTCCCTGCCCCGCGAACGCCGCGCCGCCCTCGCCGGCAACCCCTTGCGCCGATATCTGCTGCGGCACCAGGCCGCCGCTTGGCGCCGGCTGCAGGCCGACGCCTCGCACTGGGCCGACGCCGTCTTCTGCGTCACCGACCAGGACCGGGACCTGCTCACCGCCTGCGGCGGCCGCGGCGGCGTGACCATCCCCCTGGGGATCGACACGGACGGGCAGCGCCCCGTCTGGCTGCCCGCCGGCCCGTCCCGGCTCTTGTTCGTCGGCAGTTTCGGCCACGCGCCCAACCGCTCCGCTGCGGAATTTCTCGTTGACAAGGTCTGGCCGCGCATCGCCCAATACGAGCCGAACTCGAGCCTGGTGCTGGCCGGCGGCGGTCCCCGGTCGTTCCTGGCGTCGCTGTCCGCGCGGGACCCGCGCGTGTCGGCTCCCGGATTCGTCCGGCACCTCGACGCCCTCTACCGCGACAGCCGCCTGATGGCGGCGCCGCTGACCGAGGGCGGCGGCATCAAGATCAAGATCCTGGAGGCCATGGCCGCCGGGATTCCGGTGGTGACCACCCCGATCGGCGCCGAAGGCATTGCCGGCGATCAGGACCGCGCCCTTTGGCTGGCCGAGCCCGACGACAGCTTCGCCGGGACCGTCCTGGCGGCCCTGGCCGACCCCGCCGAAGCGGCAGCCCGCGCGGCTCGCGCTCGGCGGATCATCGAGGAGCGCTTCAGCTGGTCCGCGATCGTCGACCGGTTGACCGCGCAGTACGAGGGGAGGTGATGTCGATCGTCGACCCGGCGCCGCCCCACGGCGCCCCGGCACGAGATCGATGGATCCATATCTGCTGTGTCCCAGGTTGTGCCCTTTCACGGAGGAAAGCGACATGCTGAAAAGACTCTTGATCCTGGTGGTCGTCCTCGCCGTCCTGATCGGCGTGGGTCTGGCCGCGAGCGCCCAAGCCAGCGACTTCACCGGCTCGATGTGGTACCGGTGGGAAGGCATGGAGAACGTCGACCAGGACGGCGACGCCGACGACGCCGAGGCCTCCGCCCGCCTGCGTTCGCGCATCGCCTTCGCGGGCGACGTCAACGAGAGCGCCGACTACAACCTGACGGTCGAGAACTACCGCGTGCTCGGCGACGCCGCCAGCGACGTGAACTCGATCTACCAGGCCACGTTCACGATGCGCAACTTCCTGGTCGCCGACTTCGACCTCACCCTGGGCCGGATGCCGGTCGCCTACGGCCGCGAGCGCGTGATCGGCGTCGAGGACTGGGACCTGGCGACGAACATCCTGTTCGACGGCGTCCACGGCCGCTACAACTTCGAGAGCGGCTGGCTGGACTACTTCAACTTCAAGCTGCAGGAGACCTACGCCGGCAAGTACGCGTCCGGCGCCGGCGACGACAACCTCTCCGGCCTCTACCTGCACTTCGACGCCGACGAGAACTTCTGGTTCGAGCCCTACGCCATGATGATGACCCACGAGAACTGGGCCAGCCCCGACCTCGACAACGACCGCGCGATGCTGTTCGGCGGCCTCGTGGACTACGTGAGCAACGGGCTGCACTTCTACGGCGAAGCCGTGGTCCAGACCGGCACGACCTACCTGCCGGCGGAACGCGACCTGTCCGCGCTGGGCTGGTACACCGGCCTGTTCTACGACTTCGACAGCACGATCGAACCTTACATCGGCTTCGAGTACAACTTCGCCAGCGGCGACGACGCCGCGACGCCTGAGAACGAATCCTTCAATTCGCCCTACGGCTCGCAGAGCGAGTTCCTCGGCATCATGAACGTCCAGGGCTGGAACAACGTCACGGCCATGCGCTTCGCCGGCGGCTTCACGCCCGTCGAGAGCCTGGACGTCTCGGCCGACTTCTTCCTGTTCACGGAAGCCGAGGACACGGGCGCCGACGACGCGATCGGCAGCGAACTGGACCTCAAGTTGAACTACATGCTCAACGCCGACGTGGACCTCGAGGGTGGGCTCGGCATGTTCACTTATGAGGATACGGCGGATCTCTACTCGGCGCCGGGGGATGCCGAGTACTTCGTCTGGGCCGGCGCCCACTTGTTCTTCTAGTTCCGGCCACGGGATGGTCCCCGACAGAGGCGAGGCCCCGCGGCCTCGCCTCTGCCGCGTCTTCAGACCGCGTCGTTCAACTTGCGGACCTGCCGCGGGGTCAGGCGGACGGCGCCGCCCAGCCTCTCCGCATCCAACGCCACCTCCGCCACCCTCTCCACCGTCTCGAGCCGCCGGTAGGCTTCTTCGAGCGAGCCCCCCACGGTCACGACGCCGTGGTTCGCCAGCAGCAACGCCTGGTGACGCGCGATGAGCGGCCGGATCGAGGCTGCCATTTCGGGGGTGCCGGGGGTGGCGTAGGGCGCCAGCGGGACCTCGCCCCCGAGCAGCTGCACGGCCTCGGGCAGGATGGATGCGGGCAGGACGCGGCGCGCGCAGGCGTAGGCGGTCGCCCGCGGTGGGTGGGCGTGGCAGACCGCGGACACGTCGGGCCGTTGCCGGTAGATCTCGGCGTGCAGCGGCCACTCCGAACTGGGCCGGCCCGGGCTGCGGGGTCGACCGTCATCATCGACCTCGACCAGTTCGTCCGGGGTGAGGTCGCCCTTGACCGCGCCGGCCGGGGTGACCAGGTAGCGTCCCGGGCCGAGCCTCACCGACAGGTTCCCCTCCCCCGCCACGACGTAACGCCGTTCGTAAAGCAAACGCCCGACCCTGACGATCTCGTCGGCGGGTCGGGCGTCGTGTGCCATCGATCCTGCTACCAGTTGCTGAAGAGGTAGAGGTGGGTCATCACACCCTCGAAGAACTCTAGCTGCTCGCGCTGCTGGTCGGCGAGGGTTTCGATCTGGATCGCGGTCAGATCCGGATTGGCCTCCGCGATGCTGTCGTAGGCTGCGCTCCAGAGTTCGTCCAGCATCTCGGTCGGGAACCCGACGGAACTCGTGAGGAGGATCTCGTCGGGCGTGCGCCCGGTGAAGAACGCTCCCTGGTCGTCGGATCGCGTGAAGAACAGGAGCCGGGGTTCGAGGCTGCCGTCGGCCGGGATCCGCCAGATGTTGCGCTCGTTCAGCGTGATCGTCGGCACGCGCCGATCCGAGACGAAGATGATCGACGAGCCGTCGGGATTGTAGGTCGGCTCCATGTTGCGGACGATGAAGTTGCTGCCGGAGGGCGGCGGCGACGTCGTCAGACGCGAGAGGCCGCGATCCAGCACGACCTCGCCGTTGGCGGCCAGGCCGGTCGTGTCGAAGTCCACGGTGAACAGTTCGCGGGTGGTGAAGTCGTTGACGTTCGCGAGGTCGAGCGTGGCCGAGAAGACGATCTGGCGCCCGTCCGGGGACCAGGACGGGGTGTCGCAGATCGACACTTCGCGGGTGATCGGGAACGCCAGCGGGCTGAGTTGGCCCGCCTCGGGGACGGCGCAGACCCAGATCGCCTGGTCCGTCGCCTGGGACAGCGAATCGGCGTCCGCGTGGCCGTAGCGGGAATAGGCGATCCAGCGCCCGTTCGGCGAGACGCTGGGCGACATGTCTTCCCAGTATTTCCAGCCCAGGACGAGGTCGTCGTCGGGCTCGCGCAGCAGGAGCGTGATGTCGAGGTCCTGCCCGTTGGTGAAGTTGGGCGGAACCCTGGTGTGGAAGAGCCGCGCGCCTCGCGGCGTCTCCATCCAGAAGACGAGATCGTCATCGTTGAGCCAGCGGGGCGTGCCCTTCTGGTAGTCCCGGTTCGGCAGCAGAGGCACCTGCCCGATGCCGATGGACATGCGGTAGGTGTTCAGCAGCATCAGGGCCGCACCCTGCTCGCGCAGGTTGAGCTTCGGACGATCCTGCACCTGCAGCGGCATGACCGCCAGCTGACGGATCAGCGGCGGCACGTCGGGCGGCTGCCCCGGAGGAGTGATCGCCAACCAGTCGATGGTGAAAGCGAGGCGAGTGCCGTCGGGCGAGAGATCCGGCTCGAGGTACTGGTAGCCGTCCGACGAGGTGTCCGCCGTGACCATCAACAGATCGCCGGTGCTGTGGTTGCCCGTAATGTCCAGCGACTCCGAGATTTCCGGCTCCAGGGAACAGCCGAGCGCCAGCAGCGCGGCGGCTGCGGCCACGGCGACGAGCGAGCCGGCGCGCGGATCTAGCTTCTTCATCAAGATCTCGACCTCCCGAAATCCTGCACAACCGCTGCCGCCCCCGGTTCCGGCAGGAACGAGGGTGCGGCGCTAAGGCACGGTACCAAGCTCGGTTCAAAGTAAGGGCAAGCAGCGCCTGAAATCAACCGGGAGTTGGTCCGGAGCGGGTCGAGGCGTCGGATTCGACGGCCGACTAGTCGGGAATCCGGTCCGGCTCCAGAGCCAGAACCCGGGCCCATTCCTGCTCCGCCTCGTCGGCACGGCCCAGGCGCTTCAGCAGGAGCACGCGGTTGTGGCGCAAACCCGGATCATCGGGCGCCAAGGCGATGGCTTGGTCGATGAGGATCAGCCCCTCGTGGTCGCGGTTCGTCCCGATGCAGACCAAGGCGGCCTGGGACCAGACCGACGGGTCGCGCGGCAGGCGGGCGCCGCCTTCGCTGAGGGACAGCGCCAGTGAGACGGCGTGCGCGGGATCGCCGAGTGCGGCGTCGGCCTCCAGCAGGATGCGCAGGCCCTGGTCGTCCAATTCCTCGCGCCAGCGAGGCAGCAGCAGGAGCCTGGCCGCCGCGGGTTGCCCGGCGCGCAAGCGCGCGAGGGCCAATTGCTGGCCGCTCTGAGGCGTCGGCGCGAGATCGTGAAGACGTTCGAGGTCCGGCAGCGCGGCGGCCGGATCGCCGCCCGCGAGACGGCAGCGCGCCCGGGCCCTCAACAACCGGGGATCCTCCGGTCCGCAGAGGTCCGCGGCGGCCGACAGCGTCGCCATCGCCTCGCGGAGCTGCCCGTAGTCGACCAGGACATGTGCGTACTCGACCCGCACGGCGCAGTCCGCGGGGTCGAGGTCGCAGGCAAGGCCGAACTCCGCCAGCGCGCGGCCGCGCCGGTCGAGGGCGACCAGCAACGTGGCCAGGTTGCGGTGGTTGACGGCTTCCGTCGGCCCCCACAGCACGGCTTGCTCAAGGTGGGCCAGGGCCGCGTCCAGGCGGTCGAGGCGCTGCAAGGCGAGACCCGCGCGCTGGTGCAGACGCCAGCGCAGATCCTCGTCCACGCCGTCGTCGGCCAGCACGATCTCGGCGCGCGCGGCGACGATTTCCCAGCTGCCGGCGGCCATGAGCGAATCGACGGCCGCCAGGCCGCGCTGGTGCCGCGCACGGGGGGCTTCGCCGCGCAGGGAGCCGGCCGTGACGACCGGCGCGAGCGCCGCGCAGAGCATCGCCGCGGTCAGCAGACGGCATCGGCTGTGCCTGGGCATGGTCAAGCTGCCTCCCCGTTGGCCGGTTCCGGTTCAGGTTACGTCGGCAAGTCGGCGGGGACAACCGGCGAGTGGGAAGACGAGAGGAGATTGGCGCCAGGGCCGTGGTCGCCCCCCCCGGGACGGCCGCGACCCCAGGCGCTCAGCGCGCGACGGTGACGGTGCCGCGTCCGGCGGCCCGATGCCAGGTCAGCGCGTAGGCGTAGCGTCCGGACGCCACCCGACGGCCCGTGTCGTCCTGGCCGTCCCAGGACACCAACAGGCGACCGTTGCGGATCTCGCCGCCGCGCACCGTGCGGACGGCTTGGCCGCGCAGATCGTAGACGGTCAGCAGCGCCTCGCCGGCGTCGCCGAAGGCGTCCGCGGGCAAGGCCATCGCGACGGTGGTCAGCGGGTTGCAGGGGTTGGGGTACGCCGTGCAGGCGAGCGCCGCGCCGACGACCGGCCCGCTGCCCAAAGCCTCGCTCAGGAACTCCTGGAGACCGCCGACCTGGTCGGGCGTGACCAGGGAGGGATTCTCGATGGCGCCGCTGGCGGTCGCCAGCGCGCCGCCGAACAGGAAGCGGATATCCTCGGCCAGGATCTCGCGGGCACGCTCCGCGTGCGGAGCCTCGGGGCCGTGGCGGTCGGCCGTGAGGCCGCGCAGCTCGAGATAGCGTGCCCACAGCTCGGGACGGCGGTCGAAGCAGGCCCAGGTCAGCACGTGGCCCAACTCGTGGACGGTCACGTCGGCCACGGTGCTCGCCGCGACGGGGCCGAAGGCCGGCGACAGCACGATGGCGCCCGCGCGCGCGAAGCTGCCGAGAACTTCGGCCGGCGGAGCGGGCAGCAGGAACACGTCGACGTCGAGGTCGAGCTTCAAGGTTTGGAGGTCGCCCAGCGCGTCGGCGACGACATCCGCGGGCAAGGGCAGGAATTCGGCGGCGTCGCGTCGGGTCAGGCGGGGGTCGTGCGGACCCTGCAGCAGTTCGATCTCGCCGAGAGCCGGATGGCGCAGCAGCAAGGCGCCGTCTTCGTGGACAAGGTAGGGGGCCAGATCGGCGGGGGTGTGGATCCGGACACGCAGCCCGCTGGACGCGGTGAAGGTCCGACCAGCGGCGTCACCGGACCAGGACATCGCGAACAACGCCACCAGGAGCGTCGCGCCGCGCAGGGTCTTGACCGGGAAGTTGGAGTTCGTCCTGTCCATCATGGCCCCTTGAGATCCTTGGTCCCCCCCTATGAGACGTCGGTCCCGTGGCTGGACAGAGATCCCGCAGGGTTCGTGCCGCCGGGGTGCGGGCGGCGGCCACCGACCGGGCGTAGGCCCGATCTTGACACACAACTGACGGATATTCAATGGTTTGAATGTCGTGGGGCCAGGTCAGCGAATGGAAGGGCCACCGACACGGGGACGGCCGGGAGGGTAAAATCACGCAGTTCTTGTGGGGAAAATCCCCCCGTTCAAGCAGCAGCCGGGCGGTGTCGGCCGCCGAAACGGCTGTCGAGGATGGCGCCGACGCCCAGGCAATAGATCGGCAGCTGCGCGACCACGGCCAGGAGTTCCAGCATCTTGCCGAAGCCGGAGAGCGCCGGGATCGCCGTCAGGATCGCCCCGAGGATGGCGGGCGACAGGATCACGAAGAGTCCGGCCGCGATGCAGCCGAGCGACTGCAGGCGATCCTGGAAGCGCCCCGCGCAGAGGCGCTTGCCGACCCGTCCGGCCACGGTGCCGAGGGCGACCAGGCCCAGGACGATGTAGGCCAGGCCGAGCATCAGGGCCAGGGGTATCCCGATGATCGTCATCGCGAGCACGGCCACCACCACCACGAACATGAAGTGCCCGAGCACGAGCCAACCGAGACCGACCAGCAGGCTGCGGCCGGGTTGCATCGAGAGGCGGTTCGCCACAACCTCTAGCCGCCAGGCCGGCACCAGGGCGACGGTCAAGAGCGTCAAGCCGAACAGCACGCCGAGCGGCAGCAGCACCAGCAGCCCGGTCGCGCCGCTGCCGACGAATCGGTTCAAGCCGTCGTCGCTGCTGATGCCGGCGACGCCCACCGTAACCACATTGCCCTCGACCTTCGCGGTCTCGTCGCGACGCGACGTACCGAACACCGTGACGGCGTTCCCCTTCACCACGGCCTCGTCGGCCAGGGTCAGCGACCCGCCCACGACGACAACATCGCCGTCGACCTGGCCGAGGATCGTCGCGTCCCCGAGCAGGACCACCACGTTGCCGGTGACGCGCTCGTCGCTCTCGACCACGGCGTCGTTGCCCGTGGTGACGATCTCCGAACCGATGATCCTGCGCTCGGGGGGTTCGTCGGCGAACACGTCCCAGTTGAAGGCGTGAGCCTGCTCGCGGAACTTCGAGATCTCGTTTTCCAGGTCGAGCGTGTCGGGCAGTTCGGCCAGGATCGTCGCCGTGATGGCGCTGAGTCCCTGGCTGACCTTTTCGCTCCAGTCGGCGGGGAATTCGATCTGGATGTTGCCGCTGGGATTGGACACCTCGAGGCGGCGCTCGTCGATGCGCACGTCGAGGTCCTGGAGTTGGGCCTCCATCTCCTTGATGACCTGTTCGAGGCCCTGCATCGCCTGGGCGACCTGCGGATCCTCGGCGGTCTTGAGCGAGTCCTGGAGAGCGTCGATCCGGTGCAGGCGCTGGCGGATGGCGTTGCGCAGCGAATCCTGGCGGGCGGAAGCTCGCGCGATCGTCGCGGCCGGAGCGACCGGCCGCTCGGATTGCGAGGCGCAGACGGAGACGCCCAGCGAACCCAGCGCGAGCGCCAGGAGCAGGGCGGTCCGCAGCGCGGCGCCACGGTCAGCGCGAGATCGACCTGTGCACCGTCGCGACATAGATCCTCCGGGACAGATTCTGCAGGCGGACCGACAATTCCGGCAAGCAGCCGAGGCCGGCGACCGTCCAGGTGGCGGTCCCCGCGACGTCGCCCGTCGTGGCGGCAGCCAGGGCGGCGGCCGCCGCGATCAGACCGACGAGCCGCACGGATCGTGACCTCACCCAGGCCGGCAGGCTCTCGTGCTCCAGCAGGACGGGCACCCGCGGGCTGCGCAACGGCGCCATGGCCCGGTAGGTCTCGTAAGGTACCGCGGCCAGGATCCGCGCGTCGAAATCGGCGGGCGCTTCGATCGGCGGCAGGTTGTCCAACCGTTCGTAGAGCGCCTGGAGCGCGGCGAGATGCTGATGGCACCCCTCGCATTCGCGCAAGTGCAAAAACACGGCCAAGGACTCCCGTTTCGGGAGGGTCTGGTCGAGGTAGTCCTGCATCTTGTCTCGCGTCTGCCGGCAATCCGGCGGCGCGGGTGGTTGCATTCCAGTCTTCATGATCGTCCTCCAGGGTCTCCTACCCGCTGTGCGGCTCCGGGCTGACCGTCCTTCGGTTCGCAGCCCCGGTGTGTCGCCGGTGGCTTGCTTTTATGTCCATGAGCAGTCGTACGGCATCCCTGGCTTCGGGTTTCACGGTTTCGGGACCTTTTCCACCCGGGTCATATATCATAGGACCGCGCCTGCAGCATCTGCTGGATCATGGCCCGGGCCCGATGGATCCGGGCCTTGACCGTGCCGAGGGGCAGGTCCAGAACCACCGCGATGTCCTCGTAGGACAGGTCCTGGTCGTGCCGCAACAGGATGATGACCTTGTAATGCGGAGGCAGGTCCGCGACGACCTCCTCCAGCCGTTCCATCGCCTCGCTGCGTTCCAGCAGCCGGTCGGGGCCGGGCCCGCCGTCGGGCAGCGGCATCTCCATGGGCTCGCCGTCCGGACCCGTGAAACCATCCAACGACAGGAACCGCATCCGGTTGCGGCGCAGGTGGTCGATGCAGTGGTTGGTGGCGATCCGGAAAATCCAGCTCGAGAAGGCGTAGGTCTCGTCGAAACGATCGAGCAGCGAGAAGACCTTGATGAAGACCTCCTGGGCGAGGTCCCGGGCGTCTTCGGCGCGGCGCGTCATCCGGAAGCACAGCCCGTAGATGGCATTACGGTAACGTCCGAGCAGCTCGGCGAACGCCGCTTCGTCGCCGCGCTTGCAGCGGCGGACCAGCTTCAGGTCCTCGTTACGGTCGAACATCCCGCGGCACTCCCCGTCCAAGCCGACAACGCGGCGAAGATAGGGGGCGCGCCGCCCGATGGTCAACCAGATCCCCGGCGGCGGGTCAGCGCACCAGCGTGACGGGGCGGCGGTGGTGCAGCCCGGCCGCTTCGAGCACAAACGTGTAGACGCCGGAGGCAGCGGGCCGGCCGGTGTCGTCGCGGCCGTCCCAAACCAGTACCGTCGGGCCCGCAGACTGCATGCCGCCGTCCAGCAATCGACGGACCAGGCGTCCGCGGGCGTCCACCACGGTCAGGCGGACCGGCGCCGCCTCGCGCAGTTCGAACCGGAAGCTGACCGCCGGATTGAAGGGGTTCGGCCAGGGCGCCGGGACCTGTACGGTCGCGGCCGGTCCGCCGTCGACCGCCGTTGCCGGCGCCAGCAGGCGCAGCGCGTGACGGACGACCGGTGCGGTTCGCGGCGACGACGCGGTGCGGCCCGACGCGTCGGCGGCCTGCACGTAGTACTCGACGTCCGTGTCCGCGGACGGCGCCGGGATCTGCCCGGCATGCACGCCGCCGCCCTGAGCGGACATCGGCACGACCGTCCAGTCGCCGCCGGTCGGACGGTAGACCAGGTCCACAGCGGTCAGCGCTTCACCGCTGTGGGCCTCGACGAGGGCCAGCAGGTCGGCGGGACCGACGACCTCCCCTTGCGGCGGGGTGTGCTCCACGCGCAGCATGCCGCGGTCGAACACGCCCATGGCCCGGCAGTGCAGCGCGTCGTCGCTCAGGAAGCCGCCGTAGGCGTAGCCGCGCACGTCGTGGCCGGGAGCGGCCGCGCGGTAGGCCTGCAGGGCGGCCGTGTCGCCGGCCGCGTTCCCGAACAGCGGCACGCAGATCCGGCGGTTCAGGATGAGGCTGTTGGTGTAGGACGCCGGGCTGCCGCCGCCGATGTCCTGGCAGGTCACCCGGTGGACGCGGTAGTTGCGGCCGGTGGAGGCCGTGAGCGAGGCCAGCAGCGTCGCGCGCTGCTCGAGCGCGGCGTAGGTGGCGTGGGCGGGCCAGACCCGCTTGACCAGGACCGTCTCCTCGTCCAGGAACTTGGCCCAGGTGTCGATGTGGTGGATGCCGCCGGACTCGATGTCGTCCACGACCGTGTAGTGCTGCAGGCCGCAGTAGTCGGCCATCAGTTGGTCGACCTGGGCTTCGTTCATGCCGTTGGCCGCGGCGGCTTCGTCGTAGACGAGGCGCGTGGAACTGCCGATGTGGGCGCCGTCGGTCATGTAGTTGCCGCCGGTGTGGTACATGTCGTGGCTGTAGACCGGCAGGCCCTGCTGCTGGGCGAAGTAGATCGGGATCAGGTTGTCGTTCGGCCGCGAGGGCCGGTTGTAGACGTGGTCCACGATCGCGAATTCCCCCGCGCCGTCGAAGACGTACCAGGGCCCGTAGTCCCGCGTCCAGATCGAGTCGTTGGGCCTGACGAGGAACTGGACGCGACCCATGTCCACGCCGTTGGCCGTCAGGTTGGTCTGCGCCGTCGCCTGGTAACCGCTGGACACCACGACGTGGAGGGTCACCGCGTCATCCAGGTCGCGCAGCAGCGCGTAGGGCAGGCCGAGCGGGTAGCGGATCAGCACGCCGGTGGCGGGCTCCCATTCCGCCACGTTGCGCACCGGCGCCGGGGGCGGCGGATCGGCGAGCGTGCCGCGCTGCGGCATCTGCGCCTCGCGCCCGCGCCAGACCTCGCGCTCGCGCAGCGTTTCGCGCCGCGGCAGCAGGTCCTCGAGACCGTCGACATCCCGTTCCGGCGGCGGATCCCCGCCGGCGCAGACACCGGCCGGCAACAGGGCCAGGACCATGATCAGGGACAGGGCCGGCAGGCGCAGTGCGGCGGCGACGATGCGGTTCATGGCGGACCTTTCGCGGCGGGAGTGGCGGCGGGTTCCCATGATGATACCACGCGGCGGCGGCGGCGGACAGGACGCCGGTGGCACGGGGCTTGCCGGGCCTGCCCTTGACACCCCTGCGACCGCGGCCTAGACTGCCCCCGACCCACCCGCAGCCGTACCGACTCCCGACCCGAAAGAGGCGCCCCCGATGACGAACATCGAAGCGATCCAGGCCCGCCAGATCCTCGATTCCCGCGGCAATCCGACCGTCGAAGTCGACGTCTTCCTGGACGGGGGCGACGTGGGTCGGGCGGCCGTGCCCAGCGGCGCTTCCACCGGCGAGCACGAGGCGATCGAACTGCGCGACGGCGACATGGCCGTCTACCACGGCAAGGGCGTGCTGAAGGCCGTGCAGAACATCCAGGAGATCATCGAGCCCGAGCTGCTGGACATCGACGCCACCGACCAGATCCTGGTCGACCGCATCCTCTGCGAGTTGGACGGGACGCCGAACAAGTCGAAGCTGGGCGCCAACGCGATCCTCGGCGTGTCGCTGGCCGTGGCCCACGCGGCGTCGAAGGCGGTCACGCTGCCCCTCTACCAGTACCTCGGCGGCGTGGCGGCGCGCACCCTGCCCGTGCCGATGATGAACGTCCTGAACGGAGGCGCCCACGCGGACAACAACGTGGACATCCAGGAGTTCATGATCATGCCCACCGGCGCTTCGTGCTTCGCCGAAGCCCTGCAGATGGGCGCGGAGGTCTTCCACACGCTGCGCAAGGTCCTGACGGAGATGGGCCTGTCCACCGGCGTCGGCGACGAGGGCGGCTTCGCGCCGAACCTGCGCAGCAACCGCGAGGCGCTGGACGTGCTGATGAAGGCCATCGAGAAGGCCGGCTATCGCCCCGGCGAGGACATCGGCCTGGCCCTGGACTGCGCCGCGAGCGGCTTCTTCAAGGACGGGCGCTACACCCTGCAAGCGGAGGGCGGCGAGCCGTGGGAGGCCGGCCGGCTGATCTCGTGGTACGAGACGCTGGTGAACGCCTACCCCATCGTCTCGATCGAGGACGGTCTCGACGAGAACGACTGGGAGGGCTGGGGCGCCCTGAGCGAGAGCCTGGCCGGTCGCATCCAGATCGTCGGCGACGACCTCTTCGTGACCAACCCCGAGCGCCTGCGCCGCGGGATCGAGGAAGGCTGCGCGAACAGCATCCTGATCAAGCTGAACCAGATCGGGACGCTGACCGAGACGCTCGAGACCATCGAGATCGCCAAGCGCGCGGCCTACACGAATGTCGTCAGCCATCGCAGCGGCGAGACAGAGGACGTGACCATCGCCAACCTGGCGGTCGCGACCAACGCCGGCCAGATCAAGACCGGCTCGCTGTGCCGCAGCGAGCGCATCGCGAAGTACAACGAGCTGCTGCGCATCGAGGAGGAGCTGGGCGACCTCGCGGTGTATCCCGGCAAGGGTTGCTTCTACAACCTGGACTGAGGCACGCCTGCCGGCATGGGGTTCAAGGAGGAACCATGGTGCGTATCCCGGGCATCCCGTCCTCTCCGTCGTCGTCGAGGGCGGCGCCGACCTTCGCACGCGGCGCCCCCGCCGTGCGGGGTTCCCCCCTGCGGCGGCGCCTGCGCCTGTCCCTGCTGTGGCTCGGCGGCGCCGGGGTCATGGTCCTGCTGTTCAGCACGCTGACCGGCGCCAACGGCCTGCGGACGTACCTGGACCTGCGCCAGGAGCGGCTCCGCCTCGAGCGGGAAGTGGCCGACCTGCAGCGGCGCCGCGCGGAGATCGAGACCGGCCTGGTCGCCCTGCGGGACACGGCGGACACCGAGACCCTAGAGCGGATCGCCCGCGAGAAGTACCGGATGCGCCGGCCGCAGGAGAAGGTCATCGAGATCGTCGGCGAGGATGCCCTGGCGCCGCCGCCCGCGCCCGCCGCGGGCGAGTGACAGGCACCTTGACAGTTCCGGGGCGGCTCCCTATATTGGCCGCCCGCTGCCGAGCAGGCGGCGGTGCCGAGATCTGGATGCGGGGTGGAGCAGTCTGGTAGCTCGTTGGGCTCATAACCCAAAGGTCGCAGGTTCAAATCCTGCCCCCGCTACCACTTTGAAAGAGTCCCCGATGCCCTGAGCATCGGGGACTCTTTTTATTCTCAGCTCGCCGCTTCCGCCCACCCCATCGACCGTCAGATTCTCCACGAAGGCGCGTATAACTCGCTTGCGTTCTTCCATGGTGCCGTGGTCGAAGAGTTGGCGGGCGTCGGGGAGGCCCGCCAGGATAGCGTCAACGAGAACCTCCGGGTTCGACCCCCGGGCTGGGGCTTGATCGAGCGTGCGGAGGCGTCCTTCGATCTCCTGACGTTCGCCCAGGAGCCGCCCGAGCCGGTCCTTCATATGATCGCGATGCTCGGCGGAGGTGGCAGCCAGGTCGATCACCGAGTCGATTTTCGTCGTGAGCTCGGTCAGGCGCGTCCTGAGGCGATTCTTCTCCGGTCCCGGGTCAGGCGTCGCCGGAGCGAGCTGCCGTTCGACTAGGGCGCGCAGCGCGTCCTTCCCCCGCGCGTCGGGGAAGGCGTCGATCCTCTGCGCCACGAAATCCAGCACGAAGTCGTCGAGCACCCGCTGTAGGAACTGGATGGGCTGGCAGACCGTCTTGCCCTTGGTGATGGCGGCGGCGCAGACGTAGTACTTCGTGCCGATGCGCGTACCGTCCTTGCGCCACTTGTTCTTCCAGGTAGTGCGGCCGTGCATCGACCCGCCGCACGCGCCGCCGCTGATCAGACCGGACAGCAGGTAGGGCGACACCTTGGCCTTGCCGGTCAGGAAGCCGGTCGCCTTGCGGTGGTTGCCGCGCTGCTCGAGGATGCGCTGGGCGCGGTCGAAGGTGTCGCGGTCGATCAAGGCCTCGTGGGCGTTCTCGAAGACGAGCCAGTCCTGGGGGCCGTTCCACTTCAGGCGGCGCTTGTCGCAGCCGCCCCGTTCCACCTCGCGGCGGTCGGCGATGCGGTGGAATTTGCCCATGCGCCGCCGGTTCCAGACCACCTGGCCGATGTAGGCGGGGTTCATGATGATCACCCGGATCGACGACATCGCCCAGCCCTTGGCCTTCGGGTAGACGACGCCCTCGCGGTTCAGGCGGTCGGCGATGGATTTGAAGCCGAGGCCGGCGCCGCCCGTGTACCAGCCGAAGATGCGTCGGATCACGTCGACGCTCTCGGGCGTGCTGGGTGGGCAAGAGCCGTACGTGCTCCCGATCGGAGCCCTTCACCTTCTGCCCGCGGCGCACGGTGCGCACGGGGTTGCCCTCTGGGTCGGGGATCAGCTTGTCGCCCTCGTCGGTGTTGCGAACGATCTGGAAGAGCGTGCCCGTCTGGTCGAAGTAGCCGAGGTCGTAGCCGTAGGTGTAGGGCGCCATGCCCCCCGGCCACCAGCCCTGGTCGGCCAGGGAGACCAGCCCGCGGATGACCGCCTTCGAAAGCGTGGCGGACTCGTCCCGGGCGGCCTCCTGCTTGCAGAAGCGCAGGAACTTGTCGGCGCTGGAGCCGGTGATGCTGTAGGAACTTCTGGCGCTATCAGCCGCGGGTGCCGGCAACCTCGGCACTCGACGCGTGGGAGGGCCCTCGAACAAGTTACCACCTGTTCCAGGTCTACTACTCGCGGAACAGAAAGCCCGGCGTATCCGGCCCTTCGATACGCAACAAGAGCCTCGTCTCATAGCCAGGGGAACGATCATTCGGCATTCGAGCTCCACCCTTGCCATACCATCACCATCGCCAGGGTGTCCAACTCGCAGTACCGCAACAGAGCATCAACGGCCTGCTTCCGTTCCAATTCGCCCATCTCCGTAAACTGCATCCTGGCATAGGCCATCATGGCTGCTCCGCCATCCCGCAGGTCTTCGTGTTCGGTGAAGAACTCCATGCATTGGAGATCATCCAGATTCAGGCCTGCGAACACCGGCGGCAGCAATTCGTAAGGGTCACGGGTTTCACTGGTGGCCGGGTCCACCTGGTGCATCACCATCCCTTTCAGATTGGTTCCAAACTCCAGCGGTCGGCTGTAGCGTTCCTTGAGGGTTTCGCAGGTCGACATCATGGCGTCCAGCACGGCCTTGATAGACTTCTTGCTCCCCATGCGCCGGTGATAGTAGTGAGTTTGGACCAGGGGGTATATGTCCACCATGCTGCGGGCGCCCCTATGGGCCGGCTCGCTACTGGTGGCCTGACTGATTTCGTCGATGAAGGCAATCATCGCTGCCGTGTCGAACCCATCGGGCAACGGTGGCCGACCCGAGACGAGGTTGCGTCGCAGATGCCGCAATATGGTGTTCTCGTGGGGCGAATAGCGCAGAATAGTCCCATCGTCCTTGTCCAGAATCGCTTTTAGGGCGGTCAAGAACGCATAGCAGGGATACCTCCCCTGGTCCTCCGCGATGAATTGGTCGTGGGTGGTGGTTCCGTCCCGGTCCACATGGTGGCAACTGAATTGGAAGCCCAGGCTCTCATAAGGATGCATTTGCCTGTGGAGGGGTATGGCTGGGGCGATGGTCTCGAAATCCAGGAAGTGCAGGGGGTAGCGCCAACTATCCAGTTCATCCCTCAAGAGGGGAGAAACCCACTCGGATTCGGCAGGGCTCAAGGTGACTCGGTGCTGAATGGCTTGTACTGGCTTCAAGTCCCCCGCGGGTACGTCGGCCATCCGCCAGATGCCATTGTTCAGAAATTTCTCTGCACCCCTGAAATTCCACAAGTCGGTGACAAGGGGCACGCCAGTCCCATATTCCTCACCCCAGTGTTCCCGCCAGCACTCGTCGAAACCGCTCTTCAGGTCTGCGGCCTCGGATTCGGCATCATTACGGTACTCGCACTTCTTGCAAATCGTACCCACCGGAGGCGCCATGCGTTCACCGGTGCGATACAGGCGCTCGAACATCTGGGCACGGTCAGAGAGCGTCGCAAGCTGCCAATCGGGAGTTTTGTCCGGGTCACGCATGGTTCCAGCAACGATCCGGTCTACGTATTGCCGCACGGGAATGGCGGCGAGAATCTCCCGCCCCAGGCGGTCGGCGTCCACCGGTTCGGTGATCACTACGTCCACACGGCCGTCGTCTGTGCGCTTGATGCGAAACAGCTGGTGCAGGCCGTTTACGGTCGTCACGGCACGTTTGTCGACCATCATTAGGAACGGATCAACTTGCCAATGTGGCCGGGCCTGTTCGACCACCCAGGTCTGGAACGCGATGTCGTCGAGATAGGGCCAGGCTTCGGACGTTGCAAATCCCTTCTTGGTCAACCATGCGTCCTCGCCCCCATACGACTTGGCTTTCACCTCGATCAGTCGGACGTGATCGCCCTCCTTGACCAGCACGTCGACCCGGATGAAGTAGTTCTCGTGCCGGATCGCGGCCTCGTAGATAGTGACGTTTGCCCTCTCAAGTAACTCGTTGGTCTGCTCCACGGACTCGTCGTAGCCCAGGGACTCGACCTCTACGCCCCCGGTGTAGTAGTGCTGGGCCAGCGTCCCCACTTGATGGCCCCCTTCGGCCAACGCCATCAAGAAGGGGTCCTCCTTCTTCTGGTTGGCGTACTCCCTCTTGTGATGTTCGTAGTAGAGCTTGCGGGGACATTCGCTTCCGAGCTTGAAACGGCCCTTGGAGAGATAAAGGGGTCTTTTCGGCATGAGATCCTGACCTTTGTTCAATCCTGGGAGGCAGTCAGGTGGCTACAAATAGTCACGTCAACCCCCGCCCATATCCTTCAGCATAATGGCATAGGGCCTTGCGAGGTCCAATAGTTCGGCATGAATGACCTTCCAATCTTCGCATCGCCGGATAGCTCGCAGATCCTGGCGGAGGTGGAGCAGGCCCCCTTTGGCGAACTCCCAGCCTGAGTACCGATGCCTCGCCATCCGCACTTTATAAGCACATGGAGACATTTATCGTCCACTTGTGCATATCTTCTTGCAATTCTCGTCACCCCAGCTATCCTCATCGGGAGCAGCCCGTACGCAGAACTGGCTGCAGGAGGTCCAGTCTTGCATACGAAACAGCATCAAGATCCCGAAAGCCTGGCCAAGCTGGTCGACGAGCTCCAGGCTGGCGGCCGCTACACCTTGACCCGCGACGAGGCGATCGCGTCGCTCGGAATCACCGATACGGCCCTGACCAAAGCGGTCCAACGACTGGTCGCCAAGAACCGCTTGGCCGTTCCCCGCCGCGGTTTCTACGTCATCGTACCCATCGAATACCGGCACGCTGGGGCCCCACCCCCGGACTGGTACATCCGCGACCTGATGGCCTTCTCCGACCGCCCCTACTACGTCGGGCTGCTGAGCGCCGCATCGCTGCATGGGGCCGCCCACCAACAGCCACAGGAGTTCCAGGTCATCACCGACGGACAGCTCAGATCGGTGGAGGCCGGCCGCGGGCGGATCCGGTTCTTCAAGAAGCGTGGCATGGAGTCCACTCCGGTCCTGGACGTGAAGACCGAGACCGGCCTGATGCGCGTCTCGACCCCGGAGGCGACCGCTCTGGACCTGCTGCGCTACCGGGTAGCCGCGGGCCATATCGGTCACGTGGTCTCGGTGCTGGCCGAGCTCGCCGAAAAAATGGATCCCGTGAAGACCGTGGAGGCGGCCAAACTCGACGGCAGCCTGCCGAACGTCCAACGCCTGGGCTTTCTGCTGGATCTGGTGGGAGCCGGAGAAGTGAGCTCAGAGTTGGCCGAATGGATCGCTGATCGCGGGCATCGCTACGTGGCCCTGCGGCCTGACCGGCCGTCCGACGCGGCGTCGAAGGACAGCCGCTGGCGCCTGCTGATCAACGAGAAGATCGAGGTCGAGCCATGATCCCGCGCGCCCACATCACCGCGTGGCGCAGCGCCGCCCCCTGGGCCACCGACGCGCAGGTCGAGCAGGATCTCGTCATCAGCCGGGCGCTCGTCGAACTCTACCGCGACGACCTCTTGGTTCGGGAACTCGCCTTTCGCGGCGGCACGGCGCTGCACAAGCTCCACTTCGACCCGCCGGCCCGTTATTCCGAGGACATCGACATGGTGCAGGTCAACCCCGGTCCCATCGGACCGGTGCTGCAGGCCATGCGAACGCGCCTGGACCCATGGCTTGGGGAGCCGCGCTGGAAGCAGAGCCAAGGGCGCGCGACCTTCGTGTACCGCTTCGACTCGGAAGCGAAGCCGGTCACTCCGCTGAAGCTCAAGGTGGAGATCAACACCCGGGAGCATTTTTCCGTCCTCGGGCTGCGCCGTGAGCGATTCTCGGTCGATAGTCCTTGGTTCGACGGCGAGGCCGATCTCCTCACCTACGGCCTCGAGGAACTCCTCGGCACCAAGGTGCGAGCGCTCTACCAGCGGAAGAGGGGACGGGACCTCTTCGACCTCTCCGCAGCCATATCCAGCCTTTCGCGTCTCGACACCCAGGCCGTCGTCGATTGCTTCCTGCGCTACATGGAGCACGACGGACTACGGGTCACCCGGACCCAGTTCGAAGCGAACCTCGCCGAGAAGATGGCAGACGACGCGTTCTTGCGCGACGTCCCGCCGCTTCTCGCCTCAGGGATCACGTACGACCCACCCCGGGCTCTCGAACTGGTCCAACGAATCCTGATCTCGAGGCTGCCCGGGGAACCGTGGAAGGGACTGGAGCGATGAGGGTCCCCCCCCCCGCCCCGGCCAGCACCATGGTCGTCCCCCGTCCTGCGAAAGTCAGCGGAATGACCTCGAATTCCTGCGGGCGGTCCCTCTGTTGGACTTCGCAACGGACCCCCGCTACCACTTTGAAAGAGTCTCCGTTGCTCTGCGACCAGAGCACGGGGATTCTTCTTGCCCCTCAACTCGCTGCGGCATTCCACTCCCGGCGGCAGCTCACCGTCGATCATCTCGCCCGGTACCGATCATGGTCCCGCCGAGATCGCCCCCAACATGCCCAGATCCGCCCTTAGGTATCCGTTGTGAAACAGCGGTCAGCCGTCCCGAACAGTGCGATTTCTTGCCAGATGGGATGATTGGGGAACGCAGGCGAACTTTGCACTATGTGCGGACTCCGAACAAAGTGTATACTTTGATGAAGCTACCGATCTGCAGCATCTCCCGGGAGTCCAAGCTGATGATGTCTCCGAGAACCCACGTCCATGTCCAGGCCTTCGCCGTCGCGATCACCGCACTGATCGGACTGGCGACGCCCGCCCTGGCCGCTTTCTCCCTCGTCTGGTCCGACGAGTTCGCCGGCACGAGCCTCGACACGGGCAACTGGACCATCGACATCGGCGACGGCTGTCCCAACCTCTGCGGGTGGGGCAACGCCGAGCTCCAGTACTACCGGGCCCAGAACGTCGCGGTGTCCGGCGGCAACCTGATCCTCACGGCCCGCGCACAAGCCTACGGCGGCCGCCAGTTCACCTCGGGCAAGGTCCACACGCGGGGCAAGCACGCCTTCCTCTACGGCCGCATGGAGATGAGGGCCAAGATCCCCACCGGCGGCGGGATGTGGCCCGCCTTCTGGATGATGCCGCAGGACGACGTCTACGGCGGCTGGGCCGCGAGCGGCGAGATCGACATCATGGAGTCGGCCAACGGCACGACCACCGTCGGCGGCGCGCTCCACTACGGCGGAACCTGGCCCGCCAACACGAGCACCAGCAGTTCGTATTCCTTGGGCGGCGCCAACTTCGCCGACGCGTACCACGTCTATGCCGTCGAGTGGGAGCCCGAGCAGATCCGCTGGTACGTCGACGGGGTGCTCTTCTCCACGAGGTACAGCTGGCAGTGGTACTCCGACGGCGCTCCCGACAATCCCCTCGCGCCCTTCGATCAGGACTTCTACATCATCCTGAACGCGGCGGTCGGCGGCTACTACACCGGCTGCACGGAGCCGGCCTGCGTCACCGCGGCTCTGCCCCAGGAGTACCTGATCGACTACGTGCGGGTCTACCAGGAGACGTCGAACCAGGCGCCGGTCGTCGTCATCACCTCGCCGACCCCGGCCGACGAGCCGCCGGCCGGCGACATCGCCATCGCCGCGACCGCCTCCGATCCCGACGGCAGTGTCGCGACCGTGGAATTCTACGCCGGTTCGACCTATCTGGGCCAGGACACGACGGCGCCGTACACCTTCACCTGGACCTCCGTCGCCGACGGTTGCTACACGATCGTCGCCCGCGCGATCGACGACCAGAGCGCCTTCGGTGAGGACGCGGTCGAGATCACCGTCGGGTCCGGTTGCGGCCAGGCGCCCTTCCACGGCGCTCCGTTCGCCCTGCCGGCCAGGATCGAGGCCGAGGACTTCGACCTCGGCGGCGAGGGCATCGCCTACCACGACACGGACCCGGGCAACAACGGCGCCCGGTACCGCCTCGCGGAGGCCGTGGACATCCAGGACTGTTCCGACGTGGGCGGCGGCTACAACCTGGGCTGGATCTACCAGGTGGAGTGGCTCGAGTACACGGTCGAGGTGCCGGTGGCCGGCACGTACACGATCGACGTCCGCGTGGCGTCGCCGTCGCTGGGCGGCACGTTCCACCTCGAGTTCGCCGGCGTGAACCGGACCGGCGACGTCACCGTGCCGCCCACGGGCAACTGGCAGGCCTGGACCACCGTCTCCACCGCGGCGACCCTTCCCGCCGGCGTCCAGGTGATGCGATTCGTGCCGACGCTCCAGGGCTTCAACCTCAACTCCATCGAGTTCACGGCGCCGACCGCCGCGCCCGATCTTCCCGCGACGAGGCTCGTGCTCCACCCCTGCCGGCCGAATCCGTTCAACCCGGCGACGACCATCAGCTACGAGGTGCAGGAGCCGGCGACGGTCGACCTGGTCGTCTACGACGTGACGGGCAAGGTCGTCAGGAGGCTGGTCAGCGGCGAAGCGGTCACTGCCGGCCGTCATGAGATCACCTGGGACGGTCGCAGCGATGCCGGACATGTCGCTCCGGCAGGTGTCTATCTGTGCCGGCTCAGCGCGGGCGGCGACTCGCGGACGATCAGGATGGCCCTGGTGAAGTAGGCATTCCCGCCTGAACATCCGCTACCAAGTAACAAGGCCCCCGGCCGCGAGGCCGGGGGCCTTCGCTATTACCCGCCCGCTTCCAACCTACCGGTGGACGCCCGCCGCCTCGCCCCCCGTGCTCGCCACGAACTCGGCGTAGGACCCGTCGTAGACCAGGGGCGGCAGCGCCGGCTCGCCCTCGCCGTCGCCGGGCCGCAGCTCGAGGACCTTGGTGCTCAGACCGCGCAGGAAGGTGCGGTCGTGGCTGACGAAGAGCATCGTGCCCTCGAAGTCCCGCAGGGCGGCGACGAGCATCTCCTTGGTCTCGAGGTCGAGGTGGTTGGTCGGTTCGTCGAGGATCAGGAAGTTCGGCGGGTCGAAGAGCAGGCGGGCCAGCACCAGCCGCGACCTCTCGCCGCCGGAGAGCACGCGGACCTTCTTGTCCACGTCGTCGCCGCAGAACTGGAAGGCTCCCAGCAGGCTGCGCAGCACGCCCTGGCCGGCCAGGGGGAAGGCCTGCTGGACCGTTTCGAAAGCGGTGAGGTCCGCGTCCAGCAGTTCGAGCGACTGCTGGGCGAAATAGCCGACCTTCAGGGAGGCGCCGAGCCGCACCGTGCCTGCGTCCGGCGCCAGCGTGCCCGCGACCAGCTTCAGCAGGGTCGTCTTGCCGGCGCCGTTGCGGCCCATGACGCACCAGCGCTCGGCGCGCCGGATCACGAGGTCGAAGTCGTCGTAGACGACCCGCGGGCCGTAGGCCTTCGCGACGCCCTTGAGCGCGACGACGTCCTCGCCCGAGCGCGGCGGCTGGCGGAACTGGAAGTCCACGACCCGGCGCCGGCGCGGCGGGGCGAGCAGTTCGATCTTCTCCAGCTTCTTGACCCGGCTCTGCGCCTGCGCCGCCTTCGCGACGTGGGTGCCGAAGCGCTCGACGAAGCGTCGCTCCTTGGCCAGCATGGCCTGCTGGCGGGCGTAGGCCGCCTCCTGGTTGGCGGCGGCGATCGCCTGCTGGCGCACGAAGTTGTCGTAGTCGCCGGTGTAGGAGACGAACTCGCCGCTGTCGATGTCCACGATGCGCGTCACGACGCGGTTCATGAAGTCGCGGTCGTGGCAGGTCAGCAGCAGCGCGCCGGGATAGCCCTTGAGGAACTTCTCCAGCCAGAGGATGGACTCGATGTCCAGGTGGTTCGTCGGCTCGTCCATCAGCAGGACGTCGGGGCGGCCGAGCAGCACCCGCGCCATGCCCACGCGCATTTTCCAGCCGCCGGACAGGGCGCCGGCGTCGCCGTCGACCTGGTCGTCGGCGAAGCCCAGGCCCTGGAGCACCTCGCGCGCCCGCGCCTCGAGCTCGTAGCCGCCGCGGTGCTGGTAGTCGTCCTGGACCTCGGCGTAGCGGGCCAGGATACGGTCCATCTCGTCCAGCCGGGACGGGTCGGCCAGGGCGTGCTGCAGGTCGGTCAGCTCGTGGTGCAGCTCGCCGACCAGGCCGCTGCCGGCGATGGCCTCGTCCAGCACCGAGCGCCCCGCCATCTCGCCGATGTCCTGCCGGAAGTAGCCGACGGTGGTGCGCTTGGGCACCGACACCGAGCCCTCGTCGGGGAACTCCTCCCCCACGATGAGGCGGAACAGCGTCGTCTTGCCGGACCCGTTGGGCCCGACCAGGCCGACCTTCTCGCCGGGGTTGAGCTGGAAGGACGTCTCCACGAACAGGAGTTGCCGGCCGTAGCTCTTGCTGATGTTGTTGAGGGCGATCATGGCGCAGAAAGTAGCCAAGGCCGACCGCAGTAGCAATGTCGGACCACCGACCGGGTTTCGATGGAGAGTCGAGCGAGGGGCGGGGAACTCGCGCCCCGCCCCATCCCATCCACCTCACCCTGCGACCTGCGCCGTCTTGCGGCATGATCTCCAGGGAGCCGGGAACCGCCCGGTCGCACCCCTCGCCCAAAGAGCGCTCCCTCCTGCGATCCCCGACTCCCGTGCTCGCAACACCGATTGCAGTTCGCGTACCGCGAATCGCAGCGCGCGGGTTCGGAAGCCGGATTCGCCCTACCGGAAAGCGGACTCCGCGTACGGATTCCGGACGCGCCGTCCGGGATCATCAGCGATTGACCGGGCGCCCCCGTCGACGAGATCCGCCGCGAGATCACGGCCGGCGATCCGGTGAAGATGGAGCTGATCCTGGACGACGGCGTCGGGATGGACCCGAGACCCGGGCCTCGATCACGAGGCCGACGACGTCGTGCGATCTGCGGCTGGCGCCGCAAGTTCGACCACGAAGGGGAGACCTGACCGCGTCGGGTTCAGGACCGGCCGATCCCGACGGCCGTCCCCAGCCAGGCGTCGTCGGTCAACTGGTCCAGCATGAAGCCCGCCACGTCCGCGCGCGGGATGCGGATCGTCTCGAAGAAGCTGCCGACGTCGCGGCCGGCGCGGCAGGCGCCGCGCCCCGGGGCGTTCGTCAACCCGCCCGGACGCACGATCACCCACGCCGTGCGGCTGGCCTCGATCAGGCGTTCCTGGCGGGTCTTGTCCCAGAAGTAGAAGGGCAGCACGAAGGGGACGACCACGAGCGTGTAGGCGAGGCCCAGTCGCCCGGCGCTGTCGCCGAGTCCCAGGGACGTCGTGCAGATGAAGCGGCGCACGCCGTGGCCCTCCATCGCGCTCAGGAGGTGGCGGGTGCCGTCGGAGAGGACGCGCGACGGCGGGTAGAAGCGGCGATGGCCCAGCGCGCAGAGGACCGCGTCCTGGCCGCGCACGGCCTCCTCGACCGCGACCGGGTCCATGACGTCGCCGGGCACGACCCGCAGCCGCGGGTGGGCGAGCGCGAGCGCCCCGGGCCGGCGGACCAGCGCGGTGACCTCGTAGTCCCTCGCCAGCGCCTGTTCCAGCAGGTGGCGGCCGGTGCCGCCGGTGGCACCGACGATCAGCACCTTGCGGAGCGGCGTGGCGGGCGCCGAGCCCTTGATCGTGGTGCGAGCCCGGACCCCCTGGAGCGCGAGTCCGGCGTTCAGGGCCAGGGAGTAACCGATCAGCAGCGGTAGCAGGATCATGACGGCCTCCTCGTGTCCGGCCGTCCGCGGCCGTGCGTCGCTCCGGTCACAGCTTGCGCCAGTGCTTGGCGTCCGGGAGCCGGCGGACGGCGTCGTCGCTGGCGAAGAACCGGGACAGGCCGCAGTCGGCGCAGACCACGACGGTGAACTTGGCCGCGCCCGACCACCAGTTCTGCCCGAGGCCCGGCAGGTTGTCGGGAGCATGGCCGCCGCCGGCGCTGATCTCCTTCGAGGCGTAGACCCGCCGGCCGTTGCAGCCGGGACACGTCGAGGACGGTTTCACGGTCTTCACTCCTCCCCCGCCTTCTTCCGGCGGTTGCGCGGATGTGCGGCGGCGGTGCGCTCGGTCCCGCGCTTGTAGTTTCCGGTCAGCCTGGCCATCGCCTGCTGCGATTCAGCACGGCTGGCGCCGGCCGCCGCTTCCAGGAATCTCCGGGCCGTCTCGCCGCGCAATGTCGTGGCGCGGCGGCCCCGGTGCAGGATTTCGACCTCGCCGGACTTGCGGGCCCGGTACTCGAAGCCGAGGTCGTCAGCGTCAGCGTGCATGATCCAGCATTTCCGCCAGCCAGTACAGGTCGAGGATGTCGGGCTCCAGCCGGTGCCGACCGCCGTCGCCCATCATTCGGTCCCCGTCTTATCGGCCGCCGCGGCCGTCAGCATCTCGCACATGGCTCTGTAACCGGCGTTCAGGGACGAACCCTCGGCATGGAACGCCAGGTCGAGACCGTGACGTCGGCCTTTGGCGCGCATCTCGAAACGTTCGAAACCCAGACCGCCGAACGTCTGGGCCATCTGCGACAGCGACGCCTCGGAGTGGGCGTGCGGGTGGGCCCGCCGAGCCAGGCTGTCCCGCCAGGAGGAGACCGCCTCTCCCCGCATGAGGAGCCAGGCGTGCCCCCGCGGGACGTCCAGGTCGCCGCGCGGCCGCGCCAGCATCTCCTGCAGCACAGCCTGGTCCGAGGCCAGCACCAGGAAGTCGCGACTGACCGCCAGCGCGGGGCCCATCGGCAGGGCCGTCACCTGGAACTCCCCGACCCGCTGCGCGGGCAGGCCGCGGATCAGGCCCAGCAGGAGCGCGCCCTCGCCGCCGCCGGCCTGTCGGGCCGCCATGTCCAGCAGCAGGTCGCGCAGGGCGGGGCCGTCCCGGGTGGCGATGGCCAGGACCAGCGTCGGCTCGCCGTCGCCGGGGGACCGCAGCTGCATCACGTCGATCTCACCTGCGAGCAGCGGCAGCAGTCGGCTGCGGACCGGAACGCCGGCGACCGCCGGTTCGCCGTCCTCGCCGAAGCTCAGCCACACGGCCTGCGGCCCCGTCGCGGGCCGGGACAGGAACGGCAGCAGCGCCTCCAGGCTGCCGGGGAGGTTCTCCACGGTCGCGAACGCCAGCACCTCGTCCTCGTGGACGTAGCGCGCGAAGCGGCAGCGGCCGCCGCGCACGCCGCAGAGAGCGGCCAGGATCCCGCCGTCGGCGTGCGGGTCCAGGTCCAGCGCCAGCCTCGCGCACGAGCGGTCGAGCGACGATCGCGACTCCAGCTGCAGCCGGTCCAGGGCCCGGACGCCGCTGACTGCCAGGAAGTCCGCGACGTCCTGCGCCTCGCTCGCATCCTGCGCCGGCGCCGCCGACAGCAACCAGGGCAACAAGTCGTCCCGCACGCGGCCCAGATCCACCTCGTAGGCGCTGTAGGCGTCCGCCCGCAGGACGGGGCCGCCGCCGGCATGGGCCGTCGCGCCGACGCACAGGACCGCCGCGGCGAGCGTCAGTCCGCGAAGCGGGGAAGACGGGGTCATGGTATTGCCTCTTTCCGATGGCCGACCGGTCATGATGCGTCCCGCTGACCCCAGTCGATCCTGCGGGAGCGGTAATTCTCGTAATCCGGCACGAGCCGGTTGTACTCGCCCTCCATCAACGGCGACGAGATCATGAAATCCGCCGAGGCGCGGTTGCAGGCGATCGGGATGTTCCAGACCACGGCCATCCTCAGCAGCGCCTTGACGTCCGAATCGTGGGGCTGCGGCTCCAGCGGGTCCCAGAAGAAGATCAGGAAATCGATCTCGTTGCTGGCGATCTTGGCGCCGATCTGCTGGTCGCCGCCGAGCGGGCCGCTCTGCATCTTCTTGATCCGGAAACCCAGCAACTTCTCGAGCGCCTGTCCGGTCGTCCCGGTGGCGTACACCTCGTGATGCGCGAGCAGGTCGCGGTTGAACTCGGCCCACTCCAGCAGGTCGCGCTTCTTGTTGTCGTGCGCGACCAGGGCGATCTTCTTGTCCTGCACCATGACGATCTTGTTCTGCGGCATCCCGACCACCTTTCGCTTGCGAGGGCCCGCGGCGGCCGAGGCGCCGCCCGGATCAGGCCGTGTCTTCGACCCGCTCCACCACGATGACGCACTTGGTCGTCAGCGCGGCGACGGCCCCGACGGCCGCGAGCACCGGCGCCAATAGCCCGACGACCACGCCGACGGTCAGCGGGATCTCGATCAGCGACTTGCCCTCTTCGTTCTTGATCGTGATGCGCCGGATGTTGCCGGCGTGCACCAGTTTCTTGACCTCGGCCACGAGCCGGTCGCCGTTGATCTCGAATTCCTCGGTGTGGATCTTCTTCTCGTCCATCGTCTTGCTCCCGTCGTTCAGTCTTTGACTACGCGCCCTGCCGCCAATCGTTGCCGCGACGCGCGCAAGTTCTGCTGCAGGCCGGGGTAGGTCGGGTCGACGGCCGCGAGCCTCTCGAAATCCGCCACCGCCCCAGCATACTCCGCCGCTTGGAACCGCGCCACGCCCCGCCGGAACAGCGCGCCCGCGCGGCCCGTGCGCGCCGCGGCGAACGCCGGCGAGAGCCGCAGGGCCGCGTCGTAGTCCGCGATCGCCCCGTCGTCGTCGCCTTGCTGTCCCTTGACGACGCCCCGGTTGCTCAAGGCGTCCGCGTAACTCGGGTCCAGCTGCAGGGCCCGGTCGAGGTCCGCGAGCGCGGCCGGGAGGTCGCCGCGCTCGGCCCAGGCGAGACCGCGGTTGTTCAGCGCCAGCGGCGTGTCGGGGTACTTGGCCAGGACGTCGTTCCAGAGCGTGACGCTGTCGCGCCAGACGCCGCAGCGCCGGTCGGTCAGGGCGCCCAGCAGGACCAGGTACGCGATGAAGGCCGCCAACAACGGCGCCCGCAGCCGGCGCCGGCGCTCGGCGAGACCCTGCAGTCCGAGCGCCATCAGCAGGAACACGCCGATCGACGCCAGGTAGCTGAACCGCTCGGCCACGATGAAGTCGCCGACCGGCAGCCACTGCAGCACGGGCAGGATGTTGACCAGGTAGAACAGGATCCCGAAGGCCGCGGCCCGGTGCCGCCGCAGGGCGAAAATCGTTCCCGCGACGGCGGCCACCACCAAGACGATGTGCGGCAGGAAGCCGAGAGGCACGCCGCCACCCATCTCCGGGTACGGATGGTACGCGGAAAGGTGCAGGGGCAGGACCAGCTTCGCCGCGTAATGCGCGAACCCGTAGCCGGCGATCGCCGCCCGCTGCAGCGGCGTGTGCAGGTCGGCGGGCGCGAGGAACGCGGCCGACCGCTGGGCGACCACCGCCGTCACGCCGGCCGCGAGCGCCAGGACCAGGAAGGGCAGCTTCTCCAGCAGGTAGGCGGCCGGCGTCGGCCGGGCCGGGGCGTCGCGGCGCGGCCCGCGCAACCTTGGCAGACGCTGCAGGTAGAGGTCCACGGCCACGATCGCACCGACCAGGGACACAGCCATCGCCTTGGCGAGCAGCGACAGCGCGAACAGCAGCACCGACACGGCCAGGAGGCGGCGTCCCCCGCCGAGCGGGCGCCGGGCGTGGGCGACGTAGGCGACCAACGAACCCAGGTAGAACAGCGCGTACAGGACGTCCTTGCGCTGCGCGGCCCAGGCCACCGATTCCACATGCAGGGGGTGCAGGCCGAACAGGGCGGCGGTGGCGACCGGCAGCCACAGCCCGCGCTCCGGCGCGAACAGGCGCCGGACGAGTTGGAACACCAGCAGTGTGTTGAGCACGTGCAGGAGCAGGTTGACGGCGTGGAAAACGCGGGGGTCGGGGCCGGCCAGACGGTGATCCAGCGCGAGCGACAGCAAGGCGAGCGGCTGGTAGTTGCCGAAGTAGAAGCGGCCGAAGATCTCCGCCGCGTCGGCGGGCGAGAGCGCCGTGATCAACGGGTTGCGGGTGATGTAGAAGACATCGTCGAAGTTCACGAAGTCGTTGCCGAGCACCCGCAGGAAGGCGACCGTCGTCGTCAGGACGAGCGCCGCGAGCAGGACGCGGACACCGGGAACCTGCGGCTTCATCTCCACCAGGTCTCACCCCTGCGGCAGCGGTCAGTCGCGCCTCGGCCGGCGCAGCGACGCAATCTCGCCGACGGCGGCGATCGTCGTGTCGATCTGCTCCTGCGTGTTCAGCGGTCCGATCCCGAAGCGGACCGAGCCGTGGATCTTGTCCGTGCCCAGGTGCTCGTGGACCATCGGCGCGCAGTGCAGGCCGGTGCGGCAGGCGATGTCGTGGTCGACGTCGAGCATCGTGCCGACGTCGGCAGCGTCCATCCCGTCGACGTTGAACGACAGCACGCTGATGCGCTCCTGTTCCGTGTCCTGGCAGTGCAGGACCACGCCGTCGATCCGGCGCAGGCCGTCGCGCAGCCGGCGCCAGAGGACCATCTCGTGGCGGTGGATTTCGTCGACGCCGCGCTCCAGGACCCACTTGACGCCGGCGTTCAGGCCCGCGATGCCCGGCAGGTTGGGCGTGCCGTACTCCATCCGGTAGGGGTACTCCTCGAGGTGGTGGCGCTGGGCGCTGCGCACTCCGGTGCCGCCGGCGCGCGTCTGGCGCAGGTCGACATCCTCGTGGACGTACATGCCGCCGATGCCCATCGGCCCCAGCAGCGACTTGTGGCCGGTGAAGCAGAGCACGCCGGCCCCGAGTTCCTCGATGTCCAGGGGGATCATGCCGGCCGTCTGCGAGACGTCCAGGACCATGGGGATGCCCCGCGCGCGGCAGGCGGCGCCGATCTCGCGCACCGGCTGCACCGTGCCGATCACGTTCGAGCCGTGGTTGATCACCACGGCGCGGGTGTTCGCGCGCAGCAAGGCGATCACGGCGTCGGGGTCGATGTAGCCGCGCTCGTCGAAGTCGACCCAGTCCACCGCGACGCCCCGCTGCTGCAGGTCCCAGAGGGGGCGCAGGCTGGAGTTGTGCTCCAGGTGCGTCGTGATCGCGTGGTCGCCCGGGGCGAGCAGCCCGTAGATCGCCAGGTTCAGCGCGTCGGTGGCGTTGTAGCCGAAGACGAGCCGGTCGGGGTGCTTCCCGCCGAAGAAACCGGCCAGCAGGCGGCGCGTGTCCTCGACGAGTTCGCCCGACTCGATGCACAGGTCGTAGCCCGACCGGCCGGGGTTGACCCCGTAACGCCGGTAGAAGGCGTCCATGTAGCGGTACACTTCTTCCGGCTTCGGGAACGAGGTGGCGCCGTTGTCCAGGTAGATCAGGCCGGACGCGCCCACGGTGTCGACGGATTGCAGCTGGGCGCGTTCATCGGGCGATGGTGCCATGATGCTCCTCCAGGGGCTGCGCGGGCGTCCGGACCAAGGCGTCGGCCACGACCTCCGCCACGGTCTTGATGACGACGCCGAGCTTGTACTCGCGGTTGAGTTCCATGAGCTGGTCGATGCAGTTGTGGCAGGGGGCCACCACGAGGCGGGCGCCGGTGCGGCGGATCTGCTCCGCCTTGACCCCGCCCGACTGCAGCCGCTTCTGCCGGTAGCGGCTCATCGAGAGCTGCCCGCCCCCGCCACCGCAGCAGAAGTTCTCGGCCCGGTTGGGCGTCATCTCGACGAAGTCGGCGAGGCAGCGGCGCAGGATCGCCCGCTGGGGCTCGATGATCCCGCCGTGGCGCACCGTGTTGCAGGGGTCGTGCAGGGTGGCCCGCTCGGTGATCTTCGCCGGGTCGACGTGCAGGCGGCCCTGCTGGAAGTACTCCTCCATCAATTCCAGGAAGCTCACGATCCGGAAGCCCGGGCGCTTCTGCAGCCACTCGGCCGCCTCCCAGCGGGCGGCGGCGAAGCCGTGGCCGCACTCGCCGATGACCAGGGTCCCGCAGCCGAGGCGGTCCATGGACGCCATGAGGTTGGCGGCGATGGCGCCGCCGTGGGCCGGGCTCGCGCTGAACAGGCCGTAGTTGGTCAGGTCCCAGCCCTCGCTCGCGACGGTCCAGTCCTCCCCGGCCGCGTGGAAGACCGTGGCGCTGGCCTGCAGGCACAGGGGGAAGAACTTCGGCTCGCGGGGGTTGACCGTGAACAGCACGCGCGCGCCCTGCTTGTCGACGGGGATGCGGGCGGCGGGATCGCCGACGTCCTGCTGCATCTCCTCCTCGATCCACTGCACGGTCTCGAGCCAGTCGTCGCGCGAGATCCCCATGTTGTTGCCGGTCTCGAGGCTGGTCGTGACCACCTGCAGCAGGTCGGGCGGGATCAGGCCCATCTCGGTCAACGCGCCGCGGGCCGCCTTCAGGACGGCCGAGATGTGGATGCCGGTGGTGCAGTTCAGGCTGCAGCGGCCGCACAGCGAGCAGCGGCCGAACACCGCCTCGACCCAGGCGCGGGCCATGTCACGGTCGAAGCGGCGGGCGCCGGTCAGGCCGGGGGCCAGGCGGCCGGCGGCCGTGAAGTGCGCGCGGAAGACGGCGGCGACCTGCGCGAGCTTGTGCGCGGGGATCGACGCGAGTTCGTGGTCGGTGCGGTGGTAGTGGCACGCGTCGGCGCAGAGGCCGCAGCGGACGCAGGTCTGCAGGTAGGCAGCTTCGGCCCCGCCCAGCTTCGCGCGGAACAGGTCGAGCCCGCGCGAGAGGTCCTCGTCGGTGAGCGCCGCGAGCCTGGCTTCCAGAGCGTCGATCTCGGACATCGGTGCGCGCGCCTCCGGGTTCAGTGACGCAGCGGGAACGTGCCCCGCCGGCCGAAGTGCCGGCCGAGGTGCCGGCGCGAGACAAGGAAGAAGACGCAGTGCCGGATCTTCCCCAGGGGAACGTAGCACAGCAGGAGCATCGCCGTCGCCAGCAGCGCCGGTTCCGCCGCCGGGGACCGCAGGCGCGCGGCGGCCAGCGCGACGAAACCGGTGGTCAGCAGGTTCGCCACGGCGTCGTCGGGGACGCTGAGGCCGCGCAGGTGCGCGGTGGTGTAGCGGCGGACGAGCAGGCCCAGGCCGCCGAGCACGCCGGCGAACAGCAGCACGCCGAACGCGCGCGCCGGGATCCCGGCGGGATCGGGCGCGGCGTCGAACAGCAGCAGCAGGAGGCAGCCGAAGGCGGCGAAGACGCCGAGGTGGTACGCCACGCCCAGGGCGTAGGCCCAGGGGTGGGTGCGGGTGCTCTCCTTCGCCGTCGGCGACATGCCGGGGCCGAAGGCGTAGAGCACGCCGCGCGCGGCGCTGCCCGCCGCCGGCGCGTAGAGGGGGCGCCGCCCGTAGGCGCGGGCGCGGGCGGCCTGCAGGGCGAGCGCGCCGCCGGCGCCGAGGCCGCAGACCACCACGCCGATCCGCAGCGCGTCCATCGCGCTACACGCAGCCGTCCGGCTTGGGCAGCCCGGCGAGCTTGCAGGCGCCCTTGGCGGGCCCCGAGGGGAACAGTTCGTAGACACGCTTGAGCGGCAGGCCGGTGGCCTTGCAGACCGCGCGCACCATGGGCGCGCCCTGCTTCTCTTCGTAGTGGCCGCGGATGAACCTGATCACCGACCAGTGTTCGTCGGTCAGGGTGTCGAGACCTTCTTCGGCCCTGGCCAGGTGCACGGCCAGGTCGTCGTTCCAGTCTTCGGGATGGACCAGGAAGCCCTCTTCGTTGACTTCCAGCGTGCGTCCCGCGAAATCGATCGTCGGCATGTCTGCCCCTTTCGGGGACCCGTTGCGTGCTCTGCGACCCGGCCGGGCGGTCCGGTCGCCATCGCCTCCATGATAGGGTACGGATGCGGAATTTCGAAATGTAAAAGACGATGGGACAAGGGATTCGGGAGCGCGGGACTCCGGTTGCGCGATCGCCGACGGTAAAATAGGATGATATTGGTTTATTTTAGTCACGGCCGTTCAAAACCGTGCTAGGGTTAGTGAACGAACTTATCCGATGCCATCCAGGCGGCTCACGCCGCACAGATCCGAAAGGGAATGAACATGCGCCACTTGATCCTGACCATTCTCGTCCTAGGGCTGCTGGCCTCGGCCGCCACGGCCCAGGTCACCAACGGTTCCTTCACCGGCGGCCTGACGGGCTGGGCCACCACCACGACCGGTTACGGCACCGTCGTCGCGGACGGCTTCGGCTCGCCGGCGAACTCGGCCCGCATCAGCGCCAATCCCCCCATGTTCGCCTGGCCAGCGGGGACCGGGTCCGTGTCGCAGAGCTTCGGCTGCGGCAGCAGCTTCGAGAACGGCTACTGCATGATCGCCCTGGATTACTATTTCCTGCGGAACGGCGAAGCGACCGCCCTGTTCGCGGTGAAGATCGACGGCAACGAGGTCTACTCGAACGTCCACACCGCAAACGAGAACGGTTTCATCCCTCTGAGCTTCACGGCGCCCTGCGGGTTGCACACGATCGAGGTGACTGGTTCCTACCTTTCCGGCGCCAGCCTGACCAACTGGGGTTTCTGGGTCGACAACGTCACGGCGGAGTGCGTGCCGGTCGTCCCCGAGGAAGAGGCGTCGTGGGGTTCGATCAAGGCAGGATACCGGTAACGATGACCGGCCGACGCGGCGCGCGATGCGTGCAGGCGGACGACAGAACAGCGCCGGGCGGAGGGCCGCCCGGCGTTTTCTCGGAGGCGGGAGATGCCCGACGGGGCTTGCCGCAGCAAGGTCAATTGATCCGTCAGGGTCCGGTCACCGGCGACGGGCTGCGCGACGGCGGCCACGGGCGCCAAGGGGACCGGCGAGCCGTCCGGGTAGGTGTCGAAGTCGATGACCTCCGTCGCGGCGGCGGCGAGACGATGCGCGGCTACTCGCCCGCCGCCTCGAAGATCAGCGACTCCTGCCCGCCCTCGTCGCACAGCGTGAGTCGGCCGTCCTCGATCCGGCAGGACCTGGCGTGTCCGAGCAGATCCAGGTAGGCGCGCTCGGCACGCATCGCCGGCTCCGGCCCCGCCATGAGCGTGCCCACGAGCGGGCCCGCGGTGAAGGCGTCGCCCGGTCCGGCCTTGTAGGGACCGCCGTAGGTGTTGACGGCGCTGCGCCCGCCGATGCGGCCGTCGCGGAACTCGGCCGTGATCGCGTAGTCTCCGGCGGCGAGGGAACTCAGCGTCCAACCGGCGAGCTGCCACCTCGTCCCTTCCAACCTGACGGCGGTCGGCGCGCAGCCCGCGAGATCGAGCAGCAGGGCGAAGACCAGTATGGCCCCCGGCGCCCGAAGCCGGTTCCCGTCAGTCATGGCCGACCTCCCCGATGTGATTCATGATGAACCATCCGCGGGTTGCGGGTCATCCCCCCGCCCCCCTCGCCTCCCCCAGGATCCGCACGCCCCCGCGCACCACCAGCGCCGCCACCGCCAGCCCGACGACCAGATCCGGCACACGGCTGTCCAGCAGTTCCACCAGCACGCCCGACAGGATGACCCCGGCGTTGGCGATCACGTCGTTCGCGGAGAAGATCCAGGAGGCCCGCATGTGCACGCCGCCGTCGCGGTGCCTGGCGATCAGCCGCAGGCAGGCCACGTTGGCGGCCAGGGCGACCAGGCCGACGGCGATCATCAGCGGACCGGCGGGCTCGCTGCCGTGGGCGGCGCGCCACGCCACCTGGCCGACGACGCCGATCCCGAGCGCGACCTGGAACACGCCGCTCAGGGCGGCCGCCCGGACCTGCCGCTTCGCCGCCGCCCCCACCGCGAACAGCGCCACGCCGTAGACGAGGGCGTCGGCGAGCATGTCGAGCGAGTCGGCGAGCAGGCCGGTCGAGTCGCCCCGCCAGCCGGCGACGGCCTCCACGACGAACATCGCCGCGTTGATCAGCAGCAGCGTGCGCAGGGTCGCGCGCTCGAGCCGTTCGGTCGCCTCGTGGCCGCAGCCGCAGTCCGTCATGGGGCTCCCGTCGCTTGCTATGCCCGGTCAGGCGTCGCCGTGCGGGTCGTCATTCGGGTTGACGTGCAGGTAGCGGTTCATCTGGACGCCTCCCGGCTCGTCGCCGGCCAGACCGAAACCCTTGGCCTCCAGCATCGCGGCGATGCGCTGGTTCTCGGCGAAGTAAGCGGCCTCCAGGCGGGCGTCCTCGGCGGGGTCGAGGGAACAGCGGCGGAACTGGATGATGATCTCGAGATCCTCGCTGCTGCCGTCGGCGTAGAGGCGCGTGTGGTCGTCGCCGCACATGCGGTGCGCGGAGTAGTAATCGAGGTACTCGCCCCGCTCGTCGGCGCCGAACAGGTACCAGATCGCCCAGCCGGCCTTGAGAATTCGACCCTGGCGGCGTTGGGTGACGTCGCGGCGGGGCAGGCGAATGCGCCACTGGGCGAATTTCTCGTCGAATTTGGCGACGACCGCAGCCATGACATCGCTCACTGTTGCGCCTCCCGTCCGCTTCCCCCGCGGGTCCCGACCACGCCCGATTGTACCGCAGCCACCCGCCCCGCACGCCCCTACATTTTTCCCTTGCATCCCCCCTCGATCTCGATTACAGTACCGATATCAAGTCATCCCGGCCCAGGAGGTCGCCATGCGCAAATCTTCAAACAAATCAATGGGTTCCACCCCCACTCACGGCGGCCCCCGCCCCGGCGCCGGCCGCCCCCGCGGCACCGGCCTCTACGGCGAGCCCACCGTGCCGGTGCGGGTGCCCGCGAGCCTGATCGTGCCGCTGCGGGAACTGCTGCAGCGGCGCGTCGACGGCGCGGCCGACACCCAGGGTCGGGAGCTGCCCGACAACGTGCTGGTGCCGGACTTCGCGGCCGAGCGGCTGGAGCTGCCGCTGTTCTCGCACCGCGTGGCGGCGGGCTTCCCGTCCCCGGCCGACGACCACCTCGAGAACCGGCTGGACCTCAACGACTACCTCGTGAAGAAGCCGGCCGCGACCTTCTTCGTGCGGGTCGAGGGGCAGTCGATGATCGGGGCGGGGATCCGGCCCGACGACATCCTGGTCGTGGACCGCTCCGAAAAGGCGGTCGACGGCAAGATCGTCGTGGCGGCGGTCGACGGGGAACTGACCGTCAAGCGGCTGCGCACCGAGCGGGCGCGGGTCTACCTGATGCCCGAGAACCCGGACTTCCCCCCCATCGAGATCACGCAGGACACCGAGTTCGTGATCTGGGGCGTGGTCACCAGCGTCATCCACAAGGTCTGAGACGGGAGGCCCGACGTGCCGCGCGTGTTCGCCCTGGTCGACTGCAACAACTTCTACGCGTCGTGCGAGCGGGTCTTCCAGCCGCGTCTGCGCGACCGGCCGATCGTCGTGCTGTCGAACAACGACGGCTGCGTCATCGCGCGCTCGAACGAGGCCAAGGCGATGGGCATCCCCATGGGGGCGCCCTTCTTCCGCTTCCGGCGGCAGGCGCAGCACCGCAAGGTCGAGGTGTTCTCCTCGAACTACGCCCTGTACGGGGACATGTCGGCCCGGGTGATGCGCATCCTGCAGGAGTTCACGCCGTCGCTGGAGGTCTACTCCATCGACGAGGCCTTCCTGGATCTCTCCGGGCACGCGCGGCGCGACCTCGGCGCCTACGCCCAGGAACTCGCCCTGGCGGTGCGGCGGTCCACCGGCATCCCCGTGTCGGTGGGCATCGGGCCGACCAAGGTGCTGGCCAAGGCCGCCAACCGCATCGCCAAGCGGAATCCCGAGACGGGCGGGGTGCTGGACCTCGCCGCGCTTGGTCCGCACATCGATTCGCACCTGGAGCGGATCGCGGTCCGGGACGTGTGGGGGATCGGCAAGCGCTGGGCCGAGAAGCTCGAGCAGCTCGGCATCGGCAACGCGGCGGCCCTGCGCGACGCCGATCCCTCCCTCGTCCGGCGCCGCTGCAGCGTCGTGGCCGAACGCATCGTCCACGAACTGCGCGGCGTCTCCTGCCTCGCCCTCGAAGAAGCCGCGCCGCCGCGCCGTCAGGTGCTGACCTCGCGCTCGTTCGGCACGCGCGTGGAGCGCTACGAGGACATGCGCGAGGCCGTCGCCACCTTCGCCGCGCGCACCGCGGAGAAGCTGCGCGAGGACCGCGCCCGCGCCCAGGCCCTCACCGTCTTCCTGCAGACCAGCGAGCACGACCACCGCACCCCCCAGTACAGCAACGCCGCCACGGTGCCGCTGCCGCGGGCCACCCAGGACACCGGCGAGCTGATCCGCGCCGCCATGGACGCCCTGGACCGCATCTGGAAGCCCGACCACCGCTACCTCAAGGCCGGTGTCATGCTGCTGGACCTGGTGCCCGAGGACGCCGACCAGACCGTGCTGTTCGGCGCCGTCGGCGAGACGCAGCGGCGGGATTCGCAGCGCCTGATGCACGTCCTGGACGACCTGAACCGCGACCAGGGGAGCGGCACGGTCCGCTACGCGGCCGAGGGGCTGCGCAAGGCGTGGCGGATGAAGCAGGAGCGGCGGTCGCCGGCGTACACCACGCGGTGGGACCAGCTGCCTGTCGCCAAAGGATGAGATCTTCTCCTTCGGGGCGGGGGACGCGCTCCGGGCGCGTCCAGCCGCCGGGGGGCTCGACGTGGGGGCGCCCGCGCCCGCCCTGGGGCGGGGGCCC
>JANOEP010000057.1:0-15651 GCA_031441465.1 bacterium | reverse complement strand
CGCTTCACGCTCGTCGGCCGACAGAACGATGGGTGTTACGGATCGACCGCGTGGCATAATCGCACCTCCTGTGGAAGACCTCGGGAGAAGTCTACAACAGGGGCGCTATATAGTATAGTTAATCTTGGGACAGGACACTAGGCTGCACGGACCTGGGGGGTCGCTGGACACAATCTCGACGGCACAACGAAGGGGATGTGGTAGATTCGGGCTGGTCCTGCACGAACTGCGGTCCGAGTGAGAGGAGCGTCCCATGTTGCCGTTGAAGCGGATCCTCTGCCCCACGGACTTCAGCGAGCCCTCCTACACCGCGCTGAATGCCGCGATCGAGTTCGCCCAGTACTTCCGTGCGGAGCTGAACTGGTTGCACGTCGTGGCGCCCGTGCCGGTCATCGCGACCCCGGCCGAGGCCGCCGGCGTGGGCGGGCCGGCCATGCCGTCGTCCGACCTCGCCGGCGAAATGCTGCGCGGGGCCCAGACGATGCTCGCGGAAGCGGCTCACGACCGCATCCCGCGGGAAGTGGACCTGCACCTGCTCGTGCGGCGGGGCGACCCCGCTCATGAGATCCTGGCGGCGGCGGCCGATCTGGAGGCCGACGCCATCTTCATCGCCACGCACGGCCGTAGCGGCTGGCGGCGGCTGCTGTTCGGATCCGTGGCCGAAACGGTGTTCCGCGGGGCCGTCTGCCCCGTGCTGACGATCAGGGCGCCCCGCAGCACCACCGCCGACAGCGACGAGCCCGATCGTCTGACCCAGCGGGCCTGACCGGTCGCCCTCACACTTTTTCCCAGTAAGCGGCGAACCCGCGGCCGCGGGCGTGCGTCTCTGTGGTTAGTCGGCCCGCATGGGGGTCGGTCGGCCCGCACGGGGCCGCCGACGGGGCTGCACCGGCACGGCGACAGGGGAGTGGGACGATGGACCTGGCCAATCTGCTCGAGAGCTGCCGCGCCGGCGACGAACTCGCCTGGGAGATGCTCGTCCGGCAGACCCAGGCCCGCGTCTACGGGATCGCCATGACCTACGTTCGCGACCGCGACGAGGCGCGCGACCTCTCCCAGGACATCTTCGTGCGGATCTACCGCAACCTCGACGGGTGCAAGGACGCCGACCGGTTCCTGCCCTGGCTGGTGCGCATCTCCCGCAACGCCTGCATCGACCACTTGCGCCGCCGCAAGGCGCGGCCGCCGGCTCGGGACATCCCGGCCGACGAAGCACTCCGGCTGGTCGCGCCCGACGAGGCGCCCGACGAGGAGATGGAGCGCCAGGCGCGCCGCCGCATCGTCGAGACGGCGCTGCACTCCCTGAGCGAGATCAACCGCGAGATCATCCTGCTGAAGGACATGCAGGGACTCGCGTTGGAAGAGATCGCCCGCTTGTTGAACCTGCCCCTCGGCACGGTCAAGTCGCGTTCCAGCCGGGCGCGGCTGGAACTGGCCAAGGCCGTGCAGGGCCTGATGGGAACCGCGGGCGCGGAGGCGACGGCATGAACACGCGCTGCACGGCATGGGAAGCCCTTCTGGACGCGTACCTCGGCGGTAGTCTCGACGGGCGCGACGCGGCCTTTTTCCAGTCCCACGCGGCTGCTTGCGACCGCTGCCGGGATCTGCTGCGCCTGGTATCCGCCGACCTGCCCGCCCTGGCCGGCGAGGAGGCGCCGCGGCTGGCCGACAGCGTGATCGCGGTGACTTCGGGTCCCGCCTGCGGCCGCGCCGAGGCGCTGCTCGGCGCGCGGCCCGACGGGAACCTGCCCGCGGATGAGTTGCTGCTGTTGCAGGCTCATCTCGACCACTGCCGGGCCTGTGCCGAGCTGGCCCTGACGTTGGACGCCGCCCTGGCGACCGTGCGGGAACTGGCCGAGCCCGAGTTGGATGCGACCTTCACCTACGACATCCTGCGGGCCACGTCTGCCACGCGGGCGCGCAAGCGCGGCGGCGCGCTACCCCGCTTGGCGGACCGTCTCGGGGCGTGGTGGCAGGGCCAGGCGGCCCGGCCCCAGTTCGCCTGGGAGGTCGCCTTCGCCGCCACGGTGGTCCTGGTCCTGCTGTTCGGGACCCCGCTCTCGCCGGCGCGTCGCGCGCCGGCCCGGGCTTTGGCCGCGGTCCAGGCCGGACCCGGTTGGATGATCGACACCGCCGGCGAGTTGACCGGCATCGCCGGCGCGGGGATCGGCGCGGTGCAGCAGGACGTGGCCGAGCGTCGCAACCGCACCGCGCCGGATCGGGCCGACCTGCTGCGGCACGGTCGGGAGGCGGGCGCGGCTCTCCTGCACGGGGATTTCGACACCGTCGCCCAACGTCTGCAAGCCGCAGGCGGGGACCTGACGCAGCTCTGGAACGACTGGCGCGACGACGAGCCCGCCGCCGCCGGCGACTGACACCGTACGTGGATGGATGAAACGCGAGCCAAGGAGAGAACCATGGAGCAGACACACGACACCCGGCAGCCGGCCTTCACCCCGGACTCGCCCCACGCCCCGCCGCCGCCGCCGGTCCCGCCCGTGTACACGCGGCGCGACCTGCCCCTGAAGTCCGCGCCCTTCACGGTCATCCTGTCGGTCCTGATGCCCGGCCTCGGCTACGTCTACCTGGGCTACTTCCGGCAGGCCGTGACGACGGTCGTGATCTTCGCCTCGCTGATCACGGCGCTGGCCTCCGGCGCCGCCGACGGCATCGAGCCGCTGTTCGCGATCTTCCTGGCGTTCTTCTACTTCTACCAGCTGGTGGACGCCGGTCGCCGGGCCACGATCTTCAACCAGGCGCTCGAGGCCGGCTACGCCGGCGGCGTGCCCGCCGACTTCGCCCTGCCCGACGCCGGCGGCATGCTCTTCGGCGGGTTGGTCCTGCTGGCCATCGGCGTGGTGGCCCTGCTCAACACCGTCCTGGACGTGGACCTCGAGTGGTTGAAGGACTGGTGGCCCGTCGGCCTGATCGCCGCCGGCGGCTGGCTGGTTTTCCGCTCGCGCCGGGAGAAGGCCCCGCGCCGGGGCTGACACCACGTGATCAGCATCAGAAGGCGCCCCCGTCGCAGGCCGGGGGCGCCTTCGTCGTGATCCCCCGCGCCGATGTTTCGCGCTACAGGCGCCGCCCGTGCGGTCGAAGACACGGGCAGGCGTCACGAGCCGGGGAGGCCGTCGCTTCCCGGTCGTTCATGCACGACCATGGGGTGCCATGCTCCGTCGACCATCACGAGGGGATCCCTCTTCCTTGGGCCGCGGCAAGCGGTTCGCGGCCGAACTGCGCGAGGCGCTGTCGCACGTGCGCGGCCTCCTCGGGGAGGAGGCTCGACTCGAGCACGAGGAACTGCTCCGCACGAGGCGCGAACTGGAACTGGCGCGGGAGTCGATGAGCAACGCCGCCTACGCCATCTTCTGGGTGCGCGCCGACGGCAGCGTCATGGACCACAACTGCACGGCCGCGCGCCTGCTCGGCGGCGCCGCCGACCTGCGCGACACGCAACTGGCCGACGCGTTCGCGGGTTCGCGGTCGGCGTGGCTCCAGATCTGGCAGTCCCTGGTCAACCAGGGCAGCTATGCCGGCGACATGGCGTGGCGGCGGGCCGGGGGCGACGCGTTCACTGTGCGCCTGGTGGGCAACCGCGTGTCGTACGACGGCCGGTTCTACGGCTGCCTCTTCGCCACGGACCGGACCGAGGCGAAGCTCGCCGAAGACCGCCTCGCCGACACCAACGCGCGCTTCCGGGCGATCACCGAGAACACCTCCGACCTCGTCCTCGTCCTCGACCACGACGGTGTCACGACCTACGTGAGCCCCGCCGCCGTCCGGGCCCTGGGCGGCCGGGAGCGTGAACTGTTGGGGCGGCGCAGCGGCCTGCTGGTGCACGAACAGGACCGGCCGCAGGTGGAACGGGCCCTGGCGGAGGCCCGTCGGCAGCCCGGCCATACGGTCCGCCTGGAGAACGTGCGGGCCAGGCGGCCGGACGGTTCCTGGCTGCATCTCGACGGCGCGTGCACGGACCTGCCCGACGAGCCGGGCGTCACCGGGACCGTTGTGGTCTATCGGGACGTCACGGACAGCCGGCGCGCGGATCGCGAACTGCAGGAAAGTCGCCGTCGGCTGGCGACCCTGCTGGACAATCTGCCGGGTCTGGCCTTCCGCTGCCGTTACGACCGCGAGATGACGCTCGAGTTCGTCAGTGACGGCTCCGTCGCCCTGACGGGGTACCAGCCCGAGCAGTTCTTTGGCGAACGTCCCGTGACGGCCCGGGACATCATCCACCCGGACGACGTCGAGCAGGTCCGGCTCGTCATCCGAGACGCCGTGGCGGCGCGGGGCGGGTACGCGCACGAGTACCGCATCCTCACCGCCGACGGCGCGGTCAAGTGGGTGTGGGAACAAGGGATCGGCGTCGTCGATGAATTTGGCGAGATCTCGACCCTGGAGGGGTTCATCACCGACATCACCGGGCGGATCGAAGCCGAGCGGACGATCCGCGAGTTGAACGGGGATCTGGAGCGCCGCGTCGCGGCGCGGACGCGGGATCTGGAAGAGGCCCAGGAACATCTCATCGCTTCGGAGAAGATGGCGGCGCTCGGCGGGCTGGTCGCCGGCCTGGCCCACGAGATCAACACGCCGCTGGGCGTGGGGCTGACCGCGGCGACCCATCTGCGCGACCGGGTCCTCGCCACGCGCCGGGCCCTGGGCCAGGGCGGGCTGAAGCGCGCCGATCTCGACACCCTGCTCGCCGACGGCGAGGAGGCGGCCGGCATGATCGTGGCCAACCTGTCGCGCACCGCCGACCTGGTGCAGAGCTTCAAGCACGTCGCGGTGGACCAGTGCAGCGAGGAGCGACGGTCGTTCGATCTGGGCGAGTACATCGCCGAGGTCGTGGCTAGCCTGCGCCCACAGTACCGGCACCGTCCGCTGCGGATCGTCGTGGACTGCCCGCCCGGCGTCGGCGTGGATTCGTTGCCGGGAGCCGTGGCCCAGATCGTCACCAACCTCGTGCAGAACTCGCTGCTGCACGCGTTCGCTCCCGAGGATTCCGGGACGATCCGCATCACGGCGGCGGAGCACGGCGATGACGTGGATCTGGTGTACGCCGACGACGGCCGCGGCATGGACGACGCCGTGCGCCGCCGGGTCTTCGACCCCTTCTTCACCACGCGGCGCGGCGAGGGCGGCAGCGGGCTCGGCATGCACATCGTCTACAACCTGGTGACCGACGTCCTCGGCGGGAGCATCGCCTGCGCGAGCAGGCCCGGCGAGGGCGCGACGTTCCGGATGACGCTCCCCCGCTGTTTGGCGCCGGCGGGGACCGTCGAGGTGTGAGGTTGCCCGACGATCAAAGCGCTCATGGTGGGCGGGATCGGGCCGATGGAGTGGGATGGAGGGTCGGGAAGCGGTGGCGCCGTGGATGGCGCGCCGGACGTGGGGAGCCGACTTGTTGAAACGAACCTGGACCTGGATGACCGCCCCCGCCTGGGGATTGCCGCTCGCCGGCGCGCTGCTGCCGACGTGCTGCTTCCTCGCGTTCGCCGGTCTGGGGGCCTCGAAGCATTTCGAAGTGGAACTGATGCACCAGGCCGTCGAAATGCTCGGCGCCTGCCTGGCGATCCTGGTGGCGGCATTTTTCCTGGTTCGGCAGGAGCGCGGCCGCGCCGTCCACACGATCTGGACTTCTTCCTCGCTGCTGATCGTGGCGATCACGAGTGTCGTGCATGTGGTCGCCCTGGCTTCGCCCCGATCCGGGCAACTGGTGTCGGCCGGTTACATCTTCGGCGGCGCGGCGTTGGCGGCCGTCTGGCTGCCCCTGCGCCGCGCTTCCGCCGAACGAATGCTGGTCTGGCCCGGCCTCGCCGCGATCGCGGCCGCCGGCCTCGCGCTCACGATCCTGTCGGGACGGGGCGGACCGCCCACCGACCCGGCGACGCTGTCGAGGATGGGCGTCGCGGCCGGCCTCCTGCACTTCGCCGCTGCCGTCTGGTTCGGCCGACGGTACCGCACCGACCGTGATGCGACGATGTTCTGGATCGGCGTGTTCGCCGCCCTCACGGGCGCCGGGCTGATGCTCGCGTCGTTCGGCGGTTTCGGGGTCGACAGCTGGCCGGTGCTCACCCTGCACCTGAGCGGGCTGATGGCGCTGGCCGGCATCGCGATCAGCCGCATGCGCGCCGAGTTCCAGCGTTTCGACGTCACCACGCGCACGCTGTCGCAGAGCGAAGCCCGCTTCCGCGCGCTGACCGAGAACACCTCGGACATCGTGTTCATCGTGGGCGCCAAGGGCGTCTTCACGTACGCGAGCCCGGCCGCCCAGCGCGTCGTCGGCATCACGGAGCAGGAACTGCTGGGCCGTCGGCCGGGCGGCTACACCCACGACGACGACAAGCCCGCCGTGATGGCCGGGATCCGCCAGGCGACGAACGACGCCGGGCACACGGTGAACATCGGCGCGATCCGCGTCCGGCACCACGACGGCCACTGGCTGCACCTCGAAGGCATGTTCACGGCGATGTACGGCGTGTCCGGCGTCGAGGGCGTGGTGCTCAACTACCGCGACATCACCGACCGCGTCGACAGCGAGCAGGCGATGCGCCGCAGCCAGCGGCAGATGGCGACGCTCGTGGGCAACCTGCCGGGCATGGTCTACCGCTGCCGGGGCGACCAGAACCTGTCCCTCGCCTACGTGAACGACGGCTGCTTGGGCCTGACCGGCTACGCGCGCGAGGAGCTGCTCGACGGCCGCGCCGTCACGGCCCCGCAGTTCATCCATCCGGCCGACTTCCCGTACGTCCGCACGACGATCTGGGACGCCATGGAGCGCCACGCCCCCTTCCGCATCGAGTACCGCATGATCACCAAGCAGGGCGACCTGAAGTGGGTCTGGGAGCAGGGTGTCGGCGTCTACGACGAGCACGGGCGCCTCGAGACGGTGGAGGGGTTCGTCCTCGACGTCAGCGAGCGCGTCCAGGCGGAGAACGAGCTGCGCCGCTCGAAATACTCCATCGACCACGCCAGCGACGCCGTCTACTGGATCGGCGAGGACGGCTCCCTGGTGGACGTCAACGACACCGCCTGCCAGATCCTGGATTTCTCGCGCGACGAGTTGCTGCGCATGTCGATCATCGACATCTCGCGGGACCTGGCGCCGGAGGAGTGGCCGCAGATCTGGCGGACCGTGCGCGACAAGGGTTCTGTTTTGGCCCAGGGACTCCATTGCACGAAAACAGGGCGCGTCTTCCCGGTCGAAGTCTCGTCCAGCTACCAGGAGTTCGGCGGCCGCAAGTTCCAATGCGCGTTCGCCCGCGACATCACCGAGCGCAAGGAGTCGGAGCGCCGCGTCCAGGACATGAACCTGCAACTCGAGCGGCGCGTCGAGGAGCGCACCGCGGAATTGCAGGAGGCGCAGGCCCGGCTGATCATGTCCGAGAAGATGGCGGCCCTGGGCAACCTGGTCGCCGGCGTGGCGCACGAGATCAACACCCCGTTGGGGATCAGCGTCACGGCCGCCTCGCACCTCGAGCAACGCATCCGGACCGCGCGCGACACCTACCGTGCCGGCCGGCTCAGCAAGTCCGAGTTCGAGGAGTTCCTGGCGACGGTCGACGAGTCCGCGACCCTGGTGCTGGCCAACCTCAACCGCGCCGCCGTGCTCGTGCAGAGCTTCAAGCAGGTCTCGGTGGACCAGTCCGCGGAGCAGCGATGCACCTTCCGGCTGGGCGCGTACCTGGGCGAGGTCCTGGTCAGCCTGCGGGCCGAACTGAAGCGCAAGCGCGTGGACGTCGCGGTGTCCTGCCCCGAGGATCTCACACTGGACGGGTACCCCGGCGCTATCTCGCAGATCATGACCAACCTGGTGATGAACTCGCTCATCCACGGCTTCGAGGAGCGCGAATGCGGCGGGATCCGCATCGAGGTCGTCGCCAGCGAGCGCATCGTCCGCCTCCGCTACGCCGACGACGGCTGCGGCATGAGCCGGGACCAGGTCCTGCGGATCTTCGATCCCTTCTTCACCACCAAGCGCGGCCGCGGCGGCAGCGGCCTGGGCATGAACATCGTCTTCAACCTGGTCACCCAGATGCTCGGCGGCACCATCGTCTGCCAGAGCACGTCGGGCGGCGGCTGCTCCTTCGACATCGTCGTGCCGTTGGAGGCGCCGGTGTCTTCCCGGATGCCCGAGCTGCAGCCCGCCGGCGTCATCTGACGCCGGCGAACCGTTGACGGACCCCCGTGATCATATCAAGACTTTCTAAGGCGAGGGAGCGGCACGCGCGGAAGCCTGGCAACAGGTCGCCGACTACCGATACCAGCTCTTGAGCATGCCCCATGCCGAACCGGCCGCGGACACGGTCTCGCAGACGTCGCCGATGCCGTTGTGGTCGAGGTCGGCCTGGTCGACGTTCGGGATGAACGGGCAGTTGTCGCAAGTGTCGCCGGCGCCGTCAGCATCGAAATCTACCTGGCTGGGGTTGGACACGAACGGGCAGTTGTCCATGGAGTTGGGCAGGCCGTCGGAATCCGGATCGGCGTCCGGGTCGCACAGGTCGCCGATCTGGTCCATGTCGGTATCAACCTGGGTCGGGTTGAAGACGCCGGGGCAGTTGTCCACCGTGTCGTCGACGCCGTCGAGGTCCGCATCCGCCGCCCACGCGACGGTGGACGCCAGCAAGAGGCAAAGCAGGATCAATAGATTGTGCGGCAACGCATTGCGCTTCGTGCTCATGGTCACGGCGGGGCCTCCGGGCTGATGGCGAACGACCTGGGCCAGTGCGGCATCATCGATATTCTACCACGTCGGCATATTGGAGTAAAGTAATCCTTATTCAGTTCTGGTTGGGTCCAGGCGATCCACGCGGAGGTATCGGTGAACGCGGGGCCGCCGTACAATGCGGTATCGGTTCGACCATTCAATGAGGTGACTGGTGGTGTGTATGGGCGGCTTCGTCGACCACGACAAGCGGATCGTCGCCACGCTGTGCTTCCTGCTCGTCCTGAACGGGTGCAGCACATCCAAGGGGTACCTGCTCGTGCACGACGCCCGCACCTGGGGCGAGCGGATCCGCGAGGAACTGCCGGCGGGACAGAGGGTGAAGCTGGTTCTGGTCGACGGCGGGCGGCTGCAGGGGACCGTGCGCGCCACTGAAGCCGACTCGCTGCGCATCTTCGTCCGGGAAGGCGTGGGCCGCAGCGGGACCGAGATCGCGCTCCCGTACGGGCGGATCATGGGCGTGGAAGCGCTCAGCTACTCGTTCAGCAAGACCGTCTTCATGGCGTTCACGAGCGCGCTGTGCGGCATCCTGTTCATCGTGACCGTGTTCCCACCCGACTTCTCGCTCAATTGACGGCGCTGGCGACGAACGGCAGGAGATCCTGTGGCCCACCACACCCTGAAGTCCGGCTACGACCGCATGGTCGAGCGCCTCAACCGCTTCCCCCAGGGGGCGCCGCCGTCGGCGCTGCTGGAGCGCATCCTGCGCGAGCTGGTTTCCGAGCGCGAGGCGGAGCTGATCGCCGGCCTGCCGATCAAGCCTTTCACGGCGGCGAAGGCGGCCCGCATCTGGCGGATGGATCCCGCCGCGGCGAGTGCTGTCCTGGACGAGCTGGCGTCGCGGGCCATGCTCGTGGACCTGCCCGGCAAGCGCGGCGTCCGCTATGCCCTGCCGCCGCCGATGGCGGGCTTCTTCGAGTTCTCCCTGATGCGGGTGCGCGACGACCTCGATCAGAAGCTGCTCAGCGAGCTGTACTACCAGTACCTGAACGTGGAGGAGGACTTCATCAAGGCCCTCTTCACCGAGGGGGAGACGCAGCTCGGCCGGGTCTTCGTGCACGAGCCGGTGCTCACCTCCGAGGACGCGTTGCACGTCCTGGACCACGAGCGCGCGAGCGAAGTTGTCCGCGGCGCCCGGCACATGGGCGTAGGCCTGTGCTACTGCCGGCACAAGATGCAGCACCTGGGCCGTGCCTGCGACGCCCCGCTGGACATCTGCATGACCTTCGGCGGCACGGCCGACGCGCTGATCCGCCACGGTCACGCCCGCCGCGTCGACAGGGTCGAGGGTCTGGAACTGCTGGACCGCGCCCACGAGGCGAACCTGGTGCAGTTCGGGGAGAACGTGCAGCGCGAGGTCGGGTTCATCTGCAACTGCTGCGGCTGTTGCTGCGAGGCCATGATCGCCGCCCGCCGCTTCGCGATCCTGCAACCCGTGCACACCACGAACTGGCTGCCCGAGATCGACGAGGGGAACTGCAACGGCTGCGGCAAGTGCGTGGCGGTCTGCCCCGTCGAGGCGCTGGGTCTGGAGTCGGCCGGCGACGCCGCGGCACCCCGACGCGCGAAGGCGGTGCTCGACGCCGAGCGCTGCCTCGGCTGCGGCGTCTGCGTGCGCAACTGCTCGCGCGACGGGATGAGGCTGAAGCCGCGGGCGGCGCGGGTGATCACGCCGGTCACTTCGGCGCACCGGTACGTGGCGATGGCGGTCGAGCGGGGTAAGCTGCAGGATTTGATCTGGGACGAGCGGGCGATGTGGAGCCATCGGGCGTTGGCGGCGGTGTTCGGGGCGATCTTGAAGCTGCCGCCGGTGAAGAGGGCGTTGGCGGGGGAGCAGTTGCAATCGCGGTATTTGGATCGGTTGTTGGAGAGGGCGCAGGCTTGATCACTTGATCGACTGGGATGGGACCATGGGTCTATCTGGAAGATTCTCCTGTCTCTTCATTTCCGTTCTGCTGGCTTCGCACTGCCTCGCCGCGAATCGTATCGGATTGCCCGCGGCAGGCATTCCGGTTGTCGATGCAGACTCCAGCGATCTGAGCCTCAGGGATATGATATCAAGAGTAGATAGCAGTGATGTGCAGGAATATCCATTCCATACCGTCGATCAGCCCGATCCTCAATGTCAGCAGTGGCTGCACTCGGTTGGCGATCATGACTCGCCCGCCTCAATCTCCTCAAGGCTGGTCAATGCAGAGTACTGCGTGTCCGGTGTCATCCGTGAAATCGAACCGCCGAGACACGTGATGTTCACAACAATCGAACCCCGTTGTTCTAGGCGCATTTCGGCGAAAGGTGTCGTCAAGGTAGAGGAGGTATTTTGGGGGATGCCGGCGTGTGAGATCGAAGTGGAGTTCATGGAATATGGAAATCCTCAGGATACAACGCTGAGCGCGACATCATACCCTGTCGCAGGTGATAGCATCATCTTCATGCCTCATGCGTATTATGGCGCGCTCTTCGCGTATCCAGAGATGATCCTTTATACATCCAGTCCGCATTATGGCTATCATGACTGTAGTGAAGATGGGGTGCGGGAATCTATCCTCCGTCACGCTGGGATCATCAGCCTGAACCATCAGTTGGAGATGGCTGACTTGGTCATCGAGGGCGAGTTGAGTCACAAGGTCGCCTGGGAAGTGACGCACGCGAACAGCGTGTTTCGTGCGCTTCGAGTCGTGAAGGGAGCTGCCGGGGAGCGTGTGATCATCGGCGGTGATGGCTGCATTTCATATCCAGATGTGAATAACTTATTCCCAAACGTAAAGAGTGGAAGCAGACACCTGATGTTCCTGAGCGCCTGTGATGACGGCCATTACACGTTTCTCTACGGGACCCACAGCTACCTTGAAATCGATCGTGGCAGGATTCGATCCTATCTTGGAATGATTATATCCGACGAAAATGCCGGCGCGTTGCTGGAAGAGTGACTCAATAGGGGTGGACGGCTAGATAATCGTCCACCACTCCGACAACCACCGACCTCACCGGCACACCGGGAGCGTCCAGCACCTGCCGTGCCCCATTCCCCTCATCCAGCACCAGCACCGTCTCCCCCCACCCCGCGCCAATCGCATCCACAGCGATCACATAACCGCCGGCCAACTCCCCGTCAGCCCCAACCTTGTCGACGATCAGCAAACTGCGCCCCGCCATCGAAGGATGATGGATCGTCGAAACGATGCGCCCGGCCACGCGTCCCAGGATCATCGCCGTCCCCCCCGGGACGCCGGCACAACGTCGAGCTGCCGGTCATCCACGATCCCCACCACAGCATGATCCACCGGCACGAAGCTAGGCTCCAACGTCAGCGCCGCCTCCCTGCTCGCCTCCCAGTAGATCGTCTCCCCAGGCCCCGCCATGCGCGTCCCATCCGCGCAGACGAAGGGCTTACCCGCCGGCTCCCCGTCCGAACCCAGCGGCTGCACCCAAAGCAGCGGCACCCCCGCCATCCCCTCGCTCGCCGTGGTGGCCACCAGCGTGCCGATCACCCTGCCCAGGAACATCAGCGTCCCTCCGGAATTTCCGCGCCTGCCGGCTCGGCGGCGACGCAGTCGCGGAACGAGGTCCCGGCGTTCAGCACACCGCAGAAGTGGGCGTCCAGCCGCGGGGTGAGGGTGCGGCCGCTCAGCCGCCCCGTCGGCGCGACGAGGTCGCAGCCCGCCGCCAGCGCCGCCTGCACATCGGCCAGCTCGCCGTGCAGCAGCGCCAGCCCGCGCCCGCCCAGGTCATCGCACAGGCGCAATTCGGCCAATCCCACCGGCGCAGCCTTCAGCGCCGTGTCGGTCGCCTTCAGCATCGAAGCCGCGGAGTCGGTCTCCAGCACGCCCAGCGCGAAGTCGGGCCGCAGCCCGGCGGGCCGACCCGCCAGCGCCGCCCGCAGCCCCGGGTGGGGGTCGCGCAGCAGCACCGCGTCCTCGGTCTCCTCGACACCGGCGGCGTAGGCCGCCTCGACGCTCGCCACCGTGCCGCCGATCAGCGCCAGCCAGCGGCCGGGGTGCACCGTGCCGCACTTCAACAGCGCGATGGGGGAGGCCTTGAGCATGCGGTCGACGGCCGCGATGCCCAGCGCCAGGCTGTCGTATTCGAGCAGGGCGAGGGCGTCTGTATTCATCACACGATCCTGAAGTGGTCCACCAGCGTGCAGCGGCGCTGGCGGCTGAAGCTGAGCGGCCCGGTCAGGCCTTCGCCCGTCGGGCTGGCGATGGTGAAGCTCGTGTAGCCCTCGCCGCCTTCGCCCAGACCGGCGTACATGGGCGCGTTCTTGACGAAGATGCTGGTGTTGATGACGCGGGCCATGCGGTGCAGCGCGGCGATGTCGCGGCTGTGCATCGACGCCGAGTGGCCGAAGCCGTGCTCGGCGCGGCGGGCCAGTTCGATGCCGTGCTCGACGTCGGCGACGCGCACCACCGGCAACACCGGCATCATCTGTTCGGTCCACACCAGCGGGTGGTCTTCGGGCACCTCGCAGACGACCAGCCGCGGGTCGCCGGAACACGAGATCCCGGCGCGGGCGAGGATCTCGCCGGCGTTCTTGCCGATCAGGGACTTCTCCATCACGGCCGGCTTGCCGGGACCACGGGTCTCGCTGAAGATCGTGCGCTCGAGGCGGGCGAGGTCCGAGGCGCTGGCCCGGTGGGCCCCGTGGCGCACCATGGCCGCGACCAGGGCGTCGGCCACCGCGGCCTCGACGAACACCTCCTTCTCGTCCACGCAGATCACGTTGTTGTCGAAGGAGGCGCCGCGCACGATGTCGCCGCCGGCCTTGGCGATGTCGGCGGTGCGGTCCACGACCACCGGCGGGTTGCCCGGCCCGGCGCAGATGGCGCGCTTGCCGCTGCGCATCGCGGCCTTGACGACCGCCGTGCCGCCGGTCACCACCAGCAGGCGCACCCCGGGGTGCTGCATCAGCTCTTGGGCCGAGGCCACCGTGGGAGTCGCGACCGCCGTCACGAGGTCGGGCGGACCGCCGGCGCCGACCACGGCGCGGTTGATCAGGCGGATCGTGCGCATCGAACAGGCGCGCGCGCTCGGGTGCACGTTGAACACGACGCTGTTGCCGGCGGCCACCATGCCGATCGTGTTGCAGATGATCGTCGAGGTGGGGTTGGTGGTCGGGGTGATGGCGCCGATGACGCCGAAGGGCGCCCATTCGGTCAGCGTCAGGCCGCGGTCCCCGGTCCAGGTGCGGGGCTGCAGCGCCTCCGGCCCGGGCGTCTTGAGCGTCACCAGCCGGTTCTTGACGACCTTGTCCTCGAAGCGGCCGAGGCCGGTCTCCTCCCAGGCGTGGCGGGCCAGGGCCTCGCCCTCGCGCAGCATGGCGGCGCGGATGGCCGTGATCAGGGTCTCGCGCAGTGACAGCGACGCCTCGCCGAGGCGGCGGAAAGCCGTCGTCGCCGCCTCGACGGCGTGGTCCACGTCGGGGAACACGCCGTCGCCCAGCGACTCGTTGGCTGCCGCCGGCTCGTGCACCGCCGCGGTGGTCGCACCCCCGCCACCGCGCAGTCGCGCCGCCAGCCGCTGGGCGATCTCGTCGACCTGACGGTCGCTCAATCCGCTCATGGCCGCTCCCTCGCTGTGCTAACCGTCGCGGCCCTTGTGGTACCGCTCCTCGCCCTCGATCTCCCAGCTGTCGACGATGGCCATCACCACGGCGTCGACGGGCCGCCCGTCGGTGACCCGCGTCTGGCGCGCCGAGGAGCCCGAGGCGTACAGCACGTACTCGCCCGGGCCCGCCCCGACCGAGTCGACCGCGACCACCGAGCCGCCGGTCAGCTGGCCATCGGGGCCGGCCGTGCCCAGCAGCAGGAAGCGCAGGCCGTCGAGCTTCTCGTCCTTCTGGCTGGCCACCACGGTGCCCATCACCTTCGCGAGATTCATGGCCGCCTCCCGGACCCGCTGCGCGGGGTCACTTCTTGCCCGTCTCCACCTGGCGGCCCAGGGGGATGATCAGGTCCACGTTGGCGTGCGGGCGCGCGATCACGTGCACGGCCACGACCTCGCCCACGCGGGCGGCGGCCGTCTGGCCGGCGTCGCAGGCCGCCTTGACCGCGGCCACGTCGCCGCGCACCACGACGGTCGTGTAGCCGCCGCCGGTCTTCTCGTAGCTCACCAGCTCGACGCGGGCCGCCTTGACCATCGCGTCGGCCGCTTCGACCATCGCCGCGAAACTGCGGCACTCGATCATACCCAGAGCATCCGACATCACGAGCCTCCCTCGGGGGATGGGGTCCTGCACCTCACGTGGCGTGCTCGCGTCCGGTCAGGGCCGCCAGGGCCTGGACCGCCGCGGGCCGCGCCGCCTCCACGTCCTTCTCTTCCCCGCCGATGTAGACCCGGCCGAAACTGCCGAAGGCCCGCACCTCGAGGATGTTGATGTCGGCCGCCTTCTCCGCCTCGTTGGCGGCGACCGCGATGTAGGCTGCCGGCGCGCATTCGACGATGCCGAGCGTTTGCCCCGGCACGACGAGCGAGCCCTTGCCCAATGCGTGCCGCCGCTCGAAGGCTTCGCAGTCGAGCCATTCGAGGGCCGGGTCGTTGCACGCACCTTCGAGCGCGTTCAGCACGCCATCGAACTGGCCGGCGATGGAGAGCGGTTCACCTTTCCGGTTGAACATCCGTCCCGATTCGCAATGGACCAGCGCCCGCCAGCCGTTCACCTTCGCTTCGTAGGTCCAGTCCCCGGTCTTGGGGGCCGACTTGGGCAGCGGCCCGCCGTTGATCGGGCGCAGGGGATAGGTGAGTGCGTTCATCCCTTGATTTCGCCGAGTGGTTTCGGGGTGAAGTGGAAGTCCAGTTCAACTTGGTTGGCGACCAGCTCGACGACCCGACCGCCCCTCGACCATCTCCCACACGAAGCCGGTGCCGCTGCCGCCGGAGACGCGCCCTGCGAACGAGAAGGTCTCGTTGGGAGCCGCGTAGCAGGG
>JANOEP010000056.1:0-8372 GCA_031441465.1 bacterium | reverse complement strand
GCCTGCCCGGCATCGACGGTCTGGAGACGCTGCGCCGCCTGCGCGCGCGCGATCCGCAGCTGCCGGTGGTGATGATCTCCGGTCACGGCTCGATCGCCACCGCCGTGGAGGCCACGCGCGAGGGGGCCTTCGACTTCCTGGAGAAACCCTGCTCCCGCGAACGCGTCGTGCTGGCGGTGCGCAACGCCCTGCGGGTGCGCGCGCTGGACGGCGAGGTGCGCGTCCACCGCGAGCGCGAGCGCGGCCGCCGGCTGATGATCGGCGAGTCGGCGGCGCTGCAGGCCATCCGCGAGCAGATCCGCCTGGTGGCGCCCACGCCCGCGCGCATCCTGATCCACGGCGAGAGCGGCACCGGCAAGGAGTTGGTCGCGCGCGCTCTGCACGACCTGAGCCCGCGCGCGGGCGGCCCCTTCGTGAAGGTCAACTGCGCGGCGATCCCCGAGGAACTGATCGAGAGCGAGCTGTTCGGCGCCGTCAAGGGCAGCTACACCGGCGCCGACGCCACGCGCGACGGCAAGTTCCAGCAGGCCGACGGCGGCACGCTCTTCCTGGACGAGATCGGCGACATGAGCCGGCGCGCGCAGGCCAAGGTGCTGCGCGCCCTGCAGGAGGGCGAGGTCGAACCGGTCGGCGGCAGCGGCGCCGTGGCGGTGGACGTGCGCGTGATCGCGGCCACCAACCGCAACCTCGAGCACGACGTGCGCGCGGGCCGCTTCCGCGAGGACCTGTACTTCCGCCTGAACGTGGTGCCGGTGACGGTGCCGCCGCTGCGCGAGCGCCCCGGCGACGTCCCCCTGCTCGCCGAGCACTTCCTGGCGCGCTACTGCGACGAGAACGTCTTGCCGATGCGCCGCTTCCACCCCGACGCGTTGCGCCTGCTCGCGGGCCTGCCCTGGCCGGGCAACGTGCGCGAACTGCACAACGCCGTGGAGAGGCTGGCGATCATGGCCGCGGGGGAGGTCGTCGGTCCGGACGACCTGCGCCGCACCGGCGTGATCGGCGCACCCGCCGCCGCCGCCACACCGACCGACGCCGGGCCGCTGCGCCCGTTGTCCGCCGCCGCGGTCCAGGAACTGGGAGGCCTGGTCGAGGCTCGCCGTCGCTTCGAAGCCGTCACCATCGCCGTCTGCCTGGCCGAGACCGGTGGCAATATCTCGCAGGCCGCGCGCCTGCTGAACATCGACCGCACCAACCTGCACAAGAAGATCCAAGCCTACGGCCTGGACGCCACACCCGACGAAGGAGACACGCCATGAACGCCCATCGCACCCTGCGACACCTGTCCGCGCTCGTCCTGCTGACCTGCCTCGCCGCCGCGGCACCCTCCGCGGCCGCCGAATGGGAAGGCGGCCGCTGGCTGCTCGGCTTCGACGCCGTCTCGAGCACGGTCGGCGCCAACGAAGACGCCGCCGACCTCGTCATCGAGGAGACGGCTCCCGGCGCCGGCCTGCAGATCGGCTACCAGTTCACGCCGAACTTCCATCTGCGCCTGTTCGCCGCCGCGGCCGAGCACGAGACCAGCGACCCGGACGTCGCCATCCGCGTCGGCGGCGGCACCCTCGACGCCGTCTACCTGTTCCGCGCCGGCCAGAAGGTCCGCCCCTACGTCTTCGGCGGTCTCGGCGGCTTCACGGTGGAGTCGCAGCAGGCCGACCTGCTCTACAAGGCCGAGGGCCCGGGCATGGCCCTGGGCGGCGGCGTCCACGTCATGCTGAGCCGCAAGGTGTCCCTGCACGGCGCGCTGCGCTTCGAGGCGATCAACTGGGAGAAGGTCACCGCCACCTACGACGGCCTCGGCGGTTCGGCGTCGGTCACGGTGCCGGTCGACGAGGAGGGCACGGCGGGGAAGGTGCTGGTGGGGATCGTGTTCTGGCTGTAGGCGGCTACTCGGCGCTCGTTCCGGGGCGGTAGCGGAGCAGCCGGCCGGCGGCGCGGCGCAGGTCGGTGACCAGCTTGAACGCCGTGTAGACGAACGCGTGCCGCGAGTACGTGAACCTGAGGATGTCGTGCGGGACGCCGCCGTACTTCTTCTTGTAGAGTTCGTCGCCCCGGGTGAGGTCGTAGGTTCCGATGTCGAGCCCGGTGTCCCGCCGGGCCGCGATCAGGTGGCACACCGTTCTGTACAGCAGCAGGTTGCCGATGTTCAACCGCTTGTGCTGGGAATCGATCGAGACGAGCAGCACCTGGATGTCTTGGCGCCGGCCGACGAACCCCAGGTTGAAGGCCGCCAGTCGGCCCTGCAGGTACAGGGCCGCCAGGAAGACATCGCGGCTGTCGGCGATGTAATCCACCAGGAACTCGACATACTCCTCGCTGAAGCGGAAGCGGAGCTTCTTGAGGGCGAGCCGCTCCCGGTAGAGATGGATGAGTTCCCGGACCAGGTCGCGATCGAGCTGGTCCCGGATCCTGAAATCGAACCGATGGTCTGCGCATTCCCTGTCGAACCGGTTGGCGGCGGCGTGGATCTCCTTCCTGGTGCTCTTGCCGAGCTGCGCCAGGTAGTCTTCCTCGCTTTCCGGCAGGCGGATGCTGAAGCACAGGTCGGCGACACGCGCGCGTTCGCGGCCGAGTTCCCCGAGCAGGACGGCGGCGCGGCTGTCCTGGTTCATGAACGCGAACGTCACGAGGCGGACCCCGGCCTCCTTCGTGATCCGGCGCACCAGGAAGTCGATGTCCTCCGCCTGCAGCTCGTCGTAGATGAAGTCCAGATAGTCCGCATGCGTGTCGTGCCCGACGAACACGATCTCCGGCCTGAACCCCCGTCGCACCGCCATCAGCGGCGCGATCAGGACGAGCCTCGATCCCCGGTACAGGCAGTAGACCCGCAGCGCGCCGCGGAGCGCTCCCCGGGAGAGCATGCCGTAGTTCCAGGCGAACGACTGGAAATGCGTCAGGCGGGGGTTGGCCAGATAGAGCCGGTCCCAATCGACCTGGATTTCCCTGAGCGCGTCGAGGTCTTCGACGCGCCGTATCGAATATTCGCTCATCATACCACCCAGGTACCGGCCGAAAGCCACGGGAGAGTCGATCGCGGGGGCGCCCCGATCATCGCAGGAAAGATGACGACTTCGTTTCGAGCACGCCCGACAGCATAGCTTCATTGACCGCCTTCGACCAGGCTGCGGCCTATTTCAATATCGACTCGACGTCTCGGGCGGCGCCGAGAACGCGGACGATTTCAAGCGGCAGTGTGTCTGCCGAGTATACCACCAAGTATGAATACACGGGAAAGAAGCGAACAGGGCGCGAGGTCAGATCATCTCGGAAGTGCCCGGCGTCTGGATTTTCAGCCAAGAGTTCGAAGATCTCGACGAAGCGGTCATGGACGCGCAGCGCGGCGTCGACGCAGTCGTCGGCAATGTGCGCGAGTATTTCCGTCAGGTCCTTGCGCGCTTCGGGCACCAGGAAATAAAGTGGCATGCTATGGCCTGCGGGTCTTGATCAACTCACGCAGTTCGACCATGACCTGCGGGCCGTCAAGCAACTGGCCGGCGTCGGCCTGGTCGAGTCCCTTCTGGATTTCACCACGGAGTGCCTGTAGGCGGGCCTCGAGAATCAGGTCCTTTTCCCTCAACAGACGCAGGCCGTCGCGCACGACCTCACTGACCGAGGCGTAGTCTCCACTAGTGACCTTGCTCTTGACGTACTCCTCGAATTCCTTGCCCACCGAGACATTCATTTTGGAACCTCCAGCTTTCTAAATCCCCTGCAGGCATTCTACCATAAATAGCAATAAATGTCAATATTTGACATCGCCACCGCGCCGTCGCGGGGCCATTCAAGAATAAATGGAATGTTTCCAACAACATAACCATGGATTAAGCTGCCCGGGTGTCGTGCCGGACATTGGAGGATTCCGTGCCCCCGAAACGCAAGACCCCCGTCGAAGGCATCCGTGGCAAGGTCCGTCCCCACGACCCCTTCGAGCTGATCCGCTGGCTCGCCTATTCGCAGCCCGACCCGCGCAAGGCCCTGGCCGAACTGGTCCAGAACAGCCTCGACGCCGGTGCGCGCAACGTCCGCATCACTCGTCTGCGGGTGAAAGGCCTGCCTTGTCTGCGCATCTGGGACGACGGCGACGGTGTGATCCCCGAGTTCGAGCGCGCCGCCGCCCTGCGCTACATCGCCACCAACATCGGCCACTCGCGCAAGCGCAACCTGTCCCTGCAGGAGCGCCACGAGCTGATGACCCAGGGTCAATACGGCATCGGCCTGCTCGGATTCTGGAGCCTGGGCGAGCGGCTCGAGATGCGCACTTCGGTGCCCGGGCAGCAACCCATGCGTTTGGTGCTGCACCGCGACGACTCGGGGTTCGAGATCGAGCCCCTGCGCGGTCGTCTCCTGCTGGACGAGCGTTGGACCGAGATCCTGGTGTTGGGCGTGCATCCGAGCGCGCAATCGATCCTGCCCGGCCGCCGCGCCGCCGACTACCTCGCCGCCGAGCTGCGCGGCCAGCTCCTCACGCGCGACGTGAACCTGGTCTACGAGGACCACATGTCCCGCGGCCGCGCACAGAAGGTCATCACCATCCGGCCGCGCCGGTTTCTGGGGGAGAAGCTCGCCGGCTTCGACACGCTTGATGTTCCCGGCCATACGCCGATCCGCCTCGAACTCCACCTGCGCGGCCCGGCAGCCGCCGCCGGCGCGGCTGCCGGCGACGGTGACGCCGACGACTCCCTCGCCGTCTATGCCGCGGGCACCATCGTCGCGCGGGGTTTTACCGAGTTGGCCTCTCTCGGGCTTGATCACGCTCCCTGGACCGACACCCGACTGAGCGGCATGGTCGACTTCTCGGAATTCACCGTCGCACCGGGCTCGCGCCGGGGCGTGGTGAACGACGAAGCCGCCGAAGCCTTCGCCGCGGCGCTCGCCACGCTGGAGTCCTCCCTCGTCGAGGCACTCGCCGAGATCGACCGCCGTCGCGCCGAAGAACTCGACCGCACTCTTATCCGCGACCTGCAGCGCGCCTTCCGCGACCTCCTGCGTTCGCGTTCGCGTTACGTGTTGCCGCAGGTGGCGAGCCGTTCGGCCGAGCGCGCACCGGGTGGGGAACCTGAACCCGCCGGATCGACCGACGCGGATGTCGAAAGCCCGCCGGTCCCGACGGACGTGATGCACGGATCATCCCCGCCGACGACGGCCGACACCAATCCCATGTCGCCGTTCGACGACGACAGTCTCCCTCTCTTTCCGCCCGGTCCCCTGGACCACGCCGCCATCGCGCCGGCGAGTCTGCGGATGCCCTGCGGCGGTCGTCGGACCGTCACGTCCCGCGCCCTCGACGCCGATGGTCGCCCGATCGACGGCGCGTACCGGTGCCGCTGGCGCCTCTCGTCCGGCGTCGGGCGTTTCGAACCGGAAAGCGCCGACACGATGGAGATCGTCGTGATCGGTGCCGACGCGCCTGCCGACGGCACCCTGCACCTACGCGTCGAAGTCGACGGGTCGCCCGCGCGCCGTTGCGACGCGGAAGCTGCCGTCATGGTGGTCGATCAGCTCGGTCCCTCGCGCTCGGCCGAGGGCATCCCGGCCCCGATCCTCGTCGAGGATCCAGGCGCGCCCTGGCGCTCGAGGTGGCTCGAAGATCGCTGGGAGGTCAACGCCGCCCACCGCGACTATCGCGCCGCCGCCGAGAAGCCGGCCCACAAGCTGCGCTACCTGGCCGCGCTCTTCGCGAAGGAAATTGTGTTGCGATCGAGCGGCGATCCCCGGCTCGACAAGCCGCTGGAACAGCTGGTGGCGGTGTTCTCCTACGCGGATCTGAGGCTTGTGCGGAGTTCGAAGCGGAAGGGGCGGGACGAGTAGTCTCCGGTCGTGATCGGCTGTAGGTTCAGAACAGTTGCGAGAGCAGCGTCTGCGCGGGCACGGCCACCGGATCATGGCGCGAGAATGCATCCGCTTCCACGTAGGGCAGGTTTGCCACGATCTGGAACGCATGGGCGGCACCGGTGATGGGCTGATAGTGTTTCAGTGCCGGTGACGGGGCTTCATCGGACAGTTTCGCCTCGGCCAGGATCCACGGCTTCCCGTCGCGCACGATGACGAAATCCACCTCGCGGCCCTGCGTGTCGCGAAGGTAGCGGAGTTCGAAGGCGCCGAGTCCTAGATCCGACCAGCCCTCCACGGCCTTCAACAGGTGGCAGGCGCACATCGTCTCGAAGCGCTTGCCGGGATCGGCGATGCCCGACCAGTCCCTGAGGTACCAGCGGGGCTCCTTGCGCAGGGCCTTGGTGATGCTCTGGTGCCAGGGCCGCACGACGAAACCGTGGTGCAGGGAGCACAGCGTGATGATCCAGGCGCGCACGGTGTTCTCGCTCACGCGCACGGCTTTCGCCAGGGAGCTGGCCACGAGTTGTTCCCCGGAGCGTCCAGCCAACAACTGCTCGAAGATCGCCAGTCGATCGAGTTCGTGGATGCGCGTGAGGTCGCGGATGTCCTCCCGCAGCAGTTGGGTCCGTCGGAGCTCCCGCCACCGCAAGGTGAATCGTGCCGAACGCTGGGTGAAGGGCTCCGGGTAGCCCCCGTGTGTCCAGAGCGCCTGCCAGTCCTCTCCGGTGATCGGATGCGGTGGTCGGACCAGGCTTGTGGGAATGTCCTGGGTAGCCAGTTCGGCGACGCTGAACGGGTGCATGCGCAGGGGGAAGTAGCGCCCCATCAGACTGTCGCCTCCGCGACTGAAATGGTCCAGCCGCGAGGATCCGGTCACGATCACACGGGTGCGATCCTCGTAGGTGTCGAAGAAGCCCTTCAGGAACAGCCGCCACTTCCTGTACTTGTGCAATCCGTCGAAGACGATCACTTGCCGCCGTTCGGCCAGGCTGTCCAACTTGGCGTAACGCGCCACCTCCCCCGCGCCGGTCAGGATCACTTCCCGATGATCCTCGTTGTCCCAGTTGAGGTAGACGTTCCCCTGCTCACGGCAGGTCGTCGTCTTCCCGACCTGTCGGGGGCCGGACACGAATGCCATCTGCCGGAATTCGGTCAGGTGGCGGTCCAGGATCGAGGTATAGATTCTTGGTGTCTGCATATGGATAATTTCTCATATCACTGCGGAATTATCAAGATAATTCCTCAGTATGCTTCCGAATAATCCAAGGCATCGGGAGAGCATTGCCGTGATAACTTATTAATTATTGCTATGTTGAAGAGGCAGCCGCAAGGCTGCCCCTTCATTCAGGTCGGATCAGCTATGTCGACCGCTAGCTGCAATCCACGTCGAACTGCGCCTCGTCCCAGCACGACTCCTGGCCGTTGCGGTAGTCGGGGACCTGGAGGCTGCCGGTGCCGTCGGTCTCGTCCCAGCGGATGAACCAGACGCCGTCGGCGCCGGCGTCGACGTAGTCGATCCGGTTCAGGGCGCCGGCCTCGGTGAAGGTCAGCGAGTCCCCGGCGTCGGGGCCGTGCAGAACCTCGAGCGCGAGTTCGTGGCCGGCGGCGTCTTCCTGCCAGTGCACGCTGGCGGCGGCCGGATCGCCGGGCAGCGAGAAGTCGTAGAAGGTCCAGTCGCCGCTGTCGCCGTCGTCGCGCGTGGTGCCGTCGAACCATAGTTCGTCGTCGAGGCCCTCGCCCGGGACGGTGACGCGCAGGGCCCAGGCCACTTCGTCGCCCTGGACCGCGCCGCGCAGGCGGATCTGCGCTTCGTCGTCGCCGCGCACGTAGGTGTAGACCCAGATCCAGGAGCCGTCGGCCTGCGGTGTGGGCACGGTGTGCAGCGCCAAGGCGAAGGCCGCCACCGGCGGCGTCAGCACGAGTTGCGTCGTCGCCGAGACGATCACCGCGCGCAGGTAGGCGTTGAAGAAGTTCTGCTGGCCGATCGCCTTGTTCTCGCCGTCCTGGAAGAAGCTCAGGTCGATGCCGAGACGGTCGGCGTCGGGCAGCGCGGGGGCTTGGTCCTGCGGCTGCGGATCGGGGGCGTTCAGGCCCTGCTCGGCGCAGCCGGCGAACAGGGCGAGCAGCAGGGCCGCGGTCAGGGCGGTCGCGAGGCGCTGGTGGCGAATGGTCGTGAACATGGTCGGCGCTCCTTGAAGGTGGTTTTCCGTCCCACTCCGGTGGTTGCAGCCGTTGTGCCCGGATGGTGATTGTCGCAATGATGCCATATCGTTCATAAATACAATCGATTACACCATCAATCGCGGGGCGCGCCCGTTCTGTTTAGTTGATGTGAATCTTCACACTTGTCGCGATACCACGACTTGCTGGTCCATGATCCGTTGCCGAGTGGTAGCTCGTGACTAGTGTCCTGTCCCAAGATTAACTATACTATATAGCGCCCCTGTTGTAGACTTCTCCCGAGGTCTTCCACAGGAGGTGCGATTATGCCACGCGGTCGATCCGTAACACCCATCGTTCTGTCGGCCGACGAGCGTGAAGCG
>JANOEP010000055.1:0-31655 GCA_031441465.1 bacterium | reverse complement strand
CGCTTCACGCTCGTCGGCCGACAGAACGATGGGTGTTACGGATCGACCGCGTGGCATAATCGCACCTCCTGTGGAAGACCTCGGGAGAAGTCTACAACAGGGGCGCTATATAGTATAGTTAATCTTGGGACAGGACACTAGAGCCCGGAAGTCTTGGGCCCGTGCCCGTTCGTCCCGTTCAGGTGCAGCCACTGGTCGCCGTAGACGGCCCGCGGGAACGCGTAGGGCACCAGCCCGTGCAGGAACTGGCGCAGCTTCAGGGCCAGGTGGTTGGCGTCGTGGGCCCCGTGGACGGTGCGCAGGAACCCCTCGAGCGTGTAGATCTGGATCTCCACCGGGAACCGGTACGGCGGCAGGCCGGGCTCGTCGTTGGGATGCAGGACGTCGAGATCCCCCTTGTAGACCTTGTAGCCGTGGCCGCTGTGGCGGTTCAGGCGGCGGTGGTCGCCGGCGAAGCCGATCGTGTCGGTGATGTTGCGCCACGAGACGGGGTTGCCCAGGACGTCGTTGAGCAGCGTCAGCAGCTCGACCACCGCGTCCTCGTCGTGGACGATGAACATCGCGCCGAGTAAATCGGTGATCGCGTCGGGGTCGTTGATCCCCTTGCGGATCATCTTCGAGAGGATCGAGCCGCTGCTGTCCTGGTCCTTGGCGTCCCAGCGGCGGCGCTCGATGACGCGGTGGCTGCCGTCGACGATCTCGTAGGAGATCGGGGTCACCATGCGCTTGAAGCGGCAGTTGTAGTAGAGCACGTCCAGCGCGATGCGGCGGCCGGCCGCCTCCCTCTCCAGGAACAGCGAGCGGAACTGCCAGCGCTCCTGGCCGGGGTGGGGGCGCAGGTTGTAGCGGATCGTCTCCCCGTCGGGCCCCAGTTCGTAGCCGATCTCCACCGTGTTGGTGTCCACGGTGCGCTTCCACAGCCCCTCGCGCAGCAGGCGCTCGATGTAGGCCTTGTGCCGCGGCCCCATCTGGATGTGGCGCGAGTGGTCGATGTCCAGCAGGAGCTTCGCCAGGTAGAGCTTGCGCTGCGACTCGAAGCGGATGCGCGGGTCCTCGCGGCTGAACAGCAGCGACATCAGCGTGCGCAGGTCGTTGCAGGCGGTCACGGTGGCCTGTGGGCGCACGTGGGCCTGCGACGGGGCCGGCAACAGGGCCACGAGGTCGCGCAGGTACGCGTCGGCCTCGGTCATCGACCGCATCAGGTCGGCGGCCCCGTACCCGCCGTCGAGCGGCGTGCCGGGCGGGTTCAGCAGGCGGTGGATCTCGTCGCGGTAGGCCGCGTCGTCGTGCTCGATGCGCCGGGACATCTCGTGGAAGAAGCGGCCGACGCGCGAGGGGCGCTGGGTGAAGGCCGGGTCGAGCAGGGGGTGAGCGGCGTAGTCCACGGCCCAGGAGTCGCCGTCGTCGCGGGCCGAGAGGTGCGTGGCGTCGACCCAGCGTTCGTACATCCGACCCGCTTTCCCGGCCGCGGCGACGGGGGAGGGCAGGCCCCCCCCCGGCCGCGGTGCTAGATCATGTCCAGGGCACGCTCCAGGTCGGCCTGCAGGTCGGCCGCGTCCTCGCAGCCGACGGCCAGTCGCACCAGATCGTCCGTGATATCGGCCGCTTTGCGCTCGGCCTGAGGGATCCCCGCGTGGGTCATCGAGGCCGGGTGCTCGATCAGGGACTCGATGCCGCCCAGGCTCACCGCCAGGGTCGGGATCCGCACGTTGTTGATGACCGTCTTGCCGGCCTCCAGGCCGCCGCGCACGCCGAAGGAGATGACCGCGCCGGGACCGTCCATCTGCGATTCGGCCAGGGCGTGCTGGGGGTGGCTCTCCAGGCCGGGGTAGCGCACCCAGGCGACCTTCGGGTGGTTCTCCAGGAAGGGCGCCAGGATCAGCGAGTTGGCCTGGGCCTTCTCCATGCGCAGGGCCAGCGTGCGCAGGCCGCGCAGCACCAGCCACGACTGGTGGGGGTCCATGGTGCCGCCCATGTTCTTGTGGACCTTGGCCAGCCGCTTGAACAGTGCGGGGTCGCGGGCGGTGACGATGCCCGCCACCACGTCGGTGTGTCCGTTGATGAACTTGGTCATCGAGTGCAGGACGATGTCCGCGCCCATCTCCAGCGGCCGCTGCAGCAGGGGCGAGCAGAACGTGTTGTCCACGCACAGCAGGGCGCCGCCCGCGTGCGCGATCTCGGCGCAGGCACGGATGTCGGTCAGCTTGAGCGTGGGGTTCGAGGGTGTCTCGATGTAGACCAGCTTCGTCTCGGGGCGCATCGCCGCGGCCACGTTGCGGGCGTCGGACGAGTCGACGAAGGTCGCGCTCACGCCGTAGCGCTTGTACTCGGTCTCCAGCACCATGCGCGACGGGCCGTACAGCGATTCGGTCGCCACGACGTGCGCGCCCTGGCCCAGCAGCGTGAAGTAGACGGTGTTGACCGCGGCCATGCCCGAGGCCGCGCCCAGCGCGCCGCAGCCGCCCTCCATCAGGGCGATCGCCTCCTCGAGGTGGTCGGTGGTCGGGTTGCCGAGGCGCGTGTAGATGTGGCCCGGGTCGCGGCCGGCGAAGCGGTCGGCGCCCTCGTCGGCGTCGCGGAAGCGGAAGGTGGACGACTGGTAGATCGGGATCGACACGGCCCCGGTCTCGGGGTCGGGCCGCTGGCCGGCGTGGACCACCTTGGTGTGCATGCCCATCTTGTCGAAGTCGTGCATGGGGTTTCCTTTCGGGGGCTGCTGCTGCGGATGCATGGCCGGTCCGCGGCGGCATCCAGGGTCGTACACCGGGAAATCGGGGCCGGTTCCGTCTTGTGGGGAACTCGCGGCCTCCCTATAATAGGCGCCCCGCCCTCGATGGCAAGATCCTCGAAAGTCCACGTTTTTTCTGGAGGTTCCGTGATGAAGGCAACGTCGGCGAGCCGGAGCATTCCGATCGTCATGCTGGCGATCTTCGCCCTGGCGGCGGCGGCGTCCGTCGCGGCGGAGCGGCCGCGCGACCCCTGGCCCTACCTGCCGTCGGACGACATCGGCGCCGTGGCCTGGCGCGCCGCCCATCCGACCTGGGACGGCCGCGGCGTCGTCATCGCGATCCTCGACACCGGGGTCGACGGCTACGCCCCGGGCCTGACCGCGACCTCGACCGGCGGCCAGAAGCTGCTGGACGCCCGCGACTTCACCGACGAGGGCGAGTGGGAGGTCGTCGCGGTCGAGATGGAGGACGACGCCTTTGTCCATCCCGACGGCCCGCGCCTCGAGGGGGCGGCCGCCCTGGCGGTGCCGCCGCCCTCGGACGACAAGGCCTTCCCGGTCTGGATGGGCGTGCTGGACGAGCCCCGGTTCCAGAACGTCGACGACCTCCAGGACACCAACGACGACGGCGATCGCACCGACCGCTTCGCGTTCCTGGTCTACACGGCGCCGCGCGCCGCGGTCGAGGCGGCCCTGGGCGCCGGCCGCGGCCTGGACCTGCTGGCCGGCTTGAACGAGACGGCCGCCGCGGCGGTCGCCGCCGAGCGCGAGGGCGCGCGGGTCTGGCTCGTGGTCGTGGACACCGACGGCGACGGCCGCCTCGACGACGAGCGCCCCCTGCGCGACTTCCGCCTCGACTGGGACCTGTTCGGTCTGCGCGGCCCCGACGCGCCGGACAGCCGCACGCTCATGGCCTGGTCGGTGAACGTGACCGCCAACGAGGACTGGCTGGGCGCCCCCGAGGCGCCGACCGTCTCCTTCCACCACGACTCCGGCTCCCACGGCTCCCACTGCGCCGGCATCGCCGCCGGCTGCGAGGTCGGCGGCCAGCCCGGCCTGCACGGCGCCGCGCCCGGCGCCTGGCTGATCTCCTGCAAGATCGGCGACAACCGCCTGTCCGGCGGGGCGACGCGCACCGAGACGATGAAGAAGGCCTTCGAGCACGCCGTCGACTTCGGGGAACGCTACGGCCTGCCGGTCGTGGTCAACATGAGCTTCGGCATCAACTCGGTCGAGGAGGGCGACGACGCCATCGGCGCCTGGCTCGACGACCTGCTGGCCGAGCACCCCGAGTTCACCGTCTGCACCAGCAACGGCAACGAAGGTCCCGGCCTCTCCACCGCCGGCATCCCGGCGACCAGCCAGAGCCTGATCGCCTCGGGCGCCTACCTGTCGCGCGCCAGCGGCGAGGACCTCTACCAGGCCCGCTTGCCGCGCGCGACCCTGTTCGCGTTCTCCAGCCGCGGCGGCGAGACGCCCAAGCCCGACGTCGTGGCGCCCGGCTCCGCGCTGTCGACCGTCCCGGGCTACGTCGACGGCAGCGCCCGCTTCAACGGCACCAGCATGGCTTCGCCGCAGACCGCGGGCGCGGTCGCCTGCCTGCTGAGCGCGGCCGGGCAGGAGGACCTTGAGGTCCACTGGGGTATGCTGAAGCGGTCCCTGATCGCCGGCGCGAAGCCGGTGCCCGGCCTGGCCCTGTTCGAGCAGGGCGGCGGCCTGGTCGACATCCAGGGCGCGTGGGACGTGCTGCGCCCGCTGGCCCGCAGCAAGTCGGCCCACCAGGTGCTCGACTGGAGGATCTCCGTGGACTGCCCGTTCCAGTCCGACGGCAAGTCCACGGCCGCGTACTGGCGCACCCCCGGCGGCGCGCCGGTCGCGCCCGAGCGCGTGACCTTCTCGGTGAAGCCGGTCTTCCACCCCGACCTCGGCCCCGACGAGAAGGACGCCTTCTTCCGCTCCTTCACCTTCCGCAGCGAGGCGCCCTGGCTGCAGGTGATCTCCCAGAAGCGCTACGTGCGCGGCGACGTGGCGATGGACGTCGACGTCGCCTACGACGCGCGCAAGCTGCCCGCCGAGGGCGTCGTCAGCGCGCGCGTGATCGCGACGCTCGACGGCGGCGACCTCTCCGGCGCGCCGGCCCGCGAGTTCGACCTCTGGAACACCGTCGTGTCCGGCGTCGCGGTCGGCCCGCAGGACGGCTACGCGACGACCTTCACCGGCACGGGCCTGCAGGCTTCGTCCAACCGTCGCCATTACGTGCAGCCGCCGGCTGGCGCGACCGCGATGCGCTGCCGCCTCGAGGTCAGCCGCCAGCTCGGCGCGGCCAAGGGCGCCGGCGCCGCGCTGGAGATCTGCGATCCCGAGGGCGTGGTGCGGGGCGGCTGGGCCGGCTACGCCCGTCCCGAGACCAGCCCCGTCGTCGACACGACGATCCTGCCGCCCGACCTGCGGCCCGGCATCTGGGAGCTGAACGTGTCGGCGGCGATCGGCAACCTGGCCGACACCGACTACCGCCTGTCGGTCTCGTTCGACGGCTACCAGGCGGATCCCCCCACGCTCGCCACCCTGGCGAGCAAGGGCGCCGGCAAGTCCGCCGAGTCGGACCTCGTGGTGACGCGCAGCTTCCCGGGCGTGTTCAAGGGCGCCGCCAAGGCGCAGCTCGACGGCTTCCGCCGCGAGCACGTGGTCGAGGTCGAGAAGGACGACACCTGGACCCACGAGTTCGCGCTCGACGCGACCACGCCGCGCGCGGAGTTCCGCCTGACGATGGACGAGGCCACGGCCAACCTGCTGACCGACTGCGCCGTGAACATCCTGGACGCCGAGGGCGCGGCCGTGACCGCCGGTTCCTTCACCGGCCTGGCGGCCGAAGCGTCGGTGGCCCTGCCCGCCGGCAGCGACGGCGGCAAGTACACCCTGCAGGTGGTCGCCGCCTTCGCCCTGAAGAAGGACAGTGAGAAGTGGGGCTTCACGGCCGAAGAGCGCTACCTGTTCGCCGCCCCGTCGGCGGGCAAGGTCGACCGCGCCGAGGGCGACGGCCCGTTGCGCTTGTACTGCGGCGTGCCGGCAGAACTGAAGGTGGCCTTCGAGGGCGGTTGGCCCGCGCCGCCCCAGGACCTGCATCCCTTCGGCGCCGTGCGTTTCCTGGACACGAACCTGGACGACCGCACGCCGGGCGACCGCGAAGGCCGCCTGGTGCTGGAGATCCCGATCCGTCTGGAGGATTGAGTTCGGTTTTTAAGCGGGGAAGGCTGCTAAGCGCGGAGTGCCGCCGCCTCGCGCAGCAGGGCTTCGAGACGATCCATGTGCGAGGCGCGCGCGTACCGCTGCTCAGCGGTGCGGCGCGCCTCGTCGCGTGAGCAGGGCGGCAGCGCGTCGGCGCGCGCCAGGGCCGCGGCCAGGGCCGCCGGATCCCCAGGCGCGAACAGCACGCCGTCGACGCCGTCGCGCAGGTGTTCGGGGATGCCGCCGATGTCCGCGCCGACGACCGGCACCCCGGCCGCCAGCGATTCCAGCAGTGCCAGCGGCCCGTTCTCGTACCACTGCGACGGCAGCACCGTGAACCGTGCGCGGGCCAATTCTTCGCGGAGGCGGTCCGGTGTCAGCGGTCCCAGGAATTCGACGCGTCCGGCCGTGAGACCGCCCGCCAGGGTGCGCAGTTCCGCATCCTGGGGGCCGCTCCCGGCCAACCGCAGCTGCGGCACCGGCGGGGCGCCCGTGGCGCCGGCGTGACGGGCCCACAGCTCGTGGGCCTGCAGCAGGGTCGTGAGGCCCTTCTCCTGCGACAGACGGCCGAAGTACAGGTACCCGTCGCCCGTCGGCGCGCCGCTCGGCCGCCAGGCGTCGAGATCCACGAAGTTCGGCAGGTGGGTCAGGCGGTCGGCGGGCCACCCCCACTCGGCGAACTTGCGGGCGTAGAAGGCGCTCGGGCACAGGAAACGGCTGACCGTCCGGCGGTAGAGGCGGCGCGTGGTGTGGTGGGCCGTCTCGACGGCCGCCAGCAGCGAGGCCGCCCGCGAGTCCTTGACGCAACGCCCCAGGACCGCCTGGTGGAAACGGTCGCCGCGACAGCGCTCGCACACCTCGCCCCGGCGCAGCATGTGGATGGCCGGGCAGAGCAGGCGCAGGTCGTGCAGCGTCATGACCGCGGGGATCCCGTGGCGGCGCAGCACCGGCAGGATCGACGGGCTCAGGTGGTGGTAGATGTTGTGCAGGTGCGCCACGTCGGGCTTCACCTCGCGCAGCAGCGCGTCGAGCCGGTTCGCCGCCTCGCGGTTCCAGATCAGCGACAAGGCGTCGCCGCCGTCCCAGCGGGGACGGCTGTAGTCCCGCGCCTTCACGAAGAAGCGGTCCCACGGCGAAGGCCGCGCGTGCTCGTCCTTCATCGCGAAGGGCACCACGTCCCAGCCGCGCGCGCGCAGGTCCTGCTCCTGCTGCACCAGGTAGCGCCCGACGCCGCCGGCGGGCCCCACGTCGTGGTAGAACTTGTTGATCAGCAGCAGGGTCGGGCGCGGCACGTTCACCTCGCAGGCAGCAGTAACGGCAGCGTCGCTTCGGCGCCGCCCGGCACGAAATCGTCGACCCAGCCGCCGAGGCCGCCGGGTTCCAGGTTGAACTCCACCACAAAGGCGCCGGCCCGCTTGGCGATCCCCGCCAGCCCGGCTGCCGGGTGCACGACGCCCGAGGTGCCGACCACCAGAAAAAGGTCGCAGCCCGCGGCGGCGTCGGCCGCGGCGCGCTGCACCTGCGGGTCGATCATCTCGCCGAACCACACCACGCCCGGACGCAGCAGCCCGCCGCAGTCGCCGCAGCGCGGCGGCATCGGCAGCGGCACGCGCTCGTCGCGCGTCTCGCGGCCGCAGGCCGTGCAGCGCACGGTCCACAGCGACCCGTGGTACTCGACCACCCGGCGGCTGCCCGCACGCTGGTGCAGCCCGTCGACGTTCTGCGTCAGGACGGTCACGTCCGCGGTCAGCTCCGCCAGCCGGACCAGCGCCTCGTGCCCCGGGTTCGGGCTGCAGGCGGCGACCAGGCCGCGTCGCCAGTCGTACCAGCGCCACACCTGGTCGGGATCCCGGCGAAACGCCTCCGGCGTGGCCAGGTCCTGCGGCCGCACGTTCTCCCAGAGGCTGTCCGGCCCGCCGCGGAACGTCGGCACGCCGCTGGCCGCGGAGATGCCCGCGCCGCTGAGCACGGCCACCCGCGTGGTCGGAGTCAGGCGCTCGCGTAGCCGCGCGAGGACGGGTCCGGCGGTCGTCACGGCGCGTCGACCTCCCAGCAGTTGCGGCCGGTGGCCGTTGGCAGCATGATTGGTCGCAGTAGCCGGAACTGTCAACGCCGATCGGATCGGGGACGAGGATGCGCAGGAGATACGGATCACGGCTGCCGGCGCTGCTCGTCGCGGCGTTCGTGACGGCGGCCTGCGCAGCCACGGCGCCTGCCGCCGCACCCCGGCTCGACGCGTGCGTGGGCGTTGTCGCCGATCCGGGCGTGGACCCCGGCGTCGCGCTCGCCTGCCGTGAAGCGCTGGCTAGCGCCTGGCCCGCCATGATCGCCGAGGTCTGGCCCATCGACGGCGCACGCCCGCGCTTCGAGATCCGCCTGATGACCACCGCCGGCTTCCGCGCCCTGCACCGCGACCGCATCGCCGACTGGGGCGTGGGCCTGGCCGCCGACGACCGGGCCTGGGTCGACGTCGAGCGCTCGCTCGGCGGCGGCCGCACCGCAGCCCACGTGACGGTCCACGAGGCGGTCCACTGCCTGCTGCACCAGGCCTTGCCCGGCGTGACGGGCGTGCCGGCCTGGTTCCACGAAGGGCTGGCCCAGGACCTGTCGGGGGAGTGGCGCTTCCGCGACACCGTGTCGTTGATCCTCGACGGGCACGTCCCGGACCTGTCGAACCTCGAGACCGGTTTTCCCGTCGACGCCGGACGCGCCGATCAGGCCTACCGCACCGGCCTGCTGGCCGTGCAGTCCCTGCGAGCCTGGCACGGTCGCGACGTCGTGCCGCGCCTGGTCGACGCCGCGCGCCGCGAAGGCGACTTCCGCGAGGCGATGCGCCAGGTGACCGGCGCCGAGCCCGCCGCCTTCCGCGAGCGCTTCGCCGCTTCTGTGCGCGTGCGCTTCGGCTGGCTCGTCGCCGCGACCCGCTGGCCGACCTTTTTCGTGCTGATCGCCGTGATCGCGGGCGTGGGCATCGCTGCCCGTCGCCGCCGCGACCGTCGTCGCTTCGCCGCCTTGGACGAAGGCGCCGCGGCGCCCGTTGAGATCGATCACGGTCCTCATTGAGCACGAGATCTCGCGTTCAGCGCCGCGGGACTCCTGAGGATCCGCGACCGCAGAATCCGGTGGATAACTCTTCGAGGTGTGGCGGACAGACTCACGGCGATCACATGATTATGCAGATGTGCCATGCAGGATGCGCGCCCGTCCCGGCGGGGGAATACCGCACCGCAATCGGCGCCAGCCGGGCCTGATGGCGGGTAAGTCGCGGGTCGCCCGGGGCACCACGGGTCACCATGCACGGCGATGGGAACTTCCGGGAAACATCGATTCTCACCATCTGATCATTGACACGCGGCCCCAGATTCCCATAGTTGCACCGACGGAGCAAGACCGCCGGGATATCCGGCACCCGAGAATGCGGCGAACAGGAGGTTCCCGCCGTGTCGGCACCGACCCGGTCGAATCTCCCAACTGATTGTAAAATATTGATCTTACCGGATTTTGACCAAGGGTCCGGCTTGGGTGGCACCGTAGTTGCTTTTCCGATCGCGTCAGCGGAGGCCATGGATCTCGGCCCGGAAACGGTCATTCCTGGAGAGGGCGACTTGCTGAAACACCGGCTGCATGGGACGACAACCGGTCTGATCGCGCTGCTGATCCTCGCGCTGCCGGCGATGGCGGCGGGGCAAGTGGTGCCGATCCCGTTCCACTGGTCCGCCCCGAGCCAAGGCACCGAGGCCGTGAGCTACAACGTCTGGGTCTCCCGCGACGGCGGCGTGCCCCGCCTTGAGGCGACCGCGCAGGACACGGTCTGGACGCTGGAAGCCGTCGTCGGCGTGGAGTACCGCGTCCTGGTCCAGGGCGTCGACGCGCTCGACCGCGACGGCTCGATGAGCCCCCCCTCGGACGTCGTCTACCTGCCGGAACTGCAGCCCGAAGACGACGGCCCCCCACTGAACGCCGCCTTCCGCCCCAACTACCCGAACCCATTCAATCCCGAGACGACCATCCGCTACGGCATCCCCGAGGGTGTCCAGGACCAGCGGATCGCCTTGGAACTCTTCGATGTCCAGGGCCAGCGCGTCCGCAGCTTCCAGCCCGCGGCGACCCCGGGCTGGCACACCGCGGTCTGGGATGGCCGTGATGACGCGGGGAACTTGCTTTCTTCGGGGCATTATATTTTGCGGTTGGTTTGTGGGGGCCGCACCTCAACCTGGAAAATGACTATGCTCAAATAATTGGTTGTGCCGTCGAAATTGTGTCCGGCCGCGCCACAGGTTGACGCGGCCGGCTTTTGTTACATCACCTCACACCGCGTAGCTCAACTCATGCCGCCGCTGCCGCGGCAACACCCGCGTGCAGACCGTGCGCCAGTAGTATTCAGCCCACCGCGCCGGTAACTTGCTTCGGCTCACGAACAATCGCCGCTCCAGCAGATCCCGCACTTCGAGCCGGCTGTCGAACATCCCGCGCGCCTGAGCCGGCGTCTGGCTGCCCCGCTCCTTCTCCCGCCGTCCCTTCATGTAGTTCCGCCACACCAGGAACACCGCCAATCGCTCCGCACTCGACTGACGACGCTTTGACCACGCGATCGTCTCGCGCTTGTGGTTCGAGCTGCTGTGGCGGATCAACAGATCCGCCAAGTTGATCGGGAACAATGGATTGCCCACGTCCCGCCGTTCCTGACTCGAGGTCACCAGGTGGGTCGACTCGCAAGGCAACCTCTTTAGCGCTCTAGGGTAGTCCCGGTGGTCGTCGCTCAGCACGGTCACCCGCCGCTGCCCGCCGGCGACCACTTCCAGCAGATGCTTCACGTCCTTGTAGACGGCCTTCGGGTCGGGACGACCGTGCAGGTCCTCCAATCGCTTGCGCTTGCGCTTCTGCGCCTTGGTCATGCGGCCGCTGCGGCGCAATTCGCTGTCGGTGAAGTAGACCAGGAAGTCGGTGTCCTTCTCCACGGCCAGGTGGTGGTGGAAAGGCCAGTACTGGGATTGCTCGAAGGTGACGAAGCCGTCGATGACGAACTGGTTGGCCGGCCTGGCAGACTGCATTCGCTCGGTGTGGAAGAGCAGGCAGTGACGGCCGAGCCGGCTGAGCTGGCGGTCGATGGTCGAAGGCGCAACGCGCAGGTCCCTGGCGATCTGTCGGTTGGCCATGCAGCCGGTGGTCTTGGTCAGCAGCTGTGGGAGGATGTCGGGTCGCTTGAGCCAGTAGGAGGTGGCAAAGGTCTGGGTGCTGAAGGAGCGGCGGCAATGGAGGCATAGGAACCGCTGGATACGGTGCGGGCTGAGGTGTCGCCGGTAGTAGCCGATGCGCTTGAAGCGCCAGCCGGGCGTCAACTGCCTGTGATGGCGGCAGTTAGGGTTGGGGCAGTGAGGCGGGACGAAGCCCGAATCGATGGTGTGCATGCTCGGACCGGGGCATCAAGCGGGCCGGACACATTTTCGACGGCACAACCGTTTAAATCTGCTATCTTGAAGACCGACAGTTAACCTCAAAAACACCGCGCGAGCCCGGCCGCTGCAATACAACGGCGGGTGATTTTTTGTCCGCTCGCCGGAGACGGGGACGCCATGAATCTGATCAAGCTGAAGAAGCTGGCCAACTCGCGTCAGTTCACCGACCTCGAGGTGCTGTGGAGCGAGGCGCTCGATGAGCCCGAAGCCGAGGTCGAGGAGTTGCTGCGGGTGGCCGCGCAGGTGCGGCGCTTGGGCGAGGAGGAGCGGGCCGACACCATGCTCCAGGGGTTGCTGCATGTCTTCGAACAGCGTGGCGGCCGTCGCGCCCGGCTCGACGTCGCCCGTCAGGCCACCGTCCTGCTGCCGGCATCGACCGTGCTGCGGCGCGAGCTGCGGCAGCTGATGCCCTCGTTCCACACCGATTACGAGCATGCGGGCACGCTGACGTCGCGCCTGCTGGCCGAAGGAATTCCCCTGACCGAAGGACTGGCCGTGCTGGACCGTTTCCTGCAGCTGCGCCCCGGCTCGTTCCTGAGCGACCGCTCGCACCTCGAACCCGGCATGGTCGAAGAGGTCGACGCGGAGCACACCCGGCTGACTGTCTCGTTCAGCGGGCGGCGTGAGGTCCTGGAGCGGGCTCGTGTCGCCGAGGTGATCGTCCTGCCGCCGGACCACTTCCCGTCCCTGCTGCTCTACCGGCCCGACGAGCTGCGGCAGATGGCCGCCGGCGACCCCGAATCCTTCGTCGTCATGGCGCTGTCCTCGACCCGCGACCGGACCCTCGCCCACCGGGAGCTGCGCACCCACTACGTCGCGCTCCACGGCGAGGACGGCTGGACGGGCTGGTGGAAGAAGGCCCGTCTGGTCCTGAAGACCTCCACCCGCATCGAGATGACCGGCACCGGCCAGCCGACCTTCCACCTGCTGCGCCAGGAGAGTTCCTACGAAGATCGCGTGCGCGAGCAGTTGCGTGGGCTGACCGAGCCCGCGCCCCGGCTGCAGTTCATCCTGGAGAGGCTCGGCGAGGCCCGCCGCGACAAGTCCGTCTCGCGCGAGATGGTCGGGGAGCTGGGCAACGCCGCCGCGCGCCTGGCCGGACCGCTGCTGGAGAAGGACGCCGCGTTGACGCTGGCCTGCCTGGCCCTCCACGCCGAGGCGGTCGAGCTGGGCGGCGACGTCGTGGACGTGAACCCGCGGGCCGCCGCGCAGGTGATCAAGCGGATCCACGAGCCCGCCGTGCTGCCCTCGCACCTGGGCGACCGGCTGCTCCAGCTGGTGCTGGCCTTCGTGCGCAAGATCCTGCCGGCCGAGCAGTGGACCGTCTTCTGGGGGCGGGTGCTGCCCCGCACCGGGCGGATGACCGCCGACATGATGGCGCGCGAGCTGCTCGCCGCCGGCCAGGAGCCCGTCCTGGTCTCGGCCCTCGAGAGCGTGCTGGCCCACCCGACCGCGTCGCCGGAGGTGCTCGGTTGGCTGTGGCGGACCAGGTTCGCGGATTCCAAGACCGGGCAGTCGCTGGCCGCGATGAAGGGCCTGGGCGTGGGTCGCCTGATGAACGCCCTGCTGGACCTGATGGACGCGACCGGCCGCATGACCGCCCTGTCGGACGACAAGCGTCTGCGCCGCGTGCTGGAGCAGGGGCAGGAGGGGCTCGAGCTGCACGACGGCGAGCCGATCCGCATCTACCTGTCGACCACCAGTCCGGACGAGGCGCGCGTCCTCAAGGAGCGCATCGAGCGCAACGGCGGCATCCGCGCCAGCACCCGCACCAGCCTGCTGGGCTGGCTGCGCACCGCCCACCCCGAGGTCTTCGCCGAGATGTCGCGGCCCTGGGAAGAGGACGTCTACTACACGACGATGTCGGGTCTGCAGCACCGTCAGGCGGCGCTGGACGAGCTGGTCCAGGTCGACCTGCCGGCCGTCGCCCGCCAGATCGGCGAGGCCGCGAGCCACGGCGACCTGAGCGAGAACGCGGAGTACACCGCGGCTCTGGAGAAGCGCGACCAGATCACCAGCCGCGCCACGCGTCTGGAGAACGAGCTGGCCCGCGCCAAGATCATCACCGACGAGATGGTGCGCTCGGCCTTCGTCAACGTCGGCACCCGCGTGCGCGTGCGCGACCTTTTGAACGGCACCGAGGAGACCTACAGCTTCCTGGGCGTGTGGGACTCCCTGCCCGAGTCGGGCATCCTGTCCTACCGCGCGCCGCTGGCGATGGCGTTCATGGGCGCCCGGGTCGGCGACCAGGTGGAATACGGCGAGGAGAGCGAGCGCCGGCACTGGGAGGTGCTGGAGGTCGGACCCGCCATGTAGGGCGACCGCGACGTGGCGACGCGGCGCGGGCCGGCCGGATGGCCGTGGCGCCGATCGGTAGGTATCCTGTGGGTTCCGCAGGCGATCCCGACAACCCCGGAGGTCCCGGACTTGAAAGCTCTGCTGCTCGTCCTGCTCGCCTTGGCGGCCGCCGTCGGCCTGGCCACCGCGCTGCTTCTGCGATCCGCCACGGCGGCCGGCGTCCAGCAGGCCGAGGCCGGCGCCGACACGGGTTCGTTCTACGACCTGACGACCCGCACGCTGGCGGGCGAACCGACGACCCTGTCCGCCTGGAAGGGCCGGGTCACCCTGGTGGTCAACACGGCCAGCAAGTGCGGGCTCACCCCGCAGTACGAGGGACTCGAGAAGCTGCACCGCGAGTTGGCCGGGGCCGGCTTCGCCGTCCTCGGTTTCCCGAGCAACGACTTCATGGGTCAGGAGCCGGGCACGCCCGAGGAGATCCGCGCCTTCTGCGACACGAAATACCAGGTGACCTTCCCGCTGTTCGAGAAGGTGGCGGTCAAGGGCGACGGCAAGTGCGACCTGTACCGCTTCCTGACCGCGGGCGGCCTGGAAGAACCCACCTGGAACTTCACCAAGTACCTGGTCGGCCGCGACGGCCGCGTGATCGCCCGCTTCGGGCCGCGCACGGCGCCGGATGCGCCGGAGCTGCGCGAAGCCATCGACGCGGCGCTCACGGTCAAAGTCCGCGTGGGTGGTTGATCGTCGCCGTCTTCTGGTCCGTGGGCCACAGCACGAGTTCCGAGACGTTCACGTGCGGCGGCCGCGTCACGCAGTAGAGCACCGCGTCGGCCACGTCGCCGGGCTGCAGCGGCGGGAAGCTGCGGTAGACCTTGGCGGCCCGCTCTTCGTCCCCGTGAAAGCGCACGAGGCTGAACTCCGATTCCACCATCCCGGGATCCACGTTGCTGACGCGCACGCGCGTCCCCTTCAGGTCGATCCGCATCCCGTGCCCGAGAGCCGCCACCGCCGACTTCGTCGCGCAGTAGACGTTGCCGTTGGGGTAGACCTCGTGGCCGGCGATCGAGCCGATGTTCACCACGTGGCCGCGGTCGCGGGCCGCCATGCCCGGCAGCACCGCCCGCGACACCCACAGCAGGCCCTTGACGTTGGTGTCGATCATCTCTTCCCAGTCCGTGTGGTCGCCCTGGTGCAGCGGGTCGAGACCGCGGCTCAGGCCGGCGTTGTTGACCAGCACGTCGACCTCGCGCCACGGCGCGGGCAGCGCCGACACGGCGGCGTTCACGGCGTCGCGGTCGCGCACGTCGAGTTCGACCGTCAGCGACGGGGCGCCGTATTCGGAAACGAGTTCGGCGGCGAGCGCCTCGAGGCGATCGCGACGGCGCGCGACCAGGATCAGGCGCGCCCCTTCGCGCGAGAACGCGCGGGCGCAGGCCTCGCCGATGCCGGAGCTGGCGCCGGTGACCATCACGCAGGTGTCCTTGAGGTCCGTCACGTCGTCGTCCTTTCTTTTCCGGTCTCGCGGTAGGTCGCCCAGGCGACGCCCAGCTTGCGCAGGCGCGCCCGCAGCGTGTGCGGGTTGACCCCCAGCAGCGCGGCGGCGCCGTGGCGTCCTTCGATGCGGCCGTGGGTCGCGGCCAGGGCGATCGCGACGTGCCGGCGCACGGCCTCGTCCAGGCTGACGATGCCGCCGGCCGTTGGCAGGGGCGCGGCGCCGTCCGCGGCGGCGCCGGCGGCGTGCGGCGTCAGCGTGGTCGCGGTGCCCAGTGCGGCGGCGATCTGCAGGCTCGCGCCGTCGCCCAGGATGGCGGCGCGGTCGACGACCGACGCCAGTTCGCGCACGTTCCCCGGCCAGGCGTAGCCCGACAGCAGCGACAGGTCCGCGGCCGTGGGCAGCTGCAGGCGCAGTCCGAAGCGCAGGGCGGCGCGGCGGGCGAAGTGCGCCGCCAGGGCGGGGATGTCCTGGCGCCGTTCGCGCAGCGGCGGCAGCACCACCGGGAAGCCCGCGATGCGGTACCAGAGGTCCTCGCGGAAGCGCCCGTTCTGCACCAGGGCGGGCAGGTCGCGGTGCGTCGAGGCGACGATCCGCACGTCCACCTTGACGTCGTGCTCGCCGCCGACCCGCTCGAACGTTCCTTCCTGCAGCACGCGCAGCAGGCGCACCTGGGCGGGCAGGGGCAGCTCGCCGACCTCGTCCAGCAGCAGGGTGCCCTGGTCCGCGCGCTCGAACCAGCCCCGCCGCGACGCGGTCGCGCCCGTGAACGCGCCCTTCTCGTGGCCGAACAGTTCGGAGTCGATGAGTTCGGGGGGGATCGCGCCGCAGTTGACCCGCAGGAAGGGGCCGTGCCGGCGCGGCGATTGCTCGTGGATCGCGCGGGCGATGACTTCCTTGCCCGTGCCGCTTTCACCCAGGATGAGCACCGGCACGCCCGAGCGGGCCACCAGGGCCACGCGGGCCATGACGGGCTCCAGGCCGCTCTCGAGGCCGACGATCTGATCGGTCAATTCGACGCGGCCGAGGCGCGACAGGGCTGACCGCTTGTCCGCCTCCGCGGCCGCGCGCAGGGCCGAGAGTTCGTGCAGCCGGCGGTCGTTCTCCAGAGCCGTGGCGAACGCCCGCTGGAGGTCGGTGAACAGCATCAGGTGCGCGGGGGCGAACCCCTCCGGGGCGCGCGCCCGCAGCAGCAGCACGCCCTGCGGGTCGGGGCCGTCGCCGAGGGGGGCGACCAGCCATTCGCCCCCTTGTGCGGCGGGCCCGATCGGGCACGTTTCGCCGTCGGGCGCCGCGCCGTCCCGCAGGTGCTGCGCCCCGGATCGACGGGCCCAGATGCGCAGGCGCCGGACGGCGGCCGTCGACAGGGGGGAGACCGCGCGGGAGGGAGCGCTGCCGGGGCCGGCCTCACCGTCGAGGTTCGTGGTCAGGGTGAGCAGCTGCGCGGCCGCCTCGTCGGGCACCGCGATCACCAGCCGGTCGAAGGGCAGCTCGTCGGCGAGGATCCGGCCGATCGAGGCCAGGGACACCTCGAGGGCCGTGTGCCGGCAGATGGCCCGCCAGACCTCCAACATCACCAGTCGCTGATCCTGCATCGTGTTGCCTCCCGGGTCCCAGATCATATGTCGGGGTCCCGTCAAATATAAAGGAAAAGTTCCATGATATTTGAAGGAATCGGGTCGGCCGTGCGGGGCTCTTGGCCTATCGTGTTGAATAACAATAAATTAACATCCAAGATGGTTTGAGAACGATTATTGTTGATGTGCTCGTGCCCGATGTGTTAATCGATGATCTTCGACCCGGAGGGTGTTGCCATGAAGATCCGGATCCTGGCCGTTGTCGCCTTGCTCGTGCTGGCCGCCCTGGCGGTCGCTCTTTCTGGCGCGGCCCGCGCAACCCCGAAATCGGTCGAGCTGCTGAACGTCTCCTACGATCCCACGCGCGAACTCTACCGCGATGTCAACGAGGCCTTCGCCGCGCACTGGCTCGCCAAGACCGGGCAGGCCGTGACCGTGCACCAGTCCCACGGCGGGGCCGGGAAGCAGGCCCGTGCGGTGATCGACGGCCTGCAGGCCGACGTCGTCACCCTCGCCCTGGCCTACGACATCGACGCGATCGCGAAGCACACCAGCTACCTGCCCGCGGACTGGCAGCAGCGCCTGCCGCACAACTCCTCTCCCTACACCTCGACGATCGTCTTCCTGGTGCGCAAGGGTAATCCCAAGCACATCCGCGACTGGGACGACCTGTTGAAGCCGGGCGTCGCGATCGTGACGCCGAACCCGAAGACTTCCGGCGGCGCGCGCTGGAACTACCTGGCAGCCTGGTCCCACGTCCTGCGCCGCGAACTCGGCGACCTGGCCAAGCTGCACGACCCGGCGGCCGCCGCCGAGGTCAAGGCGGCCGAAGCGGCGGCGCGGGCCTTCGTGACCGAACTGTTCAAGCGCGTGCCGGTGCTCGACTCCGGCGCCCGCGGCTCGACCAACACCTTCGCCCGCAACGGGATCGGCGACGTGCTGCTGGCCTGGGAGAACGAGGCCTTCCTGGCCGTCACCGAGCTGGGCGTCGGCGAGTTCGAGATCGTCGTGCCCACGGTCAGCATCCTCGCCGAACCGCCGGTGACGGTCGTGGACCACTGGGCCCGCGAGCACGGGACGCTCGAGGTCGCGCAGGCGTACCTGGAATTCCTCTACTCGCCGCAGGGCCAGCGCCTCGTGGCCCGCCACTACTACCGGCCCGTGTCGCCCGAGCACGCGGATCCGGCGGACTTGGCCCGTTTCCCCGCCCTGACCCTGGTCACCGTCGACGAGGTCTTCGGCGGTTGGCAGCAGGCGCAGCGGCGCCACTTCGACGACGGCGGCGTCTTCGACCAGATCACGGCGGGCGGCCAGTGAGCCCGCAGTCGGAGCCGGCGTGAAGGCGGGCCGAACCAGGCGCCGCGTCGGCGTGCTGCCCGGGTTCGGCCCGACGCTCGGGATCACCGTGTTCATGGTCAGCGTGGTCGTCGTGATCCCGCTGGCGGGCCTGTTCGTGCGCTCGGCCGGGCTGGGTTTCGGCGGAGTGTGGGAGACGGTCACCACGCCCCGGGTGCTGGCCGCGTTCCGGCTCAGCTTCGGGGCGTCGCTGATCGCGGCGGCGATCAACGCGGTCATCGGTTTTCTCGTCGCCTGGACCCTGGTGCGCTACGAATTCCCCGGCAAGCGGGTGATCGACGCCCTGGTCGACCTGCCCTTCGCCCTGCCGACGGCCGTCTCGGGCATCGCCCTGACGGCCCTGTTCGCGCCCCAGGGCTGGGTCGGCCGCCTGCTCGTGCCGCTGGGCCTGCCGGTGGCGTTCACGCCGCTGGGCGTGACGGTCGCGCTGGTGTTCATCGGGCTGCCCTTCGTCGTGCGCACGCTGCAGCCGGCGCTGATGGACCTCGACGCCGAAGTCGAGGAAGCCGCGGCGGTCCTGGGGGCGGGGCGGCTGCAGATCCTGAGCAGGGTCATCGTGCCGACCGTCCTGCCGGCCCTGCTGACCGGCACCACGCTGGCCTTCGCCCGCGCGGTCGGGGAGTACGGGTCGGTCGTGTTCATCTCGGGCAACATGCCCAACAAGACCGAGATCGTGCCGCTGCTGATCGTCGCGAAGCTCGAGCAGTACGACTACGCCGGCGCGACCGCGATCGGGGCCGTCATGCTGGTGCTGTCGTTCGTGATCCTGCTGGCGGTCAACCTGCTGCAGGGCTGGACGGGCCGCTACCGCGAGGGGAACTGAGATGGCCGACGGCGGCAAGCGGCACACGACGACGAGGCCCCGTCCGGGCGTGGGGGAACCCGCGCCGGTGCGCCGCCTGCTGATCGCCGCCACGCTGCTGGTGCTGGGGTGCGTGCTGGTGCTGCCCCTGATCTCGGTTTTCGCCGAGGCGCTGCGGCAGGGCCTCGGCGCCTACCTCGCCAGCTTCCGCGACGCCGAGGCGCAGGCGGCGATCCGGCTGACCCTGCTGGTCGCCGCGATCGCGGTGCCCGTGAACATCTTCTTCGGCCTGTCCGCCTCCTGGGCGATCGCCAAGTTCGCCTTCCCCGGCAAGCGGCTGCTCATCACCCTGATCGACCTGCCGTACGCCGTCTCGCCGGTCGTCAGCGGCCTGGTCTACATCATGATCTACGGCGCCAACGGCGTGTTCGGTCCCTGGCTGGTCGCCCACGACCTGCAGGTGATCTTCGCGGTGCCCGGCATCGTGCTGGCGACGATCTTCGTGACCTTCCCCTTCGTCGCCCGCGAGCTGATCCCGCTGATGGAGGAGCAGGGCACCGAGGAGGAGCAGGCGGCGATGACGCTCGGCGCGAGCGGCTGGCAGACCTTCCGGCGCGTCACCCTGCCGAACGTGCGGTGGGCGCTGCTGTACGGCGTGATCCTCTGCAACGCCCGCGCCATGGGCGAGTTCGGCGCCGTGTCGGTGGTCAGCGGCCACATCCGCGGCAAGACCGCGACCTTGCCGCTGCAGGTCGAGATCCTGTACAACGAGTACAACTACGTCGCCGCGTTCGCCGTGGCCTCGCTGCTGGCGATGCTGGCGCTCGCGACCCTGGTCGCGAAAGCGGTGGTCGAGAGGCGGGCCGGCGCCTCGACGGCCGAGGTCGCCGCAGAACTCCAGCCCCGTGAGGCGCCATGAGCATCGAGGCCCGGCACATCACCAAGTCCTTCGGCGCCTTCCGCGCCCTCGACGATGTCAGCCTGACGGTGCCCACCGGCCGGTTGATGGCCCTGCTCGGCCCGTCGGGCTCGGGCAAGACCACGCTGCTGCGCATCATCGCCGGCCTGGAGCAGGCGGACCGCGGCAGCGGCCAGGTCCTGTTCAACGACGCCGACGTGGCGGAGCGGGCGGTGCGGCGCCGCGGCGTGGGCTTCGTGTTCCAGCACTACGCCCTGTTCCGCCACCTCACCGTGTTCGACAACGTGGCCTTCGGCCTGCAGGTGCGCCCGCGGCGGGAGCGGCCGGACAAGGCGGAGATCCGCGCGCGGGTCGGCGACCTGCTGCGGATGGTGCAGCTCGACACGCTGGCCGACCGCTACCCGGGCCAGCTCTCCGGCGGCCAGCGCCAGCGCGTGGCCCTGGCGCGCGCCCTGGCGGTCGAACCGCAGGTCCTGCTGCTGGACGAGCCCTTCGGCGCCCTGGACGCGAAGGTGCGCAAGGAGCTGCGCGTCTGGCTGCGTCGCCTCCACGACAAGCTGCACGTGACCAGCGTCTTCGTCACCCACGACCAGGACGAGGCGCTCGAGGTCGCCGACCGGGTCGTGGTGATGAACGAGGGGCGCATCGAGCAGGAGGGGACGCCCGACGAGGTCTTCCACCACCCCGCCACGGAATTCGTCATGCGCTTCCTGGGCGAGGTGAACCAGTTCCACGGCCGGGTGGACGCGGGCCGCGTCGCGTTCGCGGACGTCGAGCTGGACGCCGGCGACCTCGGCCGTCAGGACGGGCCGGCGCGGGTGTTCGTGCGACCGCACGAGTGGGAGGTGTCGCTGACGCCGCCGACGCAGGCGGCCATCCGGGCGGTCGTGAAGCGGGTGCAGAGCGCGGGGCCGGTCGTGCGGCTGGAGCTGCAGACGGCCGACGGCGCGCTGCTGAACGCGGAGCTGCCCCAGGAAACCCTGGAGCAGCTCGGGTTGGCGGCCGGTTCCGAGGTCCACGTCACGCCGCGGCGCTTGCGCGTCTTCGCGGCGGACCGTGCCCCGCCGGTGGCCGGGGCCTGACGGGCGCTACCTGTAGGCGGCCTTCACGGCGCCCCACGTCGCGCGCTCCGCAGCCACCACGTCGCCCTCCAGCGTCAGCATGATCGCGAGGTCGCCGGACGCGGGCGCCAACGCGGTCCAGGGGCCGAATTCCCCCGTCTCGGAGATGTAGCGCACGCCCGGGCCGTACGCGTCCCCGTTCTGGAAGTAGGCCACCCGGCCCTGCCTGACCGAAGCCGTGTAGCAGACCACCAGAAAGTCGCCCGCCGGCAGGTTCAGCGTCGGCGTCGTGAAATCGAAGACGACCCAACGCGTGCCGGTCGAGAAGTCCAGCACCCGCGACCGGGTCGCCAGCACGGCGCCGCCCAGGGTGCGCACCTGGGCGTAGACGGTGTCGCCGGCGCCCAGCGGCGGCACGCCGCCGGCGGTCACCCCGTCCAGCACCAGCTGGAAGGCCACGCTGAAGAGAGCCCCATCGCAGTCGTTGTGAAAGCTCTGCCCTTCGCCGGCGATGAAGCCGCCGGCGCTCATCCCGAGCCAGGCCTTGCCCCCGTTGGCCGTCACGTCGAGGGACGAGGGGCAGCCGATGGCGGTCCCGGCTGCGGTCGCCAGCAGGGCGATCAGCAATGTTCTCATCATCCGTGCTTGCATGTTGGCACCTCCCGCTCGGGGAAGGACTCGGTCATCTGCGCCGCAGCGGGGAACCGTCGGTTCGTCCCGGGAAACCCCGGGAAGCCGGCGCCCCGCTCGCGGGACCGGTCGACGGGGATCCCCGCAAGGATCGGACCTTCTTGACGCTGCGGCGGCAGTGCACTGTCGTGGTGAACCCCGCCGGCGCCCGCTGACGGACGCCTCCACAAAGAACCCCGGACCTTGCGGCCCGGGGTTCTCTCGTCCTCGAGACGCCGGATCGGGACTCACTTGCTCCAACGCGTCAGCCAGGCCATGACCTCGTCGTGCCACTGGATGGAGTTCGCCGGCTTCAGCACCCAGTGGTTCTCGTCCGGGAAGTAGAGCAGCCGCGCCGGCACGCCCAGCCGCTTCAGGGCGGTGAAGGTGCTCAGACCCTGGGTGTCGACGACGCGGTAGTCCAGCCCGCCGTGCACCACGAGCGTGGGCACGCTCCAGTTCTGCACGTAGTCGGCCGGGTTGTGCAGCCCGAAACCCGAGCCCGCGGCCCACGGCGTGCCGCCGTGCTCCCACTCGGGGAACCACAGCTCTTCGGTGTCATAGTAGGCCATGCGCTCGTCCAGGTTGCCGTCGTGGCAGACGAAGGCCCGGAACTTCTTGCCGAACGGCTGGCCGTGCATCCAGTTGATCATGTAGCCGCCGTAGCTCGCGCCCGCGGCCACGACGCGGTCGCCGTTCAGCCAGGGGTACTGCGCGAGGGCCGCGGCCAGGCCATTCTCCAGATCCTCCAGCGGCCGGTCGCCCCAGTGGTGCCGGATGGCGTCGCAGAAGGGCTGCCCGTAGCCGGTGGAACCGTGGAAGTCCACGGCCACGGTGGCGAAGCCGGCGCCCACGTAGGCCTGCGGGTTCCAGCGGTAGTGGAAGTCGTTGCCGAAGCTGCCCTGGGGGCCGCCGTGCACCAGGAAGGCGACGGGCCAGGTGCGGCCCGCGGCCGCGGCTGCCGCCGTCCAGTCGTAGGGCTTGACCAGGTAGGCGTGCACGACCTCGTCGTTCCAGCCCTTGAAGGTGAACTGCTCGGGCTCGCCCATGCGGCAGGCGGCCAGCGTCGCGTCGTTGATGTGCGTCAGGCGGCGTTCGTCGCCGCCGGCGAGGGCGCAGGTGTGCAGTTCGTCGGGGGAGCGCAGGTGCTGCTTCGTGTAGAGCAGGCGCTTGCCGGCCAGGCGCAGCGAGCCGTTGCTGCCGTCACGCACGACCAGGCGCGCCTTGCCCGACGCGACGTCCAGCGCGAAGACCGCGTGCTGGCCCAGGTAGGGGGCCGTGACGTAGATCGACTTGCCGTCCGCGGACCACAGCAGCGAGCCGGGGCTGAGCGACAGGCCGTCGTAGTCCAGGGCCAGACGCCGCTCGGCCTCGCCCGCCCAGTCGCGCAGCACGAGGTGGCAGCGGTCGGCCTCGAAGCCGGGGCGGTCCATGGCCAGCCAGGCCAGCGTCTTGCCGTCGGGCGAGAAGACCGGCTGGGTGTCCTGCGCCTCGTTCGCTTCGGTCAGGCAGCGTCGGCGGCTCGGGCTGTCGGTGCTCACGGCGTAGAGGTCGTCGTCGGTGCTCCAGGCGGCTTCACTGCCGTCCTTGATCCGCGCCGTGAAGACCAGCGTGCGGCCGTCGCGGCTGAAGGCGAACTCCTCACTGCCGCCGAAGGGCAGCGTGGGCGCGTCGGCGTCCAGGCCGGGCGTCAGGTCGCGCACCTGCTCGTCGGTCCCGGCCCAGGGGCGCAGGAAGACGTGGTTGCGCTTGCCGTCCTCCCAGGTGTCCCAGCGCCGGAAGAACAGCTCGTCGTAGGTCTTGCCGGTCGCTGCGACCGCGGCCTGCTCGGCGTCGCGCGCGACCGTCTCGGCGATCGTGGCATCGGGATAGACGGCCAGCGAGAAGGCGTAGGACTCGAGCTGCGGCACGACCTCGAAGTTCTCGACGTCCAGGGGCAGGCTGGTGACCTGGACGGCCTCGCCGCCGCGCGGGTCGATCGTCCAGATCTGCGAGGACTCCGAGCGCGTGCTCAGGAAGGCGATGCGGCCGTCCGGCAGCCAGCGGCCGTTGGTGTCGGCGGCGGGGTCGGACGTCAGGCGGCGCGGCTCCGACTTCCCGTCCAGGGCGACGAGCCACAGATCGGTGCGGCCACGGTTCGCCTCGAGGTCGGTCGTGCGCAGCGTGAACAGCGCCTGCGTCCCGTCGGGGGAGACCCGCGGGTCGGCGAGGCGCTGCATCGCCAGCATGTCGTGGACGGAGAAGGGGTGCGGGTCGGCGGCGAACGCCGGACCGGCGCAGAGGATGATGGCCGGCATGAGACCCGTCATGAGGAATCGGCGCACGGAGGTCCTCCCGGGATGGGGGCTGAGGTCGTTCGGGCGGGGCGAATATAGCGACTTGCGGGGCGGCGGGCGAGGAGCGATATTCTATACCACATGGTATTGAATAGCCCCAACCAGGAGGCTCCCGTGCCCCCCATCCAGATCACCCCGGAAATGACCCTCTTCGAGGTCACCGAGCGTTACCCCGAGACGATCCCGGTCCTGGTGGACCAGGGTTTCAGCCATGTCGCCGACCCGGCCCGCCGCGCCTCCCACGGCAAGATGGTGACGTTGTCGCAGGCCGCGCAGATGCGCGGCAAGGACCTCGCGGCGCTCCTGGCCACCCTCGGCGGCGTGGTCACGGCCGAGCGGCAGAGCGTGGATTTGACCCTGCAGTCCGCCGACGACGGCCGCATCTTCCCCGACTCGGGCGACGTGCGCGTGGCCGGCCTGGTGCCCTGCCCGGTGCGCCTGCCGCTGCTGGAGGCCTTCGACCTCGCCCGCCTCGAGGTCGAGCGCAAGCACGGCGTGACCGTCGGGCATCGCCTGGCCGCCGCGAGCATCGGCATGGACGCCGTGCAACGGGAGATGGCCAACCTGCACGGCGAGGACGACCTGCCGCACGTCTTCGTCTCGGCCGGTTTCGAGGCCTTCTTCGACCGCCGCAACCTGGCCCGCTTCAAGGACCGGGGCGTGTTCGTCGACCGTTCGCCGCAGCAGGTGAACGCCGACTTCGCCGGCCTGGACCTGAAGGACCCCGACGGCCACTACGCGATGATCGCCGTGGTGGCGGCGGTGTTCCTGGTCGACAAGGCGCAGCTGGCCGAGGGCGAGGAGATCCCGCGCTCCTGGGCGGACGTGCTCTCGCCGCGCCTGGAGCGGCGCGTGGCGCTGCCGGTGGGCGACTTCGATCTCTTCAACGGCATCCTGCTGACGACGTGGAAGCGTCACGGCGACGAGGGGGTGCGCGCCCTGGCGCGCAGCCTGCTGCGCTCGCAGCACCCGAGCCAGGCCGCCGGCCGCTTCAAGGCGGGCCGCGGCGAGGCGCCGCTGGTGTCGGTCATCCCCTATTTCTTCTCGCGCATGGCCCGTCTGAACCCCGGCGTCGAGGTGGTGTGGCCCAGCGACGGCGCGGTGATCAGCCCGATCTTCCTGCTCGAGCGCCGCGACGCGCCGCCGGCGGCGCGCGACCTGGCCGACTTCTTCTTCTCGCGGGCGACTGGCGAGATCCTCAGCCACCGCGGGCTGTTCCCGTCGCTGCTGCCCGAGGTGACCAACGAGCTGCCGGCCGGCGCCACCTGGCAGTGGCTGGGCTGGGACACGATCCGCGAGTACGATCTCGGCGAGCTGATCCCGCGGCTGACCGCCCTGTTCCGCGGCGAGACCGGAGGCGCGGCATGAGGTTCGTGACCGTGAGTGGGCCGCCGTCGTCGGGCAAGACGGCGGTGATCCTCAAGACCATCGCCCACGTGCGCCAGGACGGCCCGCACGGACCCGGCCTGCGCGTGGGCGTGGTGAAGTTCGACTGCCTCAGCACCCAGGACGACGAGACCTACGCGCGCCACGGCCTGCCGGTGCGCAAGGGCCTGTCCGGCGCGCTCTGCCCGGACCACTACTTCGTCAGCAACGTCGAGGAGTGTGTGCAGTGGGGCCGCGGCGAGGGGCTGGACGTGCTGGTGAGCGAGAGCGCCGGCCTGTGCAACCGCTGCTCGCCCTACATCCGCGACGTGCTGGCGGTCTGCGTCATCGACAACCTTTCGGGCATCGACACGCCGCAGAAGATCGGCCCGATGCTCAAGTCCGCCGACATCGTGGTGATCACCAAGGGGGACGTGGTCAGCCAGGCAGAGCGCGAGGTCTTCGCCGCCCGCGTGCGGCGCGTCAACCCCAAGGCGCGCATCCTAAACGTCAACGGCGTCACCGGCCAGGGCAGCTTCGAGTTCGCCTCGCTGTGGCGCGAGGGGCAGGAAGTGGACACCGTCGAGGGCCGCCGCCTGCGCTTCAGCATGCCCGCGGCGCTGTGCAGCTACTGCTTGGGCGAGACGCGCATCGGTGCGCAGTACCAGCTCGGCAACGTGCGCAAGATCGACCTCGGCGCCGCCGCCGCGAACCTCGAAGTCGACGCCGAGCGCCAGCGCGGCGCGCCGCTGAGCGGCGGGGAGGGGGCGTGATGGTCCACCTCGACCTGCTGCGCGGCTTGACCACGGGCAGCCTGCGCGCGCAGTGGCCCTACGCCGAGGGTTTCCTGGGCGAGCGCGGCGTGGAGCTGCCCGAGGCGCCCGCGGTGCCGCTGGCCGACTGCTGCGGCGAGGCGCTGCTGGCGGACCTCGCGGTCTTCCTGACCGAGATGGAGTCCTTCCTGTCCGGCGAGGAGGAGACCGTCGGCGCGATCACGATCCTCGGCGGCCGCGACAAGCGCGGCGAGCCGGAACCGGTGCGCGAACTCGTCGTGAGCAAGGGCGACGTCGTCTGCATCGTGGGGCCGACCGGCTCGGGCAAGAGCCGCCTGCTCGCGGACATCGAGTGGGTGGCCCGCGGCGACACGCCGACCGGCCGGCACGTCCTGGTCGACGGCCGCGAGGGGGACGAGCGCTGGCGCGCCGGCGGCGACCGCAAGCTCGTCGCCCAGCTCAGCCAGAACATGAACTTCGTCATCGACATGGGCGTGGGCGACTTCCTGGCCCTGCACGCCGAGAGCCGCCGCGCCGACGACATCCCCGCCAAGGTGGACCGCATCTGGCGGGAGGCCAACGCGCTGGCGGGCGAGCCCTTCGCGCTGGACACCCCGGTCACCAGCCTCTCGGGCGGCCAGTCCCGCGCGCTGATGATCGCCGACACGGCCGTGCTATCGCACTCGCCGGTGGTGCTGATCGACGAGATCGAGAACGCGGGCATCGACCGCCGCAAGGCCCTCGAAGTGCTCGTCGGCCAGGACAAGATCGTGCTCATGGCCACCCACGACCCGATCCTCGCCCTGATGGGCGACCGCCGCGTGATCATCGGCGGCGGCGCCATGCGCGCCGTGGTCGAGCCCAGCGACGCCGAGCGCGCCAACCTCGTGGAGCTGCGGGCGCTGGACGCGCGGCTGATGGAGTTGCGGGGGCGGCTGCGGCGGGGGGAGCGGTTGGATGTCATCTGAACCCGGATCGTCTGCTATTTAAGACGATTTGCCCGTAGTTGCGCATTGTGACGGGTGCGGGTACAATTGTGCTGGAGGCGTATCATGGTTCATCTGCTCGAAAAGAAACGCACGGCACTCTTCGAACTGTGCAACCGCTTCGGCGTGTCGCGCCTCGATGTCTTCGGCTCTGCCCTCCGTGACGATTTTCGACCCGCACAGAGCGACCTCGATTTACTCGTCGAATTCCGACCGATGGATCCCTATGAACTGGCTGACGCCTATTTCGGACTTCTGAGCGAAATCCGCACCCTGCTTGGATTCGAGATCGATCTGGTGGTGGCGGGAGCCGTGAAGAACCGGTTCATCGCGGCGGATATCGAACGAACGAAACAGGAATTCTATGCCGCGTGATGCGCGCGCGTACCTGGCGGATATCATCGATGCCTGCGAGGCGATCACAGCAGCCATTTCGGGTCTGGATCTCGAGTCCTATTTGGGCAACCGGCTCGTTCGTTCATCGGTAGAGCGTGAGTTCATCATCATCGGTGAAGCGATTTCAGCACTGTCGCACAGGGACCCCGGGCTGTTTGATGAGATCGGCCACGCACGACGGATCATCGATTTCAGGAACCAGTTGACGCATGAGTATCCCAACGTCGTCGACTCGATCGTGTGGGCGATCGCGGATCGAGATGTTCCGATCCTCCGCCAGGAGTGCAAATCGCTGCTGGATGACTTCGAGGCTGTTGATTGATCTGTGACGGATTGCTGTATCGGAATTTCACACCCCGACGTCGGTAACCGGGCGGACATCCCGTCATTAATTGGTAACATTATATAATACATCAAGTTATGATCATGGCGCCTGGTTGGAATCTACCGGCTTTCCAGGTATGATGCTTGCGTTGCCCCCGGATCATCTTGAGCGGAGGGACTCATGACCCGGACGACGCGACGATTCGCCCCACCCATGGGCTCGGCCCTGTGCCTGGCCCTGCTCTGCTGGGCGTCTTCGGTGGTGGCCGCCGACGGCGGCCTCACCCTGCAAGCCATCGAGGTCCACGGCAACGGCCGCACCTCGTCCGCCGTCGTCGAACGCCAGCTCGGCCTGCACCCCGGCCAGCCGGTCGACGGCGCGCTGCTGACCGACGCGGTGGAGGATCTGCGCCGCCGCGAGTTGTTCACGAACGTCGCCTTCCACACCCGTCCCGGCGACCAGCGCGGGGCCGTGGTGCTGGTGCTCGACGTGGTCGAGCGCGGACCCGACCTCCGGTTCGGCACCGGCCGCTCCGACCTCGACGGCTGGTACCTGATCCCGGTCGAGCTCTCCCTGGACAACGCGCTGGGCCGCGGCGAAGAGGCTGCCGTGCAGGTGCGCCTGGGTTACCGCCACGTCGGCCTCGTGGCCCACTACCGCGAGGGCGCCGCGCCGGACGACCGCTGGCGCTGGGGCGTCGACCTGTCGTCGCTCTCGACCGACCGCGTCTACTTCGACGGCGGCGTCGAGTACGCCCACCGCGTTGAGCGCCAGGCGCTGGGACTGATGCTGGGCCGCCGCTTGGGCCGCGACTGGAGCTTCGAGACGGCGCTGCGCATCGAAGGAGCGGAGGCCGATTCCACCGGCGAGGTCTGGCATGACGACGAGACCGCGGGCGTGGCGAAGGGCGACGAGGTCGCGTTCGCCGACTTGCCGGCGACGGTGGCGGCGGGCGTGGGCCGGCGTGAGCGCACGGTCCTGCGCGCCGACCTGGTGCTGGACACCCGCACCGGCCTGCGGGCCGGCACGGCGGCACGCGGCGTGTGGGGCCGGTTGCGCCTGCAGCGCACGGCGGAGCACGACGGCGGCGGCGGTTTCGACGCTGCGACTGCGGACCTGCGCCTGTACCGCCCGCTCGGCGGCGGCGTGCTGGCCGGCCGCACCCTGCTGGCGACCGTCGGCCGCGACGCCCCCTTCTACGACCGCCTCTACCTGGGCGGGCTGTACGCGGTGCGCGGCGTGCCGAGCCAGTCGCTCAGCGCGCCCGGCGGCGGCACCTGGTCCTGGCTGGCGTCGCTGGAGTACCGCGCGGCGCTGGTCGGCGGCGCCACCGGACGCGGCTTGGCCGGCGCGCTCTTCGTCGACGCGGGCCGCGGCGGCGGACCCGGCGCTGCGGTCGCCGGCGACATGGCGGCGAGCATCGGCTGGGGCCTGCGCTGGCACCTGATGACCGACGTGCGCCTGGGCTTCGACGTCGCCGCGCCGCTGACCGGAGCGCCCGCGGACGAGTCCTGGCACGCGCACGCCGCCCTGGGCTGGACCTTCTGATGCGCGCGCGGGGCATCCGGCCGGCGGCGGCGCTCGTGCTGCTGCTCGCGCTGTGCAACGGCGGGTCCGCGCGCGCGCAGGCGCCGCGCATCCTCGCCGTCGAGCCCGCGCGCACCGACTCGCTGCTGGTCTGCCGCCTGCGCACCGCGGGGCTGCCCGGCGCGGAGATCCTCTCGACGCTGCGCAGCGGCCTGTCCTCGGCCGTGGACTTGCAGCTCGAGGTGCTCGACGCCCGGGGGCGCGCGATAGACGGCCGCGTGCTGCGCTTACGCCTGGATTACGATCTGTGGGACGAGGTCTTCAGCATCGCGCAAGGCGACCGGGCCGCGACGCGCCTGCCCGACGACGCGGCGCTGCAGGCCTGGCTCGACCGCACGCCGTGGCTGCCGGTCGCGCCGCTGGCCGCGCTGGCCTCGTCCGGTCCACTGCGCCTGCGCGCCGCGCTGCGCCTGCACGCGATCGCGCCGAGCGAGCGCGAACGCCTGGGCGAGGTGGTCTCCGGTCCGGACGGGCAGGAAGTTTCGCTGGGTCTGGGCAAGCTGATCCGTTTCTTCTACCGCGGCGGCGGGCGCGCCGGCGACGCGGCGACGGCCGACTCGCCGCCGTTTTCGCCCGGGGAGCTGCCACATGCACGGGATTAGGACACGCCTGTTCGCGGCCATCCTGCTGGCCGCGCTGGTGCCGGCGGTGCCGGCCGCGCTGCTGGTGCGCGATCTGCTGCAGCGCAGCCGGGACGCTTCGCTGGGGCGTCACCTGGTCGACGGTCTTGAGGCGGGTATGGAGGAGTCGCGCCTGGCCCTGGCCGCGCGCCGCGACGCGCTGTCCCGCCAGGCCGACGCGCTGGTCGACGGCGGCACGTCCGGCGTCGTGGTCCTGGACGCCGAGGGCCGGCCGCTGCCGCGGGCCGTGCTGCCGGAGGATCTCCTGGAAACCGCGCGCCGCGCCGACGCCCGCCCGCAACCGGTCGGGGACTGGCTCGTGCTGCGCCTCGCGGACGCACCCGGCGGCGGGCTGGTCGTCCTGCAACCCCTGCCCGCGGGCCTCTCCGAGCGCGCCGGCCGCCTGTCCGACGCCCTGGCCACGGCCGCGGCCCTGCGCCTGGACCGCGGCGCGATCCTGCGCGGCTACGTCACGCCCTTCCTGCTGATCTACGCGGCGCTGCTGCTGGCGGCGCTGGGCCTGGCCGCCCTGCTGGCGCGCGGCGTCGTGGGGCCGCTGCACGCGACCGCCCGCACCGCCGACCGGCTGGCCGCCGGCGACCTCGGAGCCCGCGTCGTCGCCGACGGGCCCGGCGAGGTCGGCGCCCTGGTGCGCGCCTTCAACGGCATGGCCGAGCGGTTGGGCGCCCAGCGGCACGAGCTGGCCCGCCTCGAGAAGCTGGCCGCCTGGCGCGGCATGTCCCGCATCCTGGCCCACGAAATCAAGAACCCGCTGACGCCCATCCTGTTGGCGGTGCAGGAGGCGCGCGGCAGCTACCGCGGCGGCGACCTCGAACACGCCGCGGTCCTGGCCGATTGCGAGACGATCGTGCGCGAGGAGGTCGAGGGGCTGCGCAAGCTGGTCGCTTCGTTCGCGGACTTCGCGCGCCTGCCCGCGCCGGAACCGCGCGACGACGACCTGCGCCCGCTGATCGAGGACCTGGCCCGCCTGTACGGCGAGCGCCTTCGGGTCGAGATGCCCGCCGGGCCGCTGCCCGGCCGCTTCGACGCCGAGGCCCTGCGCCGCGCCCTGATCAACCTGATCGACAACGGGCTGGGCGCCTGCACCCGCGCCGGCCGGCCCGAGCGCGTGCAGTTGCAGGCCGCGCACGCCGACAACGCCCTGGTGGTGGCAGTCGCCGACGAGGGCGACGGCATCCCGCCGGAAAACCTCGAGCGCGTGTTCGACCCCGACTTCTCGACCCGCGGCGGCATGGGCCTCGGCCTGGCGATCGTGCGCGGCGTGGTCGACGGCCACGACGGGCGCATCTTCCTGGACTCGAAGCCCGGCCGCGGCACCACCGTCACCGTCCTGCTGCCCACCGTCACGGGGGAGGTCCGATGAAGCCGCGCATCCTGATCGTCGACGACGAGCCCAACATCCGGCGCACCTTCGGCATGGTCCTGCGCACCGAGGGCTTCGTCACGGAGGAGGCGGGCACGGGCGAGGACGCCCTGGCCTTCTGCGGGCGCGAGCGCGTGGATCTGGTCGTGCTGGACGTGCGCCTGCCCGGCATCGACGGTCTGGAGACGCTGCGCCGCCTGCGCGCGCGCGATCCGCAGCTGCCGGTGGTGATGATCTCCGGTCACGGCTCGATCGCCACCGCCGTGGAGGCCACGCGCGAGGGGGCCTTCGACTTCCTGG
>JANOEP010000054.1:0-98966 GCA_031441465.1 bacterium | reverse complement strand
GGCCCTTTTTTTGGGGTACAAAAACAAAATATTCGGTTTTGCCCCCGCTAAATAAGGGCTATTTGTTTTTTAGGCCACCCCCCCTACGTTTTTTAATTTGTATGCGGCACCGCTTGGGGGGGGGGGGGGGGGGGGTGGTCGGCGGAAGGGCCGTTTCCTGCACCGGGTGCGCCCGCCCGTCTTGGGGGGGGACGGTCTCCGGACGTGCGCCGACGTGCCTGTCGTTCGGTGGTCGGACGCGGCCCTTCCGCCGGGTCGTGGGATCTGCATGACTCGTGGATGCAAAGCATGTGCCCGTGCCGGTCGATGGCGTTGTTCTCCTGCGGCTTGCCTTCCTGGTTGATTGCCGCTACCATACAGGATCATGTCGATGCGCGATCGTAAAGTCGGCCGTTGGTTGGGGCTGGGTCCAATGTTGATCCTGCCGCTCATCTATCTATTGCAGCTCGTGCCACACGCTCACGATTTCCACGATCATGCCTCTTCTCGTGAAGCGCCGATCCAGCAGGAAGTCGTTTCACATGGGCATGGGGATCACGAGCCCGATCTTCCGGAAGCCCCGCACCATCATCATGCCCTGATGCAGCATCTCGATTTCCATTTCCCCCGGTTGCTTGACCGGGAATCGGGCCGCAGACAAGCCCCAGAGTTCGAGGTCGTTCACGCCGAGCCGGGAATCCCCGCTAGGGTATGCTGGCGCGGCGTACCCGCGTCGGCGGAATCGCCGCCGAAATCGCCACTCTTGATCGTTGTCCGTCCCCGCGCGCCTCCCTGCCAGGGCTGACCAGCCCTTTTTACCCGTTCACGTTCTTCAATCGCAAGCCTGAAAAGGACTAGTGTATGTTGCACCGTGCCGACCGGTTGGTCGTCGTCATGCTTTTTGCCCTGGGGATCCTCCTGTCGGGGATGCCGGGATCGCGCCTGGTCTCGCCGGCGCAGGCGAACGACGACCCGCTTCGATTCGACGAGATCGATACCCGCGCCCGCGCCAACGGCCTGCGCGCGCAGATCATCGCCCAACGTATAGCGGCCGCCGCCGCCGAGCGTGACCGCGCCCTGCAGTGGTCCAACCCGGTTTTGGCGTACGACCGCGAGGAATCCGGAGATTTTCGCGAATGGCAATTCAGACTGCACAAGCGGTTCGAGGCGCCGTTCGCCCAGTCCCGTCTGAGGGACGGCTGGGACGGCAGGGTCCGTGCGGCGGAACTCCGCGGAAGCCAGGAAGCCGCGCTGTTCCTGACGGAGTTGAGAGCCGGTTACGTGCGGCTCCGACTCCTCGAGAGCCACAGCGATCGTCTGGCCGAACTCGCCGAGTTGGTGGACCTGGCGACGGAAGTCGCCGGCAGCAGGCACGCCGAGGGCGTGTTGTCGGGCGTGGACCGGCAGTTGATCCAACTGGCAGCCTACTCCATCGATGCGGACAGCCGACGGGTCCTGCAGGAACAGCGCCGGCAGGCCTCCTCCTGGCGCGCCGAGATGGGCCTGCCCGCCGACGTTGCGGTCGAACTCGTCACACATGTCTCCTTCCTGCCCTTCGAGCTGGCCGATGCTGCCGACTATGCAGCCGTGCTATCCCAGCGCCCAAGCACCCTGGCCCAGACGACCCTCGGCAAGGCGTTGGGTAGTCAAGCGGCAGCGGCCCGCCCCGGACTCGTGCCAGGAATCGATGTCTTCGGTGGTTTCAAACGCTTCGAGACGGGACTCGACGGTGTCGTGGCCGGCGTCGCATTGGACCTGCCGTTCTTTGGTCGCCGGGCCGGGTCCGCCAGGCAGCTCGAAGCCGAGAAGCTGATCGTCGAGAGCCAGTTGGCCATCGATCTGGCCCGCACCCGGGAGGAAATCACTGCGCTGGTCGGCGCCATCAGGGCGGCCCAGCCATCACTGGCGGAGTTCGCCGCGAGCCTCGACCGGCGCCCGTCCCTGACCGGCACGCTGCTGTCGGCATACCGGGAGGGTTCGCTCGACCTCAGCACGCTGGTCAATGCGATCCAGCTCGAATCGGCGGCCCTGGAGGACCACCACGAGGAACTGGTCGCCTACTACCTAAATATCTTCCGGCTCGAAGCCATCACGGGTCTCACGATCGTCCACTTCGCGCCTTAGGAGCACGTCATGAAGCGAACCCTGTACCTCGTTCTCGCGCCACTCGCGGTCCTGGCCGCCCTAGTCTTGGCCATGAATGCGCTGAAGCAAGACCGGGAGCCCGGCACGGCCCTGGGCACAACCCACGACACCGAGGCGACCAACGTCGAAGTCACGCAGTGGACGGAATCCATGGAACTGTTCATGGAGCATCCGGTGCTCGCCGCCGGCCTCGACGGCCGCTTCGTCATCCACTTGACGATCCTGGACGGCTTCCAGCCGGTGCGGGACGGCGTCGTCACGCTGGGTTTCCGCGGGCCCGACGGGATCCGGCAGGAAGTCGTGTCCGACGAGCTGCTGCGCGAGGGGATCTTCACGCCGACCGTGAGCCTGTCCCTGGCGGGAGCCTACGAGTTTGACCTGAGCTACCGCGGTTCCGACGCCGCCGGCACGTTCCGAATCCAGAATTTCGTCGTGTACGCGAGGGTCGGCGACATCCCGGCCACAGCCGGCGAGGAGGCGGCCGGCGGGATCGTCTTCCTCAAGGAGCAGCAGTGGAAAATCCCCTTCGCGACCTCACCGGCTGCGATGCGCGAGATCAAGCGGGCCGCCTGGGCGATCGGTGAAGTGCTGCCGTCGCCGGCGGCCTACGCGGAAATCGTCGCACCCGTCGACGGCGTCATCCAGGCCGGAGACGCCGGCGTTCTGGCGCTGCCCGGCTCCCGCGTCGCCAGGGGAGCTGTCGTAGCCCGGATCGCGCCGCCGCTGCAGGGCGCCGGCTGGGCGGCGTCCCAGCTGGCCCTGGCCCAGGCGGAGCGGGATTACGAACGCGCCGGGCGGCTGCGGGTGCAGGACGCCATCTCCGTGCGCGAATTCGAGGAGGCGCAGAACGAATACCTGACCCGCAAGGCCGGGCACCAGCGGCTGGCCGGCGGCGGCACCGACGGCGTCCTGAACCTGACCGCGCCCATCAGCGGCCAGGTCATCGACTGGCAGGTCCGTCCCGGCCAGATTCTGCGGGCCGGCGACAAGCTGATGGCGATCGCCGACCCGGGTACAGTCTGGCTCAAGGTCAACGTCTACGAGAGCGACTTCCGCACTCTCGGCTCGCCCATCGGCGCCTTCGTTCATGCCGGCGGCGATGACGGCGGGTGGGAGATCCCCGAATCCGGGATGAGGATCCTATCGAGCGGCGGCGCCCTGGACCCGGCGACGCGCACCATCCCCGTTCTGATCGAGGTCACCAACGCGGCGGGGCGGCTGACCATCAACGAATCCACGCCGGTCGAACTCTACGGAAGCGAGGGGGCCCAGGCCCCGGCCGTGCCGCGCTCGGCCGTCTACGAGGACGAGGGACTCGATGTGGTCTTCGTCCAGGAAGGCGGGGAGTCGTTCGCCAAGCGGGTCGTCAAGGTCGGCCCACACCACGCCGGTTGGGTGAGCATCCTGGACGGCGTCCGACCCGGAGAGCGCGTCGTCACCCGAGGCGGCTACCACGTGAAACTCGCCTCGACTTCGACGGAGATCGGTCACGGCCACGCACACTGACCGGCGCGCCGGTGAAAGGAAAGGCTGAACGATGTTCGACAAGCTGATGCAGACAAGTCTGCGCAACCGCCTAATCGTCCTGCTCGGGGCCCTGGCGGTCTTCGTGGCCGGGGCGTACGTCACGCTCGACATGCCCATCGACGTCTTCCCGGACCTGACCGCACCCACGGTCTCGATCATGATCGAGGCCCACGGCATGGCGCCCGAGGAGGTCGAGAAGCTCGTCACTTTCCCCATCGAGACCGCCGTCAACGGTGCTTCCGGCGTCCGGCGCGTACGCTCGAACTCGATCCAGGGGCTGTCGACGGTGTGGGTCGAATTCGACTGGGGAACGGACATCTATATCGCGCGGCAGATCGTCAACGAGAAGTTGCAGGCCGTGCGCAACTCCCTGCCCGAAGGCGTGGACCCGCCGGTGCTGGCGCCGATCACCTCGATCATGGGTGAGATCATGCTCGTGGGGTTGACGGCCACCGTGACGCCCCCGATGGAACTGCGCGCGCTGGCCGACTTCACGGTGGCCAGGCGGATCCAGTCGGTGCCGGGCGTGTCTCAGGTGCTCGTCTACGGTGGCGAGACCCGGCAGTTCCAGGTCCAGGTCGATCCCTATCAGGTCGCCGCCCGCGGGCTGACGCTGGACCACGTCCTGAAGGCCGTCGCCGAGTCGAACCTCAACGCCACGGGCGGCGTCTTCGTCGATGCCGGTCAGGAATACCTGATCCGCGGGCTGGGACGCGTTCGCCATGCGCAGGACATCGAACGGACGGTTGTCGGCGTCCGGAACCGGATTCCCGTCCTGGTCAAGGACGTGGCGACGGTCACGGTGGCCCCGGCATTCAAACTCGGGACCGCCTCGATCAGCAACGAGGACGGCGTCCTGCTGGTGGTAGCCAAGCAGCCGGAAGCGAACACCCTCGAGCTGACCGACGAGATCCTGACGACGCTGGACCGGATGAAGGGATCCCTGCCGTCCGACGTCACCCTGCACACCGAGATCTTCCGGCAGGCGGATTTCATCAAGGTGGCGGTAGACAACGTGATCGTGGCCCTGCGCGACGGGGCGATCCTGGTCATGATCATCCTGTTCCTGTTCCTGCTCAACTTCCGCACGACCCTTATCTCGGTCCTGGCGATCCCGCTGTCCCTGGTGATCGCCTTCCTAGCCATGCGGGTATTCGGGTTCTCGGTCAACACCATGACCCTCGGCGGCATGGCCATCGCCATCGGCGTGCTTGTCGACGACGCGATCATCTACGTCGAAAACGTCTACCGCCGGATCCGCCAGAACGCCGGCCGTCCGGCCCCGGAGCGCCTGCCGTTCGACGACGTCGTCGCCGCGGCGTCGAGCGAAATCCGCTCGCCCATCACGATGGCGACTTTCATCATCATCGTGGTTTTCATCCCGCTGTTCTTTCTGGGCGGCATCGAGGGGCGCCTGCTGAAACCCCTGGGCTTTGCCTACGTGGTGTCGATCCTGGCCTCGCTGCTGGTCGCGCTGACCGTGACGCCGGCTCTCAGTTCGTTCCTGCTGCGCGGAGTCTCGCACGACGAGAAGAGCCGGGAGAGCTGGCTCGTCCGGCGTCTGAAGGCCGTCTACGAGCCGAGCCTGCAGTACGTCCTGTGCCATCGCGGCGTCGTCATCGGTGCGTCGGCCGTCCTGGTCGTCGCGGCGCTGGCGGTCCTGCCCTTCTTCGGCCGGGCGTTCCTGCCAGAATTCAACGAAGGCACGTTCAACGTTTCGATGGCCACCCTCCCGGGGACCTCGCTGCAGGAATCGGACGAGCTAGGCAGGATGGTCGAGTCGATCCTGCTGGCCAACGACGCTGTGGTGTCGACGGCCCGCCGGACCGGCCGTACCGAACTGGACGAGCATTCCCTGGGCTCGCACGCCCACGAACTCGAGGTCCGGCTCGACCTGTCCCGGAAGTCGAAAGCCGAGGTCCTGGGGGAACTGCGCCGCGAGTTGACGCTGGTCCAGGGCACGAACATCACCATCGGCCAGCCGATCTCCCACCGCATCGACCACATGCTCTCGGGCACGCGGGCCGCCATCGCCGTCAAGCTGTACGGCGCCGATCTCTACGAACTGAGGAAGGTCGCCGAGGATATCCGGCTGGAGATGGCCGAGGTCGATGGCCTCGTCGATCTCTTCGTCGACCAGCAGACCGATGTGCCGCAGGTGAGGATCCAGGCCGACCGCGAGCGCATGGCCATGTACGGGCTGCGGCCGGCCGATCTGGACGAACTGATCGACGTTGCGTTCCTTGGCGCCAAGACCTCGCAGGTTTACCAGGGCGACCGGCGTTACGACTTGGTCGTGCGTTTCGCGCCGCAGTTCCGCCGCGACCTGGAGTCCATCCGCAAGACGCTCATCGACACCCCGGACGGCGGCCCCATCCCGCTCGAGATGGTCGCCGATATCCGCGTCGATCGCGGTCCGAACTACATCAGCCGGGAAAACGTGCAGCGCAAGATCGTCATCCAGGCCAATGTGGCCGGGCGGGACCTGAGGGGCGCGGTCGAGGAGATCCGCGGGAGGATCGACGGCAACGTCGAACTGCCGCCGGGCTACTTCGTCGAGTTCGGTGGTCAGTTCGAGAGCGAGGAGCGCGCCACTCGCACAATGGCACTGCTGAGCCTCGTCTCGCTCATCGCGATCATCGTCGCCCTGTACCTCGAGTTCGGCAATTTCCGCCAGGCGATCCTGGTCCTGGTCAATCTGCCGCTGGCGCTCATCGGCGGCATCGTGAGCATCTTCCTGACTGACGGCATCATTTCGATCGCGACGTTGGTCGGTTTCATCACCCTGTTCGGCATCGCGGTCCGCAACGGGATCCTGATGGTCTCGCACTACAACCACCTCATGGACGCCGAAGGGAAGCCGCTGCGGGAAGCCGTCATCCAGGGTTCGCTGGAGCGCATGAGCCCCATCCTCATGACGGCGATGACGGCAGGCCTGGCCCTCGTCCCCCTGGCACTCGCCGGGGATAAGCCGGGATCCGAGCTGGAATCGCCCATGGCCATCGTGATCCTGGGTGGTCTGGTCACCGCCACGTTCCTCAACCTCGTTGTGGTCCCCGCCCTGTTCATGAAGTGGGGGCGGCGGGAGAGGGCGTGATCGCTGTACGAGCAGGAATCCACGAGACGCCGTCCGGCTGGCTTGACCCCGGCCGGGCTTGAGTCTATCGTGGGCCGCACGCGGCGCACCCGCCGCACACACAGCCGAAGGGAAGCCGGATATGGAAGCGCTGATCCGCGGGATCCTGGAACACATCGGCGAAGACCCGCAGCGCGAGGGCCTGCTCAAGACCCCCGAACGCGTGGCGAAGGCCTGGATCGAGATCACCGACGGCTACCACCAGGATCCCGACGCCATGGTGCGCCAGGCCCTGTTCGAGGCCGAGGGCCACGAGATGATCGTGATCAACGACATCGACTTCTTCAGCATGTGCGAGCATCACCTGCTGCCGTTCTTCGGCAAGGCGCACGTGGCTTACATCCCCGGCAAGAAGATCGTCGGGCTGTCCAAGATCGCCCGGGTGGTCGAGGCCTATTCGCGCAGGTTGCAAGTCCAGGAGCGCATGACCTCGCAGATCGCCCATTGCCTCCAGCGCAACCTCGACGCCCAGGGCGTGGCCGTCGTCCTGCACGCCCAGCACCTGTGCATGATGATGCGCGGCATCAAGCGCCAGAACTCCTTCGCGGTGACCAGCGAGATGGTCGGCGTCTTCAAGGACGACTCCAAAACCAGGAGCGAATTCCTGACCCTGATCCAGGAGAAGCCCTGGAACTAGCCTCACAGAGGCGCGCTTCGGGCGGCGCCTCCGTTCGCCTCCACCGAAGCGAAAGGGCCGGTCCGCTGCGGACCGGCCCTTTCGCTTCGTTCTCGGCTCACTTCGGTGACGCCGCCCGAAGCGCGCCTCTGTGAGGCTAGTTCCGCCGGCTTACCGGCAGAGGCTACAAGCCTTGTTCGCCTAACCAGCGTTCGCACTCGATGGCGGCCATGCAGCCGGAACCGGCGGCGGTGATGGCTTGGCGGTAGACGTGGTCCTGGACGTCGCCGCAGGCCCAGACGCCGGGGACTCCGGTGGCGGTACGGCCGGGCACCGTCAGCAGGTAGCCGTTCGCGTCGGTCGGGAGCTGGCCGGCCAGGAAGGCGGCGTTGGGGACGTGGCCGATGGCGATGAAACAGCCGGTGACCGCGAGTTCGGTGTCCGGGCCGCCCTGAGCGTCGGCGAGGACCAATTTCTGCAGCAGGCCGTTCTCGCCGCCGACCATCCGCTTGACGGTCTTGTGCCAGGCGAAGGCGATCTTCGGGTGCTTGAGGGCCCGGTCGGCCATGATCTTGCTGCCGCGCAGCTCGCCGCGGCGGTGGACGACCGTGACCTTCGCGGCGAAGTTCGTCAGGAAGATGGCCTCCTCCAGCGCGGTGTCGCCGCCGCCGACCACGGCGATCTCCTGGCCGCGGAAGAAGAAGCCGTCGCAGGTCGCGCACGCGCTGAGGCCCTTGCCGTGGAAGCTCTCCTCGCCGGGCAGGCCGAGCCAGCGCGCCGACGAGCCGGTGGCGATGACCAGGGCGTGGGCGAGGTACTCTTCGCCGTCGGCGGTGACCCGGAAGGGGCGCGCCGAGAGGTCGACCGACGCCACGGTGCGGCCGACGATCTCGGCGCCGAAGCGCTTGGCCTGCTCGCGGAACTTGTCGGTGAGTTCGGGTCCCTGGATCCCCTCGGGGAAGCCGGGAAAATTTTCCACCTCGGTCGTGATCGTCAGCTGGCCGCCCGGCTGAAGGCCCTCGAAGACCAGGGGCGGGATGTTGGCGCGGCTGAGGTAGAGGGCCGCCGTGTAGCCGGCCGGGCCGGAGCCGATCACGATCGCGCGGTGGATCTTCGGGGTCATCGCTGCCTCCGTCGGGACTTGGCCGGGGGTCCGGGGGTGAAACGAGTTTCCCATTTCTATATCCTATTCCGCCCCCTGTCAACGCGCCCCGGCGTCCGACATTGTCCTTGCCTTCACCGCCGGGATCCGTCTATGCTCATCCCACCTCGCCAGAAATTCGTGTGGAAGCGTTCATGGTCGATGGTACCTCGCCATCAACCACCGGTCTGCGTGCATCCACCGGAAATTGCGCACGAATCGATGGGAAGGGGATTGGAAATGTCCAGAAAGACCATGTGTTGTGTCAGTGTCGTGATCGCATCGTTGCTGGTCTTCGCGATGGTGGCGACGGTGGGGTGCGAAAGGGAGGCCGGACCGACCCGGCCGGCGACGGACGAGAAGTCGGTCGCGATCGAGAGCGCCGGCTACGACGGACCGCGCCTTGAGTATGTCGCCGGCGAGTTGATCGTGAAATTCGCGGACGGCGTCACCACCGCCGATCGCGGCTCGGCGCTGGCCTCGGTGCAGGGCACCGTCGGCACGCGCATCCTGACCGCGGCGATGAAGAATCGCGGCGACTCCGAAGGCCTCACGGTGGTGCGCACGAAGATGTCGGTGCCCGACGCCGTCCGCGCGATGAGCGCCCGCGCCGGCGTCGTCTACGCCGAACCGAACTACTACTACTACCACGACGCGGTCTCCAACGACACGTACTACACCAACGGCTCCCTGTGGGGCATGTACGGCGACGGCACCGCGCCGGCCAACCAGTACGGCAGCCAGGCGGGCGAGGCGTGGGCGGCGGGTCACACCGGCTCGACGACCGTGCTGGTGGGCGAGATCGATGAAGGCATCATGTTCACCCACACCGACCTGGTCGGCCAGATCTGGACGAACCCCTACGACCCGGCCGACGGCGTCGATAACGACGGCAACGGCTACATCGACGACATCCACGGCTGGGATTTCGACGGCAACAACAACACGATCTACGACGGCACGTACGACGATCACGGCAGCCACGTCGCCGGCACGATCGGCGCCCGGGGCGGCAACGCGCTGGGCGTGGTCGGCGTCTGCTGGAACGTCCAGATCATCTCGGGCAAGTTCCTGGGCAAGCGCGGCGGCACCTCGACCAACGCCATCCTCGCCCTCGACTACTTCACGGACCTCAAGAGCCGCCACGGGCTGAACATCGTGGCGACCAACAACTCCTGGGGGGGCGGCGCCTTCTCGCAGGCCCTGCAGGACGCGATCGAGCGCTCCAACCAGGCCAACATCGTGTTCGTCGCGGCGGCGGGCAACGAGACCGTCAACACCGACGCCACCGCCAGCTACCCGTCCTGCTACCCCAACGCCAACGTGATCGCGGTGGCCTCGATCACCTCCACCGGGACCCTGTCGAGCTTCTCCAACTACGGGCTGACCACCGTCGACCTCGGCGCTCCCGGCTCGGCGATCTACTCCACCGTCCCGAGCAAGACCGGCGCCGCCAGCTACGCCTCGTACAGCGGCACCTCGATGGCGACGCCCCACGTGACGGGTGCCGTGGCGCTCTACGCGGCCACGCATCCCGGCGCTTCGGTGGCGACGATCAGGGCGGCGCTGCTCGGCAGCGTGGTCCCCACCGCGTCGCTGTCCGGCAAGTGTGTGACCGGCGGCCGGCTCAACGCGAGTGGGTTCTAAGTCCCTTCCCAGGGGTCATGTCGAGACTGGAGGCGGGGCCCCGCGGCCCCGCCTCCTCCGTACCGGGGACAATTTTCACAGCCGCGGCCGCCCCCAGGGATCCCCCGGGGCCGAAAACCGGACCGGCGGCCTTGACAGGGACCGCACTCGGAGCTTATCATGCGCAATTCCGGCCGGGATCACGGCGATCCCGCCGCGACGGACCGGCGGCCCGGTGCTTGGCACAATTCGACCGGGCGCGATCCGCCGGTCACACCTCGCGGACCCGGCGCGCCCGTCGCCCCGGTTCCGCCCGAATGCGTGGAGAACGACCATGTACGCCATCGTGAACATCCAAAGCCTGCAGTTCCGGGTCGAGCCCGACCACAAGGTCCGGGTGCCCCTGATCGACGGCAACGCCGGGGACCAGCTCAAGTTCGACGAGGTCCTGCTGCTGAACGACGGCGCGCAGACGACCATCGGCGCGCCCCGGGTGGCCGGCGCCGCCGTGACCGCCGAGATCCTCGGCCACGGGCTGGCCGACAAGGTCCACGTCTTCAAGAAGAAGAAGCGCCAGAACTACCGCCGCAACAAGGGTCACCGGCAGGCGTTCACCGAGATCCGCATCACGGGCATCACCGCCTAGCGCGGCGAGAGGGAGGAGCGCGTCATGGCGCATAAAAAAGGTGTGGGCAGTTCCCGCAACGGTCGCGACAGCCACTCGCAGCGCCTCGGCGTCAAGCGTTTCGGCGGCCAGACGGTCACCGCGGGCACGATCCTGGTCCGCCAGCGCGGCACCAAGATCCACCCGGGCACGAACGTGGGCAAGGGCGGCGACGACACGCTGTTCGCCCTGATCGACGGCGTGGTGGTCTACGGCCGCTACGACAGGACCCGCAAGAAGGTCAGTGTCCAGCCGGCCTGAGCGCCGGTCCGACGCGGTTCCGGGGACCCACCCCTGACGGGGGGTGGGTTTCCTCTTTTTCGGAGGTGCCGCATGCGCGACGTGCTGGTGGTGATCCCGGCCCGCTGGGCTTCGAGCCGGTTCCCGGGCAAGGCGCTGGCCGATCTGGCCGGGCGGCCGCTGGTGGTCCGCGTCGCGGAGCTGGCGGCGCGCATGGCGACCGCGACCCGTGTGATCGTCGCCACCGACGACCCGCGCATCGCCGACGCGGTGCGCGCCGCGGGGCACCTCGCCGAGATGACGGGTGAGCACGCCTCCGGTTCGGACCGGGTCGGCGAGGTGGCCGCGCGCCACGAGGCTCCGTTCGTGCTGAACCTGCAGGGCGACGAACCCCTGCTCGACCCCGCCGATCTCGACGCCCTGGTCGCGGCCCTGCGCGCCGACCCCCGGGCGGACCTCGCCACCCTGGCCCACCCGTTCGCCGACCCCGAAGAGTGGCGGGACCCCCACGCGGTCAAGGTGCTGACGGCCGCGGACGGCCGGGCGCTCTGGTTCAGCCGCGCGCCGCTGCCGGGCCATCATCCCGGCGCCGCCGGCGAGCCGGGCTGGCGGCTGGCGCGTCGCCACGTCGGCGTCTACGCCTACCGCGCCGCCGGCCTGCGGCGGTTCCTGAGCCTGCCCCCGTCGGCGCTCGAACGCGCCGAGGGGCTCGAGCAGCTGCGCGCCCTCGAGCACGGGTTGCGCGTGCTGGTGGTCGGGGCCGCCGCCGGAGCCGTCGGGGTCGACACGCCCGCCGATCTCGAGCGGGTGCGGGCGGCGTGGGGGAGGACTCGGTAAACCCGCGCTTCCGCGCGCGGGCCGCAAGGGTTAGGATCCGCCGGGCGCGCCGTGCGCCCGGGAGCGCCACGGAAGGACGGCTCGCATGGCGAAATACGTGTTCGTGACCGGAGGCGTGGTCTCGGCGTTGGGCAAGGGGATCGCCAGCGCCTCGATCGGCCAGTTGCTGAAGGCGCGCGGCCTGCGGGTCGTGCTGCAGAAGTTCGACCCCTACCTGAACGTCGACCCCGGCACGATGAGCCCCTACCAGCACGGCGAGGTCTTCGTGCTCGACGACGGCGCCGAGTGCGACCTGGACCTCGGGCACTACGAGCGCTTCACCGACACGAACCTGTCGCGGATCAACAACCTGACCAGCGGCGTCGTCTACGAGACCATCCTGCAGCGCGAGCGCAAGGGCGAGTACCTGGGCCGCACCGTGCAGGTGATCCCGCACGTGACCGACGAGATCAAGCGCCGCCTGAAGCTGCCGGCGGAGACCGATCCGGGGATCGACGTGGTGGTGACGGAGATCGGCGGCACCGTCGGCGACATCGAGTCGCTGCCCTTCCTGGAGGCGATCCGCCAGTTCCGCCTGGAAAGCCCGCAACAGGACACCCTGTCGGTCCACCTGACGCTGGTGCCGTACATCGCGGCCGCCGGCGAGATCAAGACCAAGCCGACCCAGCACTCGGTGCGCGAGCTGCGCAGCATCGGCATCCAGCCCGACGTGCTGATCTGCCGCGCCGAGGCGCCCATGCCCGAGGAGGCCCGCCGCAAGATCGCCCTGTTCTGCAACGTGCCGGTCGAGAGCGTGATCAACGCCCCCGACGCGCGCTCGATCTACGAAGTGCCCTTGAACTTCCACGCCCAGGGTCTCGACGACCTGATCTGCAGCCGCCTGCAGATGGAAGCGCCGCCGGCCGAGCTGGAGGCGTGGCGCCGCATGGTCGGCATCATCCTGAACCCGCCCGACACGGTGCGCATCGCCGTGGTCGGCAAGTACGTCGGGCTGAAGGACGCCTACAAGAGCATCATCGAGTCCTTCATCCACGCCGGGATCCCCAACCGCGTGCACGTCGAACTGGAGTGGGTCGACGCGGAGGGCCTTGAGGACCGCGACGTGGGCGACCGGCGCCTCGAGGAGGTCTTCGCCGGCTGCGACGGCCTGCTGGTGCCCGGCGGCTTCGGCGACCGCGGCATCGAGGGCAAGATCATCGCCGTGCGTCACGCCCGCGAGCGGGGCCTGCCCTTCCTCGGCATCTGCCTGGGCCTGCAGGTGGCGATGATCGAGATCGGCCGCGACCTGGCCGGCCTGCCGCGCGCCAACAGCAGCGAGTTCGATCCGGCCGCCGAGCACCCGGTGATCGACCTCATGCGCGAGCAGCGCGACCTGAAGCAGATGGGCGCCACGATGCGCCTGGGCGCCTGGCCCTGCGCGCTGAAGCCGGGCACGCTGGCCGCGTCCTGCTACGACGCGCCGGAGATCTCCGAGCGCCACCGCCACCGCTACGAGGTCAACAACGAGTACCGGGCGCGCTTCGAGGCGGTGGGCGTCGTGTTCAGCGGCCTCTCGCCGGACGGCCGCCTGGTGGAGATGATCGAGCTGCCGGGTCACCCCTTCTTCCTGGCTTGCCAGTTCCATCCCGAGCTGAAGTCGCGGCCCAACCGGCCGCACCCGTTGTTCCATCGCTTCGTCGCGGCCGCCGCCGCGCGCCTGCGCGCGCGCAACGGCGCCGCGGCGACGGCGTCCTAGGAGGTGCGCGTGGGCGTCGTGGAGATCGCCGGACTGCGCGTCGGGCCGGGCGAACCCCTGCTGGTGATGGCCGGACCCTGCGTGCTGGAGGCGCCGGACGAGATGCTCCGGCTGGCCGGCGACATCGCGGCGGTCTGCCGCCGGCTGGAACTGCCGTACGTCTTCAAGGCCAGCTACACGAAGGACAACCGCACCAGCGGCGACTCCTTCCGCGGGCCCGGCCCGCAGGAGGGGTTGCGGCTGCTGCAGCGGATCAAGGACGCCCACGGCGTGCCCGTGGTCACCGACGTGCACCACCCCGAGGAGACGGCGGCCGTCGCCGAGGTGGCGGACATCCTGCAGATCCCGGCCTTCCTCTGCCGTCAGACCTCGCTGCTGGAGGCCGCGGGCCGCACGGGCCGCGCGGTGAACGTGAAGAAGGGGCAGTTCCTCGCCCCGGAGGACATGGCGCACGCGGCGGCGAAGCTGCGCGCGTCCGGCTGCGACCGCGTGCTGGCGACCGAGCGCGGCTCCTTCTTCGGCTACCGCGACCTAGTCGTGGATTTCCGCGGCCACGACGCGCTGCACCGGCTGGGGCTGCCGGTGGTCTTCGACGCCACCCACTCGGTGCAGTCGCCGGGCAGCGCCGGGGGCGCCACCGGCGGCACGCCCGAGCTGATCCCCCTGCTGATGCGCTGCGGCCTGGCCGCCGGCGCCGACGCCCTGTTCATCGAGACGCACGACGAGCCCGCGCGCGCCCTGAGCGACGCCGGCTGCCAGCTGCCCTTCGCGCGCTTCGCGGCGCTGATGGGGCAGGCCCGGCGCTACCGCGAGCTGTACCTGGAGGTGACCGCGTGAGCGCGCAGCCTTGGCCCCCGCGCACCGACGACGCCTACCGCCGCGAGGCGGCGGCCGGTCTGGACGAGACCGTGCGGGCGGCGTTCGCGCGCGTGCGGCTGATCGTGCTGGACTGCGACGGCGTCCTGACCGACGGGCGCCTCTACTACGGCGCGCAGGGCGAGGCTTTCAAGGCCTTCGACGCCCGCGACGGTCTGGGACTGGTCCTGGCCCGCGCCGGCGGGTTGAAGCTGGCGCTGCTGACCGGGCGCGACAGCGCCGCGGCAGCGCGTCGCGCCGCCGACCTGCGCTTCCACGCCGTGAAGCTGGGCCGTTTCGACAAGCAGCGCGCCCTGCGGGAGATCCTCGAGGAGCTGGGCGTCGAGCCCGCGGATGTCCTCTACATGGGCGACGACCTGATCGACGTGCCCGCGCTGGCGATCGTCGGGGCGCCGGTCGCGGTGCCCGACGCGCCCGCGGACGTGCGCGAGCGCTGCCTCCACGTCACGGCCGCCCGCGGCGGGGCCGGCGCCGTGCGCGAGATCTGCGACCGGCTGCTCGGCCTGCAGGGCCGCCTCGGCCCCGCGCTGGTGAAGGTGGCGGCCCGCGCCTGGCTCCCGTCCGAGGAAGACGGACGAACGGAGGACGCATGAACGCCGAACCCGTCCGCCCGGACGACCGCGCGATCCTGGAACTGGGCCGTGCGACCTTCGCGCAGGAATCCGCGGCGCTGGCGCGCGTGGGGGACGGCCTGGACGCCGCCTTCGCGGCGGCCGTCCGCGTGCTGCTGGCCTGCCGCGGCCGCGTCATCGTGACCGGCCTGGGCAAGTCGGGTTTCGTGGCCCGCAAGCTGGCCGCCACGCTGACCGCCACCGGCACCCCGAGCCTGTTCCTGCACCCGGTCGAGGCGACGCACGGCGACCTGGGCATCGCCGGCTCCGGCGACGTGCTGCTGGCCGTCTCGCGCAGCGGCGAGAACCCCGAGGTCACCCAGCTCGCCGGCCTGGCGCGCCACTTCGGCATGACGATGATCGCCATCACCGGGCGCGCCGACAGCCTGCTGGCCGGGCTGAGCGACCTCGTCCTGATCTGCGCGGTGGAGCGCGAGGCCTGCCCGCTCGACCTGACACCGACGACCAGCGCCACCGCGGCGTCGGTCATGGGCGACGCCCTGGCGGTCGCGCTGCTGACCCTGCGCGGCTTCACGCGCGACGACTTCGCCGCCTTCCACCCCAGCGGCGTGCTGGGGCGCTCGCTGCTGATGCGGGTGGAGCAGCTCATGCATGCGGGCGACGAGTTGCCGCTGGTGGATCGCGACCTGCCGCTGCGCGCCTGCCTGCCGGTGATCGTCGAGAAGCGGCTGGGCTGCGCCTGCGTCGTGGACCGCGACGGCCGGCTGGCCGGCATCTGCGTCGACGGCGACGTGAAACGCATCCTGATGGTCCACGACGCACCCCTGGACCTGCCGGTGCACGCGCTGATGAACGCCGCGCCCGAGACCGTGCGGCCGGACGAGCTGATCCTGGGCGCCCTGCGGCGCATGGAGCAGCGCCCCGGCGGTCCGATCACCGTCCTGATCGTCGTCGACGACGAACGCCGCCCGGTGGGTGTCCTGCACATCCACGACATCCTGCGGGCGGGCATCGTCTGAGTCCGGCGCCGCCCACCTCGGAGAGGCGCAACCTCCTCTTTTTCATCGATTTATGCTCTGGCATACCTTATGCTTGACGCCTGCCGCGACCAGGTGTTGACTGTGGGGGTGATCCGCGCCGCAGCCCTGGAGCGACCGATGCTGCCGTCCCACCGCAGGCTCCGCCGCCAGGCGTACCACGGCCTGGCCCGGGTCGTGCTGGCGGCTGTCCGCCTCCTGCCGTCAAGGGCGGGGCGGGCCCTGTGTCGCCGGCTTGCCCGTGCGGCGCTGTCGTGGCGGCCGCGTGAGCGGGCCGTGGCCCGGGCCAACCTGCGGCTGGTTTTCCCGGGGCTGGCGCTCGCGGGGCGCGAGGCGCTCCTGCGCCGCGCGACCGACGCCTTGGGGGAGAACGCCTACGACGCCCTGACCCTCGACCGCTGGCGTGAGTCGGGGTACCGGGGGGTCGAGGATGACGGGACGGTGGCCGCGCTGCGCGAACTTCTGTCCGAAGGGCGCGGCGCGCTGGTCCTGACCGGACACTTCGGCTGCTGGGAGTTGCTCGGCGGTTTCCTGGCCGACCGGCTGGGAGGTCTCACGGTCGTGACCGGCACGATCCGCAACCCGCCGGTCGACCGCCTGGTCAACGGCTGGCGGCGGCGGGCCGGCCTGACGACCGTGCCCCGCGAAGGCGACCAGCGGCCCCTGCTGCGGGCGCTGCGCGCCGGCGGGGCCGTGGCCGTGCTGATGGACCAGAACACCCGGGTGGGCAACCGCGAGGTGCCGTTCTGCGGCGTCGCGGCGCCGACCCCGGCCGGCTTCGCCAAGCTGGCGCTGCGCACCGGGACGCCGATCCTGCCGGTGGCCATCGGACGCCGCGGTCGTGGCCACGCGTTGGCACACCTGCCGCCGCTGCGGCCCGGGAACGGGACCGGCGACGGCGCGGTGGACGAACTGCTGCGGGAGGCCAACGCGGCCCTGGAGACACTGTTGCGCCGGAACCCGGCCGAATGGGTCTGGTTCCACCGGCGCTGGCCCGGCGGCGCGTCGCCGGCGGGCGGAAGGCTGTCATGAGATCCGGATGGGCAGAACAGGCACGCGACGGCGTGACGGCGGTCGGCCGGCGACGGACGTGGCCGCGGGGAGCGGCGTCGCTGTTCGCCGCCCTGCTGCTCTGCGCCGGATGCGGCGGCGAGCCGCGGGGCGACCCGCCCGCGCCGGTCGAGGCGGCGGTCGCCGACGCGCCCGAGACCGAGCGCGCCCCGGACCAGGTCCTGCTCGACACCACCATCACCGATTCCCGCGAAGGCGTCCGGCGCTGGACGCTGACCAGCGACCGCCTCGAGAAGTTCCTGGATCAGGACGAGGCCCAACTGCACGGCGTGCACATGGATTTCTTCCAGGCCGACACGCTGTTCTCGGTGCTCACCGCCGCGCGCGGGCGCGCGAGCCAGCGCAGCGGGAACCTCTTCGTCTGGGGCGACGTCGTGGTCGTCGCCAGCGACGGGCGCCGCCTCGAGACGCAGGAACTGAACTACGACGACCGCAGCGGCCGCATCAGCAACGAAGTGTTCAACCGTTTCACGCGGGGGACCGACGTGATGACCGGCGTGGGCATGCAGGCCACGCCGGGCCTGGACTACTTCGAATTGAAACGCGAGGTCGACGCCACGGTGCACGGCAAGCCGGGCACGGTCGACGCCGGGGAGGTCCCGTGAGCGAGGGGGCCGGTGTGTCGGGAATTCTCGCGGCCCGCGGGTTGCGCAAGGTCTACCGGGGCCGGGCCGTGGTCGACGACGTGGACTTCGAAGTCCGCCCCGGCGAGGTGACGGGCCTGCTCGGGCCCAACGGCGCCGGCAAGACCACGACGTTCTACATCGTGGTCGGGTTCATCCGGCCCGACGGCGGGACCGTGACCCTGGACGGCAAGGATCTCGCCCGGCTGCCGATGTACAAGCGGGCCCGCCTGGGCCTCGGCTACCTGCCGCAGGAGTCTTCGATCTTCCGCCGGTTGACGGTGGAGGAGAACCTGATGGCCGTCCTCGAAACCCTGCCCCTGAACCGCGCCGCGCGGCGGGAGCGGGTGGACGAGCTGCTGGAGGAGATGCGCATCACGCACATCCGCCACAGCCGCGGTTACCAGCTGTCCGGCGGCGAGCGTCGGCGGGTCGAGATCGCGCGGGCGCTGACGACGCGCCCCCGCTTCATGCTGTTGGACGAGCCCTTTGCCGGGATCGATCCGATCGCCGTGGCCGACCTGCAGCGCAGCGTGGCGCGCCTGCGCCAGCAGGGGCTGGGCATCCTGATCACCGATCACAACGTGCGCGAGACGTTGAGCATCACCGACCGCGCCTACATCATGTTCGAGGGCCGCATCGCGCTGGCCGGCACGTCCGGCGAAATCGTGGCCAACAGCCGGGCCCGGGAGATCTACCTGGGCGAGGGGTTCCGGCTGTGAGGCCGGCGGTGCGCAGTCAGGGCGAAGGGCAGCAGCGATGGACGTGAAGCTGAGACTGCACCAGGGGCTCTACCAGCGCCAGCAGCTGGTGATGACCCAGCGCCTTCAGCAAGCCCTGAAGCTGCTCCAGATCCCCACCCTGGAGCTGGAACAGGTCCTGCGCCAGGAACTGCAGATCAACCCGTTGCTGGAGGAGTACGATCCCGAGGACGACGAGGCGCCCGAGACGCCGGACGAGAACGAGGAGGAGCCCGTCGCCCACGAGACCGAGGAACCCGAGGAGAAGGTCGACTGGGACGAGTACTTCAAGGACGGTTTCCGCGACGGCACCTGGGAGCGGGAGACCGACGAGGAGGACCGGCTGGAACGGCCGGCGGCTTCGGTGCCGTCGGGCCAGCAGGAACTGGCCGAACAGCTCGCGTACACGCTCGACGAGCCGCTGGACCGCCGCATCGGGGAGTACATCATCGGCAGCCTGAACCGGGACGGCTACCTGGTCTGCCCGCTGACCGAGATCGCCGCCACCTTCGAGACCGACCTCGAACGCGTCGCGCGCGTGCTCGCCGTGATCCAGGGTTTCGACCCGCCGGGGGTGGCGGCCCGCGACCTCCAGGAGTGCCTGCTGCTGCAGTTGCGCGCCTCCGGCCGCAGCGACGGGTTGGAGGCCCAGGTGGTGCGCGACCACTTCGAGGCGCTGAAGAACCGGCGCTTCGCGGACATCGCCCGCGAGATGCGCATCACGCCGCGGGAGGTGCAGGAGATCGCCGGGCGCATCGGCGAACTCGACCCCAAGCCGGGCCTGTCGGTGGTGGGGGAGGGCGCGGCCTACATCACGCCCGATCTCGTGGTCGAGAAGGTGGACGACGGCTACGTCTGCTACCTGAACGACGGCAACCTGCCGCGGCTGCGGATCAGCAACGCCTACGACGCCGTGGCCGCGGGCAAGCAGGGCGGCGACGACGACACCGTGCAGTTCATCGACGAGAAGCGCCGCTACGCCGAGTGGATCATCAAGACGATCGAGCAGCGCCGCCGCACCATGATCAAGGTCATGGAGGCGATCGTGCGCGAGCAGAGCGAGTTCTTCGAGCAGGGGGCCATCGCCCTGCGGCCCCTGACCCTGCAGCAGGTGGCCACGGCCATCGGCATGCACGAGTCCACCGTCTCGCGCGTGACCAAGCAGAAATACGTCCAGACGCCCCGCGGCGTGTTCCCGCTGAAGTACTTCTTCTCGGCGGGCCTGGACACCGACGAGGGGGACGAGGTCGCCGCGAAGGCGGTCAAGCAGATGATCCAGGAGATCGTCGCCGCCGAGAGTCCGGCGCGCCCGCTGTCCGACAAGAGGATCGTGGACCTTCTTTCGGAGAAGGGCCTGAAGATCGCCCGGCGTACGGTCGCCAAGTACCGCGAGCAGATGGGCATCCTCAACGCGAGGATGCGCAAGAGGTTCTAGAACCGACCCGGTCCGCGACCGGAAGGAGGACGCCATGCAGCTCGAGATCAACAGCCGTCACTTCACCCTCGGCGACGACATGCGCGACAAGATCGTCGAAAAGCTCGAGAACCTGAAGCGCTACAGTCCGAGCGACCCCCTGGCCGCCCGCCTGACGCTGACGCTCGAGGGAGGGCGCTTCACCGGCGACCTGTCGCTGAACCTCAAGCAGTACTCCTGCCACACCAAGGTCCAGCACGTCGAACCCGACGGCGCGGCCTTCCTGGCCATCGAGAGCGTGGAGCGTCAGGTGCGGCGGCACAAGGACCGGGTCAAGGACCATCGCGGCCACGGCGAGGAAGGCGGGCTCGGCGAGGTCCTGGCCGACCCCGGCCTGCTCAACAACCGGGGCTCGTCCATGTCCGAGGAGGGTTTCCACCTGCGCGACCTGAGCGTCGACCAGGCCCGCGAGGCCTTCGCCGCCTCGAGCAGCCCGTTCTACGTCTTCCGCAACCTCGAGGACGGCGAGGTGGCCGTGCTCTATCGCCGCGACGACGGTGGTTTCGGCCTTATGCGGCAGGAATAGGAGCACGACGTGCACGAACCCGTCACCGTTCAGAAGGTCCACCAGGATCTGCGCGAGACGCTCGGCCTCGCGCTGCTGACGAGCCTGCCCGAGGCGGACGTGCCGCTCGCCGCGGGCGACGTCCACCGTCCGGGCATGGCGTTGATGGGGTTCATGGAGAACTTCCTGCCCCACCGGCTGCAGGTCCTGGGCGAGTCCGAGTTGGCCTACGTGGCCACCCTGGCGCCGGACGCCCAGCGCGAGGCCCTGGATCGCCTGGTCGCCCTGCAGGCGCCGGCGGTGTTCGTGACCCGGGACCAGGCGGTGCCCGCCGCCTGGCTGGCCGCGGCCGATGCGGCCGGGCTGCCCGTGCTGCGCACCCCGATGGCCACCGAGGAGTTCATCCACGAGCTGTCGGTCTACCTCACCGACGTCTTCGCCCCCCGCACCGAACTGCACGGATCTCTGGTGGACGTGTACGGCATCGGCATGCTGTTCACCGGCAAGAGCGGCATCGGCAAGAGCGAGTGCGCGCTCGACCTCGTGGAGCGGGGCCACCGCCTGGTCGCCGACGACATCGTCGAGGTCAGCCGCGTGGGCGACGACGTGCTGGTGGGCCGCTTCCGCGAGGTGCTGCAGCACAACCTGGAGATCCGCGGCGTCGGCGTGATCGACGTGCAGGCCATCTTCGGCATCCGCGGCATCCGCATGCAGAAGCGCATCGAGGTCGAGGTCAACCTCCAGCAGTGGCGCCCCGACGCCGATTACGAACGCATGGGCCTGGACCGGGAGCAGACCGAGATCCTGGGCGTGCCGATCCCGCGCATCGTCGTTCCGATCTATCCGGGCAAGAACATCACGGTCATCGCGGAGGTGATCGCCCTGGACCTGATGCTGAAGATCTACGGCATCGACTCCGCGCAGGACCTGAACCGCCGCATCATGGAGACGCTGCGCTCCGGGGACCGGCTGCGCCGGTACCTGCGGCACGACAGGGAGTAGTCATGCTCTGCGGCCTCGTCGTCACGCACGGCGGCATCGGCAAGGAACTGGTCAAGGTCGTGGAGCTCGTGCTGGGCCCCGTGCCCGGGCTGGCGGCCATGACCAACAGCGGCAAATCGGTCCAGGAACTCATCGCCGAGATCCGCGCCTGGTCGGCGGCGAACTGCGGCGCGCCGGGCGACGGCCTGCTGCTGTTCATCGACGACTTCGGCGGCAGCTGCGCCAACGCCGCCCAGATCGCCGCGGTCAGCGGCACGCCCGCGCGCGTCCTGACCGGCATCAACCTGGCCATGCTGCTGGACTTCGTCACCTGGCGCGACACGCTGGGGCTCGACGAGCTGCCGCGAAGGCTGGTCGAGAAGGGGCGCGACGCCATCACCGCGCTCGGGCCGGTCCAGGAGGACTGAGCGCACCATGCCGCTGCTGCTCGCCCGCATCGACGACCGCTTCATCCACGGCCAGGTGACCGTCGGCTGGTGCCGCAAGCTCGAGCCGGACCACATCGTGCTGTGCAACGACGAGATCGCCGCCGATCCCTGGCAGCGCCGCGTCTACGCCAGTTCGGTGCCGCCGCGCATCCGCGTCTGGGTCCGCGACCGCGCCGGCACGGCCTCCCTGCTCGACGGCGGCCCGGAGGCGCTGCCCGCCGCGGACGGCGTGGTGCTGCTGACCGGCGGCCCGGCCGACATGCTGGACCTGATGCGGCGCGGCGTGCCCCTGCCCGCGGTCAATATCGGCGGCATGCACATCGGCGGCGGCAAGCGCGAGCTGCTGGAGTCGGTCTACGTCGACCGCGCCGACCTCGTGAGCCTGCGCGCCCTGCTGGCCGCCGGCGCGCGGCTGACGGCGCAGACGGTCCCCGGCACGCGCTCCATCGAGATCGACGGCGGCCTGCTGGATGAACTGGAGGAGGCGCGGTGAATCCGGTCGAGATCGCCGTCTGGTGGCCGCAGATCGCCGCGACCACGCTCCTGGGCGCCCTGCTGGTCCTGGACGACACGGCCTACGCTCAGACCTGGCTCAGCCAGCCCGTCTGCGGGGGCGTGCTCGCCGGCCTGATCTGGGGGCATCCCGGGGCGGGCCTGGCCCTGGGCCTCACCGTGCAGCTGCTGTCGCTGGGGAACCTGCCCGTCGGGCAGGCCTTCGTCGGCGAGCGCGTCGGCCCGCTGCTCGGGGCCGTGGGCGCGGCCGCGGCCTCCGGCTGGAATCCCGGCCTGCCCTTCGGCGGCCCGGGCGCGGAGGCGGGTCGCCTCGGCTGGCTGCTGCTCGCAGTCGCGTTGGGCAGCGTCCTGGGCGACCAGCTGGTCCGCCGCGAGCGCGTCTGGCACACCCGCCTCGTCGCCGGTGCCATGCGCGGGCTGCGCGAGGGCCGGCTCGAAGTGCTGGAGCGGGCCCACAACGCGTCCCTGGCCGGCGTCGCCGTCCGCGGGGCCCTGACGACGCTGACGGTATGGCTCCTGGTGGCCTTGCTCTGGATCCCCGCCTACTCGCAGCTGCCCGAGCGCGTCGTGGCGGCCCTGGCCCTGTTGCCCTGGTTCGCGCCGGCGGTGGCGATCGGATCGCTCGTGGAACTCTACGGCAGCCGGGCCGGCGCGCGCTGGATCGCCGGCGGCGCGGCGGGCACGCTGGCCGTGGCCTGGACTTTGGCGCAGCTGGGCGCCTCGTGAGCGCGCGCGGGGGGCGGCCCGACGACCTGCACGGGATCTACCGGCGCTCGTTGGGGCTGCAGGGGTCGTGGAATCCGGAGCGCATGCAGAACCTCGGTTTGGCCGTGGCCCTGCTGCCCTGGTTGCGCCGCTCGGGCGCCGCGCCCGTCGAGTTGCGGCGCTTCTGCCGCCGGCACCTCGAATTCTTCAACACCAACCCCTACTGCGCGAACCTGCTGCTGGGGGGGCTGGTGCGGCTCGAGGCGGACAACCTGCGCGATGGAGCGACGCCCGTCCGGACGCTGACGATGTTCAAGGATTCGCTCGGCCGGGCGCTCGCTTCACTGGGCGACCAGTTCCTGTGGCTGGGGCTGCAACCGGCCCTGATGCTGCTGGCCGTGCTCTCGGCCTGGCCGGGGCTGATCTGGCCGCCGCTGCTGGTGGTGGGCCTGTTCGCCGTGACTCAGTTGCTGCTGCGGCGCCACGCCCTGCTGGTCGGCTACGACCTGGGGCTGGACATCGTGGATCTGCTGGGGTCGCCGCTCTGGCACCGCGCCATCTGGACCGCGAAACGGGCGGGCGCCCTGCTGACGGGCGTGTTGGCGGGCATGACGGCCGTGAGCAGCTGGTCGCGATTGGCCGACCCCGGCGGAGCGACGACCGTGCTGGGCACGGCGCTCGCGCTGGGGGCCGCCCTGGTCCTGCGCCGTCGCTGGCCCGGGGAGGGCCTGCTGCTGGCGTTGGTGCCGCTTGCCCTGCTCCTGTCGTACCTGTAACTTGCGGGCTGCATTGTCGCCCCCGAACCAAGGACGAACCGTGATATCAACCGCTGCTACCGTCTCCGACCCGATCGGTTTTCACCTGCGCGCCGCCGGGCGGATCGTGAAGCTGGCCAAGACGTTTGATGCCGAGGTGACGGTCCGTTTCCAGGGCCGGGTGGCCAACGCCAAGAGCATCATGGGGCTGGCCAGCCTAGCGGCCGACTGCGGCAGTGTTGTCGAACTGGAGATCGAGGGGCCCGACGATGCGGCGGCCGCCGCGGCCCTGGTCCGGCTGATCGGAGTCGATCTGGCGCACCCCGAGGTCCCGGAAGGCTGACATGAAGATCCTGCGCGGCATCCCCGCTTCACCCGGCACGGCTCTGGCCCGCGTCCACCATGTGGCGCGGGAGTTGCCCGTGGTCGTGCGCACCGTCCTGCCCGCGCCGGACCTCGACCGTGAAGTGGAGCGTCTGCACGCGGCGCTGGCGGACGCCCGCACCCAGATCCAGGTCCTGGTCGCGCGCCTCAGCGCGGACCTCGGGCCGGAGGGCGCGGCCATCCTGGAAAGCCACCTGCTCATCCTCGAGGACGTGCTGATCGTCGACCGTGCGGTCGCGATCGTGCGGGCGCAGTCCTGCAACGCGGAGGCCGCCTTCCACGACGCGGTGGCCGAGGTCGCGTCCCGCCTGCTCGAGACCCAGGACGATTACCTGCGCGAACGCGTCCAGGACCTGCGCGACGTGGAGGATCGCGTCCTGCGGGTGTTGATGGGGCTCGGCGCGGGAAGACTCGCCGGCCCGGCGGCGCCCAGCGTGGTCGCGGCCGACGACCTGGCGCCTTCGGACACCGCCGCCATCGGCGCGCGCAACGTCCTGGCGTTCGCGCTGGGCGACGGCAGCCGGACCAGCCACGTGGCGATCCTCGCCCGCTCGCTGGGCATCCCGGCGGTGGTCGGGCTCGGGGCGGGCGTGGCGGAACTGCTCGACGGCGAGCTGGTCGCCGTCGACGGCGACCGCGGCGAGGTCGTCCTGCAGCCCGACAGCGAAACCGTCGCCCGCTTCCGGCAGCTGAGCCAGCAGCAACTGACCGTCGACGCCAAGCTGGCCCACCTCAGGGATCTGCCGGCCGTGACGCCGGACGGCCGCCGGCTCGGCATGCTGGTGAACATCGAGATGCCCGTCGAGGTGGAGAAGGCCCTGGCCTGCGGCGCCGAGGGGATCGGTCTGCTGCGGACCGAATACATCTACTTCCAGCACCAGACCATCCCGTCCGAGGCGCAGCAGCTCGGGATCTACACCGGAATCATGCGCGAGATGGCCGGCCGGCCGATCGTCTTCCGGACCCTGGACGTGGGCGGCGACAAGGTCCAGCGCTACCTCGGGGCGCGCAAGGAGTCCAACCCCTTCCTGGGCTGGCGCGGCATCCGCTTCCTGTTGGCGAACCGCCCCCTGCTCAAGGCGCAGCTGCGCGCGATCTACCGCGCCGCCGCCGAGGGACCGGCGCAGCTGATGTTCCCGATGATCACCGGCCTCGAAGAGCTGCGCGAGGCGCGCGACATCTGCCGCGAGTGCGTGGCGGAGCTGGCGGCCGAGGGGCTGCCCCACGACCCCGCGCTCGAAGTGGGGATCATGATCGAGACGCCGGCGGCGGCGCTCGTCGCCGACCTGCTCGCCGCCGAGTGCGATTTCTTCAGCTTCGGCACCAACGACCTCATCCAGTACACGCTGGCGATGGACCGCCTCAACAGCCGCGTCGCGTACCTCTACCAGCCCGTCCACCCCGCCGTGCTGCGCCTGATGCGCGACGCGGTGGCCGCCGCGCACGCGGCGGGCATCCGGGTCGGCATCTGCGGTGAGATGGCCTCCGAGACGCGCCACGCCGAGATCCTGCTGGGGCTCGGCCTCGACGAGGTGAGCGTCCACGCCGCCCAGCTGCCCAAGATCAAGCAGGTGGTGCGCTGGACGACGGTCGCGGAGGCCGAGGGCCTGCTGGCCGACCTGATGACGCGGCGCACCGCGGTCGACGCCGAACGCCTGCTGACCGACTACCTCACCGAGAAGAAGCGCCGGCGCGCCGAGGCCGCCGGTGTGGAGGTGCCCGATGGGGCCTGAAGCGGGTCTCGCCGTGATGCTCGCCCTGGTGGGTGAGCTGCCGTCGCAGTTGGAGGGCGCGCCCCGGCTGCCGGGGCTCGAGCGCCTGCTCCCGCCGCCGCGGCCCGCCCGCGACGTGCTGGTCTGCGGGATGGGCGGCTCGGCCATCGCCGGCGACCTGCTCGCGCCGGTGGCCGAGCGCGCCGGTGTCCGCCTGGCGGTCCGCCGCGAAGCCGACCTGCCCGGGTGGCTCGACGAACGCACCCTGCTGGTGTTCAGCAGCTATTCCGGCCGCTCTACCGAGACGCTGCAGGCCGCCCGCGCCGCGGCCGGCCGACCGAACCCGCGGGTGGCGATCACGACCGGCGGCCCCCTGGGCGACCTCGCGGACGGTCCTGCCGACCCCTTCCCGCGGATCACGCTGCCGGCGGGCCTGCCCCCGCGCGCTGCGCTGGGCCACAGCCTGGGCGCCCTGGCCTGCGTCCTGGACCGTCTGGGCGTCGTGCCAGGCCTGGCGTCCGAACTGCCGGCCGCCGCCGCGACGCTGCGCCTCGGCGAGCGAAAGCTGGGACCCGCCGCCGGCCCCGACAACCCCGCCCTGCTCGCGGCCCGCGCGACGCTGGGCCGCCTGCTGGTGGTCTACACCTGCTCGCCGGAGGCGCACGCGCCGGGGCTGCGCCTGAAGGCCCAGGTGAACGAGAACGGCAAGAGCCCGGCGCTGGTCGTGCCGCTGCCCGAAGCCGTCCACAACGACATCGTGGGCTGGGAGGTCCTGCACCCGCGGCGGCGGGACTTCCTGCTGCTGATGCTGCATTCCGGCGACGAGACCCCGGACGCCCGCCTGCGCGCACGCACGGCCGGCGATCTGCTGGCGGGGGAGTTCCAGGCCAAGCTCGAGTACGAAGCCGCGGGCGATTTTCCGCTGGCGAGGATCCTGTCCCTGGTGCAGTTTGGCGACTACCTGTCCTGCTACCTGGCGGCCGCCGCCGGGGTCGATCCCCTGCCCGTGACGCGCATCGAGACGCTCAAGGACCGACTGCGAAAGGACGCCGGCCCATGAAGGCCCTGATCCCGGCCGCCGGCACCGGCACGCGCCTGCGACCGCACACGCACAACAAACCCAAGGCCCTGCTGCCGGTCGCCGGCAAGCCGATCCTGGGCCACATCATCGACGACCTGCTGCAGGCCGGTGTCGACGAGGTCGTGCTGATCGTCGGCTACTGCGGCGACGCCGTGCGGTCCTGGGCCGCCGGCGCCTACCCCGGCCTGCCGGTGACCTGCGTCGAGCAGAGCGAGCGGTTGGGGCTGGGGCACGCCGTCTGGACCGCGCGCGATGCGATCGGCGACGAGCCCTTCTTCTGCATCCTGGGCGACACCATCGTCAAGACGGACTACCGGCGTCTGCTCGCCGACCCGCACAACTGCATCGCCGTGCGCGAGGTGGCGGACCCCCGGCGCTTCGGCGTGGTCGAGATGCGCGACGGCGCGGTGCTGCGCTTCGTGGAGAAGCCGGAGGTGCCGCCGAGCAACCTCGCCATCGTGGGCGCCTACCTGTTGCGCGACGCGCCCCGCCTCTGGTCGGCGATGGACCGCATCGTGGCCGAGGACCGCCGCACCCGCGGCGAGTACCAGCTGACCGACGGCCTGCAGGCCATGCTCGCGGACGGCTGCCGCTTCTCGGTGCAGCCGGTGGGCGAGTGGTTCGACTGCGGGAAGCGGGAGACCTGGCTGGAGACCAACCGCGCCCTGCTGGCGGCGGACCCGGCGGCGGCGACCCGGACGCGCGACCTCACACCGCCCTGCCTGATCGCGCCGGACGCGCGGGTGAGCCGCTCGCGCCTGGGGCCGTACGTCGTGGTCGGCGCGGGCGCCGTGGTCGAGGACTGCGACCTGGCCGACACCATCGTCGGCGACGGCGCCGAGGTGCGCCGCTGCCGGCTGACCGGCAGCCTGATCGGCGAGCGCGCGCTCGTCGCCGGCGTCGCAGGCAGCGTCAACGTCGGCGACGACTCCGAGGTCGCGGCCGACCGTCCCGTTTCCTAACCATCGTCCCAGCCGGAGGAGTCCACGCATGTCCCAGCGTCACCTGTTCACCAGCGAGTCGGTCACCGAGGGCCACCCCGACAAGGTCGCGGACCAGATCAGCGACAGCGTCCTGGACGCGATCCTCGCGGTCGACCCCAACGGACGCGTGGCCTGCGAGACGCTGGTCACCACCGGCCTGGCGATGATCGCGGGCGAGATCACGACCCAGACCTGGGTCGACATCCCGCGCATCGCGCGCCGCACCATCCGCGACATCGGCTACACGTCGGCCGCCTACGGTTTCGATTTCGAGACCTGCGCGGTGGTCACCTCCATCGACGAGCAGTCGCCGGACATCGCCCAGGGCGTGAATCCCGGCGGCGCCGGCGACCAGGGGCTGATGTTCGGCTACGCCTGCCGCGAGACCGACGTGCTGATGCCCCTGCCCATCACCCTGGCCCACCGTCTGACCCGCCGCCTGGCCGCGGTGCGCAAGGACGGCACGTTGCCCTGGGTGCGGCCCGACGGCAAGAGCCAGGTCACCGTGGAGTACGAGGGCGGGCGGCCGGTGAAGGTCCACACGGTCGTCGTGTCCACGCAGCACGATCCCGACGTCCCCGACCTGCGCGATCAGGTCATCGCGAAGGTGATCGCGCCCGTGTTGGCGGCCCTGGACCTCGATTCCAGCGGCGTCATCCACCACGTGAACCCGACGGGCAGCTTCGTCGTCGGCGGGCCGCAGGGCGACTGCGGCCTGACCGGCCGCAAGATCATCGTCGACACCTACGGCGGCAGCGCGCCCCACGGCGGCGGCGCCTTCTCGGGCAAGGACCCGACCAAGGTCGACCGCTCGGCCTGCTATGCCGCGCGCTGGGCCGCCAAGAACGTGGTCGCGGCCGAACTGGCCGAGCGCTGCCAGATCCAGGTCGCCTACGCGATCGGCGTGGCCGAACCCGTCTCGGTGATGATCACGACCTTCGGCACCGGCCGCGTGCCCGACGACCGCCTGGCCCAGGCCGTGCGCAAGGTTTTCGACCTCACGCCCCGCGGCATCATCGAGGCGCTGGACCTGCGGCGCCCCATCTACCTGCCGACCGCGGCCTACGGCCACTTCGGGCGCGACGAGGCGGGCTTCACCTGGGAGCGCACCGACCGGGTCGCGGAACTCCAGCGGGCCGTCGGCTGAGCCGGCGGTAGCGGGCGGGATCACAAGCAGAAGGCGGAACCCGTGCGGGTTCCGCCTTCTGCGTTGCGGGTCGTCGCGGCGCGCTCAGGGAGCGGCGGGCGTCAGCACCTCGACCATGACGGTGTCGTGGCGCGTCACGCTGAGGTAGGTATCGAAGACCGAGACCACGACCGGGCGCAGGCCCGCGTCCTGGACCGTGAACATGTGGGAGGACTCGCGTTCCTGGTAGGTCGACTCCAGCACGCTGCCGGACCGCCAGAGGAAATCGAACCGGTCGAACTGGCCCAGACCAGGGTCGAAGCCGCAGACCTCGGTCGTCGCGGCGAACAGCGCCAGGCCGTCGGTGCAGGCGTTGGGGATGTGGCCGAACGAGACGTTGGTGGCGGAATTGCGGATCGGTTTCACATCGACGAGGCGCCTGGCGGAGTCGTAGAGGTAGACGTCGGCGACGAAATCGGCGGGAGCGCCGGTCCAGCCCAGCAGCAGGTTGAAGTTGGCCTGCGTGGTGCCGGTGCTCTGCCCGCGCCCGTTCAGCCAGACCCGGTAATAGCCGTGGGGCTGGATCGTCACGGTCGAGGCGAAGAGGAACTTGTCCCGATCGTAGGGGTCGTTGGTCAGGGACCAGTTGCTGAGGCTCACCGCCGCACCGGTCGGGTTGTGGAGTTCCAGCACCGGGTCGAAGCGGTTCAGGTTCTCCGGGTTCGGCAGCACCGAGTTGAAGGCGAGGATCTCGTTGATGACCGGCTGGGTGCGGAAGTTCTCGCCGCCGGCGCCGCCGTTGGTGGCGCCGATGGTGTGCGTCGGGAAGTAGGCCAGGCTCGCGGTGACCGTCGTGTCGGGCGTCGTGTGGATCGTCAGCGAGTCGGCGCGGATCTCGACCGAGACGAAGGACGACTTGCTGTCCCCGTCGTCATCGGTGACCGTCACGGCGACCTCGTAGATGCCGGGCTCCGAGAACAGGTGGTGGGTGGCCGAACCGGTGCCGGTCGTGCCGTCCTGGAAGTTCCAGAGGATGTCGAGGTTGGTGTTGGCGCCGGTGGGATCGGGCCCGGGGTCGCCGCCGGAGACGAAGGCGACGAACTGGACCTCCGTCGGCGCGACGCCGCAGTCGACGTTCGCCTGGACCCGGGTGATGACCGGGGCGAGGTCGGCTTTGTCGCTGCAGCCGGCGAGCAGGGCGGCGCCCGCGACGGCGATCATCGCGACCAGCAGGATCCGGTTCAGCTGATTCGGCCGCCGCGGACCCGTCATCGGCGAGCCCGAGTGGTTGTGGCTCTTGCGCATGTGGCTGGCTCCGTCGTCACGGTGGGGCACCACGCACCCCCGCCCGGCGAGCCGTGCGGGGGCGCAGAACGTCATCTGAGTAAGAAGTTAGGTCCGGCCGGGCAAGGAGTCCAGCGAAAAGCCCCCTGCCGGGGCGTTGGTCAGCGCCGCACGCGCAGCCACGCCCCGGCCGCGACCGCAGTGTAGGCCAGATTCCCGGCCCAGGCCGCCAGGAACGGCGGCAGGGTGCCGTTGTGCCCCAGCGAGCGGCCGAAGTTGATGGCCAGGTAGTACCCGAAACTGATGGCGATCGTCCAGCCGAACCCCGAGGCGACGGTTGTCTTGCGGGGGCTCGAAGCCAGCAGGATGCCCAGCATCACCACGATCAGGTGCACCACCGGGAAGGACAGCTTGAACTGCAGGTCGACGCTGTGCGCCGTGGCGTCGCCGCCGCTGCGGCGGATCACGGCGATGTAGCGCCGCAGCTGCCGGGCGTTCATCGCCTCGGGCTTCAACCGGTCGTCGAGGAAGGTGCGCGGCGTGATGCCGTCCAGGCCCGAAGCGTACTCGGAGAAGCGCAAGAGGCTGTCGCCGCGGGCCGTGAAGATGCGCCGCGTCCCGTCCGCGAGCAGCCATTGCCGGCCGTCCCAGGTGGCGCTGGCGGCGTCGATCCGTTCCAGGACACGGGCCCCCTCGACCGTGTGGACCCGGAATTCGCGGATCTGCTGGCGCTCGGGGGAGAAGCTGCGGGCGTAGTAGAGGCGCCCGTCCTCGCCGTTGAAGGCGGCGTCGTTGGTCGGGCGCACGCGATCCGGGTTGCCGTGGATCTCGACCTCCCAGATGCGCGCGACCCTGGCGTTGGTGTGGGGCAGGACGTACTCGCCCCAGACCAGCGAGAACAGGCAGGCGAGCAGGGCCAGCCCCAGCAGGGGCCGGGTCGTCTGCAGCAGCGAGCGGCCGGCGGCGTACATGGCGCTCAGCTCGTTGTAGCGGGCCATGTCGCCGACGGTGAACATCGTGGCCATGAGCATGCCGATGGGCAGGACGGTGTCCAGGATCCAGGGAATCTTGTTCAGGTAGTAGCGCACGAGCACCGAGGCCGAGGCGTGGTTGTCGACGAAGTTGCGGAGGTGGTCGATGAGGTCGACCAGGGTGAACAGGACGACCGCGCCGACCAGGGTGAAGCCCAGGATGCGCAGGAATCCGGCGACCACGCTGCGGTGGACGAGTTGCATCACGGGCTCCGCGTCCGCCGGAACCAGGAGTTCTCGTGCGCCGCGTGCACGAGCAGGGGGATCCCGACCGCCGCCAGCACCGCGTCGGCCGCCCACATCGCCACGGCGGGGTCGAGCCGGCCGCGGTCGGCCATCTGTTCGCCGCCGACCAGGAACAGGTAGTAGACGAGGTAGAACGCCAGCGCCAGGGTCAGCGAGACGCCGCGCCCGGAGCGCGACGCCGTGACGGCCATGGGCAACCCGATCACCACGAAGACCAGGCAGGCGGCGGGGATGGCCAGCTTCTTGTGGAACTCGACGAGGTAGGCGTTCTCCCGGGCCTGCTTGGAGCGCAGCACGCTCTGCTGGAACTCCGACGCCCGGCGCACGCGCTGAACCTCCTGCCGCGTGGCGCGCAGCAGCTCGAGCCGGCGCCCGCGGGTCGCCGCCAGGCCGCCGGCCGGGACCTCGATCAGTCCCCCGCGGCCGGGCGCGTCCAGCAGTTGCCACTCCCGCGCCGCCGCCCCGCCGGCGAGTTCCCGTTGTCCGGCCAGCGTCTCCTCGCGGTCGCGACGCGCGTCGGCGGCGGCCCCGAGCAGGGCGGTGAAATCCATCTCGCGGTCGCCGCGGTTGGTGCGCCCGGAGTCCTCGAGATCGCGCTCGGCGTCCTTGAGGACGAGGTCGTGCTGACGGAATCGCGTGATGGTGTACTGGGCGAGGTTGCGGTCGTCCGGCAGGTCGTGGATCTCGCCGTCGTGCAGCTCGATCCGCATCGCGTTGCGGTCGTGCAACGGGACGATCAGGCCGCGCGCGGCGGTGGTCATCGTCGGGGAGACGTCGCCGGGGCCGCTGCGTTCCAGGATGACCACGTCGAAGATTTCGTTTGTCTTCTCGTTCTTTTCCTTGACGAAGATGGTGGTGAGGTCGTTGAGGTCCGTGAACATCTGCTCGCGGATCTCCATCATCGGCCTTTTGTGTTTGATGTCGTACAGGAGGTTGGCTAGCCTGTGGTTCGACTCCGGGAAGACGTAGTGGTTGTAGGCGGTCAGGCCCGCCGCCACCAGCGCGGCCCCGAACAGCAGGGGCCGCAGGATGGCGTAGAGCCCCACGCCGCTCGCCTTCATGGCCGTGATCTCGTGGTCGGTGGCGAGCTGGCCGACGCCCATCAGGACGCCGATCAGGACCGCCATGGGCACGGATAATGCAAACGTATACCCCAGGCTCAACAGCAGCACTTCCGTGGCCACCACGAACGGCACGCCTTTGGTGACGAACAGGTCGACGTAGCGGTACAGGTTGTCGATGATCAGCACGAAGGTGATCACGAAGAAGCCGAACGCGAAGGGTCCGGCGGTGGCGCGCAGCAGATGTCGTTGGAGCAGGATCATGATGGTCGCCGCGGCCGCTCCTGTCGCCTGAAGGGGGCGGCCTGACTCCTTTCGAGGACGATCGCCGGCGCCTGGATCTTCCCGGGAACCCGCAGTGTAGCCACTGGTTCCCGACAGGACAACGATTCTTCGACACGGGATTCTACGGCGAAGGAATCTCCGTACCCATCTTCATCCGACAGGTCAAGCCGCGGGCGGCGGACTGACGGGAGGCGCAAGTTGAGCGGGGTGAGGGGATGCGACCGGCGACGGGGCCGGGGCCGGCGGCCGCCGTGGTCCCGGCCCGCGCTCGTCCTGGCCCTGTCCCTCTCGCTGCTGGGCGCCGCGGGAGGGGCCGCCGCCGGTGAGCTGATCCTGTGGGGCCTCGACCCCCTGCTGCGGTCCACCGACGACCCCCGTCTGCTGGGCGAGGACCGGCTCGTCCTGCGCGAGAGGATGATGTCGCTCGGGTTCGACCCCGTCGGGCTGGACTCGCTGTCGCGCTGCGACCGCCGTTTCCGCTACCTCGCCGACCACGCGGCGGGCATCGACTGGCAGCGCCGGGTCACGGTCACCGAATCTTCCGGATCCCTGGGCATCGAGACCGTCTTCAGCTACCCCGAGCACTTCCTGCTGGCGCAGTCCCCCCGGGAACTGCCCGGCGGTTTCGTCTACTACCCGCCCCGCGACACCGACGCTCCCGAGGTGGGGCTGTTCATCGACGACCCGGCCGCGGCCCGGGAACGGCGTCTGGCCGTGCGTAACCGGGTCGCCCGCGCGAAGGACCTGGACCTGCGCGGCGGCGCCGGCGCCGCCGGGACTCAGGCCGGGCTGATCAACCTGACGATCCCGATCAAGCTGCCGCGGACCCTCGAAAAGATCATCGGCCGCGGCGAGAAGACCAACATCCGCATCTCGGGCCGCGAGCACATCTCGATCGCCGGCGAGTCGACGCTGAGCAACCGCTTCACCCCGACCGAGCGGCGCCGCAGCCAGAGCCTGTTCCCGTCCCTGGACATGGAGCAGCAGCTGCAGATCAACCTCTCGGGACAGATCGGCGAGAAGATCAAGCTGGAGGTGGACCACAACAGCGAAGGCCTCGGGCCGGAGGCGACCAAGATCCGCCTCACCTTCGAGGGCACCGAAGACGAGATCATCCAGACGATCGAGACCGGCGACGTGGGCCTCACCCTGCCGGGCAGCCAGTTGCTGGGCTACAGCTCCAACAAGTCGGGGCTGTTCGGTCTCAAGGTGACCGGCCAGTTCGGCCCCGCGGACTTCACGGTGCTCGCCACCAAGCAGAAGGCCGAGAGCGCCGGGCGCAGCTTCAATTCCAGCGGCGGCACCCAGTCCGAGCACGTCATCTACGCCTACCAGTACCTGAACAACCGCTTCTTCCGTCTCGACCTGCCGCCCAACGACATCGTGGCCCACGAGCGCCCCGACGCGCCGGGGCGCGACCGGCAGAACGAGCGCATCGACCTCAATACGGTGCAGGTGTTCCTGGCGGTCACCGGCCGCCAGCAGGACGGGGACATCCGCAACATCGTCGCGGTGACCGACAGCACCGGCCGCTGGGGGGCCGACGCCGTGGCGGCGGCGTTGCCGGGCGCCCGCTACAACGAGCTGTGGCGCCCCGTGAACTTCGAGATCATCCGCGACCAGAACGAAGACGTGGTCGCCATCAACCTGCAGCGCGAGTACGGCTTCTACGACGTGCTGGCGGTCATCTACGAGGTCATCCTGACGGACGGCTCCCGGTGGCGCGTCGGCGACAGGCCGGGCGTCGACGAGGCGAACCGCGTGGAGTTCCAGGGCGAGCTCTGCTACCGCATGAAGATGCTGAAGCCGCAGAACCCGGAGCCGTACACCTGGCAGTACGTCCTGCGCAACATCTACCCCCTGGGCGGGAGCAACATCGACGCCGCCAGCTTCGACCTGCGGCTCGAGTCCAACTCCCAGACCAACTTCCCCGAACAGGACCTGGACAACACGGGGGCCGGCAGCGGCCTGAAGTGGATCCGCATCTTCGGCCTCGACCGCACGACCCCGCAGAACGACGCCGGCCACGACGACCGGGTCGACGTGCACGACTCCTTCCTCTTCGACCTCACGCGCGGGCTGCTCAAGTTCCCGCTCGACTTCCCGGAGCCGTTCAACGCCGCGCCGGAGGCCTACGCAGCCTTCGCCGATTCCTCGGTCTACGACCCGCAGACCACGCAACTGATCACTATTCCCGAGATCTACAGCACCGACCTCACCCCGACGCAGATGGCCCAGTACACCCAGTACCGGTTCGTGGCGACGCACGCCGCGGCGTCCAGCACCTTCAACCTCGGCGCCTCGAACATCGAGGAGGGCTCCGAAACGGTGACGCTCGACGGCCGCACGCTGGTGCGCGACACCGACTACGTCATCGACTACTCCTTCGGCGAGGTCACGCTCAAGGGCGAGGCCGCGGCGAACATGACGGCGGACTCCCGCATCGCCGTCAACTACCAGTTCGCCCCGTTCGTGGGCGGGGGCAACAGCAGCCTCATGGGCTTCAACCTGGGGATGGACGTCGGGCGCGAGGGCCGCTTCGCCACGACCTGGCTCTACGAGAGCAACGCGGTGGTGGGCCACAAGGCGAAGCTGGGCGAGGAGCCCAGCCGCACGCTGGTCGGCAACCTCAACGGCCAGGTCACCGTGCGCCCGGGGTTCCTGACCGGGTTCGCGAACCTGCTGAGCCGCCACGACTCCGACCGCGAGAGCAACGTGCGCCTGAGCGGCGAGCTGGCCCTGAGCGTCCCCAACCCGAACACCTTCAACGAGGTCTACGTGGAGGACTACGAGGGGGTCGACTCCTCGGACCTGCTGCCCGTCAGCCGGCTGGCCTGGAACGCCGCCGCCGCCCCGGCCCACGGCGAGGGCCTGACCCTGCCGCCCGACGACCCGCGCGCCTACCTGATCGGCCGCGACTTCTCGCCGCAGCGGCGACTCGACACGCGCTGGTTCCTGCCCCGCAACATCACCCAGCGCCGCTACCTCAACCCCGACCTGCGCGAGCAGGAGGCACGCGAGTCGCAGCAGGTGCTCCAGATCCACCTGTCGACGGGCGGCGGGGAGTGGACGCCGGAGCATTGGGGCGGCATCACGCACGGGCTCGGCCGCAACGGCGTCGACCTGACCAAGTCCCAGTTCCTCGAGTTCTGGGTCAACGACTTCCGGCACGAAGCCCTCGGGACGGTGCCGGACGGCACCCTGCACTTCGACTTCGGGTACATCAGCGAGGACGGCTACTGGCCCGTGGCGGTGGGCGGCGAACTGGTGACGGGCACCTACCAGCGCGAGGACGGCGTGCTAGGCGACACCCCGGACGGCATCTGGGAGATCCGCGAGGATGTCGGGCTCGGCAACGACACCGCGCGCGACCAGTTCAACGCCGACTACGGCACCGACGCCGAACCCTACCCGGGGATCAACGGCACGGCCGGCAACAACCGCGAGGACAGCGAGGACCTCGACGGCGATTCCCTGTTCGACGACAAGAACGGCTTCTTCACGATCAGCGTGGACCTCGCCGACTCGGCCATGGTCGACGTCCTGCGCGACTTCCCCGCGTCGGAGGTGTCAGCGAACCTCGAGCAGCGGCTCGCCTGGCGCAAGTACCGCATCCGTCTCGGCGACCGGCTGCCGGTGGTGCCGCCCGGCGGCATCACGCCGCAGCTGGCCACCGCGACCCACATGCGCATCTGGTTCGAGAATCGCGACCCGGCCGCCGCCGAGACCGTGCGCGACATCCAGCTGACGGAAATCAAGCTGCTCGGGACCCGCTGGGAGCGGGAGGGCGTGCGGCGCGTGCCCACGGCCGCCGCTCCCGACGAGCTGCTGCTGACCCCGGCCGACCTGGCGGCGGGGGAGGAGTTCTTCCTCGGCGAGGTGAACAACAAGGAGAACCCGGACTACGTCCCTCCCTTCGCGCTGCGCATCCAGAACCAGGTGCAGGAGAAGGAAACCTCGCTCGTGCTCGACTACCAGAACCTCCAGCGCCAGCACATGGTGCGCGCCAGCCGGCTGATCTCGCCCCAGGGCGAGGACTTCACGCGTTACGAGCGCCTGCTCTGGTATGTCTTCAACCCGGATCCCGACCAGGCCGACATGGAGGTCTTCTACCGGGTCGGCGCCGACACGCTCAACTACTACGAGATCAGCTACCGCTTCGACGAGAGCGACGGCGCCCGCAGCGGCTGGCAGGCGCTGAGCCTCGACCTCGCCGAGCTCAGCAACGCCAAGCTCGACGCGCCGGACCCGGTCTCGGGCTGGATCGTGACGCGCGTGCGCGACTCGGAAGCCGATCGCGACTACCGCGTCCGGGTCGTCGGCTCGCCCGACCTGCGCCGCGTCAAGCGCTTCTACCTGGGAGTCCGCAACACCGACCGCAGCGCGGGGGCCAGCGGCTACTTCTACTTCAACGACGTCCGCCTCCAGTCGGTCCGGCGGGCGACGGGATACGCCGAGCGCGTCGCCATGAGCGTGAACATGGCCGACATCATCAAGACCGACTTCGACTGGTCGCGGCGGGACGCCGAGTTCCACGGGCTGAGCAGCGACGCCGGCCAGGGCTTCACCAACGAGGACTGGAACCTCACCTCGAGCTTCCGCATCGACGATTTCGTGCCGATGCTCGGCTTCCGCGTGCCGGTGAGCCTCGGCCGCCAGGTGGGCGTCCGCCGTCCGAAGTACGTCACCAACAGCGACATCGAGATCATCGACGAGGCCCTGCGCGCGAGGGAGTCCTCGCACAACGAGCGCGAGAGCTTTTCGGTGCGCGTGACGCGGGCGCCCTCGGTCCACCCCCTGCTGCGGTACCTCGTCGATCCCTGGAACGTCGGCCTGAGCGGGTCGCGCACCGGCGACGACACGCCGCTGGCCATCCAGCAGGGCAAGAACCTGCAGGGCTCGCTCACCTACGACCTGCGCATCGGCGGCGACCGCAAGCTGGCGATCATCCCGCTGCTCGGCCGCATCCCGCTCGTCCAGGGGATCGGGCTGCTGCCCTCGAAGATCACCTTCAGCGGCAACTATTCCTCGACCGAGCGCCGCACCCAGAACTTCAGCGTGCTCACCGGGGCCTTCGAGGCCCGGCCGACCCAGCGGACGCGCTCGGGCACCCTCACCGGCTCCTTCTCCTACAAACCCCTGTCCATCGTCGACCTGGACTTCACGGCCCGCTCCGATCGCGACCCGTTGCGCCCGCGCGAGGCCCTGGGTTTCAACTTCGGCCAGGAGAACATCTTCGCCCAGCAGGTCCAGCTGCGCTTCCAGCCGCCCCAGCGCTTGGAGGTGCCCGAGGGCTGGTGGGCGCGCCCGCTGGACCTCGCCCTGCGCGCCTCGCGCTCCCTGCGCCCGACGCTGAACTTCAACGGCTCGTTCAGCGACAACCACTCGCCGTCCGTCCGCCAGACCGGCGACCCGCCCGGGATCCGCAACATCCAGAATAGTGGTGACTGGACGGTGCGCCTGTCGCTGCCGATCGACGGCCTGGTCAACAGCCTCGTCCCGCGCCGTTCCACCCTTTCCCGCGAAGAGCAGGCCGCCCGCCTGCGGCAGCAGGCCGAGCAGGCTCGGCGCCAGAGCGGCGGCGGTGGGACGGGTGCGCCAGGAACCGCGGGTGGGACCGGCGAGGCCGGCGCGGTCGGCGCGGCCGGCGAGGTCGGCGAGGCCGGCGCGACTTCGGTGCGGGACCCGCGGCTCGACGACCCGAACCTCACGGACGAGGAACGCCGGGTGATCGAGGACGAGGCGTTGCTGCGTCGGGCCGAGGAAGAAGCGCGGGCCGAGCAGGAGCGCCGCGAACGGCGCGAACGGGAGCGGGCGCCCGCCGATTCGACGGTGGTCGCGGCCGTCGCCGATTCGACCGCCGCCGCACCCGCGGCGGGCCGCCGCTGGCGGGTGCCGAACCCCCTGCCCGGTCTCGTGGGGATCCTGAGGGAAACCCAGCCGGTCCAGGTCAACTACTCGAAAAAGAAGCAGGCGAGCTACGGCCGGTTCACCGGCAACACGCCGTTCTGGTATCGGGTGGGTTTCTACAACGACTACGCGGCCGCGGAATCGCTCTACGTGGGCCACGGGCTCAGCGACCAGACCGCGCTCACGCTGTCGACCAGTTCCAAGCTGAGCCGCATGGCCTCGCTCGACGTCAACTACTCGCGCACCGTCAGCGAGTCCGAACAGGCCGGCCTGCGGACGGAATCCTACAACCGGGACTGGCCGGACCTGCGCTTTTCCCTGACGGGGCTCGAGCGGCTCGGCCTGCTCGGCGGCGGCGGCACCGACGGCCTCTTGCGGTCGGCGAACCTGCAGATCAACTACAAGTTCACCCGCAACATCCCGAACTTCACGGCGACGCAGTACAATCCCCGCGAATCGACGCAGCTCACCCCGCGCCTGAACTTCACCTTCCAGAACGGCATGTCCGCCAGCTTGAACGTCGGCAGCAGCGTGGACCGGTCCGAGCAGAACAGCAGTTTGAGCACGACCAGCCGCTTCAACGTCAACCTGCAGCTGCGGCACCAGTTCCGCGCCGAGAAACTGCTCTCGCGGCTCGGGCTCTACAAGCCGGGAGCCCAGCCCAACATCAACATGGACATCGACATCAGCATGACCCGGGACAACACGGACCGCTGGTTCGCCGGCACCGACCGCAACGGCGAACCCGACCAGAACACCGGCACCGGCCGGTGGAGCTTCAACCCCCGCTTCAGCTACCAGCTCAGCCGCAACCTGTCGGGAGCGTTGCGGTTCATCTATTCGCGGGACTCGGTCAAGGAAACCGACCTGGTGACGCAGCGCTTCGGCCTGGGGTTGGAGGCGACCTTTGTCTTCTAACGCTGACAGACGCGGCCCGCTGCCGGCGGCGGTTGTCCTGTTGGGCCTGACCGTCGCGACGCTGGTCGGGGGATGGGGCGATGCGGCCCGGGCGGCCGATTTCGACGGCGCGCGGGCGATGGTCTGGCTGGAGCGCCAGTGCGCCTTGGGTCCGCGCATCCCCGGGTCGTCCGGCCACGCCGCCCTGGAAGCGGCGATCCTCGAGCAGGCCCGCTCCCTGGGTCTGGCCGCCCACCGCCTGCCCTTCGACCGGCCCCATCCCTACGAGCACAGGACGCTGAAGCTGACCAACCTGGTGATCCTGGCGGGTCGGGGGAGCGGCCCCCGCCTCTGGCTCGGCGCCCACTACGACAGCCGACCCTTCTGCGACCGCGACCCCGATCCCGCGCGCGCGGCCCGGCCGCTGACCGGAGCCAACGACGGCGCCAGCGGCACGGCGATCCTGCTGCACCTGGCCGAGCTGATGGCGGCCGAGTCGCCGCCGCGGCCCGTGGCGCTGATCTTCTTCGACGGCGAGGACCTCGGGCGCGCCGGGGACCTCGACGGCTACTGCCTGGGTTCGCGCTGGCTGGCCGACCATTGGCACGATTTCGGCGCGCCACTGGCCGGACCGCCGCCGCAGGGCCTGATCCTGCTGGACATGGTCGGCGACCGCGATCTGGCGATCCCGCAGGAGGGTTACAGCCTGGCGCTGGCGGGGGACTGGACCCGGACCGTCTTCGAGCGGGCGGAGGCCCTGGGCCTGACGGCCCTGGTGCAGGAACCGGGTCCGACGGTCTTCGACGATCATGTCCCGTTCCTGCGCCGCGGCCTGCCCGCCGTCGACCTCATCGACTTCGACTACCCGGCCTGGCATACCGCCGCCGACGTGCCGGCGGCCTGTTCGGCGGCGAGCCTGGAACAGGTGGGCACCCTGATCTGGGATCTGATCCGCCACCCGCCCGAGTGATCCGTCCGGCCCCCCGGCTCGCCGGGGCCGGTTTTTCCTTGCCGCGCGGGCCGCCCCGGGTGTATATTGGCCCCACTTCAGGAGTGTGCCGACCCGGCACGGTTTTTGGAGTGGGCGCAAGTCCACTTCTTTTCATGTACGGCCCCCGCACGGGGACCGTTGGCGGGAGGCGGCGGCGTGGACCGTTACGAGCTGGCGGGCCGCGTAGTGGACCTGCTCGTGGCCCCGCTCGCGGCGCAGGGCTACGACCTGCTCGACGTGCGCGTCTTCCGCGGCGGCGGGCGGCTGACCCTGCGCCTGTACGTCGACCGCGAGGGCGGCATCGGCGTGGACGACTGCGCCGAGGCGTCGCGCAGCGCGGGCATGCTGGTCGAGGAGGCCGGGCTCGTCGCCGAAGCCTACGTGATCGAGGTCTCCTCGCCCGGCGTGCGGCGCCCCCTGCGCACGACGACCCACTTCACGGCGGCCGTCGGGCAGGACGTGATCCTGAAGGTCGCCGCCGCGGGCCCCCCGCGCTCGGTCAAGGGCCGGCTCGAGGCCGCGGACGAAAACCGGCTGCAGGTGCGGACGGCCGACGATCAGGAGCCGCTCGAGATCCTGCGCCACAGGATCCGGGAAGCCAACCTCGATCCCGAGTTCGACGCCCAGGCGCTGATCCAGGCCGACCGGCGCCGACGCAAGGACGACAAGAAGCAGGCGCGCCAGACGCGCCGCCAGACGCGCGAACGCTGACCCGGCACGGACCGGCGCCGCCACAGGAGCAGGAGCATGGACTACAACGTCCTGGACGCCCTCGCGATGATCACGCGGGAGAAGAATCTGAACCGCGCCGTGGTCATCGAGTCCCTGGTCGCGGGGCTCCAGTCGGCCGCCCGCAAGAAGCTCGGCGCCGAGGCCATCATCGACGCCCGCGTCGACGAGGTGACCGGCGAGATGACCGTCGAACAGGTCAAGACCGTCGTGGACGACCTCATGGACGAGGACGCGGAACTGAACATCGACGAGGCCCGCGAGGAGTTCGGCGACAGCATCCAGATCGGCGACCAGGTCCGGTGGGAGCTGCCCCTGGAGGAGTTCGGGCGCAACGCCATCCTGGTGGCCAAGCAGATCCTCGTGCAGAAGGTGCGCGAGGCCGAGCGCACCCAGATCTTCGATACCTACAAGGACCGTGTCGGCGAGATCATCACCGGCAGCGTGCAGCAGGTCGACCGCGGCAACGTGCTGGTCAACCTCGGCCGCGTCGAGGCGCTGCTGCCGTTCCGCGAGCAGATCCGCGGCGAGAAGGCCCACCAGGGCTCGACCATCCGCGCGCTGGTCATCGAGGTCCTCGACAACGCCAAGGGTCCCCAGATCATCCTCTCGCGCAGCCACCCCAACTTCCTGCGGTCGCTGTTCGAGCAGGAGGTCCCCGAGATCCAGGAGGGGATCGTCGAGATCAAGGCCGTGGCCCGCGAGCCCGGCTCCCGCTCCAAGATCGCCGTGGTCAGCCACGACGACCGCGTTGACGCCGTCGGCTCCTGCGTCGGCATGAAGGGCTCCCGCGTGCAGGCCGTCACCCGCGAACTCGCGGGCGAGCGCATCGACATCGTGCCCTGGAGCGCCGAGATCTCCCTGCTGATCAGCCGCGCGCTCAGCCCGGCCGAGGTCAGCAGCATCATCCTGGACGAGGAGAACCGCGAGGCGACCGTCGTGGTCAACGACGACCAGCTCTCGAAGGCCATCGGCAAGGAAGGCAAGAACGTCCGCCTCGCCGCCAAGCTCACCGAGTGGAAGATCAACCTCGTCGCGGCCCGCGAGTTCCACATCCGCCAGCGCGTCATGCAGGAAGTCTCGATGGAGCTGGACGAGATGAACGGGATCACCGAGAAGCTGGCCGCCGCACTGCGCGGCGCCGGCATCGACTCCATCGAGGCGCTGGCCGAAGCCGGCTACGACGACCTCGTGGCCATCCCGGGCATCGGACCCAAGACCGCCGAATCGCTTCAGCAGACGGCTTTCGCGACCCTCGACGAGCTGGACCGCATCATCGACTCGACCGTGGCCGAGGAACTGGCCAAGGCCGAGGCCGAGGAGAAGCCGCTCTTCGACGAGAGCCTGTTCGAGTCCCCGGCGGAGGCCGCGGCCGTGGACGAGGCCGGCGAGCCGGCGCTGCCGGCCTCGGCCGAGGACGTCGAAGTATCGGGCGACCCGTTCGCGGACTTCGACACGCGGTTGAGCGAACTGCCCGAAACGCCCGTACCGGCCGAGCCCGAGGAACCGCAGCGTCCGGACGAGGAGTCGTGAACGAGAACGGCGGCGACACCGGCGGAGTGCAGGCTCCCGCCGACGGCGAGGCGCTGTTGAGGATGCTGGGACTGGCGCTCCGCGCGGGTAAGCTGGCCACCGGGGCGGAACAGGTCTCCCGCATGGTGGCCAAGGGGCGTCGGCCCGTGCTCGTCCTGGCGACCGACGCGAGTCCCCGTCAGAGGGACCGCTACCTCTCGCTGGCGCCCGTGAGGGCGATCTGGGGCGACCTGCTGGGACGCGAAGATCTGGCGCGGGCGCTCGGCCGGCGCAACTTGACGGTCGTCGCCCTCGACGACCCGGATTTCCTGCGAGGCATCGGCGCCGCACCCCCGCGCGGGGGACGGTCACGAAGACGGCGCAACCGCTGACGGAGGTAGGACACTTGGTCAGGAAGCTCAGGGTCTACGAACTCGCCAAGCACTACGGTGTCGACAGCCCCGTCATCCTCAAGATGATGCGGGACATGCACGCCGAGGCCAAGAGCCACATGAGCGTGGTCGAGGACGACGTGATCGAGAAGATCCACGCCAGTTACCAGCGCAAGCGGGAGATCATGCGCCTGAACTATGCCAAGGCGCACAACCTGGATCCCGAAAAGCTCAAGCACGTCGCCAGTTTCCGGCCCCTCGACCTGCCGGTGGCCCCCGACGAGCCCGAGGTGGAGAAACCGGCCAAGCCGGCGAAGAAGGCCGCGAAGAAGAAGGTCGTCGCAAAGAAGGAGCCGGCCGCGAAGGATGCGGCCGCCAAGAAGCCGGCGGCCAAGACCGCCGCCGACAAGACGCCTGCCGCGGCGACGCCGACGCTGAAGGCGCCGGCCGACCAGGCGCCGCACGCCGACGCGCCGGCCGAACCGGCCGCAGCCGTGAAGGCGCCGAAGAAGGCCCCCCCGCCGCTGGCGGCGGCCCCCGCGGAGCCCGAAGCCGCGGCGAAGCCGCCGCTGCGCCGCGCCCGGATCATCAAGAAGGCCGACGTCCCGGTCAAGGCCGAGGCGGTCGCCGAGGAAACCCCGGCCGAGGCGCCCGCGGCGGCGCCCGCCGAGACGGCCGCGCCCGAGACCGAAGCGACGGCCGAGGCCGTCGAGACGGCGGCCCCGGCGGCGCCTGCCGAAGCTTCCCAGGAAGAGCAGGATGGCGGCGGACAGCCGGGCGCCCGCGACGAGAAGTCGACGGCGGCTTCCCGTCGCCCCCGCCGGACGGCCAAGGTCATCCGCATGGGCTCCGGCGTGGTCCAGACCAAGACGGGGCTGGCGGTGCCCGAGCCGCGCGCACCGGGCGGTGGCTCCGGCGGCCTGCCGGTCCTCGGCGCCGACGGCCAGCCCGCCGAGAATTGGAACTGGGGCGAGGTTCGACGCGACCTCACGGGTCACCGCGGCCGCAGCGACGCCAACAGTTCGGTGCGGGATTCCGTCCAGGCCGCGATGCAGCGCCGCCAGGAAGTCCGCGAAGGCACGCCGGACAGCGACCGGCGCAAGCGCCGCAAGAAGAAGAAGGTGGACGAGGTGGCCGTTGCCCAGAGCGTGAAGCAGACCCTGGCCCAACTCGACGGCGTCAAGGGCGGCCGGCGGCGTCACCGCCGCGGCGGCGGGGCGGAGGCCGAGTCGGACGCCGGCCCGATGCTGCGCGTGACCGAGTTCATCACGGTGCAGGAACTGGCCGAGAAGTTCGAGATCCAGCCGCGCGAAGCCATCGCCAAGCTGTTCTCCCTGGGCTTGATGGCCACGATGAACCAGCGTCTGGAGCGCGAACAGATCGAGCTGCTGGCCGACGAGTTCGAGAAGGACGTCGAGTTCCTCAGCGAGTACGGCGAGGAGGAACTGGCCGACGCCGAGCCCGAAGTCCTCGAGGAGGATCTCGAGCACCGCGCGCCGGTGGTCACGGTGATGGGTCACGTGGACCACGGCAAGACGTCGCTGCTGGACTACATCCGCAAGACCAACGTCATCGCCGGCGAGGCCGGCGGCATCACCCAGCACATCGGCGCCTACCGCGTGCAGACGCCCGGCGGCCCGATCACCTTCCTGGACACGCCGGGCCACGAGGCCTTCAGCGCCATGCGCGCGCGCGGCGCCCAGGTCACCGACATCGTGATCCTGGTGGTGGCGGCCGACGACCGCATCATGCCGCAGACCATCGAGGCCATCAACCACGCCAAGGCGGCGGGCGTGCCGCTGATCGTGGCCATCAACAAGATCGACCTGCCCGGAGCTCGGCCCGACCTGGTGAAGCAGGACCTGCTGGGCCAGGGCATCGTGGTCGAGGAGTTCGGCGGCGACGTGCTCAGCGCCGAGATCTCGGCGAAGAAGGGCCTCAACATCGAGCGGCTGCTCGAGCTGGTCCATCTGCAGTCCGAAGTGCTCGAACTCGCGGCTTCGTCCAAGGGCAACGCGCGCGGCGTCGTCGTCGAGGCTTCGAAGGAGCCGGGGCGCGGCGTCCTCTTCACGGTCCTGGTGGAGCAGGGGACCCTGCGCGTCGGCGATCACTTCGTCTGCGGCATGCAGGACGGCAAGGTGCGCGCCCTGCTCGACGAGCGCGGCGAGGTCCTGACCCAGGTCCTGCCCGGCGAGCCGGCCGTGGTGCTCGGCGCCGGCGACGTGCCCCTGGCGGGCGACCGCCTCCACGTCACGGACACCGAGCGCGAGTCCCGCGACATCGCCGGCAAGCGCCGGCAGCTGCAGCGCGTGCAGCAGTTCTCGGCGCCCAAGCGTTCGATCTCGCTGGACAACCTGGCGGAGATGGTGGCCCAGGGCGACACCAAGGAACTGCCGATCATCGTCAAGGGCGACGTGTCGGGCTCGGTGGAGGCGATCTGCGACGCCCTGCTCGACCTGAACACCGACGAGGTCCATGTCCGCATCGTGCACAAGGGCGTCGGCGCCATCAACGAGTCGGACGTGCTGCTGGCCGCGAACACCGGGGCCATGATCATCGGCTTCCACATGCGCCCGGGCAACGCCATCCAGGAGCGGGCCAAGGAGCAGGGCGTGACCATCGAGGTCTTCGACATCATCTACGAGGTCGTCGACACGATGCGCAAGGCGATGGCCGGCCTACTCGGCAAGATCCGCCGCGAGGTCTCGACCGGCTCGGCCGAGATCCGCCTGGTCTACCACATCCCGAAGGTCGGCACCGTGGCCGGCGCCTACGTCACCAAGGGCACCATCATCCGCAACTCGCTGCTGCGGCTGGTACGCCACGAGATGATGATCTTCGAGGGCAAGATCAGTTCGCTGAAGCGCTTCAAGGAAGACGTCCGCGAGGTGCAGTCGGGCTACGAGTGCGGCATCGGCCTCGAGAATTTCCACGACCTGCAGGAAGGCGACGTGGTCGAGACCTACCGCATCGAGGAGGAGACCCGGACCGAGCTGTAGCGCGGACGCGCGCGGCCGGCGCCGGCGGACCGGCGGGCAGGACGGCGCGCAGCCGTCCTGCCGCGTTTCCAGGATGGTGGACATGGATCCCTACAAGCTGCAACGCCAGAACGCGGCGATCCGCAAGGTCCTCGGCGAGCTGCTCGCCGTCGAGGTCAAGGACCCCCGCGTCGGCTTCGTCACGATCAACGGCGTTGAACTCAACCGCGACCAGACCGTCGCGCTGGTGTATGTGTCGGTCCTCGGCGGCGAGCGGGAGCGGGCGGACAGCCTGGCCGGCCTCAAGAAGGCCCGCGGCTTCCTGCAGGGGCGCGTCAGCGATCTGCTGCGCCTGCGCGCCACGCCCGACCTGCGCTTCATCTACGACGAATCGCTGGACCAGGGGATGGGCGTCGAGATCATCCTCGACGAGCTGAGCGCCCGCGGCGAGTTCGTGGGCGAGGCCGAGCGCCGGCGCCGCCGGACCCTGGACTCGCTCGAGCCGCCGCGCGACCTGCTCGCGGCCCTCGCCGGCGCGTCGCGGATCTGGGTCGTGCCCCACGTCAACCCCGACCCCGACGCCATGGGCTCCGCGCTGGCGCTGGCCGAGGCCCTGCGCGCCGCCGGCAAGGACGCCGAGGCCCTGCGCTACCTCGAGGCGCCGGCGGGCTGCGAAGCTCTGCCCGGCTACACGGACGCGCTCGAACCGGACGCTGTCGCCGCGGCGATGGCCAACGACGAAGGGCCCGACCTGGTCGTGACGGTGGACTGCCACCATCTCGAGCGGGCCGGTGACCTGGAGCCGCTGCTCGCGCGTGTCGGCGCCGCCTGGTGCATCGACCACCATCTCGACGGAAACGGTCCCGCGCCGCTGCCCGGCTGGCTCGAGCCGGTGGCCAGCTCGGCTTCGCTGCTGGTGTTGCGGGTGATCGAGTCGCTCGCCGCCGGGCAGGACGGCGGCGAACCCGGGTTCGACCTCACGGCGACGATGGCCACCAACCTCTACGCCGGCCTCTACACCGACACTGGGGGCTTCCGCTTCCCGAACACCCTGCCGCTGAGCTTCGAGGCCGCCGGCCGTCTGGTGGCCGCCGGGGCCGACGCCGCCGACGTCGCGGAGCGGACCCTGCACCAGCGCACGCCGGCCTCGCTGGCGCTGCTGGCCAGGGTGATCGACACCTTCGCCTACCACCACGGGGGGCGCATCCTGACGCTCCGCGTCACGCGCGGGATGCTCGCCGCGACGGGGACGTCCATGACCGACACCGAGCAGTTCACGGGCCTGGCCTCGGCGGTGCGCGGCGTGCGCTTCATCGTGTTCCTGAAGGAGCGCGAGGACGGCGCCTGGCGCGTGTCGCTGCGCACCGACGCCGCCGGCGACGTGCACGCGGCCGCGTCGCAGCGCGGCGGCGGCGGCCACCATCAGGCGGCCGGCTGCACCCTGTTCGGGGACCCCGAGACACTGACCGCGGCGTTCGTGGCGGAACTCGCCCCCCAGCTCGACTGACGCCGCGGCATGGAGACCAGACCGCACGGGTTGCTGCTGGTGGACAAGCCCCGGGGCGTGTCTTCCCACGCCGTGGTGGCGACCGTCCTGCGCACCCTGAGCCCCGGCCGTCAGCCGCGCGGCGCGCCGCGCTACCGCTGCGGCCACGCCGGCACGCTCGACCCCATGGCCACCGGGCTGCTCCTGGTGCTCTGCGGCGCGGCCACCCGCCTCTCGACCTTCCTGCTCGGCCACGACAAGTCCTACCGGGCCACCGTCAGCTTCGGCCTGTCCACCGACACCCTCGACGCCGACGGCGAGCCGGACGCCCGTTCGGCGGTCGCGGCGTCGGCGGCCGACCTCGAGGCCGCGCTGTCCCGCTTCCGCGGCGACCTGCTGCAGATCCCACCCGTGATCTCGGCCTTGAAGCGCGACGGCGTGCCGCTCTACAAGCGGGCCCGCCGCGGCGAGCAGCCGCAGCCGGCGCCCGCGCGCGCGGTGCGGGTTTCCTCGCTCGAGCTGGCGGCCGCGAGGTGGGGCGTCGCCGGACCCGGGGGAGCGACGATCCACGAGGCCGACCTGGTGCTGGCGTGTTCGGCCGGCACGTACGTCCGCTCGCTGGCCCGCGACCTGGCGTTCGCCCTGGACACCGTCGGCCACCTGTCGGCGCTGCGGCGGGAGCGGGTCGGGTCCTTTGAGGTTGCACGGGCCATGCCGGCGGATATGATGCGGGACGCGCGGGCCGTCGCCGCCGCGGTGATCCCCTGCGCCCTGGCCCTGCCGGCAGCGTCGGCGGTCGAACTGACGGCGGGGGAGGCCGCGGACCTGCGGCGGGGGCTGCCTCCGGGCGCGGAACTGACGGCGCGGGCGGCGGTCGCGGCCGCCGCGACGGGGCCCGCTGGTCTCTTGCGGCTGCTGGCCCCGGACGGCGGCCTGGTCGCGGTCGCGCGGATGGGCGAAGATGATGCCGCGACGCGGAGCCTGCGCACGCCGGCCGTGTTCCCGGCGACGCCCGGGTCGGACTAGGGGGAGACCTTGCGCCTGATCCGTCTCAGCAGCGAACTGATCACGCGGATCCTGGACGGTCGCGAGGACCTTCCCGGCGGCGCCCTGTCCGAGACGGCGGTTGCTCTGGGCGCCTTCGACGGCGTGCACCTCGGCCACCGCGCGCTGATCGACGCCGTCCGCGAGACCCGCGACGGGCGCGACCTCGCCCTGAGCTGCCTGTTCACCTTCCGTCACCACCCGCGCAGCGTCCTGGACGCCGACCGCCCGCGCCTGCTGACCAGTTGGAGCGAGAAGCTCGCCCTGCTGCAGGACACGGGCATCGACGCGGTGGTCGCCGCCGACTTCTGCCCGGCGCTCGCGGCGATGCCCTACGACGAGTTCGTCCGCCGCTTCCTGCGCGGCCTGTTGGGCATGCGCCACCTCGTCGGCGGTCACGATGTTCACCTGGGCGCCGGCCGCGGCGGCCGCGCCGACTCCCTGGCGGAGCTGGCCCGGCGCGACGGCTTCGGTTTCGAGATCGTGCCGCCGCTGGCGCTGGGCGGCGAGGTCGTCAGCAGCTCCGCGATCCGCCGCCTGCTGCGCGAGGGCGAGGTGGCGCGGGCCGCCGCCATGCTCGGCCGGCCGTACAGCCTGTGGGGCGAGGTGGGGTACGGCGCCGGCCGCGGCGCGACGCTGGGCTACCCGACGGCCAACGTCGAGCCCCTGGATCCCGACAAGCAGCTGCCGGCGCCCGGCGTCTACGCCGTCTGGGTTCACGTGCCGACCGACGCCGTCGCCGGCGACGACCTCCGCGCGGTGGCCGGTTACCGTCACGGCCATCTGCCCGAAGTCGATCGCCACGGCGACCTGCTCGGCGCGCCGGGCACCGAGCGCGCCGTCTGCCGGGGGATGCTCAACTTCGGCCTGGCGCCGACGGTCAATCCCGGCGGCCTGCCCCGGCCGCGGCTCGAAGTGCACGTGCTGGATTTCCACGGGTACGTGCGCGAGCGCAGCCTCAAGCTGGAATGGGTGGCCCGACTGCGCGACGAACGCACGTTCCCCTCGGTCGCGGCGCTGCGGGAGCAGCTGGCCCGCGACGAGGCCGCCGCGCGCGCGGCTCTCGATCCCGAGACCTTCAACCGGCGCGAGGGCGCAGCGCCCCCGCCCAGGAGCGACCGATGAACGACCCCACCCCCGCCCCGGGTCTCCGCAAGGGGATCGTGCTGGCCGGCGGCGCCGGCAGCCGCCTGTACCCGCTGACCCGCGTGGCCAGCAAGCAGCTGCAGCCGGTGTACGACAAGCCCATGATCTACTACCCGCTCGCGACCCTGATGATGGCCGGGCTGCGCGACATCCTGGTGATCTCGACGCCGCAGGACACCCCGCGTTTCGTGGACTTGTTGGGCGACGGCTCCCAGTGGGGCATCAGCCTGACCTACCTGGTCCAGCCCGAGCCCAAGGGCATCGCCCAGGCCTTCCTGGTCGGGGAGGAGTTCCTGGCGGGCGAGGGCGTCTGCCTGATCCTGGGCGACAACGTCTTCCACGGGCGCATGAACCTCGACCGCATGGTGGCCGGGTTCCGCCACGGCGCCCGCATCTTCGGCTACCCGGTGCTGGACCCCGAGCGCTACGGCGTGGTGGAGTTCGACGCCGCGGGTCTCGCCATCAGCATCGAGGAGAAGCCGCTGCGGCCGCGTTCGCGCTACGCGGTGCCGGGGCTCTACCTCTTCGACGGCAAGGTCGTGGAGATCACCCGCGGCCTGAAGCCTTCCCCGCGCGGCGAACTGGAGATCTCCGACGTCAACCGGGCCTACCTCGAGCGCGGCGAGCTGGTGGTCGAGAAACTGGGTCGGGGCATCGCCTGGCTGGACACCGGCACCCACACGAGCCTGCTCGAGGCCAGCCAGTTCATCGGACTGCTCGAGGCCCGCCAGGGGCTCAAGATCGCCTGCCTGGAGGAGGTGGCCTACAACCGGGGCTTCCTGGACCGGGCCGGCCTGGAGGCGACGACCGCGGCGATGCCCGCGTCGAGCTACCGCTCCTACCTCGAGCGGCTCCTGAAGGAAGGCCTGTAGATGATCGTCAAGAAGACGGATCTGCCCGACGTGCTGCGGCTGGAGCCGCGGGTCTTCCCGGATGCGCGGGGCTTCTTCCTGGAGAGCTTCAACGCCCGGACCTGGCGCGAAGCCGTCGGTTTCCTGCCGGATTTCGTGCAGGACAACCACTCCCGCTCGCGTCGGGGCGTCGTGCGGGGCCTGCACTATCAGGTGCGGCACGTCCAGGGCAAGCTCGTGCAGGCGGTGCGCGGCGAGATCTTCGACGTGGCCGTGGACCTGCGGCGCGGCTCGCCCACCTGCGGGAAGTGGACCGCGGCGGTGCTCTCGGACGAGAACCACCACCAGCTCTGGATCCCGCCGGGGTTCGCCCACGCCTTCCTGACCCTGAGCGACGAGGCGGACGTGCTCTACAAGACCACGGACTACTACGACAAGGAAGCCGAGCGCTGCATCCGGTGGGACGACCCGGAGCTGGGGATCGCCTGGCCGCTGCCGGCCGCGGCGGTGCTGTCGGAGAAGGACCGCGGCGCGGTCCCGCTGCGGGAGGCCCCGCTGTTCGACTGAGCCCGAGGACCCCGGGTTCATCGTTTTTTCACTTGCCGGTCCGGGCGGCAGGAGCGTTCTTCACCCGCACCCACCACTTCAAGACCGCGCCGAGCGTGCGGCGGGAGCTGACATGACCACACCGAAGAGCCGCAACATCACCTGGTCGCACTCGGACATCAAACGCGCCGACCGCACCCGCCGCAACGGCCATCGCGGGGCCATCCTCTGGTTCACGGGCCTGTCCGGCGCCGGCAAGTCGACGCTGGCCCGCGGCCTCGAGCAGGCGCTCTTCGAGCGCGGCTGCCAGACCTATGTCCTGGACGGCGACAACATCCGCTTCGGCCTGAACCGCGACCTGGGCTTCAGCCCCGCCGACCGCACCGAGAACATCCGGCGCATCGGCGAAGTGTCCAAGCTGATGCTCGACGCCGGGGTGATCGTGCTGACCGCCTTCATCTCGCCCTACCGCACCGACCGTGACGCCAACCGCGAGCTGGTCGAGGACGGCGACTTCCTGGAGATCTACTGCCGCTGCTCCCTGGAGGAATGCGAGCGCCGCGACACCAAGGGCCTCTACAAGAAGGCGCGCGCGGGTGAGATCGCCGAGTTCACCGGCATCAGCGCCCCCTACGAGGAGCCGCTGACGCCGGAACTGGTCGTCCAGACGGACGAGCACGACGGGCCCGAGTGCATCGGCCAGATCCTGCGTGAGCTGGAGCGGCGGGGGATCCTACCGACTGCTCGTGAGGCCTGAGCGTTGGGGCAGGGGCCGCCGCCGACAATCACAAGCGACGAAAATCCAACAGGATGGGGGCCCAAGTGCCGGCGGTTTCTCCGCGGCGCCGGGCCCCCGCTCAAGTCCGTTCGTCCGCGGCCGATGGCACGGCGGAATCCCGCTTGCCCCCGGTTGTGGCCTCGGCTATATTCTGCGGGCGCCGGGTCGCGGGGTTCAGCCTCGCGTTTTTGTAGTGCCCAGCGCCAGTAAGCGGGTTGGCACGCCCAGCGGCGACCAGGCTCGGCCACGGGGAACCTGACAAGACCCCTGCGGACGGGCGCCAGCCTGCGGCCATCGTGACGTCATGAGCTAAGGAGGTTCTGACGATGGCAATGAACAAGGATCAGAAAGACCAGGTCATCTCGCAGTTCAGGAAGCACGAGTCGGATTCCGGCTCGCCCGAGGTGCAGATCGCGTTGCTGACCGCGCGCATCAACCACCTCACCGAACACTTCAAGACCCACAAGAAGGACTTCCATTCCCGGCGTGGGCTGTTGAAGATGGTCGGGCAGCGCAAGCGGCTGCTGAACTACCTGAAGCGGAAGAACCTGGAGAGCTATCGCTCCCTGATCAAGGAGCTGGGTATCCGCGGCTGAGAGCCGCGGTGCCGCCCCATGGATTCGGACAGGACACCGCATTCTCCAATAAATCAGGCGGGTCCCGGCGGGATCGGTGCGCGTCGCACACATCCCGGGAGCAAAGCCGCGGCGTGGCCGCACGTCCGCGGCCGTCCGCATTGGCGGACGCCAGCGCATGACGCGCAAAAGCTGTAAGGAAGGAAAAGTAGAAACATGAACGGACACAAGACGGCATTGCAGATGAACGGCGCCGAGTACTCGCTCGAGACCGGCAAGATGGCACGACAGGCGGGCGGCGCCTGCGTCGTGGGCCTGGGCGACACCCGGGTCCTGGTGACGGCCACGGCGGACAAGAACATCAGCGACCGCGACTTCCTCCCGCTGTTCGTCGAGTACCGCAACAAGACTTACGCCGCGGGCAAGATCCCGGGCGGATTCTTCAAGCGCGAGGCCCGGCCGAGCGAGCGCGAGACCCTGTCCGCGCGCCTCATCGACCGTCCGCTGCGACCGATGTTCCCCGACGGCTACCGCCACGCGACCGACGTCGTGGCCTTCGTGATCAGTTCGGACACCGACTTCCACGCCGACGTCTTGAGCATCACGGGCGCCTCCCTTGCCCTGAACCTGTCGGACGTGCCGTTCGGCGAGTACGTCTCGGGCCTGCGCGTAGCCGAGATCGCCGGCGAGTTCGTGCCCAACCCGACCTTCGCCCAGCTCGAGGAATCGAGCATGGACCTGGTCGTGGCCGGCACCGACGACATCGTCTGCATGATCGAGGGCTCCTGCAGCGAAGTCTCCGAGGACCGCCTGCTCGACGCCATCGACTTCGCCCACGGCTGGATCCGCCAGCTCAACGCCCTGCAGCGCGACCTGGTCGCCAAGGCCGGCTCGCGCGCGAAGTTCGCGGTGGCGATCCGCCAGCTCGACCCCGCGAAGGTCGAGGCCGTCCGCGCCGCCGTGGCGTCGGACCTCGACGCCGCCATCCGCATCAAGGCCAAGCACACGCGCCAGGACGCCGTGGCGGCCCTGCACGAGAAGGTCAAGACGACCTTCGTCGACGCGGCGGGCAAGCCCGACGCCGACTCCCTGGCGGCCTTGGCCAAGCTCGAGAAGAAGGCGATGCGGGCCATGGTCGTGGACGAGGGCGTGCGCGCCGACGGCCGCGACCTCACCACGGTGCGCCCGATCGACATCGAGCTGGGCCTGCTGCCCCGCGTCCACGGCTCGGCCCTGTTCACCCGCGGCGAAACCCAGGCGCTGGGCACCGTGACCCTGGGCACCAAGTCGGACGAGCAGAAGATCGACGCCCTCGAGGGCGAGTGGTGGAGCCCCTACTACCTCCACTACAACTTCCCGCCGTTCAGCGTGGGCGAGACCGGCCGCTACAGCGGCACCGGCCGCCGCGAGATCGGCCACGGCAAGCTGGCCGAGCGCGCCCTGCGCCCGTTGCTGCCGACGCGTGAGGAGTTCCCCTACACGATCCGCATCGTGTCGGACATCCTGGAGTCGAACGGCTCGAGCTCGATGGCCACGGTCTGCTCCGCCAGCCTCGCGCTGATGCAGGCGGGCGTGCCCCTGAAGAAGGCGGTGGCCGGCGTGGCCATGGGCCTGATCAAGGAGGGCGAGAAGGTCGCCGTGCTGACCGACATCCTGGGCGTCGAGGACCACCTCGGCGACATGGACTTCAAGGTCACCGGCACCCGCGACGGCATCACGGCCTTCCAGATGGACACCAAGATCGGCGGCATCAGCCGCGCGATCATGCTGCAGGCCCTGACCGACGCCCGCAATGCGCGCCAGCACATCCTGGGCCTCATGCACGAGGCCATCGCCGAGCCGGCCAAGGAGCTGTGCCAGTACGCCCCGAAGATCGTCACCATCCAGATCCCGCCCAAGCGCATCGGCGAACTCATCGGCCCGGGCGGCAAGGTGATCAAGAAGCTGCAGGAGGAGACCGAGACCAACATCGACATCAACGACGACGGTCTGGTCTTCGTCTCGGCGCCCGACCAGGCGAAGGGCAACGAGTGCGTCGAGCGCATCCGCATGATGATGACCGAGCCCGAGGTCGGCGCCGTCTACACGGGACGCGTGGTCTCGATCGTGGACTTCGGCGCCTTCGTCGAGTACCTGCCCGGCAAGGAGGGCCTGCTCCACATCTCGGAGATCGAACATTTCCGCGTCGGCAACGTCGAGGACGTCCTGCAGATCAACGAGATGATCCAGGTCAAGCTGGTCGAGGTCGATTCGCGTTCGGGCAAGGTCCGGCTCAGCCGCAAGGCGCTGCTGCCGGTGCCCGAGGGCGTCGACCCCAACCAGTCGAGCGACCGCGGACCGCGCCGCGACGGCGGCGACCGGGGCGGGCGCGGGGGCGGCAGCGGCGGCCGCGACCGCGGACCGCGGCGCCGCTAGGCGACCGGGTACCGACGCATGAACATCGGTCCCTACCAGAACGAAACCCCGCCTCAGCGGGTGACGCTCGCGAACGGGACGGTCGTCTTGACCGTCCCGGTCGCGTCCGCGCACTCGGTCTCCCTGGGAGTGTGGCTGCGCCGCGGCTCGCAGGACGAGCCGGCGGGGCTGGGCGGCCTGGCCCACTTCCTCGAGCACATGGTGTTCAAGGGCTCGCGGCGGCGCAGCGCCTTCGACATCGCCCGCCTCTTCGACAGCGTCGGCGCTTCCGTCGACGCCTTCACGACCAAGGACCACGTGGCCTTCACGGCGAAGGTCCTGCCCGAATACTTCGCGACGACCGCCGAAGCCCTCTCCGACATGATCCTGCGCCCGGCCTTCGATCCCTCGCTGGTGGTCCTGGAGCAGGACGTCGTCGTCGAGGAGATCCAGGAGGTCCTGGACACGCCCGAGGACCTGCTGCACGACGCCTTCACCGCCCGCCTGTACGGCGACCATCCCCGCGGGCGGCCCATCCTGGGCACGCCGGCGTCGGTGCGGGGGTTGCACGCGGACCTCCTGCGGCGCGAGCACGCCGACCTGTTCGCCGGCTCGAACCTCGTCGTGGCCGTCGCCGGCAACATCCTGCCCGCGATGACCGACACGCTGTGCGCCTGTTTCGCCGAGGCCGGTGCGACGCCGCCGCGGGAACGCGCCCCGGCCGCGGTCTCCGCCGACGAGACCGGCATCCTGTTCGACGGCGCCGAGGTCCGCGGCGACCGTCTGGTCATCGACAGCCCCGTCCAGCAGTGCTACTTCGAGATCGGCAACCAGGCGGTCTCCTACCTCCATCCCGACCGCGTCCCGCTGGCGATGCTCAGCAACATCCTGGGCGGCGGCCTCTCCAGCCGCGTCTTCCAGGCGGTGCGCGAGCGCGAGGGCCTGGCCTACTCGGTCTTCACCTACACCGACATGGGGCGCGACGTGGGCCTCGTGAGCTGCTCGGGCTCCTGTTCGCCGGCGAAGCTGTCCCGGCTCGAGGCGGTCGTCCGCGGCGAGTACCGCGCCTTCCTGCGCGACGGGGTCGGGGAGGAGGAACTCGCGGACACCCTGGCCCAGATCAAGTCGCAGCTGATCTTCTCCCTGGAAGGGGTCTCCAACCAGATGGGCCGCGCCGCCAAGGACGAGATCTTCTTCGACCGCTTCATCCCGACGAGCGAACTGGTGGGCGAGATCGACGCGGTGGGCCGCGAGGACATCATGCGTTGCGCCCGGACCTATTTCGACCCCGACCGGCTGCTGACGGCCGTGCACGGGCCGTCGGCGGCCTGATCAACCGGACCGGGCGTCGGCGAAAATCTGCTTCCCCTGACGGGATCCCCACATTAGATTGTCGACAGTTGCGTCCGTCGAGCGGACGGTGACTTCACCCAGCGGCGACGGCCGCGCGGGCGGCCCGACCTGACCGCGCCGCGGCGAAGGAGAGAAAAGTCATGCGGACCACGATGCGGATCGCCCTGCTGCTGACGGCCGCGGCCTGCGCCGCGCTGATCGGCTGCGCTCCCTGCAGCGACTACAAGCAGCTCGTCGCGGACCGCGACGGCAGCATCCTGTCCCTGCAGACCGAGATCGCCGCGCGCGAGGCGACCATCGCCGAGGGCCGGCAACTGACCGCGGGCCTGCGCGAGCAGCTCGCCCAGCTCGAAGCCGAGAAGGCTGTCCTGGTCGAGCAGAACGGCGAAGTCGTCACCGTCGCCCTGACCGAGGAGCTGGTGTTCTCGGGCGTGAACCTGGGCATCACCGACAAGCAGAAGCCCCTGCTGGAGGCCGTCCAGTCGGTCTGCGACCAGTACCCCGAGTGGGACATCCACGTCGAGGGCAACATCGACGACAACGGCGTGCCCGGCGACTACCGCGAGATCTGGCCCACGGGCTGGGAGCTGAGTGCGGCCCGCGCCGCCGCGGTGGTCCGCTACATGACCAACGTGCTCAACATGGACGCCAAGCGCTTCGCCGTGGTGAGCTACGGTCCCTTCCGCCCCGTCGGCGACGAGGCGACGTCGGAGGGCCGCGCCCACAACAACGCCGTCCGCCTGACCCTGCACAAGCCCGAACGCCTCTGGTCGCGCAACCAGTAGCGCGCCGCGACGCCGCCGCGGAACGGAGAGCCGCCCCGACGGGGCGGCTCTCCGCGCGCCGGCGGGGCCGTCCGACGGGCGGCCGCCGCCGCACCGTTGCCCCGGGACGCCCGGCGTGCTATGCATGAGGGCTGTCACGATGACCGACCGTCTCCCGTCACCCGCAGGAAAGGAAGACCGATGCGACCGATCGCCGCCATCGCCCTGACCGTTGCCCTGGTCCTGTTCGCCGCCGCCGCCGCCAGCGCCCAGCCCTTCGTCCGGCTCAAGACGGACGCCGGACCGATCCTGCTGGTGTTGACGCCCGAGACGGCGCCGCACCACGTCGCGAACTTCGCGCACCTGTGCCGCTCCGGCTTCTACAACGGCACGACCTTCCACCGCGTGATCCCCGGGTTCATGATCCAGGGCGGCGACCCGAACTCCAAGGACGCCGACCGCGCCAACGACGGCCAGGGGGGACCCCTCTGGAAGGACGTGCTCACGGCCGCGGAGCTGCCCCTGCTCACGAGCGATCCCGCCGCGATCAAGGCCAAGGGCTACACGCCCGGGGGCGGGAAGGCGCAGCTGAACGCGGAATTCAACGCCACCCACCACGCGCGGGGCGTGCTGTCGATGGCCCGGTCGTCCGACCCCAACTCGGCCGGCAGCCAGTTCTTCATCTGCGTGGCGGACGCGGCGAACCTCGACCGGAAGTACACCGCCTTCGGCAAGGTCGTGACGGGCCTGGGCACGGTCGACGCGATCGTGACGACGCCGCGCGACCGCGCCGACAACCCGTTGAAGGCCCAGCACCTCCTCGAGGCCCAGGTGATCGACGACGTCGCGGGGCTGACCGCCGCCGAGCGCACCGCCTGGGACGCCATGCGGCACGGGGCGGCGGCACCGGCCGCGGTCACGCGCTGACCGCGACGGGAGAACCGTGGCCGCCGATGTGATCACGATCAGGGGCGCGCGCGTCCACAACCTGAAGAACCTGGACCTGACGCTGCCGCGCCACCGCCTGGTGGTGGTCACCGGTCCGAGCGGATCGGGCAAATCGTCGCTGGCCTTCGACACGCTCTACGCCGAAGGCCAGCGGCGTTACATCGAGAGCCTCTCCAGCTTCGCGCACCAGTTCCTCGACCAGCTGCCCAAGCCCGACGTCGACCGCATCGAGGGCCTGTCCCCGGCGCTGGCCATCGACCAGAAGGGGCTCGGGGCCAACCCGCGCTCGACGGTCGGCACCGTGACCGAGATCGCCAGCTACCTGCGACTGCTCTACGCCCGCTGCGGCACGGCCTACTGCCCGGCGTGCGGCGTGCCGGCGGCCGCACGGCCGCTGGCGGAGATCCGCGAGGCGATCGCGACGCGGCCCGCGGGCACGCGCCTGTGGCTGCTGGCGCCGGTCGTGAGCGGGCGCAAGGGGGCCCACCGCACCCTGCTGCGCGACCTGCAGCGGCGCGGCTACGTGCGCGCGCTGATCGACGGCGCGCTGCGCGACCTGGACGAAGGGGTCGAACTCGCGGCGGGCGCCCGCCACGACATCGCGGTGGTGGTCGACGGCCTGGTCGTGCGTCCCGGCGTCGAGGCGCGCCTGAACGAGGCGCTCGCGACCGCGGTGGAACTGTCCGGCGGCACGGTGCTGGTGCGGGAGGGGGACACGCAGACGCTCTTCTCCCGCGAGGCCGCCTGCCCCGGCTGCGGGCGGGGCTTTCCGGCGCTGGAGCCCCGGCTGTTCTCCTTCAACTCGCCCGCCGGCTCGTGCCGCGCCTGCCAGGGCTTGGGCAGCCTGCCGACGCTGCGCGAGCCGTCGCTGGTGCCCGACCCGGCGCTGTCCCTCGCGGGCGGCGCGGTCGAGTTCCTGCGCGGCAAGGAGAGCGGCTGGCTGTTCACGCAGGTCGAGGCCTTCGCCGCCGCGCTGGGTTTTTCGCTGCACACGCCCTGGGCGGACCTTCCCGCCGACGCCCGCCGCATCCTGGTGCACGGCTTGGCGCCGGCCGACGCGAAATCGCTGCGCAAGCACGCGCACTGGGACGCCTTCCTCGCCGGCTGGCTCGGTCTGGCGCCGGAGCTGCTGCGCCGCCACCGCGAGACCAAGTCGGAGAAGGTGCGCGCCGGCATCGAGAAGCTCATGACGGCCGACGCCTGCCCGTCCTGCCACGGCTATCGCCTGTGCGAGGAGGCGCTGGGCGTGCGCGTCGGGGGCCTGCACATCGGCGAAGCCAGCGAGCTCGCCCTGAACGACCTGGCGGCCTGGGCCGACGGCCTGTCCTTCACCGACCCGCTCAAATCGGCCGTGGCGCGCCCCGTCGTCGAGCAGATCGCCACGCGCACTGGCTTCCTCTGCGAGGTGGGCGTGAGCTACCTCTCGCTCGCGCGCGGCGTGGGCACCCTCAGCGGCGGCGAGGGGCAAAGGGTGCGGCTGGCCACGCAGGTCGGCTCCCGGCTGACCGGCGTGCTCTACGTCCTGGACGAGCCCAGCGTCGGCCTGCACCACCGCGACATCCACCGCCTGATCGGCACGCTGCAGAAACTGCGCGACCGCGGCAACAGTGTCGTGGTGGTCGAGCACGACCTCGACGTGATGCTCGCCGCCGACCACCTGATCGATCTCGGACCCGGCGCCGGGGAGCACGGCGGGCGCCTCGTGGCCCAGGGCACTCCCGCCGAGGTCGCCGCCTGCGCCGAAAGCCAGACCGGGCGCTGGCTGGCCGGACGGCGCGACGGCCAGCACCCCCAGCCCGTCAACGGCGGCGCTGAGCCGGAAGCCTGGCTGCGCATGACCGGCCTGCGTGGCCGCAACCTGCAAGGCATCGACCTCGCCGTGCCGTTGCGCCGCCTGACCGTCGTCACGGGCGTCTCGGGCTCCGGCAAGAGCACCGCCGTGCACGAGACGCTCTACCGGGAACTGGCCCGCCGGCTGCACCGCGCCGCGGCCGAACCGGCGCCCTTCGACCGCCTCGAGGGCGAAGGGGACCTGAAGTCGGTGGTGCTCGTGGACCAGTCGCCGATCGGCCGCTCGACGCGCTCCACGCCCGCCACCTACAGCGGCCTGATGGGACCAGTCCGCCGCCTCTTCGCCGCCACGTCGCTGGCGAAGGTGCGCGGCTACGGGGCCGACCGTTTCAGCTTCAACACCGGTCCCGGTCGCTGCCCGGATTGCGAGGGCGCCGGGGTGCGGCGGCTGACCATGGACTTCCTGCCGGATGTCGACGTGCCCTGCGAGGCCTGCGGCGGCCAGCGCTTCGGCCCCGAGACGCTCGAAGTCACCTTCAAGGGGCGCAACGCGGCCGAGGTGCTGGACATGCCCGTGGAAGAGGCGCGGGAGTTCCTGGGCAACGTCCCGGCCTGCCGCCGCATCCTGGACGTCATGGACGGCGTGGGCCTGGGCTACCTGCGGCTGGGCCAGTCGGGCGCCACGCTCTCGGGCGGGGAGGCGCAGCGGCTCAAGCTGTCGCGGGAGCTGGCGCGCGGCGGCCGCGGCGACAGCCTCTACATCCTCGACGAGCCGACCACGGGCCTGCACTTCTGCGACGTCGACCGTCTGCTGGACATCCTGGCGCGGCTGACCGCGAAGGGCCACACCGTCCTGGTCATCGAGCACAATCCCGAGGTCGTGCGCCGCGCCGACTGGGTCATCGACCTCGGCCCCGACGGGGGCGCCGCGGGTGGGCGCGTGCTGGCGCAGGGGCCGCTGACCACGGTCATGGCCTGCATGGAGTCGCATACCGGCACCATGCTGCGCGCCCTCTCGGGAGGCGCGTGAAGCGCCGCCGACGCCGCCGTTTCGCTCCTGGACTTCCCGCCCGGGCCGTTTAGATTAGGCGTGGCCGGCGCCAGCGACGCCGACTCCGATCCCGCACCCCGCTGTTCCTCTCGCTCAGGAGGACGCTTTGACCCGGATCGACGACACCCCTCTGCGGTCGACCCCCCTGACCGCCTGGCACCGCGACCACGGCGCCCGCATGGTCCCCTTCGCCGGTTTCGAAATGCCCGTTCAGTACCGGGGCGTGCTCGCCGAGCACGCGGCCGTGCGCGAGCGCGTGGGCCTCTTCGACATCACGCACATGGGCGAGATCCTTGTGAGCGGGCCGGGCGTCGAGGCCTGGCTCGACGGGCTCTGCACCAACCGCGTGTCCGGCATCCCGGACGGCAAGGTCGTCTACACGGCGATGTGCCGCCCCGACGGCGGCGTGCTCGACGACATGCTGATCTACCGGCTCGGCCGCGAGGACTGGATGATCGTCTGCAACGCGTCCAACCACGACAAGATCGCCGCCTGGGTCGCCGGCAGCGCCGCCGGCGCCGCCGGCGTGGCGCTCGACGACGCCAGCGACCGCACGGCCATGATCGCGGTGCAGGGCCCCGAGGCCGCGGCGCTGACGGGCCGCCTCGCCGCGCTGAACGGCAGCGCCGACGCCCTCGACGCCCTCGACTTCTACACGACCTTCGTCCTGCCCCGCCCCGGCGGGCGCTGGATCGTCTCGCGGACCGGTTACACCGGCGAGCGCGGCTACGAACTGTACGTGCCGAACGCCGACGCGCTGCCGCTGTGGGAGGAACTGCTGGCCCTGGGCGGGGACCTGGGTGTCGAACCCATCGGTCTGGCGGCGCGGGACACGCTGCGCTTCGAGCCCGGCTACTGCCTGTACGGCCACGAACTCAGCGAGGATTGGACGCCGCTCGAGGCCGGCATCGGCTGGGCCGTGCGTTTGAAGGATCGCGCCTTCGTCGGCAGCGAAGCCCTGCAGCGCCAGGTGGAGAGCGGCCTGCCGCGGAAGTTGGCCGGACTCGAAGTGACGGCGGCCGACGCCGCCGGCCGCGAGCGCCCCGCGCCCATCGCGCGCCAGGGCGCGCCGGTGTTCTGCGACGACCGGCCGGCGGGCTTCGTGACCAGCGGCACCAAGAGCCCGACCCTGGGGCGCTCGCTGGCCCTGGCCCTGATCGACGCGGGGTGCGACCCTGCGCGGCTGAGCGTGGAGATCCGCGACCGGAAACATCCGGTGCGCGTGGTCCCGTACCCCTTCCTCGCGGCCCGGGTCAAGGGTGACCCGCGCGCCGCGCGCTGACGCATCAACCGGCAGGAGGAGAACGGCATGGTGACGAGCGACCGCAAGTACACGAAGGACCACGAGTGGGTGCTGGCCGAGGGCGAGAGCGCCACGGTGGGCGTGACCGAGTACGCGGCCCACGAACTGGGCGATGTCGTCTTCCTCGAGTTGCCCGAAGTCGGCACCGTCGTCGCGCAGGGCGAGGCGGTCGGGACCATCGAGACCGTCAAGTCGGTCGAGGACCTGTTCAGCCCGGTGGGCGGCGAGGTGATCGCCGTGAACGAAGCGGTGCTCGACGCTCCCGAGACGGTCAACCAGGACCCGCTCGAGGCGGGCTGGCTCTTCAAGGTGCGCATCGAGGACCGGAGCGAACTCGACGAGCTGCTCACGGCCGACGATTACGACGCCCTCATCGGAAGCTGAGGCGCCCATGCCTTACACGCCGCACACCGCAGAGGACATCCGCGAGATGCTGGACGTCCTCGGCCTCGAGTCCGTCGACGACCTGTTCCGCACCCTGCCCGCGGCCGTGCGGCCGCCGGCGGGGCTGGACTTGCCGTCCTCGCTGTCGGAGGAGGAGGTCTGGCGCGTGATGAGCAACCTGGCCGCGCTGAACGCGGGCCAGGACGAACTCGTCTCCTTCCTGGGCGGGGGCGTCTACGACGCCGCGATCCCCGCCGCCGTGGACGCCGTGGTCTCGCGCAGCGAGTTCCTCACGGCCTACACGCCCTACCAGCCCGAGGTCTCCCAGGGCACGCTGCAGGTCATCTACGAGTGGCAGACCTTCATCACTCGGCTGACGGGCCTGCCGGTGGCCAACGCCAGCATGTACGACGGTTCGACGGCGCTGGTCGAGGGGATCCGCATGGCGCTCGGCCGCACCGGCCGCGACGCCGTGGTGCTGCCCGCCGCCCTGAACCCGCGCCACCGCCGCGTCCTGGAGACGAACCTCGCGAGCGAAGGCGTGACGATCCTCACCGCGGCGGCTTCGCCCGCCGGGACGACCGATCCCGTCGCGCTGCGCGCCGTGCTCGACGGCAAGGTCGGCGCGGTCGTGATCCAGAATCCCAACCACCTGGGCCTGATCGAGCCCGTCGCCGCGCTCGCCGCGGCGGCGCGCGAAGTCGGGGCGCTGCTCGTGGCCTCGGTCAACCCGGTCTCGCTCTCGCTGCTCAAGTCGCCCGCCGAGTACGGCGCCGCCGTGGCGACGGGCGAAGCGCAGCCCTTCGGCGTGCCTTGCGGTTGGGGCGGCCCCCTGCTGGGGTTCCTGTCCTGCGCCGACGACCTGAAGCGGCTGATCCCGGGCCGCGTCGTCGGCCGCACCGTCGACCACGACGGCCGCGAGGGCTACGTCCTGACCCTGCAGACCCGCGAGCAGCACATCCGGCGGGAGAAGGCGACGTCGAACATCTGCTCCAACCAGGGCCTGAACATGGCCCGGGGCACCGTCTACCTCGCCCTGCTCGGCGCCGAGGGTCTGCGCGAACTGGGCGCGGCGAACCGCGTGCGCTGCGAGGCCCTGCGCGTGATCCTGCGCGGGATCGCCGGCGTGACGCTGCCCTTCGCCGGCCCCGTCTTCAACGAATTCGTGGTGCGCCTGCCGCGGCCTGCCCGCGAGTTCCGCGCCTTCGCCCGCGAACAGGGCATCCTGGCGGGCATCCCGCTGGACGGTTTCGCGGGCTGCGGGGTGGGCGATCTGCTGGTCGCGGTCACCGAGCGCCGCACCGCCAACGAGATCGAGCGTTACGGGAGCGTCCTGCGCGACTTCCTGGAAACCTGTTGATCGGGTAAGGTGAAGGAGATGCCGACCATGAGCCACGAGCGGCAGGGCGCGACGCCCGCGCGCTGGGGCGCGGACCTGCAGACGAGTCTGTTCGCCAAGGGGCGCGCCGGCCGGCGCGCCACGACGATGCCCGCCTGGCGCGGCGACGAGGTCGACGTGCGGCTGCCCGCCGACGCGCTGCGTGCGGCGCCGGCGGACCTGCCGTCGCTCTCGGAGCTGGAGGTGCTCCGCCACTACACCCTGCTGTCCAACCTCAACCACCACATCGAGCGCGGGCTGTACCCCCTGGGCAGCTGCACGATGAAGTACAACCCGCGGCTCAACGAGAAGGTGGCCGCGCTGTCGGGCTTCGCCTCCCTGCACCCCGAGCAGGACGAGGCGGACCTGCAGGGCCTGCTCTGCGCCCTGAAGCTGCTGCAGGACGCGCTGTGCGAGATCACCGGTTTCGCCGCCTGCAGCCTGCAGCCGGCCGCCGGCGCCCACGGCGAGTACCTGGGCATGCAGGTGATCCGCGCCCACCACCTCGAGAGCGGCGCGACCGGCCGCACCGAGGTGCTGATCCCCGATTCCGCCCACGGCACCAACCCCGCCTCGGTGGTCCTGACGGGCCTGCAGCCCAGGATGCTGAAGTCGGGGCCGGACGGCAAGCTGGACCTGGACGCCCTGCGGGCCGCGGTCGGGCCGCAGACCGCCGGCATCATGATCACCAACCCCAACACGCTGGGCCTGTTCGAGACCGACATCGTGGAGGTCGCGCGCATCGTCCACGACGCGGGCGGGCTGCTGTACATGGACGGCGCCAACCTCAACGCCATCCTCGGCAAGGCGAAGCCGGCGCTGATGGGCTTCGACGTCGTGCACCTGAACCTGCACAAGACCTTCTCCACGCCCCACGGCGGCGGCGGCCCCGGCGCCGGCCCCATCTGCGTGACGGAAGAACTGGCGCGCTTCCTGCCGCCGCCGTTGATCCGCGAACGTGAGGGCGTCTACAGCCTCGACGCCTGCGTCGGCGAATGCCGCCCGAGCGTGCACGCCTACCAGGGCAACACGGGCGTCTGCCTGCGCGCCCTGACCTACATCCTGCGCCTGGGCGGCGACGGGCTGACGCGCGTTTCGGAGCGCGCGGTGCTGAACGCCAACTACCTGCGCAAGCGCCTGGAAGGCCTGCTGACGGTCCGGCACGCCGAGGGGACGCTCCACGAGTTCATCGCCACGGGCTCCGACTGGAAGGACCTGTACGGCGTGCGCACGCTGGACATCGCCAAGCGCATGCTCGACTACGGCATCCACGCGCCGACGATCTATTTCCCGCTGATCGTGGACGAGGCGATCATGATCGAGCCCACCGAGACGGAGTCCAAGGAGACCCTGGACCGCTTCGTCGCGGTCGTGGCCGCCATCCGCGCCGAGGCCGAGCACGACCCCGACCTGCTGCGGACGGCGCCGCACACCACCCCGGTCTCGCGCCTGGACGAAGCCGCCGCCGCCCGCCGGCCCGACCTGAGCTGGCTCGGCCCCTGCAACTGCGGCTGAGATGGCGCGCCTGATCGTGATCCGCGACGGTGCGCGCCCCGGCGCCGACAACATGGCGGCCGACGCCGAGCTGCTCGCGCGCCGCGCGCCGCGCGACCCGCCCGTCCTGCGTCTCTACCGCTGGTCCCCGCCGGCGGTCTCCTACGGCTACCACCAGGACCCCGACGACTTCGACCGTGATCTGATCGCCCGCCGCGGCTGGGGTCTCGTGCGCCGCCCGACCGGCGGCCGCGCCATCCTCCACGCCCAGGAACTCACTTATGCCGTGGTGGGAGGGGCGCCGTCGGCGCGCTTCGGCGACGATCTGCACGCCGTCTACACGGCGATCAACGGGGCGCTGACGGAGTTCCTGCGCCGGCTCGGCCTGTCGCCGGACGTCTCGCAGGGCGAGAGCCTGGCCGCGGCCCGCGGCGCCGTCTGTTTCCAGACCGCCGGCCGCCACGAGGTGACCGTCGGCGGGCGCAAGCTCGTCGGCTCGGCGCAGCGGCGGCATCCCGACCGCTTCCTGCAGCACGGGTCGATCCTGACCGGACCCGCCCACGCCGACCTGCTGGATTGTCTGCGGGGCGAGGACCACGGGCCGGTCCGCCGCGCCGCCTTGCTGGCGGCCACGACGAACCTGGGCGAACTGTTGGGGCGGGACTGCGAGGGCTCCTTCGCGATGGAGCTCGATGACCTCCTCGCCGCCGTCTTCGACGAGCACTTCGGCTAGAACGCCAGCGACACGCCCGAAGCCGCCGCCAGTCCCTTGGTGTCGTCGGGGATGAAGGCGCCGCGGTTCGCTACGGCCAGATCCCAGCACAACGGCCCCAGCATCACGCCGAGCCCGGCCGCCGCCCGGTCGACGTCGCCGCCGAATCCGAGGCCCAGTCTCGGCCGCAGCCACCCGCCCAGGCGCCACTCCAGGCCCGTGTTCAGCTCGAAGCGCCGGCCCGCGCCCGCGCGGCCGTCCAGCGGCTTCACCACGTCCACCGCCAACAGCAAGGGTCCCAGGGCGTTGCTGGCGCCGAAGCGGACCGTCGACGGCAGGCTGCGCGCGTAGGGCGCCGCCGCCTCGACGGTCTCCTCGTCGATGATCCTGTCCGCGGGATCGTCGGTGGCCAGCGACAGCGAGTCGGCCGTCGCCCGCCACGTCGTGCGCTCGACGTCGCGGTCCCACTCGATGCGGCTCGCGGCGTTGCTCATCGCCAGGCCGAAGACCCAGCCGCGCGGCGCCTGCAGCGCCAGGCCGACGTCCACCGCGTAGCCGGTCCCGCCGCGCGACGTGAGGTAGGAGGCGGCCGCCTCGCCGCGGACTTCGGTCATCGTGGCGACGATGCCGCCGCTCGCCGCCTCGACCCGCAGGTCGTAGATGCCGTGCAGGTAGCGGGCGTTGACGCCGGCCGACAGGCGCACGGCGCGGCCGGTCAGCACCGGCGTCGCGAACGACAGCGTGCCGGAGGCCAGCGCGAAGGCTTCGCCGTCGGTATCCTCGAACGAGAAGCTCTCGCCGATCTCGTTGCCCATCAGGATCAGGTCGAAGAAGTCCTTGTCCAGGGTGCCGGTGCCGCCGGCGAGCCCCTGCAGGCTCAGGGCCACGGGACCCGCGCACACACCCAGGGCCGAGGCCCGCACGTCCGCGTTCAGCATGAACCCCGCGTCCGGGATGTCGTCGAGCAGGCGCTGCTTGTCGGCGGCGCTGAGCGTCGCGCCGGAGATCTCGTTGTACCGCTCCAGGGAGAAGGCGTTGTTGTTGAGGTCCATGGCGACCGCGGCCAGACCGACCTCCACGCCGTGGGGACGGCGCAGAGCGAGGTTCGCCGGGTTCCAACCGACGGCGTCGAGGCCGCGCGACGCGGCCGTGTAGGCCCCGGCCATTCCCATGGCGCGCACCTGGCCCTGGGCGGCGGCCGGCGCCGCGGACAGAGTCGCGGTCAGAGCCGTCAACAGGGCGAGCAGCGACGCGGCGCGGCGGGTCGGGGACGTTGTGATGCTAATCGTCGTTCGTCGGGCGGTCATGGGTCGCCTCCGGGGCGCGGGGGTCGTCATTCGTCGTCGTCGCTGACGGTGATCTCGGCCGTGAGCGCGCCGCTCACCGTCACGCGGTCGAGGCTGCGCAGGGACACGATCCGCCCGCCGGTGCCGGGCAGGGTCGCCACCGCGACGGTGAAGGCGCCCGGCCTGGTCAGCGCCCGCACCTGGTCGCGGTCCAGGGCGACGACGTGCCGGCTGTCGGCCGCCGACGTCACGTAGCCGCCGACGTCGCCGACCAGGCCGGCGGCCACGGCCAACGGGCCGATCACCAGTTCGGGCGAGGTCAGCGCCGACAGGCTGTCGGGCCCGACCTGCAGCCGCAGGTCCACGCCGAAGGGGAGGTGGTTGCCGATCACGGCGGTGATCGCCGCCGTCTCGAGGTGGCGGTCGAGGTCCCGGCGCAGGTCGTCGTCCAGGTCCAGCGGCTCGGGGTCGAACGCGATCTCGGAGGGCAGCAGTTCGAGCCGCAGCGGCGCGTCCACGCGCCAGCAGGCGCGGGCCCGGTCGCCGGGGCGCACCGTGCCGACCCAGCCGTCGCCGCCGAGGCTGACCGCGCCGGAGAATGTCAGTTCTTCCGGCAGGAGGCTCAGCAGGTCCGCGATGTTGCTGTTGTGCTCGTCCAGGACGATGGTCGTGCGCGTCTCGCCGCCGGCGCGCGCGGGCGCGACGGCGGCCACCACGCTCAGTTCCGCTTCGTCGCCGGCGGCGTTGCGGCCCACGAGGCTCAAGGCGATCTCGCCGGCGATGCCGGTGCCGTTGAACACGTCCACCACCAGCGTCGCCGAGGCCAGGCGGACGCCGTCGAGTTCGTCGGGGATGTCGATCGTCTCGGTGTGCGGGTCGAAGGCGAAGACCTCGCGGGGGAACACGCCCTGCACCTCGGCGAACGCCAGCACCAGCGGCGCGATGGTCGCGGACAGGCCGGCGTCCGCGGACAGCGTGACCACGCCCGCGCCGCTGCCGGGCGAGGTCACCGCCACGTCGTAGCTCAGCCGGGTCAGCGGGTCGTTGCCGGCGGCGGTGATCGTGCAGCCGGCGAGGTCCACGACCGTGCGCCGCTCGCCGCCCGCCGGCAGGTCCAAGCGCACGGCCAGCGTGTCGCCGCGGAGATCCCGCATCTGCGGGAAGGTCACGCGCGCCGCGCACGGCAGGTCGAAGCCGCTGGACAGCGCCAGATCCAGCAGGCCGCTGCCGATCGTCGCCGCGAGGACGCCGAACGAGTCCGGCAGATCCGCGCCGCCCGACTCGACGAACGAGAGCGCCTCGACCCGGGCCGTGGCCTCGTCGACGACCAGGTCGGTCAGCAGCAGCGTCACCGACAGCGAGGCGTCGGGCGTCACGACCGCGGCGGCCGCGCCCGGCGAACCTCCCTGCAGGCGCACGGCCAGACCGCCGGCCAGCACGGCGCCGGCGAGGTCGGCCTGCGCGGAGGCGCTGTCACCCGCGGCGATCTCGCCGTCGAAGATCACCGTCGTCACCACTACGCCCGCACCGTCCAGGACGTCGGCGACGAGCCGTTCCGGCGCCGCCGCGCCCGAGACGGGCACCGGCAGCCCGTTGCGCAGCCGCACTTCGAGCCGGCCGGAGGCGATGCGCGCGGATTCGAGGCGATCCAGGGGCGTCGGGTCGCTCTGCAGATCGATCGTGAAGGCCGGCACCGGCAGCGGCACCGGCGGCAGCGCCGCCAACTCGGGCGCGATCTCGGCCAGCGTGAAGCCCGCGGTCCTGGGCGGCTGGTCCGGCAGCGCGAAGGCGCCGAGTTCGGCCGCGACGTCGAGGCCGTCCAGCTCGGCGGTGAGGTCGAGGTCCAGCGCGACGGCCGTCGTGTCGCCCCGCGCGCCGAACACCAGGACGGAATCCGCGCCCGCGACGACGTCGTCCTGGTCCTCGAGCAGCTCGAGCACCGTGAGTTCGTGCGTGCCGATCGGCACCGAGACCCGGGTCGTGAAGACCGGCAGGGCGGGGTCGGCGATCTCGCAGCCGGCGGCGGCGAGGCAGGCGGCCAGCAGGGCCGCGGCGGCGGCCCGGCGTGGGGTGGCGACGATGGTCATGGTGCGCTCCCGGTTGTCGTTCACTCGTCGGCGCCGGACATGAAAGACCCGTGCCGGGAAGCGGCTTGCCGCGAATCCGGGCGGCGGGGAACGACGGGGAACGACCGGAAGCGGCGAGGCCGGTCGCGCCGCTGCGGCCTGTCCCGGTCAGCGGGGAGGCATCCCGCGCCCTCCCGACGGCGCCGCAGCCTGCACGCAGGCCCGTGCGAAGTGCGACCGGGACGCGGGCTTGCCTTGACCGCGTGCGGGCGGCGTCCCTAGACTGACCGCGGGACCGTGAGCTTGGGACGTCCAGCCTGGAGAGCCGATGATCCGCGACCTGCTGACGCGACTGGCGACCGCCCTGCTGCTGGTGCTGGCCGCGCTCAGCCTGGTGTTCCTGCTGGCCCGCCTCGCGCCGGGCGATCCGGTGGGGCTGCTGCGCGACCCCGACCTCGACGCGGCGGGCCGCGCGCTGCTGCGCCACGAGTACGGCCTCGACCGCCCGCTCGCCGAGCAGTACTTCCGCTGGCTGGGCGGCGTGCTGCTGCACGGCGATCTCGGCCGCAGCCTGCGCCTGCACCGCGGGGTGTCGGACATCCTCGCCGAGGCCGTGCCGCGCACGCTGCTGCTGACCGTCACCGCCTACCTGGCGCACCTCGCCGTGGCCGTACCCCTGGGCGTCTGGATGGCGCGGCGGCGCGGCTCCGCCGCCGAGCGGACCGTCGGCGCCCTGGGCCTCGCGCTGTACTCCCTGCCGGCCTTCTGGCTCGGGCTCATGCTCGTGCTGATCTTCGCCCGCGGACTGGGCTGGCTGCCCGCCTCGGGGATGCACGCGCCCGACCACGCCTTGCTGTCCTGGCCGTCCCGATGGCTCGACACCGCCCGCCACCTCGTGCTGCCGGTCGCCGTGCTCGGCCTGGCCACCGCCGTCGGCACGGCCCGCTACGTGCGGCAGGCCGTGCTCGAAGTCCTCGAATCCGAGTTCGTCACGGCCGCCCGGGCCCGCGGCCTCGCGGAGCGCACCGTGATCTGGCGCCACGCCCTGCGCAACGCCCTGTTGCCGGTGGTCACGCTGGTGGGGTTGAACCTGCCGGCCCTGCTCGGCGGCGCGGTGGTGACCGAGACCGTGTTCGCTTGGCCGGGCATGGGCCGCGTCGCCGTGGAGGCGCTGTGGGCCCGCGACTACCCGGTGATCCTCGGCGCGGCGGGTCTCGCGGCCGTGATGGTCGTGGTCGGCAACCTGCTGGCCGATCTGTGCTACCGGCTCGTCGACCCGCGCGCGCGCACGGGCGGGGAGGGGCGGACGTGAGCGCCGTGGGCCGCGCCCTGCTGCGCGACGCCGGCGGCCGCGCCGGGCTGGTCCTGATCCTGTTGCCGCTGCTGGCGGTCGTGCTGGCCGGACCGCTGGCGCCCGGCGACCCCCTGCGCGTGGGTACCGCCGCCGAGCGGCTGTTGGCGCCGTCTTCGGCGCACCCGCTCGGGACCGACGCGCTCGGCCGCGACGTCCTGGGGCGCCTCATGCTCGGCGGCCGCGCTTCCCTCATCGTGGGCTGGTCCGGCGTGTTCGGGGCCGTGCTGATCGGCACGCTGATCGGGCTCGCCGCGGGCTTGGGCCCCGTGCGGCTCGACCGGGCGCTCATGGCGCTGACCGATCTGTTCCTGGCGTTCCCCCGCGTGTTCCTGGTGCTGCTGATCGCGGCCGCCCAGGCGCCGTCCTTGGCGCTGGTCGCGGCCGTGATCGCGGCGACGGGCTGGATGGGCGTGGCGCGCCTGGTGCGCGCGGAGGCGCTCGCGTTGCGGGACCGCCCGTTCGTCGTCGCGGCGCGCAGTCTCGAGTTGCCGGCCTGGCGCCTCGCCGTGCGCCACGTCCTGCCGCACGTGCTGCCCCTGGTGATCCTCGCGGCGTCGTTACGCGTGGGCGGCGCGATCCTGCTGGAATCCTTCCTCAGCTACCTCGGGCTGGGCGCCCAGGACCCGACCGTGTCCTGGGGCGCCATGATCGAGCACGGCCAGCGCCACCTGGCCGACGCCTGGTGGCTGGCCGCGTTCCCCGGCGCCGCGATCGCGCTGACCGCGATCGGTCACAACCTGCTCGGGGACGCCCTGCGCGACGCGCTCGACCCGCGCGCCGGCGGCCGCTTCGACGCGCCCGGGGGGAGCGGCACGTGAGCGCCCCTTGCCTGCTGCGGCTCGATTCCCTGCGGGTGACCTACCCGGGTCCGGACGGCAGCCGCGAGGCGCTGCGCGGCGTCGACCTGTCGCTGGCCGCCGGGGAGACCTTGGCGATCGTCGGCCCGTCCGGCGCCGGCAAGTCGACGCTGGCCCTGGCCGTCCTCGGGCTGCTGCCGACCCGGGCGCGCGTGTCCGGCGTCGTGAGCTGGCGCGGCGAGCCGTTGCGTTCCGGTCCGGCGCACCGGCGGTTGCTGGGCCGCGGGATCGGGATGCTCTTCCAGGATCCCTTGGCGAGCCTGGACCCGGTCGTGCGCACGGGCGATCAGCTGGCCGAGACGCTGCGCGCCCTGCACGGCTTCAGCCGGCGTGATGCCCGGCGGCGGGTCCGTGACCTGCTGGCGGAGATGCTGCTGCCGGACCCCGAGGCGGTCGCGCGGCGTTACGCCCACCAGCTCAGCGGCGGCGAACGCCAGCGCGTCGCGCTCGCGCTCGCCCTGGCCGGCGACCCCGCGCTGCTGGTGGCCGACGAGCCCACCACCGCCCTGGACGCCAACGTGCGGGCCGCCGTAACGGCGCTGCTGGGCGACCTCACGCGCCGGCGCGGCATGTCCCTGCTGTTGGTCACCCACGATCCCGCCCTGACGACGGGTCTCGCCGACCGCGTCCTGCGACTGGAGGCGGGACGGGTGCACGGCGCGACCGCTGCGGACGTCCCGCTCGGAGCTTCGCCGGACCTGTCCCCCTCAGGCAGTTGGACCGCGCCGGCCGACCCCGCCGAAACGGCGGGCGTCGGCGCGCCCGCGCTGGTCTGCCGTGGTGTCGTCGTGCGTTACCCGGGCAGCGCCGGCCGGTCCGGCGTCACGGCGGTCCGCGGCGTCGACCTGACGCTCGGCGCCGCCTCCTCGCTCGGGCTGGTGGGGGAGTCGGGGTGCGGCAAGACGTCGCTGGCGAGGGCCGTGTGCGGGCATCTGCGACCCGACGGGGGGACGATCGACGTGGATGGTCGGCCCGTCCCCGGTCGGCCGCACCGCGCCGCCCAGATGATCTTCCAGGATCCGTACTCTTCCCTCGACCCGCGACAGCTCTGCGGCGACGCCGTCGCCGAGGCGGCCCGCGCCGCCGGTGAAACGGCAGCGGAGGCGCGGCGCACGGCTGCCCGTCTCCTCGCCGCCGGCGGGCTGGGGCCCGAGGTCGCGGTGCAGCGCCCGCACGCGCTCAGCGGCGGGCAGCGGCAGCGCGTGGCCGTCGCCCGCGCGCTGGCGGCGCAGCCGAAGCTGCTGGTCGCCGACGAGCCGACGGGGTCGCTCGATCCCGACGCCGCCTCGCGCCTGATCGACGTGCTGCAGCGATTCCGGGAAGCCGGGGGCTGCGGTCTGCTGCTGATCACCCACGACCTCGGCCTCGCGCGCCGGACGTGCCGGAGCCTGGCGGTGATGTTCGCCGGATTCGTGGTGGAGGTGCTGCCGGCCGGCGCCGTCCCGCGGCATCCGTACACGTTGGCGCTGTCCGCTTGCGAAGCGGGTGGAACCCGACCGGGTGCGACGGCCGCACTGGACCCGCCGGCGCCCGCGGGTTGCCCCTACGCGCCGCGTTGCCCGCTGGTGCGGCGAGCCTGCCGGGACGCCGTTCCGGACCTGCGGACGCTGGCCCAGGGACACGAATCGCGTTGCCCCGTGACCGTCGGAAACCCCGAAACACATTAAGTTGACAGCGGTTTTGGCAATCTCTATATTCAGCCGTGAGTTGCCGGTTGAGGGCTGGAAATTCCCCACGTTCCCCGGCGCCGGGCGTACGGACTCCGGCCGGGGAAGTTGAGGTCATGGGTCGGCGAATGTCGATCGCGCGCACATCTCCGCGGCGGAGATCGGGGTCGCGCGGTCGGGGACCGACCCGACCACTCGCTTCGATCGGACCAGGTCCGTCGAAAGGAGCCGCGCGATGCTCCGTCGCTTACGCAACACAGTAGCCACACCCGCGGTCAGGTGGGCGTTCTTCGCCTTCATCCTGCTGCCGGCGCTCGCGAACGCCCAGGGCGCTCCGGGCTCGATCAAGGGCACCATCCGCGACGTGGAGTCCGGCGAACTCCTGGATTATGCGAACGTGCTGATCAAGGGGACCTCCCGCGGCACGATGTCCCTCAGCGGTGGCGTCTTCTACTTCCAGGGCTTGAAGCCGGGTACGTACACGGTCCAGGTCCTCTACCTCGGCTACGCACCCGAAGCGGTGACGGTCGAGGTCGCGGAGGGGGCCCAGTCGGTCATCCGTTTCGACCTGAAGGTCGTCGTCGTCCAGACCCTTGAGGAGTTCGCGGTCGAGGGCGCGCGCTACATGGTCGAGATCAAGAACTCCACGCAGGAGCAGGGCTTCACCGGCGACCGCCTGGCGGACTACGCCATCGACTCGGTCGAGGAGGCCGTGGCGAAGCAGGCCGGCGTGCAGATGCGCGACGGCGAACTCTACGTGCGCGGCGGCCGCTCCGGCGAAGTGTCGATGCGCATCGACGACGTGCCGGTCGACAACGTGGGCGGCGGCGGCGCCATCTCCGTCTCCTCGATGGCCGTCGAGGCCACCGAAATGGTGACCGGCGGCATGGATCCCGAGTACGGCTCGGCCATGTCCGGCGTCATCAACGTCACCACCCGCACCGGCGGCGAGAGCTTCGAGGGCGGCCTGCGCTACATGACCGACGACTTCGGCCGCCAGGACAAGACCTACACCAACTACGACCGCTTCGAGTTCGGCTTCGGCGGTCCGACCCCCGTGCAGAAGCTGACCTATTTCCTCGCCGGCGACTTCGTGTTCACCGACACCGAGAACTTCTCGGTCGCCAACCGTCCCGAATACCGGGTCGATCTCGGCGGCGCCACGCTCTTCCAGTTCCGCCGCCGCCAGGTCAACCAGCTCAAGGGTTCCTCGAAGTGGCAGTACACCTTCAGCGAGAACCTGCGCCTCTCGGGCGAGTACACGCTCAATTCCGCCTCGAACGAGTCCTACTCGCCGAACTGGAGCGTGTCGGGATACTCGCGGCGCGTCCTGATGATGCCCCTGCTGGTGAACACCCCGGGCGACGATTCCTGGCTCTACACGCGCAACTACGTGCCCGTCTACTACGGTCCCTGGTACGAGCGGATGAACCAGCTCTCACACCCGGCCGTGGTGATCGACGCCCGCAACGCCAGCCTCATCCGGCGCATGGCGCCCGTGCTCCAGGTCCGCTCCACCGACGGTCGCCTCTACACGGTCGCGGCCGAGCCCGGCTTCGACGGCTTCCGCTACCCCTACTCCAGCTACTCCACGGCCCAGGAGGACTCGTCCTACACCTGGTTCAACTCGGCCGACCGCAGCGGCGTCAACCGGAGCCTCAGCCAGAACCTCAAGTTCGTGCTGACCCACAACCTGACCGACGACACCTTCTACACCATGAAGGTCTCGGCGCTGCGCAACGACAACGTGTTCTCGGTCAACGGCCAGGACCCCTGGGAGTACCAGCACGGGCCCATCGCGTCTCCCGGCCTGTTCTACGGCCAGGCGAACCTCTACCTGAACGGCTCGGACTACTACACCGACCCCCTGAACCCACTCTTCGTGACCACGAGCGATTTTCCCTACTACGGGGAGGACTACTCGCGGACCTACATCGCGAAGTTCGATCTCTCGACCACGCGCTGGTCGAGCCATCTCGTGAAGATGGGTCTGCAGCTGCAGTACAACGACATCGAGAGCAACAACCTCTCGTACCCCGCCTACGAGCGCCAGAACCGCTTCACGGGGCTGTACTCGCTGGGCGCCAGTTCGAACATCTACCACTCGTACAACCCCGAAGCCTCCTACTACATCCAGGATCGCTGGGACTACGAGGGCATGGTGATGAACTACGGCTTCCGCTGGGATCTCTTCTCGCCGGGCTCGGCCGCCGAGATCCTGCTGGACAACGACGACGTCAACAAGAACGTCATCAAGTACAAGCACCAGTTCTCGCCGCGCCTCGGCTTCGCGTTCCCCATCACCGAGCGCGACGGCTTCAACTTCTCCTACGGCCGGTTCATCCAGTTCCCGACCCGCGACCTTCTGTTCAGCAGCCAGGACCCGCTGGGCAACGCCGGCACCCTGGGCAATCCCAACCTGAAGGCCGAGACGACCATCGCCTACCAGGCCGGCATCAAGCACCAGTTCACCGACTACCTCGCGGGTTCGGTCGCCATCTACTCGCGCGACATCTACGACCTGATCGCGGCGACTACGGTCACCGACGAGGAGACCGGCAACACGCTGCCGCGCTACATCAACAAGGCCTACGCCTCGGCGCGCGGCGTCGAGGTGACGCTCAACAAGCGTTACTCCGACAACTTCGCCTTCGACGTCGCCTACACGTTCTCCTACGCGGACGGCGTGGCATCGTCGCAGGAATTCGGCGCGAACCCCGAAGGCCTCGAGTACCTGCCCAACCAGGAACTGCCCCTGAACTGGGACCAGCGCCACGTGTTCCACCTGTCGCTGCTGCTGCAGCAGCCGAACTCGTGGTCCGGCTCGATGACGTTTTCCTACGGCAGCGGTTTCCCCTGGACCCCCAACGACCGCTACGCGCGCAAGGTGGACCCGCTGCTCGAGAACAGCGAGCGGCTGCCCGCCACCTACGACCTGACGTTCCAGGGCCAGAAGGAGATCAACTTCTACGGGCAGCGGCTCACCATGTACTTCCAGGCCCACAACCTGATCAACCAGGACATGGTGCGCAACCCCGGCGCCGGACTCACGCCCGGCCTGCGCAACGCCACCTCGGCCTACGTGTCGTACTTGACCGAGACCGGCAAGTACGGCGGCGCCTATCTGCAGGACGCCAACGGCGACAACTACAACGAGTTCATCCCTATCAACGACCCGCGGGTCTTCATGGACCACCGCCTGTTCCGCGTCGGCCTCGGCTGGACGTTCTAGGACCGGACGGGGCATGACCGGGGTTGTCAGAGGGAAAGGAATGACCATGATGTCCAGCCGCAGCCTACCGGACCGCACGGGCGCCCACGGCACCCGGATCGGCCTGGCCCTGCTGGTAGCGATGGCCCTCCTGTCCGCGGCTCCGGCGGCGGCCTGGGTGGATCTCGAGCAGTACGGCGCCCATTCCGGACCGGTGCCGGACGGTTCCGCCGTCACCGACGGATCCTACGTGATGAACGTCGGCGAACTGCACATGAACATCACGAACTTCGGGCTCATCGGTTCCCAGACCCCGGCCACCTGCAGCTGGTGCGACGCGCCCTCGGCCCAGTGGCCGGCCGGTTCCGGCGTCGAGTACCTCTGGGCCGCCGGGCTCTGGGTCGGCGGCGCGGTCCTCGGCGAACGGCTCGTCTCGACCGGGCAGTACGAGACGGAGATCAGGGCCCGCAACGAGATCACCGACACGATCTACGAGGCCATCGGCGGCAAGGTGACGCGCCCCGCCGGCTACCCCAACGCGAACGGCAAGCGGCGGCCCGAGTCGGGAGCGAACGACGACGACGACCGCGACTTCTTCGGCGAATTGCTCTACGACGAGGAAACGCTCAACGGCTACGACGACGACGACGACGGCGAAATCGAGGAGGACTTCGGGCAGGTCGGCAACCAGATGATGGTCTGCACGATGTACGACAACACGCGCCTGGCTTCGGAGCAGTTCCCCGACCATACGCCGATCAACCTGAAGATCGTCCAGAAGTCCTTCGGCTGGGAGAACGACGACGCCGACGACTTCGTGGCCTTCGAGTTCGACGTCACGAACGTCGGCGTGGCGTCCATCGACGACGTCTACATCGGCTTCTTCGCCGACGCCGACATCGGCCCCCGCGCCCGTCCCGGCCGCGCCGAGGACGACATGGCCGGCAGCCGCAACATGCTCGTGCGCGCCCGCGACAACAGCTTCGTGCCGGTCTCCGTCGGCTTCATGTTCGACAGCGACGGGGACGAAGGGGCCACGCCGGGCTACTTCGGCATCGTCTTCCTGGGGCACGACACCGACCCGACCGGCCGCCTGGCCCCGCGCAGCGTCGGCCTGCGCAGCTTCAACCATTTCTCGGGCAACCAGCCCTTCGCCCGCGGCGGCGATCCCTCCAACGACGCCGAGCGCTACGAGCTGCTCAGCGAGCCGAACATCGACAACGACACGGCCACCGGCAAGGAAAGCGACTACCGCTTCCTGATCTCGGCCGGCCCGTTCTCCGAGCTGCCGCCCGGGGAGACCCTGCAGTTCCAGGCCGCGCTGGTGCTGGGGATCGGCCTCGAGGGCATGCTGCAGAACGCGGCGGAAGCCACGCTGACCTGGATCGGCAACGCGTTCAACCTCGACGCCAACACCGCGACCGGCGTCCTCGGGCGCGAGACGAAGATCTGCGCCCGCGAGTACGGCCAGGACATCTTCAGTTTCGTGGCCGACCTGATGGACACCACCTGCGTGGCGGAGGATTACATCCTTTCGCAGCCGGTGATCACCGGCGACGATCTCGACGACGATGGCTGCGTCTACGTCAACATGGACAACTGCTTCGAATGCGTGCGCCAGGCGGGACAGTTCTGCACGAAGGAGAACCGCTTCATCGAGACCCTCTGGAACTGCAGCGACCCCGACATTTCCGAGGAACAGAAAGCGGGTTGCACGGGTGTCGGCGGCAACGAGTCCCTGATCCACTGGTTGGTCGGCATGGCGCCGCCTCCGCCCGGGGTTCGGCTCTGGGCGACGGACAGCGCCGTGCACGTCTTCTGGGACAACCGCAGCGAGACGACGGCCGACGTGCGCGCCAACCGCATCGACTTCGAGTCCTACCGCATCTGGCGCGCCGACAACTGGACCCGGCCGTTCGGATCCTCGGTCGAGAACGGCCCCGAGAGCAACCTCTGGCAGTTGATCGCCGAGTACGACTACGTGAACACGTTCATCAACACGCGCGAGCTGAGCGACGGCACCACGGTCGTGGACACCCTGCCCCTGGGCACCAACACCGGCCTGGAACAGATCCGCTACCGTCCGCGGGTGCTCGACGACGCCACCTTCGCCATGCCCGCGCCGGGGCTGGCCGAGGCGATGCGCCAGGTCGTCGCGGCCGACACCTCGGGACGCTACGTGGTGCGGCCGGCGCTCTACGACCGCGAGGGCCTGCCGATCCCGGCGCTGGTCGGGCTGCTGCCGTGGCAGGGCTACCCCGCCGCCCTGGACACGTTCTTCATGGTCACCGGACGCGAGGCGCTGCTGCCGACGCACACGGCGAAACAGCCGCTCAGCTTCTACGAGTACACCGACCCCGCCGTCCACAACGGGTTCCTGTACTTCTACTCCGTGACCGCGACCGACCATGCCATCCGCATCAACCCGAACAACACGCTGACCGTGATCGGTGCGGGTCTGGTCGGGGATCCCGGGTCGTCCTTCACGCACACGAACCCCGGGTCCAACGCGCAGTCCGCCGCGGAGCGCGAGCGCGACGGCGCCAACATCTTCGTGTACCCCAATCCGGCCACGCGCGAGGCGCTCGAGGAGTTCCAGCAGTTCTCGCCGAATTCGGACGACCCCACCGGGGTGCGCGTCAATTTCACCAACCTTCCCTTCGCCCACAACACCGTCAAGATCTTCACCCTCGACGGCGACCTGGTGGAGACGATCGAGCACGACGGCACCGGCGGGTACGGCGAGACGAGTTGGAACCTGGTGAGCCGCAACGGCCAGGAAGTCGTCAGTGAGATCTACCTGTTCACCGTTCAGTCCGATGACGACCGCTTCGATGACTTCATCGGCAAGTTCGTCGTCATTCGTTAACCGCACGCCGCGCCGGCCGGAGCCGGTCGGCTGTTACCGACGCGAGAGGGTTCTGGAGGTTTCCATGAGACGCATTGCGATCCTGGCCCTTGCCGCCCTGGTCCTGCCCGCCGCCGCTCAGGCGGAACTCTTCGAGAAGGTGGGCACCTTCGGCGCGCAGTTCCTCCAAATCGGGACCAGCGCCCGGGCCACGGGCATGGGATCGGCGTTCACGGCCGTCGCCGACGACGCCAGTTCCGTCTTCTGGAATCCGGCCGGCCTGGTCGAGGTCCGGGGGAACGAGTTCCTGGTGTCCCAGGTCGAATGGCCGGCGGACATCAACCTGAGTTCCGCCGTCCTGGCCATGAACCCGCGGGTCCTGCCCGGGACCTTCGGCTTCTCCGTGCGGTCGTTGTGGCTGGACCCGATGCCGGTCCGCACGGCCAACCGGCCCGAGGGCAACGGCGAGACGTTCGACGCCGGTTCGGTCGCTTTCGGCCTGTCCTACAGCCGATTCTGGACCGACAAGTTTTCGGCCGGCTTCACCCTGAATTACCTCCACGCCGGTCTGGCCGAGGAAGCCGTCAACACCGCCGGTTTCGACTTCGGCATCCTGTACCGCATCAGCGTGCGCAATCTGCGCCTGGGCATGGTGATCCAGAACCTCGGCGGCAAGATCACCTTCGACGAGTTGCCGGCGAAGATGCCGACGACGTTCAAGGTGGGCGCCAGCTTCAACGCCGTCGACACGAAGGACCACCGGGTCCTGGCCTCGGCCGAGTTCCAACACCCTGCGGACAACGCCGAGCGGGCGAACGTGGGCTTCGAGTACAGCATGCGCGACCTGCTCTTCGGGCGCGTGGGCTACAACCTCGGTTACGACAGCGACAAGCTGGCCTGGGGTTTCGGCGTGGCCATCAACACGGGCAAGGACGCCAAGGCCCTCTTCGACTACAGCATGGTCGACATGCAGGCCTTGAGCTACGTGCACCGGTTGACGCTGACCTTCATCTACTAGGGGCGAGCCTCGACGGCCGTGAAGCCCGCCCCTGCAGGGGGGCGGGCTTTTCGCGCCTCTCCGTTTGGCGCGGGCGGGCCGATTCCCTAGATTGAGTCGACAGGCGCGTCGTTCTCCACGCAGATGCGGGGGCAGGCATGAGAATCGATCCTCACTCCACCGGAAGCTCCGCCCGTTTCGCCGCCCTGCTGGCGGCGTTCGCCGTGGTCGCGGCCGCCGTCGCGGCGTCGGCCGCCCTGGTGCGCCCGCTCGACGGCAGTGGCAGCCTCGGCGTCTCCCTCGATTTCGCCAACCTGCCGGCGGCGGACGGCGCCACCGACGTCCTGCTGCTGTTCTCGGTGACCAACGCCGGTCTGAACTTCCGCGAACTGGCGGGAGGCGGCCAGAGCGCCGGGCTGCAGGTCGAGGCCGTGCTGGTCGCCGCGGACGGGACGAAACACGAGCGCCGCGAGATGATCACGATGGCGGCGCGCACGCGGGAGGAAGCGGACTCGCCCACCACGTACCAGGTCTTCACCCTGCGCCTCGCCGGCGTGATGGCCACGCACGGCGAGCTGCGCTGCCGACTGCAGGAACCGGCGGCGAACGGCCGCGACGACCGGCCCCGGGACGACCGGCCCGCGGCGGAATCCATCGTGACGGGGGAGTGGTTCCGGGAGTCGCCCCCCGCCGACCTGCGCGGTTTGTGGCTCCACGCGCCGCTGTTCCTGTCGGGCGCGCCCCAGCCCGGCGAGGGGAGCCGGGCCGTGGTGTCCGCGCGCCCGCTCGGAGACCGGTTGGCGATGTTCCTGCACCCCAACCGGCGCTACGGTTTGGAACAGGAACGGCTGCAGGTCACCTTCGACGCCGAAGCGGTGGGCCTCGGTCCGGCCGACCACGGGCGCCTGCCGCGCACGCTCCTGATGCAGGTGCTCGCCCGCGACCTGGACTACGTCGTGCGCGACACGCTGGAACTCGGGCTCGATCCCGAGTCCTTCGCCGCCGCCGGGGGTTTCGCGTCGGTGACCTGGGCCTACGACGTGAACCGCCTGCCGCCCGGTTCCTACCAGCTCAGCTGCGCGCCGTTGGACGGCTGGGGCAACGCCTGGGTCGTGGAGTTCGACATCATCTGGAGTCTGCAGGCGATGACCCGTCCCGCCGGCGACACCGAGGCCATGGGCCGGCTGGTGCTGCTGGGCGACCGGCGCGTGGCCTTCGAGCAGGCCGGGCGCACCGGCCGCGAAGCGATCCTCGCCGAGTTCTGGGACGAACTCGATCCCGATCCCGCGACGACCGGCAACGAGGCCCTCGAGGAGTACAAGCAGCGGGTCAGCTACGTGAACCGGTTCCTGGGCGGCCTGGGCCGTTTCGGGCCGTTGGACGACCGCGGTCTGGTCTACCTTCTGCTCGGTCCCCCCGACGAGGTCGAGAAGCAGGACGTGCCGGCCAACGCCCTGGACTTCGAGGACGCCCTGTCCCGCGTGCACGACTCGTTCCTGCCGGCCAACGAGGGGCTGGTGATGCGCGACCAGTACACGGACCAGGAGCAGAGCACCCTGGCCGTGCGCCAGAGGCTGGACCGTGCCACCTCCCAGGAGAAATACAAAGCTTTCGAACTGTGGAAGTACAAGGGCCGCGGCAAACCCCTGTTCCCCAACCAGTATTCGTCGATGCCCCTGGGTCTGAACTTCCTGTTCCTGGCCCGACTCGGCGGGGGCGTCTACAACCTGGAATCGACCAACGCCTTCAACCACAGCGGCCCCTCGCGTTAACGCGGCGCCGACCGTCCCCGCGGCCCTGATCCCTATGAATGCTGTTGACTTGCGTCCCGCGTTGGCACTTATTTCAGGGCAAGATAATCCCCCGGCCAGGGCCGGCGGAGAGCGCTGTTGAGCGCTGGGAAATTCGGCTCGACCCGGCTCTGCGACAGGACGGTTCCCAGACGCGATCTGGCCGTCCGACGGCGGGCGGTCCCACGGGTCTCCATCTGGAAAGGGAGAGCAGGCACAATGGCACGTCATCGCATGTATTCCCACGCCGGTTTCTCGTTGCTCGCGGTGTGTGTCTCCGCGCTCGTCCTCACGGCGCCGGCGCTGGCCGGCAGCAACATCGAGGGAATCATGGCGACGCCGGACTCGCTGGCCTTCGCCTCCGGGGTCCAGGATTCGGTGCGTGAACTGCCCGTCGTGATCGACACGTCCGCCAAGGGCCTGATGGGCATGTTCGAAAGCACGGCGCTGGGCAAGACCGCCTTCGGCGAGATGTTCGTCAGGGGCGGCGCCTTCATGTGGTGGCTGCTGCTGACGGCCGTCTTCGGCCTGGGGCTCATGATCGAGCGGATCTGGATCCTCAACCGCGCGGCCGTGAATTCCCGCAAGCTCGTCGGCTCGATCATCACCACGCTGCGCAACGACGGGGTGGAGGCCGCCGGCGAGGAGTGCCTGAAGGTGCGCGGCCCCATCGCGGCCGTCCTTCACGCCGGCCTGCAGAAGGCCGACCACGACCAGGCCGCCGTGTCGAAAGCCGTCGCCACCGCCGGCACCATCGAGATGGCATTCCTCGAGCGGGGCCTGATCTGGATCGCCTCGGTGTCGACCATCGCGCCGCTGATCGGCTTCCTGGGCACGGTGTTCGGCATGATCAAGGCCTTCGACGCCATCGCGAACAGCGACACGGTCAATGCCCGTCTCGTGGCTTACGGCATCTCCGACGCGCTCATCACCACGGTGGCCGGCCTGATCATCGCGGTCCCCGCCGCGATCGCCTTCAATTGGTTCGTGAAGCGCATCGACCGGTTCGTGGGCGAGATGGAGCAGGCTTCGGCCGAACTGGTCGAGGAGCTGGGCCGCCGGCAGCGCGCGTAGTCCGGCGGCGGCGCGACCGGGCCGGGAGGCTCGCCCGACGGGGCCGTGAAGCGGCCGCAGCGGAGTAAAAAGGGGGCGGGGCTGCAACCCTGCCCCCTTCGCTGCGTCTGAAGGCGTTGTTGCGTCCCCGATGACCCGCGCAGGGTGGGGGCCGGAAATGCGTTTGGCAAGCCGGCCCCTCTTCACTACAATCCGGGCGGACGAGTCCGGATCCCGGGTGCCCCCAGGTGCAAAGGAGTCTGCGCATGGTTCCCCTGTTCGCCGCCTTCCGTCGCGTCGCCGTGCTGGCGGTCGTCGTGGCGTTCCCCCTGCACGCCGCCGCGGCTGAGTTGCCCGTCCACGATCTGGCCGACTGCGTCGCCATCGCGCTGCAGGAGAGCCCGACGCTGGCTGTCGCCGCCGAGAACACCGGCATCGCCGGACAGGGCGTGCGGCAGGCCTGGGGGCAGTTCCTGCCCAGCCTGAGCCTCTCGCGCACCTGGCAGAAGAGCGAGCGCACCGATTACGACTACGAGAACCCCGTCACGCACATCATCGCCGACGACAAGGAGAAATCGAAGTACCGGGACTACGGAGCGAGCAGTGACCTCTACCTGTTCCGCGGGTTCAGCGACTTCGGCGGGCTCAAGGCCGCTCGCGGCGACCTGCAGGCCGCCGAGGCCAGCGAGGCCTACAGCCGCCAGCAGGTGATCGAGACCGTGGCCGCCGCCTACATCGACCTGCTGCGTTCGGAGCGGCTGCTGGACGTGGCCGTCCAGAGCGAGGACCTGGCCGCCCGCGAGTTCGAGAAGGCCGAGACCTACCACCGCATCGGTTCGGCGGCCCGCAGCGACGTCCTGTCGGCCAAGGTGCGCCAGGAGCAGACGCGCCTGGGGATCATCCGCGCCCGCAACGCCGTCGAGCAGGCCTTCGCCAACCTGGCCCACGCCATGAACCGTCCCCTGGCCGAGCGTTTCGACGTCGACCGTTCCCTGCTCGAGCGCGACGACCAGGTCGACGACCTGGACGTGTTGTTCCAGGAGGCCGTCGCGAACCGCCAGGACCTGCGCAGCCGCCTGTACAGCGTGGAAGCGCGCGGCGGCGACGTGACGGCCGTCACCGGCGGGCTGCTGCCGCAGGTGCGCCTGTTCGCCCGCTACAGCCGCACGTCGAACGAGTCGCGCTTCACCTTCGGCTCCGCCGAGGGCATGAGCGTCAGCTACGGCTACACGGTCAACTGGAACCTCTTCGACCGCTTCACCACCCTCGCCGGGCGCTCCCAGGCCAAGGCCCGCCAGCGCATCGCCGAGTACAACCTCGACCAGGCCCAGCTCGACGCCCAGCTCGAGGTGCGGCAGCTCTACAACAGCCAGGTCGAGGCCCGCGAGCGCCTAACGCTCAGCCGCGAGACCATCGCCAACGCGCAGGAGCAGCTGCGCCTGGCCCAGGAGCGCTTCAAGGTGGGCGCCGGCACGATGCTCGACCAGATCACCGCCCAGGTGAACCTGGCCACGGCCCAGAGCGACGAGGTCCAGGCGATCTGCGATTTCCGGATCGCCTCGTTCAAGCTCGACCGCGCCGTCGGCCGCCCTCTCGACGGGTTGACGCGATGACCGGGGCGGGGGAGGTCCTGATCCGCGTCTCGGACCTGACGCGCGTCTACCAGGTGGGCACCGAGGAGGTCCGCGCCGTCGACGGCGTGGACCTGGAGATCCGCAAGGGCGAGTACGTGGCGATCATGGGCGCCAGCGGCTCCGGCAAGTCGACCCTCATGAACCTCATCGGTTGCCTGGACACGCCCAGCACGGGCAGCTACCAGCTCAACGGCGCGGCCGTGGCCGAGATGGACGACGACGCCCTGGCGGCCGTGCGCAACCGAGAGATCGGTTTCGTCTTCCAGACCTTCAACCTGCTGCCGCGCCTGACCGCGGCCCAAAACGTGGAACTGCCGCTGATCTACGGGGGCGTCGGCGCCGCGGAGCGCCGCGAACGCGTCGCGACGGTGATGGCGCAGGTCGGCCTGACCGACCGTGCGGCCCACCAGCCCAACGAGATGAGCGGCGGCCAGCGCCAGCGCGTGGCCATCGCCCGCGCCCTGGTCTGCCGCCCGTCCCTGATCCTGGCCGACGAGCCCACGGGCAACCTCGACTCCACGACCAGCGAGGAAATCATGTCCGTCCTGGACGGGCTGCACGCCGGCGGCAATACTATCCTGGTAGTGACCCACGAGGAAGACATCGCCGCCCACGCGCGGCGCATCATCCGCTTGCGGGACGGTAGGATTGAAAGCGACGCCCCGAACCCGCCCCGCCGCAAGGCCACGGTCTGAGACCGCGGCCGCAGCCCGGCTGCGGTCCGCGATCCTGCTGCTGATCGTCGCCCTATCCGCGTGGGCACCCGCCCCGGTCGCGGCCCGCGGCCGACCCGTCCCCGGCACCGCCCTGGACGTCTCCGTCTCGACCACCTACGACGCCCAGGGCCGGCCCGCCGCCGTGGTCCACGTGCGCGTGCCCCGTCGCGGCCTGGTCTTCACCCGCGACGGCGCCGGTTTCCTGGCGATCCTGCAGGTGGCGGTCGTGGCCGAGCGCGACGGCCGCCGCGTCGGGGGCGGCTTCGCCGAAGCGACGGCGCGGGCCGACGCGTACGAGGCCACCCGTTCCGACGAGCGCCTCGCCTGCGACGTCACCGTCGTGCTGGCAGGGGAGGGACCGGTCGAGATCGCGCTCACCGCGCGCGTGCGCGGCACCGACCGGGTCTGGCGGACGGACCTGCGCTTCGATCCGGGGGCCGGCAGCGGCGTGCCCTGGTACTTCGCCGGCTTCGACTGGAACGTGCCCGCGGAAGTGGACGGGCAGGCGGCCGCCGCGGACACGCTGCGGGTCGCGGTGACCCTGGTCCGTCATCCCAGCGCCGTCGCGCAGGCCTCCCGGACGCCCACGTCGCTGATCTTCCGCGTCACCGACGCGGGCGGCGACGAGCGGATCGTCGGCCGCGAGGAACTGCCCGCGGCCGCCACCGACACCCTGCGGCGCCGCCTCGAGACGCCGGCGTCGAGCCTGCCGTTCGGCCCGCTGCGGCTGGACGTCTCGCTGGAGACCGGCGACGGTCGCCGCATCGACCTGGCCCCGGGGCGCGACCTCGTCAACCTGCGCGTGGACTGGCGCGACGACGCCGCCTGGCGCCTGCACGTCGACTGGTTGGACGGCTTCCTGGACGGCGAGGCCCGGCGCGCGCTCGCCTCGCTGCCGGTCGACGAGCGGCCGGCGGCCTGGCGCGCGGTCTGGGCCGCGCGGCCCGCCGGCGAGGTCCCCGACGAGGCCGCCCACCTGCTGCGCATCGTCGAGGCCGACCGGCGCTTCGGCCAGTTCGGCCGCGGGGCGCTGAGCGACCGCGGCCGCGTCCACATCCAGCGCGGCCCCCCCGACAGCGTCGAGGCCCAGGTCATGGATCTGTCCTACCCCGGCCAGTGGGAGGTCTGGTACTATCGCCGCGACGGCGTCCTGTACCGCTTCTACGACGCCTACGGCCTGGGTGATTTCAGACTCTACGACACCGCCCCCTACTGATCCGCGAGGGAGGACCCCATGTCCCGACGCGACACCGCCGCCCTGACGGCGCTGCTGCTGCTCGCCGCCTTGTCCACCGCTCTGCCCGCCGCCGCCACCTCGACCAGATTGCTGAGCATGGGGGGGGGCGGCGACTACTGCGAGGACGCCGACAATATCCGGCGCTGGCCCGGGACCCTGGCGACCTACCCCGACCTGCTGCTGCTGGAACTCGGGGAGCAGTACGGCTCAAGCGTGACCGGCCAGGGGCTGGGCGCGCACCTCTCCCTGGACGGCGCCGGCCGCTACGGCGTGGCGGGCCTGTGGCTTTACGACGACGATCCCGAGCAGGATGTCAGGTTGATGTGGAGCCTGAAGCGTGGGGCTTGGCAGATCGGCCTGCAGCACGCTTACGGGAACCGGGTCCGCGCCAACCGCGCGAACGACAGCTGGTTCGAAAACGCGCGGTGGAACCTGGGCGCCGGCCTGCGCTGGGAGATTGCGCCGAGGACCTGGATCGACTTGGCGTGCGAGGGGACCGACACGAGGGATACCGTCAATGTCGACTACATCCCTGTCGTGCACGTCGATCGCGACATGGACAGCTTCGGCTTGCGCTGGCGGCTGTTCCACGGCCTGAGCGAGAATCTGGCACTCGTTCCCTGTGTGGTCTGGGAACGTACGCTGAACTACGAACTCGTCGAAGCGGATTGGTTCGGGCGCATTCTGGATCGTGGTACCATCGATGATGATGGTTACGGGGTTCATTACCTGAGCGACACCAGCTTGTTCAGCGGCGGGCTGGGCCTGGTGCTGCTGCCGGATCCGGACCGGATGCTGCAGGCGTCCCTGACCTGGTCCCGCACCGAACGCGAGCTGTCCGATCCCGCCGAGGGCGTCGCCGTCCAGTTGCTGGGGCAGGACGTGTCCACCACGGCGCTGACCGTGCGCCTGGGCGGGGAGGCGCGTGTCCTGCACTGGCTCACGGTGCGCGGCGGCGCCTGGAAAACCATGTCCGTGAGCGATGTCACGAGCCACTGGAGCGATACGATCTTCTGGTCGACGGCTTACCGGAACGTGAGTGACGACGACATGGACGCCAGCCTCGGCATCGGCCTGCACCTCGGCGATTTTCTCGCCGATCTGGTCGTCACCGACACCGCCCCGTTCAGGGCGGGGGGATTGCTGACCGGCACGAGCGGCGGCAACGCGCTCTGGTCGCGGATCACCCTGCAGGTCGTCTTCTAGACGCGACAGCAGACGCGCCACGGTCGCCGTGAGGCGACGCGCCGGTGCGGACAACAGAATGGGCAGGGCGGGCCGCCGGGCCCGCCCTGCCCGCTTCAGGGTGCTCTCAACGGGTGTCGTCGGCGAGGTACGCGTCGTGCAGCGGCTGCAGGAGGCGGGCGGCGTCCTCGGGCCGCACGAGCAGCCGCAGGACGGCGCCGTCGGCGAGGATTTCGGACTCCGCGACGGCGTGGTCGGCCAGCAGCGTCCCGACCTGGCGCGCGACGGTCACCCAGTTGGCGGGCGGGCGTCCGGCCAGGGACAGGCAGGTCAGGCCGCGGCGGAAGCGCACCGTATCGCCGGGACCGCCGGCGTCGGGGGCGAGACGTTCGTGCACGCGGGCCAGCGACTCGGCGCGGTGCAGCACCCGCCAGCGGCAGCGCCCGGGCCCCTGCTCGAGCCACTCGCCGAGGAACAGGTCGCCCCGGCAGGCGGCCGCGGCGGCGTCGCGCCAGCGGGTGAAGCGCGCGGGATCGTCGGTGGACAGGTCGAGCAGCGCGACGTCGTCGGTCGCCACCAGGGACAGCGGGCGCAGGCGCGAAGGGGGATTCGGGGTTGCGGGGCGGTCGGCCGTCACGGCGGCCGGACCGATCAGCGTGCCGGGGCTGTCGTGGAAGCTCGAGCCCACGAACAGCGGGACGCCGTGCTCGCGGGCGTAGGCGACGGCCCGCGGGTGGACGACCTCGCAGCCGGCCTCGGCCACGGCCGCCATCTCGTCGTAGGCGAGCGTGTCGTGGCGGCGCGCACCTTCGACGAGGTGCGGGTCGGCGGTGAAGACGCCGTCGACGTCCTTGAGGATCTCGCAGCGCTCGGCGCCGAGGGCCGCGGCCAGCGCCACGGCGGTGGCGTCGCTGCCGCCGCGGCCCAGGGTCGTGATCTCCTTCTGGCGGCTCACGCCCTGGAAACCGGCGACCACCACGACCAGGCCGCGGTCCAGGGCCTCGCGCACGCGGTCGGCGCGCACCTCGAGGATGCGGGCCTCGGTGTGGCTCTCGTCGGTGATCACGCCGCACTGGCTGCCGGTCAGGGAGATCGCGGGCACGCCGCAGACTTCCAGCGCCATCGAGAGCAACGACATCGAGACGCGCTCGCCGACCGACAGCAGCATGTCCAGCTCGCGGCGCGGCGGTCGCGGGCTGACCTGGCGGGCCAGGTGTTCCAGCTCGTCGGTGTGTCGGCCCATCGCGCTGACCACCACGACCAGCCGGCAGCCCTCGGCGCGCCGGGCGGCCAGGTCGCGGGCCACGGCGCCGATGCGGTCCACCGAGGCCAGCGAGGAACCGCCGTACTTGCGTACCAGGATGGGGATCGACGCTGAGGACTCGGGCATGCCGCTCTCCTGCGGGTGGGGCTGCGAACCGCGAGCAGGATAGGTCGCGATTCCGGTCGGAACAAGCGAAAACGGCCGCGCGCGCCCCGAAAAAGGGTTGCCCGCCTCCCGAGGCCGTGCTAGATTGGCGCCACCTCCCGCGTGGAGGTAGAGTGTTCAAATCAAAAGAGATACGGAAATCGCCCCTCGACAGGACGTCGCACGCACGCCCCGTCGGGCCCACGGACGTCTCCAGTCCGCACGGCCGGCTGTGGCGCCTCGGACCGAAGGCGCTTTCGCCCGGCGAGATCCTGAGCCTCGTGATGGGACCGGGCGGTGCCGCGGCTCCGGCCGCGACGGCGGCCGTGCTGCTGGACCGCCACGGCGGACTCGGCGCCCTCGCGCGCCTCGACGCGGCCCTGCTTTGCCGGGAGCGCGGCGTGGGACCGGCGCGGGCCGTGCGCCTGGCCGCGGCCTTCGAGCTGGGGGCGCGCGCCGGCGCCGAAGCGCGCGACACCGGGCCGCTGGTCCGCCGGCCGGCCGACCTGGTTCCCCTGCTCGAGGAAGCGTTCCGCGGCTGCGACCGCGAACACTTCCTCGCGCTGCACCTGGACGCGCGCCACCGCGTGACGCGCGTCGAAACGGTGTCCGTGGGGTGCCTCGACGCCTCGCTGGTCCACCCGCGGGAGGTCTTCCGCGGCGCGGTCGAGCGGGGCGCCGCCGCGCTGATCGTCGCGCACAACCACCCGTCGGGCTGCGCCGAGCCGAGCCGCGACGACCTGGAACTGACGGCGCGGCTGGCCGGATGCGGCCGGCTGCTGGGGATCGAGCTGCTGGACCACATCGTGATGGGGAGCGGGGAGCACACCAGCCTCCGCGAACACGGGTGGCCGACCGAAAACTGGCACAACGCACCGCCGCCGGCGGCGCGGAGGGGATGACCGCCATGTTCGGGAGACTGAACAACTTTCTGAACAACGACATCGCCATCGACCTGGGCACGGCCAACACCCTGGTCTACATCAAGGGCAAGGGCATCGTGCTGAACCAGCCCTCGGTGGTGGCGCTGGAGAAATCCACGGGCAAGGTCTACGCGGTGGGCAGCGAGGCCAAGGCCATGCTCGGCAAGACCCCGGACAACATCCAGGCCATCCGGCCCCTGAAGGACGGCGTCATCGCCGACTTCGAGGTCACCGAGTACATGCTGCGCGAGTTCATCCGCCAGGCCCAGAAGAAGCGCCACTTCATCGCGCCGCGCATCGTGATCTGCGTGCCCTCGGGCATCACCGAGGTGGAGAAGCGCGCCGTGCGCGACTCGGCCAAGCACGCCGGCGCGCGCGAGGTCTTCCTGGTGGCCGAGCCCATCGCCGCCGCCATCGGCGTCGGCCTGCCGGTCGAGCAGCCCAGCGGCAACATGATCATCGACATCGGCGGCGGCACGACCGAGATCGCCGTCATCGCGCTCAACGGCATCGTCTGCGACACCTCGATCCGCGTGGGCGGCGACGAGATGGACGAGGCGATCGTCACCTACATCAAGAAGAACCACAACCTGCTCATCGGCGACCAGACCGCCGAGCAGATCAAGAAGACCATCGGCTCCGCCTTCAAGCTCCGCCAGGAGGAGGAGATGGAGGTCAAGGGGCTCGACCAGGTCACCGGCATCCCCAAGATCCAGAAGGTCTCCACGCTCGAGATCCGCGAGGCGCTGCAGGAGCCGATCCAGGCCATCGTCGACGCGCTGAAGCACGCGCTCGAGCAGACGCCGCCCGAGCTGGCGGCCGACATCAAGGACCGCGGCATCGTCATGACCGGCGGCGGCGCGATGCTGCGCGGCCTGCCCGACCTGCTGCGCGAGCACACCGACCTGCCGATCAACCTGATGGACGACCCCCTCTACTGCGTGGTGCTGGGCACCGGCAAGATCCTCGACGACTTCGAGCGCTACCGCGCGGTCGTGATGAAGAGCACGCGGGACTGAGCGGGGGCGGTCGATGGGCCTCAATCTGGCAACCCACACCCGCCGCAGCGAGATCCTGGCCGTGGCCGTCTGCGCCGCGCTTTCGATCGGTCTGCTCGCGCTGCCGTCGGCGGAGCGGATCCGCGTCGCCGGCGTCCTGGGCACCGTGCTGACCGGCCCCTACGACCGCTTCGCGGCCTTCGTCGCCGACGTCGGCCGGGTGCGCGGCGAGAACGCGTCGCTGCGCGCCGAGGTGGCGGCGCTGCGCGTCGACCGCGAGGCCGCCGAGCGCCTGCGCCGCGAGCGGGACGAGTTGCGGCAGGCGCTCGGCCTGCTCGACGCCGCGCCCGCGGATCTCGTGCCCTGCGAGGTGCAGCGCCGCCGCGTCGCCGCCTCGGCGTCGCTGATCCTGGTGCGTTCCGTCGAGGCGGTCGCCTGGGAGCGCTACCAGCCCGTGATCACGGTCGAAGGCCTCGTCGGTCGCGTCCACACGCCGGCCGGCCCCAGCGCCGCCTGGGTCGAGCTGCTGAACTCGCCCGGCGTCGGCGTCAGCTGCCAGCTGGTCCGCACCGGGTTGCCGGGCATCCTGCACCCGCGGGAAGGCGACGAGTTCGACCTGGCGCTGGTGGGGCGCGACGAAGACGTCGAGATCGGCGACCGGGTGGTCACCTCGGACGTCGGGCTGCTGCAGGGCGAGACCGCCGTCCCGCAGGACGCGTTGCCGCGCGGCCTGCCCGTCGGCGTGGTCGTCGCCGTCGAGTCGCCGCCGGAACAGCTGTTCAAGGAGATCCGCGTCAAGTCCCTGGCGTCGTTCAGCCGGCTGGACGTGGTCTTCGCCGTGGTCGGACGGGGCGACTGGCTGACCGCCGCCGGCGCGCTGCCCGATACCGCGGCGACCGACTCCGTCGCCGTGGAGGCGCAGCCGTGAACCGCTTCCTGCGCACCACCCTGGCCCTCGGGCTGCTGGCCCTGCTGGGCGACACGCTGCTGGCCCCCCTGCTGACCTTCGGGCACATCGGGCCGGACTTTTCGCTGATCGCCGTGGCGATCCTGGCGCTGGCCGAGGGAGCCTTCGCCGGCACTGTGGGAGGCTTCGTGCTCGGTCTGGTGATCGACACCGCTTCGCCGGACCAGCTCGGCTTGAATTCCCTGGCCAAGTCGCTCGCCGGTTTCGCCGCCGGCCGCGCCCGCGCCCGCTTCAACTTCGGCATACCGGCGGTCGAGGGCACGACCGTGGCGGTCCTCGCCCTGGGGCACGACGCGCTGCACCTGCTGGTGCTGAGCTGGACCGGGCGCAGCACCTTCCTCGAGCCGCTGTTCACCGCGGCGCTGCCTTCGGCCGTGTTCACCGGCCTGGTCGCGATCCCCCTGATCCGGGCGGCGGACCTGCTGGGCCTGCTGAACCGGGACGACTGAACCCGCGGGCCGGGAGGAAAGATGCCGCACACGCGCCTCGTCCAGGCCCGGATCCTCCGCGCCGCGATCCTGCTGGTGTTCGGCGTGATCGTCGTCAACCTGCTGGTCATGCAGGTCGTGAAGCACGACGAATACGAGAGCCAGTCCCTGGAGAACCGGCAGCTGCGGCTGCGCGTCATGGCGCCCCGCGGCAGGATCCTCGACCGGGACGGCCGCCTGCTCGCCGACAACGTCTACATCGCCGACATCACCGTGCCGAACCGCTGCCTCGGCAAGGCCGGACCCGACTCGACGCTGGAGAAGCTGCTGACGTGGCTGCGCCTACCGCGCTACGAGACGCTCGACCGCCTCGCCGGCGAACAATCCTCCGGCCGGCCCCGCCTGACGCTGGTCGCCAACGCGGTGATGCCGCAGATCGCGGTGATCGAGGAGCGCGGGCGCGAGTTGCCCGGCGTCAAGGTGGAGACGAGGTCGCGGCGTCGCTACCTCGACGGCACCCTGTTCGGGCACGTCATCGGCTACGTGGGCGAAACCCTGCCGAGCGAGATCGGGGAGGAAGACGATCCCGACGGCTACAAGCCCGGCGACTGGATCGGCCGCGACGGGATCGAGGCCGTGTACGAGGAGCGGCTCCGCGGTCAGGCCGGCTACACGCTGCAGGAGGTCAACGCGGTGGGGCGCGTGGTCGGCCGCCGCGAAGTGGAACTGCGGGCGGTGCAGTCCGGCCAGGATGTCGTGCTGACGCTGTCCCAGGCGCTCCAGGACACGCTCGGCGCGGCCATGGGGGACAACCGCGGCTGCGCCGTGGCGCTGTCCCTGCCGAGCGGGGAGGTGCTGGCGGCGATCAGCGCGCCCGCGTACGACCCGAACCTGTTCACCTCGCGCATCTCGACCAGGGACTGGCAGGCCCTGCAGTCCGACCCGGGCCATCCCTTCCTCAACCGGCTGACCCAGGCGACGTACCCGCCGGGGTCCCCGTACAAGATCGTGACCTCGCTGACCGCGCTGCAGAACGGTGAGGCCACCTCCTCGACGTCGTTCTCGCCCTGCGACGGTTCCTACCAGTTCGGCAACCGCGCGTTCCGCTGCTGGAAGAAGGGCGGCCACGGCGCGGTCGACCACACGTCGGCGCTGATCCACTCCTGCGACGTCTTCTACTACCAGCTCGGCCTGCGCCTGAACATCGACCAGCTGGCCGTCACCGCCCGCCTGCTGGGCCTTGGCGCTCCGACCGGCAGCCCCTTCCGCGGCGAGGCGGCGGGGAACGTTCCGGACACGGCGTGGTACGACAAGCGGTTCGGGTCTCGCGGCTGGTCGCGCGGCGTGATGCTGAACAACGCCATCGGCCAGGGCGAGCTGCTGGTCACGCCCCTGCAGATGGCCGTGCTGACGGGACGCGTGGCGACCGGGCTGGCCGACCTGCGGCCGGTCTTCGTGCGGGACCCCGCGACCGCGCCCCCGGCGGCGTCGCGGCCGCTGCCGCTCGACTCGGCGCACCTGGACTGGGTCCGCCGCACGATGCGCCAGGTGGTGGACATGGGGACCGGCACGCGGGCCCGCGTCCAATCGATCGAGGTCGCGGGCAAGACCGGCACGGCCGAGAACCCCCACGGCGAGGACCATGCCTGGTTCGTCTGCTTCGCGCCGGCGATCCTGCCGGAGGTCGCGGTGGTGGTCATCCTGGAGAACGGCGGGCACGGCGGCGCCGTGGCCGCGCCGGTCGCCGGCCGCTGGCTGAGTGCGTATTTCGCGCAAAAAGAATCTGAGAAGGTGGTTACGCCGTGAAGCTCGCGTGGCCCCGCAACCCCGGTGAAGGCGGCTGGGTCATCCCCGCCGCCTACGCCGGTCTCTGCCTGTTCAGCCTGGCCACACTCTGGAGCGTGACCGAGGGGATCCACGGCCCGTACGAGATCATGGACCCCGGCGTGCCGAAGTCGATCTTCTGGCGGCAGGTGATCTGGGTCGCCATCGGCTGGAGCGTGCTGCTGACGGTGCGCAGCCTGCCGTTGCGCTGGATCGAGCAGGGGACGCCACCCTTCTACCTGCTGTGCGTGATCCTGTTGGCGATCGTGCTGGTGGCGGCGCCCGTGGTCCAGGGCGCGCGGCGCTGGTTCGACCTGGGCCCCGTGCGGCTGCAACCCTCGGAACCCGCGAAGATCGCGGTCATCCTGGTCCTGGCGCGGCTGCTCGCCGCGTTCCACGCCCAGGAGAAACGCCTGCTGCCGGTGACGGCGTCGATGCTGCTGGCGGGGTTGCCGTTGCTGCTGGTCCTGCGCGAGCCGGACCTCGGCACCAGCCTCGTGTTCGCGGCGATCTGGATCGTGGCGGTGTTCTGGTACGGCTTGTCCTGGGTCCTGCTGCTGAGTCTGGCCTCGCCGCTGCTGAGCGCCGTGTTCAGCTTCTACGCGGAGACGGTGGCGGGGTCGCCCTGGCCGTGGGGCATCTACCTGGTCGTCCTGCTGGCCGCGTTGACCCGGGCCCGCTTCCGTCTCCTGGAGAACCTGGCCCTGATGGCGGCCAACATCGTCACGGGCCTGATCACGACATTTTTCTGGGAAGGCCTGAAGGTCTACCAGCAGGAACGCATCCTCACCTTCTTCGACCCGGCGCGGGACCAGTTCGGTTCCGGCTACCAGGCGATCCAGTCGAAAGTGGCCATCGGGTCGGGCGGCCTGTTCGGTACGTCCTACCTGCAGGGCACGCAGAAGGGCCTGGCCTTCCTGCCGGAACGGCACACCGACTTCATCTTCTCGGTCGTGGGCGAGGAACTGGGATTCATCGGCGCGATGCTGCTGGTGGGCCTGTACCTCGTGATCATCATGCGGGGGCTGCAGATCGCCCTGGAGGCGCGGCGGCCGTTCTCCTCACTGCTGGCGGTCGGCGTGGTCACCTACTTCACGTTCCACGTCGTGGTCAACATCTGCATCACGACGGGTCTGATGCCGGTGACCGGCCTGCCCCTGCCGGTGATGAGCTACGGGGGCTCGAACATGTTGACGTCGGCGATCATGCTGGGTTTGCTGACCAACGTGGGGTCCCGCAGTTTCGAAACGTAGAGGAAGGTGCGCATGCATCCGCAACTGTTCGGCCTCGTCAAGAGCTACGGCCTGCTGCTGGCGCTCAGCTTCCTGGTCGGCATCTGGCTGAGCGTGCGCCGGGGGCGCGCGCGCGGGTTCGACCGCGACACGGTCCTGGACATGTGCTTCGCGGTGCTGATCTCGTCGCTGATCGGCGTGCGGCTGTTCTACGTCCTGACCCATCTCGGCGACTTCCACCCCTGGTACCGGGTGTTCTTCATCTGGGAGGGCGGCCTGACCCTGTACGGCGGGATCCTGACGGCCACCGCGGTCGTCCTGTGGAACTGCCGCCGCCGCCGGCTGCCGTTCCTGCGGCTCGCGGACGCCCTGGCGCCCCAGGTCGCCCTCGGCATCGGCCTGACGCGCATCGGCTGCTTCCTGAACGGCTGCTGCTTCGGGCGGGCCACGGATTCGGCGCTGGGCGTCGTCTTCCCACCGACCTGCGAGGCCGGCGCCGTTTCGCACGGCGCGCCGCTTCACCCCACGCAGCTGTACGCTTCGGCGGCGGGGTTCCTCGTCTGGGGGTTGCTGGTGCTGGGCGATCGCCGGCCCTTCCGCGACGGTGTCGTGTTCGCCCGCTTCCTGCTGCTGTACGGCGTCGCGCGCGCGCTCGAAGATCTCCTGCGCGTGTACGAGCCCGGTGCCGTCGTCGCGGGGGGGCTGACGTTGAGCCAGGTGATCAGCGGCGTGCTGGCGGCGGCGGGACTGGCGCTGCTTGTCCGGGTGCAGGGGAGCGGCCGCCGTGGGCGCGACTGAAGGCGGGATCCTGCGGCTCGCGCCCGACGGGTCGTCGTGGCTGCGGGACGGCCGCCCGTGGGAGCCGCCGCGACCCTTCTACGCGGTGGCGGGAGATCCGGTCGGCCACTCGCTCTCGCCCCGTTTCCAGGGGGCGGCGCTGCGGGCCGCCGGCCTGCCGTTCGACTACCACGCCGTCGAGATCGAGTCGCCGCGCCTCACCGTCCTGCGCGATCGCGGCCGCGACCTCGGTCTGCGGGGTCTGAACGTGACGGCGCCGCACAAGACGGCGGCGGCGGCGCTGTGCGCACGCCTGACCGCCGACGCCGCCGCCGCCGTCGCCGTGAACACCGTGCGTTGGCGCGCCGGCGGCTGGGAGGGGCACAACACCGACGTCGGCGGCATCGCGGCGGTGCTGGCCGGTCTCGACGCCGCGGCGCGAGCCGCGGTGGTGATCGGCGCCGGGGGAGCCGCGCGGGCGGCGGCGCTGGCCTGCCTGCGCGCCGGAGCCGGGCGGGTCTGGATCGTGGCGCGCTCGCCGCGAAGCGCCGCCGGATTGCGCCGCTGGCTGGCGACGTTGCCCCCGGCCGCGGCGACCCGCGCCGCCGTGCCGCCGCCCGGTCGGCCGCTGTCCTCGCTGCCGCTGCCCCCTGGCACGCTCGTGGTGGACGCGACGCCCCCCGGCTCCGACCTCTCCGCTCTGCTGCGACCACCGCCCGTCGTGACGCTCGGTCCCTGGCTCGATCTGAATTACGGCCACGCCGGCCAGGCGCCGGCCGACATGACGCCGGCCGTCACGGCGCCGGCCGACACGGCGCCGGCCGACCGCGCCGGCGCGAGGCCCGGCCCCGCACTCCGGTTGGACGGGCGCGGCGTGCTGCTCGAGCAGGGCGCGCTGGCCTTCGCCTGGTGGTTCGGCCGCGCGCCCGACCGCGCCGCGATGGCCGACGCCTTGGCGTTGCCGTGGTGAGCGCGGCACCGGGTCGGCTGGCGACGCCGCCGCCGGACGGCGGGGTCGTGACCGCGCCGGCCGTTTGGGTCGGCGAGGGCGCGCTGGCGATCCTCGAGGCCCTCTGGCCGTCCCGCTGCGCGCTCTGCGGGATCGCGGTGAGCGGCGTCGCGGGTGCGCGCCGGCCGCGGCCGGGGATTCGCTGGTGGGACGCCGCGGCCCTGTGTGGGGATTGCGAGGCCCGGTTGCCCGCGGCGCCGGTCGTGCTGCGCCACGAGGGTGTGTCGCCGCCGCTGCTGGTGGGCGCCGGCTCGGTGAATCACCCCGCCCTGGCGGAACTAGTCGGCGTCTGGAAGTACCGGGGCCGGCGGGGACTGGCCGCGCCCCTGGGCAAGCTGGCGCGCGACGGCGCGGCGGCGGCGATCCGGGTCGCGGGATGCGCCGACGTCCTGGTGCCGGTACCGTTGCACGCGCGGCGCCGCCGTGAGCGCGGGTTCAACCAGGCCGAGATCCTGGCGCAGGTGATCGGGGCGGAACTCGACCTGCCCGTCCGGCCGGATCTGTTGGTGCGAAGGCGCGCGACGCACCAGCAGGCGCATTTCGGTGGGGACGATCCGCGGCGCCAGCGCAACGTCGCCGGCGCGTTCGTGGCGCGCCCGCCGCGCGTCGGCCCGGCGCGCGCGGCGCTGGTGGACGATCTGGTCACCAGCGGCGCCACCTTGGCGGCGGCCGCCGCGGCCCTGCGTGCAAATTGTTTGGTCTGTTGATTTCTTCCTGAAAATGTGACAAAAAAGTCTCATTTTTCTCTTCTTTCTAGAGATTCACGTTATAAACGGCAGTTCCACAGCGTAGATTGAGGAGGGATGTACGTTGCTTATGATGATTGATTATTCCTACAACACTACTGGGAAAGGCTGCTCGTGAAATCTGAAAAACCTTGCACATGCAACGTTGTGGTGTTGCTGTTGCTGCAACGGTGAATATTTGTTTGATTCCTAAACAGTAGTTGTTG
>JANOEP010000053.1:0-40594 GCA_031441465.1 bacterium | reverse complement strand
TACGAGCCGATGGTGGACATGATGGACACGCTCGAGGACGCCAACATGCAGCGGTTCAGCCTGATCCCGATGAAGGAGGGCGAGGACGCCGTGCTGGAGGGAGTGCGATGAAGGGCAAGCAGGCGGCGGCGACCGCCGCGTCTCATATCCCTTGGGCGTTCCGTCTCGACGATGCGCCGCAGCTGCCGCTGACGGGCGCGGATCACCCGCTGCGGCGGGAGCTGGCGCGCTGGCTGAGCTGGGCGAACGGGATCACGCTGCTGCTGGGGGTGCTGGCGTTCGCGGGCTGGTGGCTGTGGAGCCACCGTCAGGTGGCGGTCGAGCCGCCGCGGGAGATCCGGATCGTGCGCTACACCGACCTGGGGGTGCCGCCGTCGATCTCGCGGCCGACCGCGCCGCAGGTCAGCGTCGCGCAGGCCGTTGCCGACCTCGCCGTACCGCCGTCGATCGGCGTGCCGGAGCCGGTCGCCGACGAGCTGGCCACCTCGCAGACCATCGCGACCGTCGACGAGATGGCCGAGGCGCTGGCCCCGATCACCATGGAGGGCCTCGAGGGCGGCGAGGGTGGCGGCCTGGTCGTGGACGTGGACATCGACGTGTCGCCGTCGCCGGACGATTTCATCGCCGTCGACGAGGATCCCGTGCGCATCTCCATCGACCCGCTGAGCTACCCGCCCATGGCGCGCTCGGCCGAGGTCGAAGGCACGGTCGTGGTCCGCGTGCTGGTGGGCAAGAACGGCAAGGTCAAGGACGTCATCGTGGTCGAGGGCGAGCAGATGCTGCGCGAGGCGGCGATCGCGTGCGCGCGCACCTCGATGTGGAGGCCGGCGCAGATCGACCACAAGCCGATCGAGGTGTGGGTGATGATGCCGCTGACGTTCAAGCTCCGCTGAGCCGAGGTGAACTTGGCGCGCGTGCCGGGGCGGAGGAAACTCCGCCCCGATTCCGTTCAGGGCAGCGGCTGCGATTCGTACCAGGGATCCCCGTAGGGATCGCAACACGTCCCGTTGATGTCCATGGCGACGTAACAGACGAAATTCAGACCGGCGCTCTGCCACCCCGCCGCTTCTGCGAGATCGCAGAAGAACTCGGGCAGTGCGGAAGCAGTGGCGGCCGGCGGTGCGATCAAGGGAGAGCCTGCGGTCATCGATGTTGCGAGCATGAGGGTCGCGATGGTCTTTTTCGACATGCCTCCTCCTTCGGTCATCAGTCATCGGATATCCGCGCTGTGCCGTCCGACGAAGCCTCCCTCCGTTATTTGTAACTGAGCCGACCTTGCGGATGGACGATTTCCAGCCGTTCCGTCGGCATGACCTCCAGCACCTCGGAACCCAGCAGCGCCCGCGGCAGCAGGATGATCGCGATGTTGGGCCAATCGCCCGGCTTGCCCGCGTTGAACTGCGAGGTGAACACGACGCGTCCCTTGCGGGTGTCGTCCCACACGCTCAGGGGCGCGGCCCGGTGCGGGCAGATGATCCCGCCGTCCGCGATCGTGACGATGACGCCGTCAGCGCGCCGGACCTTCAGCCGGATCGCTTCGCGTCCCTGGAAGATCATCTGGCAGCCTTCGGGGAGGTAGATGCCCAGCCGATAGGTCACGAGGGACGGCTGGTCGTTCAGGGAGGTGAACAGCTTGTACTGGTCGTTCTCGGCCATGCTCCTGATGATCTCGGCACGACCGGCCGGCGTGATCTTGTAGCCGGGCCTCCTGGCCCTCATCCAGGTGACGTGCTCCTGGATCTGCTTGTCGATGGCGGCGCCGGGGTCGAGCCAACCCGAACTCACGGCGGCGAATTCGATGCCTTCGAGCGAGTTGAGCGGCGTGAAGGTGACGGGGGTCGCCGCCGATCCCGCCGAGGCGCCCAGCAACATCGAGACGAGCGCGAGTACCGGCACACATCTCATCGCATCACCTTCTCGCCGGGGTCCCGATCCCTCGTTGCGACGCCTCGACCGGCAAATTGTTGTCCACGCCGGCCAGGAGGGCGCGCAGCTCTTCGCAGCGCAAGGTCCCGTCATCGTTGAAACAGCGGTACTTCCGGCCGTCGACACCAACCAGCGTGGGCGCGGTCGTCGTCTTGGTGTCCGGCGGGGGGGCGTTGCCGGCCACGTGACTGCAGCCGGCCAGCGGGGCGAGCAGAAGTAGCGAAACCAATGCAGCATAATCTCTTGGCTTCAACGCACCCTCCCGAGGAAGGTCGGCGGCCTGGCGGCAGACATGCAGATCACCCTGTGGCGGGCGCGTGCGGCGGTCCGCACGCTCGTATTGCAATTCCGTGGCCCAAGGCCCGGCGCTACGCATTCCTGCGACCGTGACTTCGGTGCACGATGTCGTTCGGATGATGAGAAGCGCGGCAGTCCGAGTCTCTGCGGTCGATGTCGACGGGTAATGCGAGCCGTTCCTCCGTGAATGATCCAGGCGAGAGCATGAAGGTAGGGCGGAGCCCGACGCCATGTCAATCAGTCGTTCCGGGCCGGCCCGCGCCGCAGATGCAACCCCCGGCGTCGGCGAACGTAGTCCCGTTCGTCGTCAGGTGCACCACTCTCGCTCGCCAAGGAGTCGGACGTGTTCAAGGTCTTCAGCGACATCAAGTACCTCTTCACGGCGCCCCTGATCCTGGCCCTGTTGTTCGTCATCAACCTCGCGACCTCTCCGGGCGACTGGTGGGTCCAGTGGGCCGCGCTCGGGATGGGCATCGCGTGGGTGGTCTGCCTGCTGCGCGTGGCGCGCACGATCATCCTGGTCGGCGGGCTGGCGGCGCTGGGAGCCTGGCTCTGGAAGCGCGAGTCGGCGGGCAAGACCGCGGAGGCGCCGGCCCAGCTGGACGGCGGCCCCATGGATCGGGTCTGACGCGCATCTCGACGCAACGACCGGGGCCCCGCGTCGACGGACGCGGGGCCCCTTCTCGTTCCGGGATCAGCGCCGGTGCGGCCTACATGCCCCAGAGGTGCATGGTGTTGACGTCGCGGCCCATCAGCTTCAGGTAGTAGAAGAGCTGGCTCTTGTGGGTCGACAGGTGGCCGGCCATCATCAGGAACTGTAGGCCGAGCGCGCGTTCGGTCGGATCCCAGGGCGCGGACACCATCTGGTTGGCCAGCTTCTGCTCGCCGGCCTGGGCGATCATGTCCAGGGCGACCTGCTTGTCGGCGGCCAGCAGGGCGCGAGCTTCCTTCACGCTGCCGACGGAGGGCAGGGACTCGGCCGGGGGCAGCATCGCGTCTGCGGGCGGCCCGTCCTTCGCGTTCTCGTCGCACGGGGGCGCGCCCCAGTCGCCGGTGGCGAAGCCGCGGCAGCAGAAGCCGCAGGCGCTGGTCAGGTGCATCAGCAGCTGGCCGGTGGTCATCCAGTTCTTGCCGGTGGCGGGCTTCCAGGCGAGGTCCTTGTCCTCGACCAGGGCCATCAGGCCGTCGGTCGCCTTGTAGGACTCCTCGACGGTGCACTTCAGCAGCTCGGTCCAGTTCATGGGTCGCTCCTTGCGGGAGGTTGGTGGCAGGGGGTCACGGAAATCATCCGGACATGATCGTCGAAAATCCCTGATACGCATCCTCCTTCGATAGGATGGGGGAATGCGTCGAGATTCGATGGATATGGGGGGCGAGCCCCGGGGACCGGTTATAGCCAATGCTTACTTCTGCACAGATATCGTGCCAATTGCATGGTGTTCGAAGGCCGCCGGCGCTTATCGAATGTTAAATTTACGGCGCCAAATCTAACTAATCGGCATGATATCGCATGATGTCTTCGATTGCCTATCACTTCATGGTGATTTCCAGGAAGGAACGAATCATGCATCTCGTTGCCGAAGCCTGACGGGAGTTCCTCGTCATGCTCTCAAGGCGAAACATCGGGAGGTATCGGGATGAGACGTGTTTTCATATTAGCCGTTCTCTTGGTCTCGGTAGGCAGCCTGCCGGCCCTGTCGGCCACCAGCGACAACCACACGGTCACGGTCGTGATCCCGACGATCAACGACGTGGCGATCACGGGGGGCAACATCACGCTGACCTTCGTCGAACCCACGCCCGGCAACAATCCGTCCGATGTGTCCGATGCGACGACTTGCGACTTGAACTGGTCCAACAACGAGGCCAGCCAGAAAATCACCGTCGCCACCAGCGTGGCTTCGCCGATAGCCACCCTGAAGGTCACGGCGGGCAGTGTCACGGGCGGCACTTCGGCCGGGCAGATCACCCTGAGCACCACGGCCCAGAACTTCGTGACCGCAGTTTCCACCGGCAACGGCACCTGCGCCCTGGAGTACGTGGCATCGGCGACGTCGGGGCTGGCTGCGGGCAGCCAGGTCCACACGGTGACCTACACGATCACCAGTTCGATCTGATCGGGCGGAAGTTCCGCATCGGCGAGGTAACGTCATGTGGTCCCGAATGGCGACTCTACTTCTGTGCGGTCTCTGGGCTGCGGGCGCCCACGCGTCTTTTTCCGTCTCCGGCGGTCTGACCAGGGATCTGGTCTTGAGGCCGGGAGACATCGAAGAGGGCGTCCTCGAGATCGCGAGTTCTTCGGATGAGCCCCAGCGCATCCGCCTCTACCAGTCCGACTACCTCTTCAGGTCCGACGGGAGTAACGAATTCGGTCCGCCCGGCACCACTCCCCGCTCCAACTCCGGATGGATCACCATCTCGCCCCTCGAGGCCGACCTGCCGCCCCACGGCAGGGTCCAGATCGTCTATCGCGTTGAGGTCCCGGAAGACGTCACGCTCCCGGGCACCTACTGGAGCATGCTCATGATCGAACCCATGCCGTCCGTCGACGACCTGGTCGCGCTCGAGGATCGGCCCTCCGTCGGCGTGCGCATGGTCGTGCGCCGCGGAGTCCAGTTTTCAGTGACGATCGACGGCGTGGGGGGGCGTTCCGTGAAGCCGCACGGAGGTCTGCATCGGATCGACGGCGCCACAGTACTACGGCTCGATCTGGACAACACCGGCGACTTCATGCTGCGTCCGACCGTTTGGACGGAGATCTACAACGACGGCGGTCAACTGATGGGCCGCCTCTCCGGCGAAACCATGCGGATCTACCCCGGTTGCTCGGTCCGCTACGACTTCGGCCTCGATTATCAGCCGGGGGAGTACCAGGCGTTGGTCGTCATCGACAACGGCGACGGTGATGTCTGGGGCTGCCGCTACAGCCTCGCTGTCGCACCATAGGTTCTGGCCGTGGAATGACCCATTGGCGCGATCGTTGCCGTGTCCGGGGCATGATCTCCAACACCCCCGGCTGATCGCCACTCCGCTGTCCAAACCCCGACCGCAATTCCCACCAATGCGTTGGCCCCGCCTGTTGCTTCAGTTGCCGGGGCCTCTTCATCCGCCGCAGCACATCCCGCCCCCAGCGGGACGGCGACTGTCCGGCAGGCAATACTGCGGCCGGTACCCGTTCAGTCGAGCGTGACCAGTTCCAGTTCACCGCTGTCGATGATCTCGATCCCGCGCAGCACGGGCAGCACTCGCAGCGGAATCTCGGCCGTCTCTCCGGCGGCCACATCGATCTCGACGACGCGTGCTTCCAGTTCATGGTGAGGGGGCAGGTTGCGGGTCGACACCGAGAGGGTCCAGGCGCCCGGCGTCAGTTCTGGAAAATCGAAACCGCCGTCCTCGCCGGTGAACTTGCGGCGAACCGTCACGCCGTTGCTGATCTCGACCATGATATTGGCCAGCCCCGATCCCTGGATGTAGCGGCGTCCCCCGGCGGGCCGGCCGGCGACGCTGCGGCAGTCGGACCCCTCGACGAACAAAGTGTTTCCGGGTAGGGAGTCGGTTGCAACGGCGACCGCAGGCGCGGAGATGTACAAGGAAACGCGGCCCTCGACCCGGGATGCGCGCGATACGCCGATCTCCAGGCGCTCGGTCCCTCCCCCTTTCACTTCGATCATCATCGGCAGAGGGGTCCGGGTGGTCATGTTCAGACCCAGGATACCGCGGTCGACGGTCAGGAGCAGCCTCCCGGGCTCGACCGTGGGGAAGGAGAACACGCCCTCGCTGTCCGTGATGGCCATCATCGAGTTCAGCCGCACGACCACTCCCGGCACGCCGCGGTGCTGGGCGTCTTCCATGTCGAAGATCACGCCGCGGACGGCGCCGACGCTGGTCCTGCGCCCGACGGGTACGCCGAAACCGCGGGTCACCGACAACAGGAACGCATTGCGGGTCCGGTCGTCGCTTCCGCGCAGGTGGCGCAGCCGCAAGTCAAGGGACAGGTCCCGCGCCAGCGCCCAGGCGCAGGCGGCATCGATTTGCGTGCTCCGTGCGCGGACTCGCGAGTTCAGATTGTCGGCGGAGGCCCTGATCGAGAGCCGGTTCCCCGCGGGCCGACACCAGTTCAGGCTGCCCGACAGGTAGCTGCCGCCGCCGAGCAGGCCGCCGCCCACATCGTCGCGGCCGCTCAGTTGGCCCTGGAGGTACAATGCGGAGTCGCGGCTGAGCGGAACGTGGGCGAAGGACGACAGCCTCAGGATTCGGTCGGTTTCGGCAGTGGCTTCGTGCGTTTGGTCACCCGTTTCGAGCGAGACATTGAGCCGGACGCGTGGATGGTTCCGTTCGTACCCGAAACGGTAGCTGGTTTCATCGTGACCGAGGGAGGAGCGGCCGCCAGTCAAGTCGATGTACGACCGCCGCGATTCCAGGAATAGGCGCGACGTGCCGCCTCCGGCCGACCAGTTCAGGCCGCCCTGCCGCGAACCGCTGCGCGATACGCCGAAGAAAGGGCTTTCATACTGCTGCACCGCCGCATAGGTCTCCAGGAAACGGCCGTGACGCAGGATCAGGCGCCCCGATGTCTGTTCGTGGTTTGTGAATTCGCCGCGGTAGCCACTCCCGGCGGCTATCCTCTCGAACGACAGGTTGCGCCCGCCGCGGTCACTGCTGAACAGCAGGCGCAGGGCGTTGCCGCCCGGCACGCCCTGGGCCGTACTGGAGCCGTGCGCTGTCTCCAGGTGCAATTTCTCGCCGCGGCGATTGTCGAGATCGGTTTCGAGGCTGACAATGCGGTCATCCGTCCCCGCAAGGCGAGACGGATCGCGATACATGAGGTTCAGTTTGGTTGTCGCCCACGGAGACAGGCGCCTCCGCACGAACGCCGACCACTGGTGTTCGGAAGAGAGCCATCGGTTCTGGGCATAGTGCGCGCCCAGATCGATGTCCGGGCCGACGCGCAGAGAGAACGACACGCCGCGACCGTAGTAATAGTTGCTGCTCAGCCGCGAGAGGTTGAAGAAGTGATCGCCGGCGGTGAGTTTCATGAAGTCGGAGGCGTAGCTGGCGCGGTACTCATCCTGGCGTCCGAACATGCTCTGCTGCCTAGTGTCGTTGCCCCGCAGCATGAAGTCGAGTCGGTGGCGGCCCGCCTCATCGAGGGAACCCGCGCCTTCCAGGCTCCCCTGCCAGGAGCGTCGGCTCTCCTCGGACATGGTCGCCAGGGTAAGGCGGGCCGGCATGTGGACCCACGAATCCGGCTCGACGCCAGAGCGCGGCAGCACCCCAGTCTGCAGGCAGGTGACTGCGTCCTGAACCGCGGTTTGTCCGCCAGTCATGCGCGACGCCAGGAGCAGGCGATGGCTGATCGACCGCGTGAGATCCGCCGGCGTGTCGACCCTGAACGTCAACTCCGCGCCTTCCCCCGGTTCGAGCGTACTCATCGCCACCTGAGGCCATACCCGGAACTGCTCGGAGCTGGAGGCCGTCGTCTCGACACTGATGGTAATATTACCTTTGTTGAACAGGTGAACCGTCGCGATGAAGGGGTCGCCCGCCACGACAATACCCTGATGCTCGCCCGCAACCATCTCCAGCACCGGGCATGCGCCGACGGTCGCCGGCAGAGTGATTTCATCTTCCAGATCCGGCTGGCCAACCGGTTGTGCGCGGTAGGTGCAGGAGTACGCGCCGGCGGACGCGCCGCCGGGAACGATCACCGCCAGGATGCGCTGTCGGCGACCACCTCCTTCAATCGTGAAGACGGCCGGCTCGAACAGGGATGTCCAGCCCGGAGGCAACTGGAGGCTTTCCTGGATCTCGTGCTCACCCTCGCCCTCGGCGATCACGGTTACGGCGAGCGGGAGAACCCCCCCAGGCATGACGGGAACGCCGCCGGCTTCCGGCTGCAGGAGGCTCACGCCCGTCAGACGTGGCGCCGGCGCGGACGCTCGCGCGATGGCCTCGCGCGATGTCTCCCGCGCTGCCGTCGGTGCTCTGCGGGGTGTTTTGATATTCACGGTACTCTGTCTACGCGATGCGGCCTCGGCCGGCGGTGGAGAGGCGTGAAAGGGATCGATCGGCAACGCGTAGGGGCCGAAGAGCCATGACTGGGGGTATTCAGACCCCACAAGCACGGTCGGCACCGCCGGAACATCGTAGGATCGGGACCTGCCCGGTTGGTCCTTGTCGTCCCCACAGCCCACCAGGAAAATCAACAGGCCGGCGCCCAGTGAGATGGCACGGAGGATGGTGCCTGCCCAAAATCCACCACCAAGGGCTGCATAGTGGCCGGGAGCCCACGCGATGGTTTCAGCGGAGTGAGCGATCGACCTGGAGTTCTTGTTGGGGCCAGAATAGGCATGTGACGAGAGATTGCGACACAACATCAATAACGACCACAGAATGCGGCATGAATGTGCCTTAAATGTGAAATAATGGTGGTGTTCGCGCAACTGGTCCGCCGTGCTTGAAGCGCCTGGGCCATACCCTGTGGCTCGCTGCACTCGTGATCACAACTTCGAGCCACCTAACGTGTGCCAGGTCACGCAATCAGGGTGCCGCGAATGCCGATTCGTGGACCGATTTCTGATTCCACTTGCCCTCGCATCTTGGTTCCGAGGAACGCAGCATCGGTGAGAGGAGGGGGGCCATGAACGCGCTCCGCCTTGCCGGCGAGCCTCGTCAATATTGGTAACTTCATATCAAAAAAACTGAATATTGGGGCGGACCAATGAGCGCCACCGCGCCGGATCCTCGCACCCCACTAAGACCCACAGAATCAATGGGTTTTGGATCCGACGGGGATCTGTTCAATATTCAATTTCAAATTGACTAATAAAGTCGAAACTGATTGTTCGAAACCTTGACTAAATTCATAGTGATGCAATATGATTTCTGGCATGGTGGATTCGCAATCCCCGGCAGCGAGGCTCGAATGCTACATCGCCCGCATCGATTCGTCGAATGCTGTCGTCTGCTCGCATCCCGGGAAAGCCTCGGTGATCCCGGCCCCCCCCCAGGGGCGTCCGTTCGCCGCCGCCCCTCCTTCATTGGGTACGTGCTCCAGCGGGAATTTCTGACCGACGCTCCGGTTGGCGCCCTCTCGTCGGGACGTCATTTCCTGCACTGGCTGTTCGGAAGAGAAACCCTGCCAAGTCGCGGCGGCGCACCCCGCCGGTCCCACCCGGACTCCCTGACGGAGTGAGGATATGGAACATACCAAACACCTCTGGCGCATCGCACTACTCCTCGGCCTGCTGCTGTCGTCGATCGTGGTGGTGCGCCACTTCCTAGTTCCGGATTCCTTCGGGGAGGAGGGCTACTACCGCTACGACGCCCTCTTCGAGGAGTCGGCCAAGGAACTCATCCACGGCGCGCCCGACGCCTGCGCGGAGTGCCACGACGACGTCGCCGCGGTCAAGGCCGCCGGCAGCCATGCTGCCGTCCGCTGCGAGGTGTGCCACGCGCCGCTGGCCACCCACGTCAAGGACGGCGAGGTCGTCGCGCCCATGAAGATCAACCGCTCCTACAAGCTGTGCGCCCTCTGCCACCAGCGCCTGGTGGCCAGGCCGGCGGGCATCGCGCAGGTCGATCTGCGCGAACACCTGGAACTCGGTCCCGAAGACGCCATCCCCCACGAGGCCTGCGTCGAATGCCACGGCGGCGACTCCGCGCACAATCCCTAGGACACCCGAGCAACCGCCCCAACCAGGAGCGAGAGGGACGATGAGCCAGATGAAGAAACGGGATCTCACCCGACGCCAGTTCCTGGAAATCGCCGCCGTGGGCGCCGGCGGCATGGCCGTGGTCATGGCCGGCGGCGGCCTGGCCCTAGTCTCGGCCAACACCGTCACGCGGGGGCTGGGCCGCGCCTTCGGCGAGTTCGAATACGATCCCACCAAGCACCGCTATATCTACCTGGTGGACATCGAGAAGTGCATCGGTTGCGGATCGTGCGTGCGGGCCTGCGAGCTGGAGAACCGGGTGCCGAAGCACTTCTTCCGGACCTGGATCGAGCGCTACCACATCTCCCGCTCCGGCGAGTCGTTCATCGACTCGCCCAACGGCGGCCGCGACGGCTTCGAGCCGCAGGTGATGGGCGCGGACGTCACCAAGGCCTTCTTCGTGCCGAAGTTGTGCAACCACTGCACCAACTCGCCCTGCGTGCAGCTGTGTCCCGTCGGCGCCTCGTACATCAGCCCCGAGGGTCTGGTGCTCGTCGACAGCGAGCGCTGCATCGGCTGCAGCTACTGCGTGCAGGCCTGCCCCTACGGATCGCGCTTCATCCACCCCGAGACGCACACCGCCAGCAAGTGCTCGCTCTGCTACCACCGGCTGACCAAGGGCCTGAAGACGGCCTGCGTCCAGAACTGCCCCACCGGGGCCCGCAAGCTCGGGGACGCCAAGACGCTGGGCGACGAGGTCGCACAGATCATCGCCACCAGCGAGGTCCACCTGCTCAAGCCCGAACTCCACACCGAGCCGAAATGCTACTACCTCGGCCATTCCGGGGAGGTGCGCTGATGCACGAGCAGGCCATGAACTACCTGTTCCCCAACGACGTCCACGTGATGTGGAGTCTGATGATCGTGCTCTACCCCTACATCACGGGTCTGGTGGCCGGAGCGTTCATCGTCTCCTCGCTGTACCACGTGTTCGGTCATGGGGAGCTGCGCCCCGTGGCCCGGCTGTCGATGGTCGCCTCGCTAGCCTTCCTGGCCGTCGCCACCACGCCCCTGCTGGCGCACCTCGGTCATCCCGAGCGGGCCATGAACATCATGATCACGCCCCACTTCACCTCCGCCATGTCGGCGTTCGGGCTGATCTACGGGATCTACCTGATCCTGGTCCTGGTCGAAATCTGGCTGATCTTCCGGGTGGAGATCATCGAGCTGGCGGCCCACAGCCGTGGCTTCAAACGGCGGTTTTTCTCCCTCGTCGCCCTCGGGGTCTACGACGTGTCGCCCGAGGCGCGCAGGAACGACAAGCGGGTGATCGTCGTCCTGGCGGCCCTGGGCATCCCCGCGGCCTGCATCCTTCACGGCTATGTCGGGTTCATGTTCGGCTCGGTCAAGGCCAACGCCTTCTGGTCCACGCCGCTGATGCCGATCATCTTCCTGTTCTCGGCCGTCACCTCGGGGATCGCCATGATCCTGGTCCTCTACGAGGCCCTCACCAAGTTCTCTGGCCGCCGCATCGACGGCGTCTGCGTCCAGTCCCTGGCCCAGTGGCTGTGGCTGTTCGCCACCATGACCGTCACCCTCGAACTGCTGGAGATCATCACCCTTTCCTACGCGCAGAACGAGGAGTGGCTCATCGTCAAGCCCCTGATCACCGACAAGATCGCCTTCTCCTTCATCGGGATCCAGATGATCTTCGGCTCGCTGATACCGTTCATCCTGCTGGGGATCGTCGTCCTGATGCGGAAGTACCTGACCGACACACTGCGGCACGTGATCGCCTTCATCGCTGCGATCATCCTGCTGATCCAGGTCTTTTCCATGCGGTGGAACGTGGTAATCGGGGGGCAGATCTTTTCCAAGAGCGGGATCGGATTCCGCGAAAGCTACACGCCGGAGCTGCTGGGACGTGAGGGCATCGTGATGGCACTGGTGATCCTGATCATCCCGTTCATCATCATGTCCGTATTCAACCACTTTCTGCCGCTGGCGCCGCCTCCGGAGGCTGAAGAGGATTCTACCGAGGTCGCAACTTGAGCCTGGCTGCGGATGAGAACCTATGCCCCAATCTGGATAGGGGCGCCGAGTTTACCCCGGCGTCCCCTCCCACACCACCCGGCATGCGGGTCCGCACCGGGCGGTTGGAACAGTTGAGGTCGGCGTGTTCGGGTGAATCCCACACGTCGCCTGGGGTTGCTTGTTTCTGATCCGCCCAACTCGGTTTCTCGCTGCCGGGACCATTCGGGCTTCACCCTATCTGCCGTTTCGGCGAGCTTCGCAGAAGCGAACATCTGAGACATTCCGAGTCCGAGGACCAGAGGGCGCGCCCTCCTATTCCTTCGGCCCTTCGACAGTAGCGCTGTCTACTATGGCCTCTGCTGACTTCTCGCTCCGCGCTTTGCGCCGCGTCACCCTTTCAGGTGTGAGGCGAGATCTCCCCGGGTAAGAACGCCGGCCTTCTCCACACGACCGCCGGATTTACGCCGCATCCCTTTGGCCACGGGAGCTTCGCGATCATCGGCTCGCTCGCCCCGGTTCGCGTCGCCTCGTATCCGGTTTCTGTTCGTCGGTCCGTGGATTACGCGCCACGCTTCCTCCAGACGGTCGGTCGCCCTTCCGCCCTTGCGCTTCACTTCCCTCGCTGTGGCCTGCTCGGGGGAGGACTTCCACCTCCAGGTCGACGCCCATGCCGGGCTCACCGATCAACAAGGGCCCCCACTAGCGGGGGCCCTTGACTTGATATCTAATCCCAACCGAAGCGCTACCGGCCCTTTTTCGCCGCCACCAGCCGCGCCTTCGCCCTCTCCATCGCCGCCTCCGCCCGCGCCAGATCGACCTTGGCGTTGGCTGGCTCCGTCAGCAGCTTCTTCGCCCGCTCCAGCGCCGCCTCGGCCCGCGTCACGTCGATCTGGCCGGCCGGCTCGCAGCTGTCGACCATCACCGACACCCGATTGTCCGCCACCTCGACGAACCCGTTGCTCACCGCGAAGTGGCTCACCGAGCCTACGGCGTCCGAGTCGTCGTGGCGCAGCGTCATCACGCCCGGCACCAACGCGGTCACCAGGGGCGCGTGGTTGGCCCAGATGCCCAGGTAGCCTGCGATGCCCGGCAGGGTCAGCGACACGGAGTCCGTCTCGAGCAGCTGCTGCTCGGCGGTGGTGATGGTGACCTTGAACGACTTGGCCATCGGTCAGCCTTCCGCCTGCATCTTCTCGAACTTCTCGAGCACTTCCTCGATGCCGCCGCACATGTAGAAGGCCTGCTCGGGCACGTGGTCGTACTCGCCGGCGACGATGGCCTTGAAGCTGCGGACGGTGTCCTCGAGCTTCACGTAGCGGCCGGCCATGCCGGTGAACTGCTCGGCCACGAAGAAGGGCTGCGACAGGAACTTCTGGATCTTGCGGGCGCGCTGCACGGTGAGCTTGTCCTCGTCGCTCAGCTCGTCCATGCCCAAAATCGCGATGATGTCCTGCAGGTCCTTGTAGCGCTGCAGCACGCCCTGGACCGAGCGGGCCACGTCGTAGTGGTCCTGGCCGATGTAGCGCGGGTCGAGGATGCGGCTGGAGGAGTCCAGCGGGTCCACGGCCGGGTAGATGCCCAGCTCGGCGATCTGGCGCGAGAGCACCGTCGTGGCGTCGAGGTGCGAGAACGCGGTCGCGGGCGCCGGGTCGGTGAGGTCGTCGGCGGGCACGTAGATGGCCTGCACCGAGGTGATCGAGCCGTTGCGCGTCGAGGTGATGCGCTCCTGCAGGGCGCCCATCTCGGTGGCCAGGGTCGGCTGGTAGCCCACGGCGCTGGGCATGCGGCCCAGCAGCGCGGACACCTCGGAGCCGGCCTGCGTGAAGCGGAAGATGTTGTCGATGAACAGCAGCACGTCCTGCTTCATCTCGTCGCGGAAGTGCTCGGCCATGGTCAGGCCGGACAGGGCCACGCGCAGGCGGGCTCCGGGCGGCTCGTTCATCTGGCCGAAGACCAGCGCCGTGTTCTTGATGACGCCGGATTCCTTCATCTCCAGGTAAAGGTCGTTGCCCTCACGGGTGCGCTCGCCCACGCCGCAGAACACGGAGTAGCCGCCGTGCTCGGTGGCGATGGCGTGGATCAGTTCCATCACGATGACCGTCTTGCCCACGCCGGCGCCGCCGAACAGGCCGATCTTGCCGCCCTTGACGTAGGGCGCGAGCAGGTCGACGACCTTGATGCCCGTCTCGAAGACCTCGTTGGACTCGCCCTGGTCCTCGAGCGGCGGGGGCGCGTGGTGGATGGGCGCCGTCTTCTCGGGATGGGGCACGTCGCCCTGGCCGTCGATGGGCTTGCCCAGCAGGTTGAACAGGCGGCCCAGGCTCTGCTCGCCCACGGGCACGCGGATGGGCGTGCCGGTGTCCAGCGCCTTCATGCCGCGCACCAGGCCCTCGGTCGAGTCCATGGCGATGCAGCGCACCTGGTTGTTGCCGGTGTGCTGGGCCACCTCGACGATCAGGTCGATCTCCCTGGCCGCGTCGGCGATCCTGATGGCGTTGAGGATGTCGGGCAGGTGGTCCGACTCGAACTCGAGGTCCACCGTGGGCCCGATCACCTGCACGATGCGTCCGTAGTTCTCGGCCATTTCCGTGTCATCTCCTTGCTGGACCAAGCGGGCTACAGGGCGTTGGCCCCGCCCACGATCTCGCTGATCTCCTGGGTGATGGCGGCCTGGCGCTCGCGGTTGCGCTTGAGCGTGAGGGCCTCGATCAGTTCGCCGGCGTTCTCGGTGGCCGCCGACATGCTGGTCATCCGCGCGCCGTGCTCGCTGGCGAAGGCCTCGCACAGCGTGATGTAGACCCGGTTGCGCAGGTACTGGGGCAGCAGCGCGGCGTAGAGGGCGTCTCGGCCGGGCTCCCAGATGTAGTCGACGGCGGCGGCCTTCTTCGCGTCGGCCTTCTTCAAGTCGATCTTGGGCGGCGCGACCGGCAGCAGCGTGTCCAGGGCCGGGCGCTGGGTCAGGGTGCTGATGAAGGCCCCGTAGGCCAGCAGCACCTCGTCGACCTCGCCGGCCATGAACATCCTCACCACGATGTCCGCGATGCGCCGGGCCTTATCGTCGCTGGCGCTGCCGCCGAAGTCGTCGTGCGAGGCGACGACGTCGTAGCCGCGCTTGCGGAAGTAGTCGCGGGCCTTGCGCCCGACCGCGTAGACGGCGCAGGGATGCCCTTCGGCGATCGAGGCGTCCGCCGCCCGCTGCGCCACGCGCATCACGTTCATGTTGTAGGCGCCGCAGAGGCCCTTGTCCGAGGTCACCACGACCACCAGGCGGTGGTGCACGGCGCGCCGCTCCAGGTAAGGGTGCCCGGCGTCGCCCGACTCCGCGAGGCGCTGCAGCAGCTCGGCCAGCTTGTGCGAGTAGGGGCGCGCCGAGACCAGCCGGTCCTGGGCGCGGCGCAGCTTGGCGGCCGAGACCATCTTCATGGCCTTGGTGATCTGCTGGGTCGAGCGGACCGAGCGGATCCGCTTGTTGATCGTCTTGATGCCGGCACCGGCCACGAACGGCCTCCTAGGCTTGCTGGCGCGAGGACTTGAACTCCTCGATGGCGTGCTTCAGGGACTCCTCGGTCGCGGGCTCGAGCTTGCCCGAGGTGCGGATGTCGTGCAGCACGCCGCTGTGCATCTCGTCGAGGAACACGTACAGGTCCGCCTCCCACTTCTTCAGGGAGGCGACCGGCAGGTCGTCGAGGTAGCCGCGGGTGCCGGCGTAGATGATCGCCACCTGCTTCTCCACCGGCAGGGGCACGTACTGGCCCTGCTTGAGGATCTCGACCATGCGCTCGCCGCGCGTGAGCTGGCGCAGCGTGGCCTTGTCCAGGTCGCTGCCGAACTGCGCGAAGGCCTGCAGCTCGCGGTACTGCGCGAGGTCGAGGCGCAGCGAGCCGGCGATCTTCTTCATGGCCTTGGTCTGGGCGCTGCCGCCCACGCGGGACACCGAGATGCCCACGTTGATGGCGGGGCGCACGCCCTGGTAGAACAGGTCGTTCTCCAGGAAGATCTGGCCGTCGGTGATCGAGATGACGTTGGTCGGGATGTAGGCCGACACGTCCGAGGCCTGGGTCTCGATGATCGGCAGCGCCGTCAGCGAACCGCCGCCGTTCTCGTCGCTCAGCTTCACGGCGCGCTCGAGCAGGCGGGAGTGCAGGTAGAAGACGTCGCCGGGGAAGGCCTCGCGTCCGGGCGGGCGCCGCAGCAGCAGCGACAGCTGGCGGTAGGCGTTGGCCTGCTTGGAGAGGTCGTCGTAGATCACCAGCGTGTGCTTGCCCTGCCACATGAAGTGCTCGGCCATGGCGCAGCCGGCGTACGGCGCGATGAAGAGCATCGGGGCGGGCTCGCTGGCCGAGGCGGAGATGATGGTCGTGTAGGCCATGGCGCCGTGTTCCTGCAGGGTCCGGTAGACCTGCGCCACGGTCGACTGCTTCTGGCCGATGGCCACGTAGAAGCAGTACACGCCCGAGTCCTTCTGGTTGATGATCGTGTCGATGGCGATGGCCGTCTTGCCGGTCTGGCGGTCGCCGATGATCAGCTCGCGCTGGCCGCGGCCGATGGGGATCATCGAGTCGATGGCCTTCAGGCCGGTCATCAGCGGTTCCTTCACCGGCTGGCGCGCGATGACGCCCGGCGCCTTGACCTCGATCTTGCGGGTCTGGGTGCTGGCGATGGGGCCCTTGCCGTCCAGCGGCTGGCCGACGGCGTTGACCACGCGGCCGATCACGGCGTCGCCCACCGGCACCTCGGCGATGCGCCCGGTCCGGGTGACCTGGTCGCCCTCCTTGATGTGGGTGTCGTCGCCGAAGATGGCGGCGCCCACGGAGTTCTCCTCCAGGTTCAGGACCATGCCGAAGATGTCGCCGGGGAACTTGATGAGCTCGCCGGCCATCACGTCCTGCAGGCCGTAGATGCGGGCGATGCCGTCGCCCACCTGCAGGATGGTGCCGACGCTCTCGACCCCGAGGTCGCGGTCGTACTTCTGCAGCTCCTGCGAGAGGACGGAGCTGATCTCTTCTGGCCTGAGTTTCAAGGCGGGTCTCCTCGGTCTGGCGGCAGGCGGCCGGCGCCGCGGGTTCTAGCGAACGTTCGTCCGGAACAGTTGCGCGCGCAGCTTGTCCAGGTTCGTCCTGACGGTCCCGTCGATCACGCGGTCGCCCATGGTCACGCGGACGCCCCCGAGCACGGCGGGGTCCACGGTCTTGGTCAGGATCAGCCGGCGGCCGGTGAGCTTCTCGAGCTTGGCGGTCAGGTCGCGCTCGAGGTCGTCGGGCAGCGGCACGGCCGTGACGACGGCCGCGCGGGACAGGCCCTGCGACTCCTCGACCATGGCCGCGAACTCCCGCTGGATCTCGCCGACGTGCACGACGCGGTTCTTGTCGATCAGCAGCAGCAGGAAGTGCAGCAGCGTCGCCTCGACGCGGCCGGTGAACAGCTTGCGGACCAGGGCGATCTTCTCGTCGTGGGCGACCTGGGGGCCCTCGAGGAAGGCGACCAGCGCCGGGTTCTGTCCGAGCGCGGCGATCACGCCGACGAACGACTCGGCCACGCCCTCCAGCTCGCCGGCCTCGCGGGCGGCGAGCAGCAGGGCGCGGGCGTAGCGCGTCTCGACGCCGCGGTCACGCATGCGGCATCTCCCCGAGGCTGTCGATGTACTCGCGCACGAGACGGCGGTGCGTCTCCGGGTCGAGCCTGGTGTTCAGCAGCATCTCGGTCGAGGCGACGGCCAGGGTCACCACCTCGTCGCGCAGGACGACCTGGGCCTTGTGGGCCTCGACGTCGATGTCCTGGCGCGCCTTGTCGAGCGTGGCGTCGGCCCTGTCGCGGGCTTCGGTCTTGATCCGCTCGGCGATCTCCTCGCCGCGCTTGACCGCCTCCTGCACCCGCTCGCGCTCGATGACCTTGATGTCGCCCAGCTTCACCTCGAACTCGCCGCGCAGCGTCTGCGCCTCGCCCCGCGCCGTATCCGCCTTGGCGAAGTCGTCGCGGATCTTGGCGCGCCGCGCGTCGAGCAGATCGAGGATCGGCTTCCAGGCGTACTTCCCGAGCACCCAGACGACGATCACGAAGCCGATCACGTTCGTCAGGATGACCCTGATGTCCAGATGCATGTCCGAACCTTTCGCGCTCGAATGGTCGCGGTCGCCATGGCCCCGCGAAGGGCCCCGCGGACCGCCGTCGTCACGGGCCCCCGTCGGCGGCCTGTCAGCCCAGCTTGCCCATCAGCAGGATGACCGACAGCAGCGCGTAGATCGTCAACGCCTCGATGAAGGCGCAGCCGATGATCATCGCGGTCTGGATCTGGCCGATGGCCTCGGGCTGGCGGCCCATGGCCTCCATCGCGGAGCCGATGGCGCGGCCCAGGCCGAGGCCCGAACCGACGGCGGCGATGCCGACGCCCAAGGGCAGGGCCAGTCCTAGCAGGTTGTTCTCCATGTCTCCTCCTCACCTTTCACGGTCGTGGTTGACGGGTCGGACTTACTCATTCAGTGCCCGTGCCCCGCCGCGGCGTGTTCGTGGTCGCCGTGCGGGAGCATCAGGGCGATGTAGATCGTCGACAGCAGCGTGAAGACCAGCGCCTGGATGGTGCTGGTCAGCATCGCCAGGAACATGATGGGCACCTGGATCGGCAGCCCGAACGGCAGGTGCGCGAACGAGAGCATGCCCGCGCCCAGCACCACGAACACGGCCAGGAGCTTGTCCTCGCCCATGATGTTGCCGAACAGTCGCAGGCTCAGGCTCAGCGGCTTGATGAATTCGCCGAGCACGTGCAGCGGGAACATCAGGGGCACGAAGCCCCACTCGATGCCGCAGCGCGGCGACCCGGCCATGTGGTGCAGGTAGCCCAGCGGGCCGTTCTCCTTGATGCCGACGTACTGCACGTACAGGAAGGTGCAGATCGCCAGCGAGGCCGTCGTGTTGATGCTCGAGGTCGAGGCGTGCAGGAACGGCACCAGCCCCATGAAATTGTTGATCAGGATGAACATGAACAGCGTGCCGAGGTACGGCGTGTAGCGGCGCGCGGTCGGCCCGATCGCGCCCTCGACCAGGCCGTACAGCCCGTCCACCAGCATCTCGATCGCCACGTGGAAGCGCGACGGCTCGTCCGTGGGCCGCGAGGCCACGCGCAGCAGCACGGTCATGATGATCAGCGCCGCCAGCGCCGAGAACAGCGGGTCCAGGAAGCCGGCCTTCTCGCCGGCCAGGCGGTCGCCCCAGAAGATGCTGATGAAGTTCGGCAGGTGGTAGGGGTCGTGCTCTTCCGCGTGCGCGCCGGCGACGGCGTGCTCGGCGACGGCTCCGTGTTCATCAGTTGTGGCGTGTTCGGCGGTCGCGGCGTGCTCATCAGCGGCAACCCGCTCGGTCGCGACGGCGTCGCCGTGCTCGTCGCCGGTCGCGCCCGCGGGGGGCGCGACGAAGGCCAGCATGGCCAGGGCCACGGCGAGGATCGTCAGGTTCTTCAGCTTACTCGTCATCGCGACTCCGCGGCTCGGTACGAGGGAGCTGCAGTCCGGGTCGGAGCACGACCCCGACCACGACCAGCACGACCAACAGGAGCGAAAAACCCATGGCGCAGGCCGTCGGCGCCGCGGCGCCGGAAAACAAGGCCCAGAATCCCAGGGCGTACAGCGCCACCTTCCCCAGCACGAGGCCCACCAGGGCGCGGCGGTCGCGCGGCCCGCCGGGAGGGACCAGCGCCGATCGGATCAGCCGCTCGAGCAACCAGAAGCCCGCGACGCCCCAGACGGCGGCGCCCAGGAAACTCAGCGCGGACCGCGGCGTCGCCACGAGGAACATCACCCCGGTGCCGGCGGCGGCCGCCGCCAGGGTCCACCGGCGCGCCCGGGACAGCATCCGCGTCGTGTCCAAGCCATCCCCGCCGCGCTCGCGCGCTCGTTCATTTCCGCGACAGCAGCAACCAGATCTGACGGGCCGAAGCCAGGAGGCCGAGCATCGCGCCGCCGGCCTCGAAGGCCGGCGCGTGGCCCCAGCGCTTGGCGGCCAGCGTGCCCAGGAAGTAGCCCAGGGCCGGCCCCGCGATCAGCATCATCGGGATCGCGGTGTAGGTGCCCACGTCCCTCAACTGGCGGCCGCGCTCCTGCTGGGTCGGGCGGCGTCTCACTGGCTGCCTCCCCGCCCTCCGCGCCATTTGTCGGCGCCCACAATGAGTTACCGGCGACCGTGGTTGTCAACCGAATATCGGAGTCATTTCACCTGTTAACGGCGTTCTGGGTCACTTCTGGGGCGCCGGGGCGCCCGGCTGTGGGGGCCGCGGGGTCGCCGCGGGACCGCCCGGCGCCTGCTTCGGCCCACCCATGCTGCAGTTGCCCTCGAAGAAGACGCCCTCGTCGATGACCAGGCGTTTGGTCTTGATGTCGCCCTCGACGTGGGAGCCGCCCTGCAGTTCGATCTTGTTCTCGGCGATGATGTTGCCGAAGAGCTGCCCGCCGATGACGGCGTTCTTGACCCGCACGTTGGCCTGGACGGTGCCCGTCTTGCCGATCACCAGCATCTCCGGGGTCTCGATCTCGCCGCGGAACTCGCCCTCGACGCGCAGGGTGCCGACGGCGTGCACCTTGCCCTCGAACCTGCAGCCCTGGGCCAGCACCGAGGTCTGGCTGCCTGCGGTCTCGTGCGTGTCGGAATCCTTGCCCAGCATGTTCACGTCCTCCTGGTGCGGTGACCCGCGGCGGCGGCCCCGAAAGCCGCCGCCGCGCGTAGGTTACCTGAACCCCGCAGGAATTCAACCCCGATATGCGCTTCAGGATGACGGCGACTCGGGTCCGGTCGGCCCTTCGGCCGCATCGGCCCCCCCCGTGCCGGGACGCCAGGGCGGAAACACCATGAGGAACCGGGCGCCCTCTCCCTCCAGCAGATCGATATGCCCGCCGTGCTCGTGGACGATGCGGGCCACGATCGACAGGCCCAGGCCTGTGCCCTTGCCGTATTCCTTGGTCGTGAAGAAGGGCAGAAAGACCCGCTCGCGCGACTCCGACGGCACGCCGGGGCCACTGTCCTCGAACAGCAAGCTCACTTCGTCGCGGCCGCCGCCCGCGATCGTGATCGTCACCACGCCGCCCGCGGGCAGCGCGTCCAACGCGTTGGCCAGCAGGTTGAAGACCACCTGTTCGATCTCGTTGCGGTTGCCGTAGATCTCGCCCTCGGCGCGGATCTCCAGCACCACGTCGACGTTCTGCGTGCGGATGGTCTTGTCCATCAGGAAGACGGTCTCGCGCACGACCTCGGCCAACGAGAGCTGCGTGCGCAGGCTGCCCGACGGCCGGGCGAAGTTCAACAGCCCCTTGATGATCGTGCGGCACTGTTCGGTCTGGCGGATGATGCGCTGGATGTCCTCGACGTCGTCGGGGTTGCCGGCGTTCTCCTCGAGCATCTGCGCCGACAGCAGGATCGAGCCGAGCGGCGTGTTGAGCTGGTGCGCGATGCCCGCGGCGAACTGGCCGATGCCGGCGAGTTTCTCGGTCTCGCTCATGCGTTCTTCGAGATGCTTCTGCGACGTGATGTCGCGGGCGATCACCACGAAGTGGCCGCCCCCCTCGTCCGCGCCGCGCCGCATCCCGGGGCCCGACGCCACCGGCGAGACGATCAGCGAGATCTGCCCCGATTCCTGCTGGCCGCGGCGACGCAGGGGAAACTCGTAGGTCATGCTGCGGTTCAGCCGGTCGGCGTCGACCATGGCGCGGTCGATTTCCACGGCGCAGCAGAGGTGGATGTCGCGGAACGGGCGGTGCAGCACGTTGCGGCGCGGCGCGGCGAACAGGCTCTCGGCCGCCTTGTTCCACTCCAGGACGCGCCCCTGGTCGTCCAGCAGGAAGATCGCCTCGCCGGCGTGGTTGATGATGTCGCGGTAGCGCCGCTCCGAGCGCCGCAGCCGCAGCTGGTCGAGCTGCCGACGGCGCCCCACGACCCAGATCCCCCAGCCGACCGCCACGAACAGGACCATCGAGGCCACGGCCCAGACCTGCGACCAGAGGCCCAGCGGTCCCGTCGAGTCGGCGCCCGCGGGGAAGGCGCCGCCGCCGCGCACGTGCGTGAACTGGCGCACGAAGCCGGCCACGACGAACACCAGCAGCGCCGCGGTCGCGGCGAGCAGCAGCGCCAGCAGGGGGTCCGGTCGCCAGCGCCGCACGAGGCCGGCCAGCCGCGAGTACTTCAGCGAACTCGCGGCCTTCACGTCCGCGCGCCGTTCACGACAGGTCCGTGTCCACGCCGAGGGCCGCGAGGATCCTCAGCAGGTCGTCGTCCGAGTAGAACCTGATGGTGAGCGCCCCTTTCGCGTCGGCGCCGCGGTCGATCTGCACGGGCGAACCGAGGATCGCTTCCGCCCGCTCGCGCAGCGCGCGGATCTCGCGGCTCTCGCCGACGGCTCCGCGCTTCGAGCGCGCGCGCGGCGACTTGTCGCCGGCGTCCGCGACGAGCAGTGCGCGCACGCGCGCTTCGCACTCGCGCACCGAAAGGCCGCGCGTGCGGCAGAGGCGCGCCAGCCGCAGCCTCGCGGCGGGATCGACGACGCCCAGCAGCACCTTCGCGTGGCCGCGGCTGAGCTGGTCGTCGCGCACCATGTCGAGGATCTCCTGGTCGAGCGCGAGCAGGCGCAGCGTGTTCGCCACGCCGCTGCGGCTCTTGCCCAGCATGACGGCGAGTTCCTCCTGGGTCGCGCCGTAGCCTTCGAGCAGCTGCTGGAAAGCCGTGGCCTCCTCGACGGGGTTGAGGTCCTCGCGCTGGATGTTCTCGAGCAGGGCGACCTTCAGGGCCTCGGTCTCCTCGTAGGTGCAGACGATGGCCGGGATCTCCGCGATGCCGGCCATGCTCGCCGCACGCAGGCGGCGCTCGCCGGCCACCAGGCAGTACTCCAGCTTCGCGGCGCCGGCGACCGGCGGGGATTCCGGATCCAGCCTTGCGGACAGGTGCAGGGGGGCGGCCTCGCCGACCTTCAGGCGCCGCACCAGCACGGGCTGCAGGATGCCGACCTGGCGCACCGAATCGGATAATTCCTGTAATGCGTTGTCATTAAACAGCTTGCGAGGTTGGTCGGGGTTCAGTCCGATCGCCCCGATCGCGATCAGTCGCGCTTCGCGGTCGCCCAGGCCGGCGCCGATGCTGCCGCCGGCGCGGTCGGCGCCCGAGATCAGGGCCGACAGGCCCCTGCCGAGCACGCGGTCTTGCCTGGGATTCATGACGCCTCCTCGCGACTCGTCAACCCCGGCACGGGCGCAACCGCCGGCCGATCGTTCCTGGCGATCACCTCGGACGCCAGATCCATGTAGCTCTGGGAGCCCTGGCATTCGACGTCGTAAAGCAGGATCGGCTTCCCGAAGGAGGGCGCCTCGCTCAACCTGACGTTGCGCGGGATCCGGGTCCGGTAGACGGTTTCGCCGAAATAGTCGACGGCCTCCGCGGCCACCTGGTTGGAGAGCTTCAGTCGCCGGTCGTACATCGTCAACAGCACGCCTTCGATACGTAGGCCCGGGTTCAGGCCCTTTTGCACAAGTTGTACAGTACTGAGGAGCTGGCTCAATCCCTCCAGGGCGTAGTATTCACACTGGATGGGGATAAGTATAGCGTCGGCCGCGGTCAGGGCGTTGAGCGTCAGCAGGCCCAGGCTCGGCGGTGTGTCGATGATGACGTAGTCGTAGCTGTCGGTCGCGGCCTCCAGGGCGTTGTCCAGGAAGCGCTCTCGGCTGACCTGCGGCACCAATTCGATCTCAGCGCCGGCCAGCCGGCGGTCCGCCGGCACCACGTCCAGGAAGGGGATCGCCGTCGTGCGAACGCAGTCCGCCAGGGACGCATTCCCCAGCAGCAATTCGTAGCTCGTCAGGTCGTATTCGGCGATGCCGCAACCACTTGTCGCATTTCCCTGGGGGTCGAGATCCAGGAGCAGCGTCCGCTTTTCGGCGGCTCCCAGGCTGGCGCTGAGGTTGACGGCCGTCGTCGTTTTGCCGACGCCGCCCTTCTGATTGGAGATGGCGATGATCCTGCCCATGGGGCCCTTCCTCGGCGATGAGACGGTGTGGGACGAGGGTGCGGGCTGAAAGGTATTCCTTGTGCGCGGGGCGTGTCCAGACGATTCCGGTGGTTATCCACAGCCATGCGTAAAAACTTGTTGATAACCGGCGGGACGCGGGCCGGCGGGCGGGTGTTCTACGTGGAACATCTTGGCGGGCGGGCGCCCCGGGCGAGAAGGTGTTCCACGTAGAACATGCCGTCCCGCCGCCCCTTGGAGGTTCAGGCGCCTGCGGGGTAATGTGAGATCAGGAGCGCGTCTTGGCCGGCGGCATGAGCAAAGGGCAGGCTGAGACTGAAGGGCGCACCAGGCTCACCAGGGGGGCCGCCCACGGGTAAGCCCAGGCCGAACTCGGTAGCGGTTGCGGAATTTCCGTCTTCAGCCGAACAGAAGCGGCAGATCGTGATGGGGGCAATGCTGTCGGGGCGGTCGCAGCGGCAGCCGATGAGAATTTCTTCGTCGGTGAGGCGCAAAGCTTTCAGGGTGATCAGGTCGTGGGCAGGAGCCGGGGGCCGCACAGAGGGGGACTGACGGCGGCCCCAGTGAAGGCGACGAACCTCGATCTGCCACTTCGTGGCGAGGGCGACCTGCTCAAGGAACCAAGCCCGCTTGTCGCGGGGCTCGATTAAGAGGGTGTGGGCGAGCGACATGCCGGGCAGACCGGCATGGACGAGCCAGGCGTGCCAAATCAGGCCAGGGAAACCACCGCCGGAGCCCAGATCGATGTACCGCAAGGGACTGGCCGATTCCGTCGCGCCGGAGTCGAACATCTTCCAGGTCGCGTGCAGCGCGCGGAAGGCCGCCTCGCACTCCTGCTGCATGGCCAGCAGGCGCTGCTCGGGGGCGACCCGGGAGATGAGGCTGAACTGGGCGTTCCAGCGCAGGACTTCGGCCCCATGGTGAGCCAGGGCCTCGCGCCCCGGAGCGGGCAGCTCAAGGCAACTCACAGCTGTCCCTCCATTTGCGAGCCAGGACTGACAGGACGGCCAGGTCGGAGGCGCGCACGCCGTCGATCCGCGAGGCCTGGCCCAGATTGACAGGGCGTAAGCGCGCCAGCTTTTCCCGGGATTCCTGGCTCAGGGTCGTGATCTTTGAGTAAGGCAGGTCCTCGGGCAGATCGAGATTGCCCAGGTGGTCTTGGCGCGCCAGTAACTTGTCTTGTTTGGCGATGTAGCCCTCATAGCGCAGGTCCACCGCCGCCTGCAGCAGGGATTCCTCGACCAGGCGCGCGGGCAGGGCGGGCTCGCCGGGGGCCGGCAGCAAGGCCGCCGTGACGGCCTCGCGCAGCTCGGCCGGGATGTCCGCGGGCAGGGGCGGCGCGTCCAATCCCCCGGGCGCTTGCAGCACCAGATCCGACGCCGCCACGCTGCCGCCGTGCTCGAGATCACGGCAGCGCAGGGTCCGCAGCACCCGGCCGGCCCGCTCGGCGGCGCCCACCCGCGCCCGCAGGCGCTGCAAGTCCGCCTCCGGAAGCAAGCCGATCTCGGCGGCCTGCGCCAAGAGCCGCGCGCCCGCGTTGTCGCAGCGCAGGGCCAGTCGCCGCTCGGCGCGGGAGGTGAACATCCGGTAGGGCTCGGTGATGTCCTTGGTCGTGAGGTCGTCCAGCAGCACGCCCAGGTAGGATTCGCGGCGGGGCAGATCCAGCGGATCCTGCCCGCCGAGGCTGCGCACAGCGTTCACGCCGGCCACCAGACCCTGCGCCGCCGCCTCCTCGTAACCAGAGGTGCCGAGGATCTGCCCGGCCAGGTACAGCCCCGCGAGCGGCTTGCTCTCCAGGGACGTCCGGACCTGCCAGGAGGGCGCGCTGTCGTACTCGACCGCGTACCCGTAACGCGCCAGCACCGCGCGCTCCAGCCCAGGCAGGGTCCGCACGAAGGCGTCCTGGACATCGCGGGGCAGGCTGGTCGACAGGCCGTTGACGTAGATTTCCTCGGAGTCGCGGCCCTCGGGCTCCAGGAAGACGAGGTGGCGCTCCCGGTCGGCGAAGCGCACGACCTTGTCCTCGATGGAGGGGCAGTACCGTGGCCCCGTCCCCTCGATGACACCCCCGTAAAGCGGGGACCGGTGCAGGTTGTCGCGGATCAGCGCGTGCGTGCGTGCGCTGGTCCAGGTGAGGTGGCAAGGGACCTGCTCGACTTGTAACTCGTTGGTAATAAACGAGAAAGGTTCGATTTGCGTGTCGCCGGGTTGGACCTCGAGGCGCGTGAAGTCCAGGGACTCGCGCCACAGTCGCGGCGGTGTGCCGGTCTTCAGTCGGCGCAGCTCAAAGCCGCAGCGCATCAGGGCGTCGCTGAGGCCCAGGGACGCCGCCGCGCCCTCGCGCCCGCCCCCGGTGCGCTCGTCCCCCACGTGCATCAGCCCGCCGAGGAAGGTGCCGGTCGCCAGCACCGCGCGCGGCGCCAGCAATTCACGCCCGTCGGACAGGACCACGCCGCGCATGCGGGCCGGCTGCGACCCTTCGAGCAGCAGATCGACCGCGTCGCCCTCGACGACGGTGAGGCCGGCCTGCGAAGCGACGGTCGCGGCCATGCGCGCCTGGTAGGCGTGCTTGTCCGCCTGGGCGCGCGGCGCGCGGACCGCGGGGCCCTTGCTGCGGTTCAGGACGCGGAACTGGATCCCTGTGGCGTCGATGGCCCGGCCCATCTCGCCGCCGAGCACGTCGATCTCGCGCACGAGGTGGCCCTTGCCCAGCCCACCGATCGCGGGGTTGCAGGGCATGCGCCCGATCTCGTGCCGGCCGTGGGTCACCAGCGCGGTGCGGGCGCCGAGCCGGGCCGCCGCCAGGGCGGCCTCGAGGCCGGCGTGCCCGCCGCCGATGATGATCACTTCGAACGCGTTCAATTTCTATCTTCTTTGGTGACTTCTACTTACCGACACAGAAGCGGGCGAAGACCTCACCCAGCAGGTGTTCGCTGAACACCCGGCCGGTCACCTCGCCCAGCTCCGCGAGGATCCCCGCGAGCAGGCTGGCGGCAACTTCGGCCGGCGCGTCGCGCTGCGCAACCTCGTCCCGCAGGGTTGCCAGTTCGTCCCTGGCGGCGGCGAGCCGGTAACGCTGACGCTCGTTGAACACGTGGCCGAGGTCCGCGACCTCGCGCAGGCGTTCGCCGTCGGCCGCCGCGAGCAGGGTTGCGCGCAGCTCGTCGAGGCCGGCGCCGTCGTGCGCGGAGGTCACGACGCGACCGGACGCACGGGCGGCATCGCGGCGCGCGGCGGCGGCGAGGTCGGCCTTGGTGGCGACCTTCAGGATCGTCACACCGGCGGCGACGGCAACCTCCTCCCCGTCCGGCGCGGTGAGGTCCGACAACAGCAGCACGACGTCGGCCGCGGCGGCCGCCTCGCGGGCGCGCGTCATGCCGAGCGCTTCGATCCGACCACCCTCGGGCCGTAGCCCGGCCGTGTCGTGCAGCACGAAGACCACGCCGCCGTGGCGCAGGCGCGCGGTGACGACGTCGCGCGTCGTGCCGGGCTCCGCGTCGACCATGGCGCGCTCCTGCGCGAGCAGCGCGTTGAACAGGGAACTCTTGCCCGCGTTCGGCGCGCCCAGCAGGACGACGTGCACGCCCTCGCGCACGCGCCGTGCGGCGTCGGCGTCGGCCAGCAACCGGGCGAGCGCGGCGAGCGCGGCGTCCAGGACGATCAGCAGGCCCGCGCGGGGCACGGCGGACGCCTCGGCGTCGGCGTCCTCGAACTCGAGGCCGCCTTCGAGGCGTGCGAGCAGGTCCAGCAGCGGCCGCTCGATCGCCCCGACGTCGCGGCGCAGACCGCCGCGCAGTTGGCGCAGGGCGGCGCGGCCCGCGAGTTCGTCCTCGGCGTGGATCAGGTCGGCCACGGCTTCGGCCTGGTCGAGGCTCAGGCGCCCGTTGAGGAACGCGCGCCGCGTGAACTCGCCGGGGCCGGCCGGCCGGGCGCCGGCGTCGCGGCAGGCGCGCACCACGCGCCGCGCGCAGAGGGCGCCGCCGTGGCAGTGGAGTTCGACGACGTCCTCGCCGGTGTACGAGCGCGGCGCGAGCATCGGCAGCACGAGCCCGTGGTCGAGGACCTCCCGGCCCTCGTCCGCGGCGGCGCCGCCGCGCAGCGTCGCGGCGAACGCCAGGTGGGAGCGGACGCCCCCGCGCGGCAGCGCGCGCTCGCCGACCAGGCGGCGGGCGACGTCCAGGGCGGCGGGGCCGCTCAGGCGCACGATCGCCAGACCGGCCTCCCCGGCCGCCGTGGCGATCGCGACGATGGTGTCGGTGGGCGTGGACATCGTCGGGGACGGTCCCTTCGGTGGTCGGCGGCGACCGGTGACAAAGAGGGGCGGCGCGCCGCGCCGCCCCTCCGGTACCGCAACGGCGGTGCTTCCGTGTTCCTAGGTCTCGTCCTCGGCGGCGGGACGCGAGCCGTCGTCGAGGCGGACGATCACGTGGCGATCATACCCCTCGCCCTCGGTCTCCGTCATCAATCCCTCGCAGCGGGCGACTTCCATGTGCACGACGCGCCGCTCCCGGGGGTTCATCGGCGGCAGGTGCACGGGCTCGCTTTCGCGGCGCGCGCGGTCCATGGCGTCGGCCGCCAGCGCCACCAGGCGCCCATCGAGGCGCAGGCGGTGGTTGTTGATGTCCAGGCTCATGGGGGCGTGCTCGCCCATGGCCACGGTGGCCATGCGGTCGACCAGGTGCTCGAGCGAGTCGAGGGCGTAGAACCGGCGGCCGGTCAGGACGTCGGCGCTGTCCTCGTCGGTCACGAGCTTGACCTGGTTGTAGTCGCCGGGATTCACGGTGCAGCGGCAAGGGAAGCCGCAGCGCACCATCAGCTCTTCGGCGTAGAGGCGCTGGGTCTCGGCGGCCTCCGCCGGCGGCACGCCGCGACGGGGCTGGACCAGGTCGACGGCGACGACGGCCTCGCCGGCGACGGCTTCCTGTTCGTGGCGGTCGGCCGCGGGTGTCGTGGGCTGATCGTCCTGGTGCATGGCTTGGCGCTCCTCCTGGTGGGCCTCCCGGCGAACGACGCCGACGGACTCGTCGCGGTTCACGTAGGCGGACTCCGGCTCGCGGGCGACCGGGGCGGCGGGCATCTCCGCGCGGACCGGCGCGTCGCGATCGAACTCGATGCCCTGGGGCGCATCCAGGTCCGGGCGCGCGTCGAGGCGGGCGGCAGGCGCGAAGTCGCCCTCAGGGCGCTTGCCGCGCGGACGGCGGCGGCGGCTGGAGCGACGCTCCCCGTCTTCGCGGGACTCGACGCTGGTTGCCTCGTTGGGGCGAGACTCATTGGGGCGAGGCGCGTTGGGACGCGATTCGGGGCGGGCGCCCGGGCGGGATTCGGTCCGCGGGCGTTCATCGCGGCGGTTGCCGTCATCGCGGCCGCGGCCACCGTCGCGGCCCCGATTGTCGTCACGACCACGCGCGCCGTCGCGGCTTCGGTTGTCGTCGCGACCCCTGTTGTCGTCCCGACCGCGGGCGGGGCGCTGCTGCCCGTCGACGCGGGCCGCGCCGCGGTTGCGGTCGCCGCCCTGGCCGCCGCGACCACGGTTCGAGCTTTGGCCGCGATCGCCGGATCCCGGCGCGTCCTGCCGGGCGCGGCCGCCGCCGCGGCGACGGACGCGGACGCGGGCCGCGCGACGGCCGATCAGGCCGAACAGGCCGTCCTTGCCCTCGTCGAGCACTTCGATCTGGACCTCGTCGCGACGGGCGCCGAGGTGGAGCAGGGCTTCGGACACGGCCTCGTCGACCGTGCGCCCTTTGCTCTCGTAGACATCACCTTGCTGTTTCTCGTTCTTCACGCTGGTGCACCTCCCGATGCGGGTGCGGACTTGTGGATCCTCCAGGTCTGCAGGGCCGTGACGGCCGTGTTGATCGTCCAGTAGATCACGAGTCCGGAAGGCATGTTGTAGAGGAAGAAGAGCATCATCACGGGCATGATCGTGTTCATCGCCGCCATCTGTCCGCCTGCGCCGCTGGTGGGCGTGATCTTGGTCTGCCACCAGGTCACCGCCGCCATCAGCAGGGGCAGCAGGTTGAACAGGTTGCCGAGCAGCGGCAGGGAGAACGGCAGCACGAACAACGCGTCGGGTTGCGACAGATCCTTGATCCAGCCCAGCCAGGGCGTCATGCGCAGGTCCACCATGTTGTAAAGCACCTGGTAGAGCGCGATGAACACCGGCATCTGGACCAGCATCGGCATGCAGCCCGACATGCCCGCGAGGGGATTCACTCCCTCTTCCTTGTAGAGTTTCATCATCTCCTGGTTGTAGCGCTGCGGGTCGCCGCTGTGCTTCTTCTTCAGCGCGTCCAGCTTCGGCTTCAACCTGGCCTGGGAGTCCTGCATGCTCTTCATGGCCTTGGTGCCCTTGGCCGTCAGGGGCCAGAACACCAGCTTGCTCAGGATGGAGATGATGACGATGACCCAACCGTAGTTGGGGATGAACCCGTGCAGCCAGTTCATCAGGCGCAGCACGAGTTCGCTGATGGGCTGGATCCACTTCCAGCCCAGGTTCACGATCTTCTCGAGATCGTGGCCGAGGGCCCGCAGACGACGGTAGTCGTTGGGGCCGAGATAGAGCGACACCGCAGCGGCCGGGGCGCCGGCGTCGAGTCGGGCGGGAACCTCGAACTCCCAGGCCTGGTGGCCCGACTCGCGGTCGCCGCCGAGTCTGGCGCGGCCTTCGACGGCCGAACGGCCGTCTTCGGGCAGGAAGCCGAGGATCGAGAAGTACTTGTTCTGCACGCCGGCGAAACGGACGGTGCCGCGGAACGATTCCTCGCCCTTGCCCTTGACGAGGTTGTCCTGCGAGACGGCCCGGAACTCCTCCCCCACCTGCACGAAGGAACGGAAGCTGCCGCGCTGCATCATGGCCTTGGTCGCGTGCTCGGTGACCGCGATGCCGCGATTCCAGACGAAGCGCGCACCGCGCAACGCGGGGCCGCCCGACGGCATCTCGTAGCGCACGTCCACGACGTAGGTGCCGGGGCGCAGCGTGAAGACCTTGCGCACGAGCAGCCCGTCCGCGCCTGCGGCTTCCAGGACCAGATCGCGCGGCGCGTCGCCCGCGCCCAGCGTGAAGCCCGCCTCGCCGACGGGCAGGAACGGCGCCCGGCTCACGTCCAACTCGCCGCTCTCGCGCACCAGGACGTCGCCCGCGGGCGTCTCGTCGAGCGCGCCGACGGGCGGCACCAGCTCCAGGCCACCGCCGTCGCCGTTGCGATACTCGCTCAGCTTGCAGCCGACGATGGCGCCGCCGGCCTCGGCGATGCGCAGGGTGAAGAAATCGTTGCCCACCTCGTAGACCGCGTCGCCGGGCGCCGCGAAGACGCCCCCGGCGGACGTCAAGGCGGCGGATGTCGTGTCTGTCGCGGCGGTGTTCGGGGCGACGCCGGCGGTTCTCGCGTCGTCGGCCGCCGCGACGACCGCCGTGTTCTCGGCCGCGGTCCTGGCCGGCGTCGGCGCCGGCCGGTAGCGATCCATCACCTTCGACCAGACCAGGAACAGGAGCAGGAACAGCACCATGGCCAGGAGCGTGCGTCTATCCATGACGAGGATCTCCGTGGTGGGAGGAGGCGCCCGCCGCAGCGGAGGGCACCGGATCGTGGCCGCCGGCGCGCCAGGGGTGGCAGCGCAGGATACGGCGCGAGGCGAGCCGCGCGCCGCGCCGCAGGCCGTGGGTCCGCAGGGCCTCGGCGGCGTACTCGGAACACGACGGATCGTAGCGGCACGTGGCGGGCAGCAGCGGCGAGAGCAGGCGCTGGTAGAGCTTGATCAGCAGGTAAGGCGCGCGCCACATGCTTCTACAATCCCTCCGGCTGCCTGGACCGACCGGCGTCGCCGGCTTCGGGTTCGTCCAGTTGCGCCAGCGCGGCGCGCGCGTCCTTGATGACATCGTGGATGTCGCGCTCGAGGATCGGCCGGCGTCCCACGACCACGACCCAGAGTCCCGTCGCGGCTTCCGCCTCCGGCAACGCTGACGCATCCTGCACCAACAGCCGGGCGCTGTCGACAAACCAGGCGGTCTTCTTCACGGTCGCTTCCGAGCCCGGGAAGAACACCGCCTGGAGCATGTGCCGCAGAAGTCGCTTGGCCCGGTTGCGCTGGACGGCTCCGCCGACCTTCTTGCTGGCGACGACCGCCCGGGCGTCGTCCGGAGCCGGAAGCAGATGGAGGACGAACGTGCGGGTGACGAGTTTCCGGCCTTCCAGATAGACCTTTTGGAAATCCTTCTGCCGGGTCAGCGATCGCGGATTCACATCCGTCCTCGATGTCCCACCATCAGACGCATCCCGACATCAGACGCTCACGCGCTTGCGGCCCTTGGCGCGGCGGCGCTTCAAGACGAGACGGCCGCCCTTGGTGGCCATCCGCGAGCGGAAGCCGTGCGTGCGGGCGCGCTTGATATTGCTGGGCTGATAGGTCCTCTTCACGGGGGCCTTCCTTGTGCAACGGGTTTTCAGAGCAGAACCGCTGAAAATTATACCGATTACGTGGGGGTGTCAAGGAACTTCACCAACGGGACGGCCCCCGGTAGGCCTCCACAGGGCGGCCTCCGGTGATCCAGGGGGTCGGGTTGGAGGCTCGGCCGGTAGCTGCCGGATCCGACCCTCAGTGGGGGGCTCTGGCCATAACTTCCAGGACGGCAGACATTTCACGCCTTTTTCATCAGGCCGGAAGAAAGTCCTTGCAGCCCTTTTTGGCCCATGCTAGCTTGGCTCCGCGGCTGTTGAAAACCAAAGAATGGCACCCCAAGATTATCCACCAAAAGTCTCTTGTGTGGATAACTTGACATCGACACCTGGCGTCGGTTTTCGCAACTCAATAAAATTGATGGGTTTAGCGATGTCGCCCTCATGTGCATAAGTGGGCGTCGGTTGGGGAAGTATGTCTCGCGACCAAGGAAGGGGCAACCACCTGATGGAACTGGCTCCCCTGACCAGCTACTGGGACGCGGTCCTCGACCTCATCCGCCAGAAGGTCTCCCAGCAGACCTTCGAAACGTGGTTCCTGCCCCTGCGCCCGGTTGCCTGGGACGCCGACGGGATCCAGGTCCTGTGCCCGGACCGCTTCTTCCAGGATTGGTTCAGCGAACACCACTCCTCGACGCTCACCCAGGCCCTGGCCGACCATTTCGGGCGGCCGGTGCCCTGCACCTTCACGTTCGACGAGACCGCCTCCGACCGCCGGCGCGACCTGTTCGACGCCGGCGCCATCGTCGAGGACACCCAGGTGCTGCCCGTGGAGAACGCGCGAGCCGCGTCCGCGTCGGCATCGACGCCGGCGCCGGCACCCGCCCGCCAGGGCCACGGCCGGATCTACCTGAACCGCGACTACTCTTTCGACAGCTTCGTCATCGGCTCGGGATCGAAGATGGCCTACGCGGCCTCGGTGGCGGTCAGCGAGAAGCCGGGCGGGGTCTACAACCCGCTGTTCATCCACGGCGGCGTCGGCCTGGGCAAGACCCACCTGATGCACGCCATCGGCAACGCGGTGCTGGCCGGGGCGCCCGGGCGCAAGGTCTGCTACATCACGGCCGAGCAGTTCATGAACGACCTGATCTGGTCGATCCAGAAGAACCGCACCTACGAGTTCAAGAACGAGTACCGCAACGTCGACGTCCTGCTGGTGGACGACGTGGCCTTCCTCGCGGGCAAGGAGTCCACGCAGGAGGAGTTCTTCCACACGTTCAACGCCCTCTACAACGACAGCAAGCAGATCGTGCTGACCTCGGACCGCCCGCCGAAGGAGATCCCCACGCTCGAGGAGCGCCTGCGCTCCCGCTTCGAGTGGGGCCTGCTGGTGGACGTCCAGGCGCCCGATTTCGAGACCCGGGTCGCGATCCTCAAGAAGAAGGTCGAGACCAACAACATCTACATCTCGGACGACGTCATCGAGTACGTCGCGACCAACGTCACCAACAACATCCGCAATCTCGAGGGAGCGCTGATCAAACTCCTGGCATTTGCCGGCCTCACTGGCAGCGAGATCAGTCTGGACATGGCCTCCGAAGTACTCTCCTCCGTGTTCCAGACGTCTCCGGTCAGGGCGGCGTCGATCGCCGACGCGATGAATGTCGCTTGCGAACATTTTCGGGTCACGATCGATCAGCTCAAGTCCAAACGGCGCACCCAGGACCTCGTCCTGGCCCGCCAGGTGGCCATGTATCTTGCCAGGGAAAAGGTCGGCGTCTCCCTCAACCAAATCGGCCGCGCGTTCGGCAACCGCGACCACACCACCGTCCTGCACGCGTGCCAGAAGATCAAAGGCATGATCGAGGAGGACCCGCGCTTCCGCGGGACCGTCAAGGATCTCTTCGCGCGGTTCTAGGACGCAGCGCCGGGCCGGCCTCCTCGCGGGGGCCGGCCCTGTTTTCGGCTCCTCGCCGGCTGGGGAGAAAGCTGTGGACGGGCGGTGCACGGTTCGTGCACGAACCGGATCCGGTGGACGACGCGCCGGAAGACCCGCAGTCGTCCACGGTTGATCCACAATCCGCATCGCCGCCGCAGGCGCCCGCAGGGCGGGAAAGGAACGGGATTCCGGCAGATGTCCACCCTGTCCACCGCTCCTACTACCTCTCCTACTTTATCTATAAAGACTTGAAGAGGAAGAGCGCGGTTCCTATCATGGGCATCCCTCGACGAGCGTCGCCGCTCTCGAGTCCCCACCCTGATCCGGAGGACGACTCTTGAAGTTCACGATCCAGCAGGACGACCTGCAGAAAGCCCTGGCGATCGTCGCCAACGTGGTGGCCAACAAGCCGGTCATGCCCGTGCTGAACTGCGTGCTTCTGGAGGTCGACAAAGGCAAGCTGACCGTCTCGTCCTCGAACCTGGACATGTCCGTCACGACCTCCACCGACAAGCTCACGGTCAAGGACGGCGGGCGTCTCGCCGTGCCGGCGGCCAAGTTCGTCTCCTTCGTGCGAAGCCTGCCCGCGGGCGAGGTCGTCGTCTCGGAGAAGGGCGGCCGCATCAGTGTCGTGGCCGGCAAGTCGAGTCTCAGCGAGCAGTGCATGGACGCGGCGATGTTCCCTTCGTTGCCCGGCATGCCCGAAGGCGAAGGCCACGAGGTCGAGGCCGGCACCCTGTCCCGCATGATCCGCTCGACCTGCTATGCCGTCTCCCGCGACGAGACCCGGCCGGCCCTGCTGGGCATCCTGTGGGAACTGAAGCCCACGTCGCTGGCCATGGTCGCCACCGACGCCCACCGCCTGGCCCGCATCGAGCGCAAGATGGACTGGACAGTCACCGAGGTGCGCAGCGTCATCGCCGACACCCCGGGCCTGCTGCAGTTCGTGCGCCTGGCCGAGGGCGTCGAGAACGCCCGCGTCAAGTTCGGCGACAACCAGATCAGCTTCCGGCTGGGCGAGACCGTCCTGCACATCCGCCTGCTGGAAGGCCCGTTCCCCGACTACACCGCCGTGATCCCGCAGGCCAACAACCTGCAGATGATCGTCGACCGCGAGGCGCTCAACATCGCGGCGCGGCGCGTCTCGATCACCGCGGACCGCGTCACCAGCCAGATCCGCCTGGGGATCGAGTCCGGCCGCCTCGAACTGAGCGCCTCGGGCACCGACAACAGCCGCACCGAGGACGAGATGCCGGTGGAGTTCGACGGCGAGGCCATGGAGATCGGCTTCAACTACACCTACCTGCTGGACGTGCTGAAGAACATCAGCGCCGACACGATCCGCTTCTCCCTGCGCGACTCGCAGAGCGCGGCCCTGGTGCGCCCGGAGGGCGAGGCCAAGGACGGCGACCTGCTCTGCCTGCTGATGCCGCTGCGCCTGACCTCCGAGTGAGGGCGCCGTGCGTCTGATCGAGGCTTCCCTGTCGGGCTTCCGCAACCTCGCGGAAGCCCGGCTCTCTTTCTCGCCCGGGGTCAACGTCTTCACCGGCGCCAACGGCCAGGGCAAGACCAACCTGCTCGAAGCGCTGAACTATCCCGCCCTGGGCCGCTCCTTCCGCGGCGCTCGCGACGAAGAACTCATCGGCTTCGACGCCGCGGCCGCCCACGTCGCGGTCGAGGCCGAGAACGAGAACGGGTTGAGTGAGCGCTACGAGTACGGCCTGGAGCGCGGCGGCGGGCGTCGCCTGCGCGTGGACGGGGAGCCCGTGCCGCGCAAGGCCGACCTGGTGGGCCGGTTGGCCACGGTGGTCTACGACCCGCAGACCGTGACGCTGGTGCGCGGCGCGCCCGAGGGCCGCCGGCGCTACCTCGACCAGGGCCTCTGCGGTCTGGACCACGCCTACTTCGTGGAGCTGCAGGCCTACAACCGCGCGCTGCGGCAGAAGACGAGCCTGCTGCGGGACGCGGCCGCTGGCGGCCGCCGCCGCGCCGGCCTGCGCGAGGACCTGCAAGCCTGGAGCGACGAGATGGCCCGGCACGCGGCGCCGCTGATCCGCGATCGCGCGCGTTATGTGCGGGAACTCGGCCCGGTGGCGCAGGACGTGCTTGCGGGTTTCACGGGCCGGGTCTCGTCGCTGGAAATCGTGTACGCGCCCGGCCTCGAGATCGCCGAAAAAGAGGCTCCGCAGGCGGATTTAACCCGGGAAATTTCGTCGCTTCTCGACTATATTGGGGAGGCGGAAATCCGGCGCGGCCGCTGCCTGGCCGGACCCCACGCCGACGACCTGGATCTGGTGCTCGACGGCGTGAGTTTGAGGACGTTCGGTTCCCAGGGGGAGACCCGCTCGGTGGCCATCGCGTTGAAGCTGGCCCAGGGCGAACTGGTGTTCCGCAGGAGGCGGATCCGCCCCATCCTCTTCTTCGACGACATTTTCAGCGAACTCGACCAGGAACGCACGCGGCGGCTGCAGGAGGCGACCGCGCAGATGCATCAAGTATTCATCGCGACCGCGCGCGCGGACGACGTGGCCGGCTGGCGGCCGGACGACGCCCGTCGCTGGACGGTCGAGGCCGGAAGGATCACCGAAGCTCCATGACGGGCAAGCGCGGCAAGAGCAGACCCGAAGCGGTGGGCGACATCCTGCCCTCGGTTCTGGAGGCGGCCGGCCTCGGCCGACGCTTCGCGGAGCGGTCCGTGCTGGACGATTGGGCGCAGATCGCCGGCGAACGGGTCGCCGCGCACAGCCGCGCCGTGGACCTGCGGGACGGCGTGCTCGTCCTGGACGCGGACCACGGCGCCTGGCGCCAGGAGCTGACGCTCCTGTTCCCGACCATCGCCCGCAAGTACAACGAACGCCACGGCGCGGGCACCGTGCGCGAGATCCGGTGGCTGCACCGCGAGCGCACCGCGGGCTACCGCGGCGACCCGGGGAAACACACGCCGTAGGGCGACACAAGCCGCCAGGAGCGGAAACCGGCGGCGACGCCGAGGAGAGGTGACGGGCGATGAGCGCAGCGTCCCAGGAATACACCGCCAACGGCATCCAGGTCCTGAAGGGCCTCGAGGCCGTTCGCAAGCGCCCCGCCATGTACATCGGCGACACGGGCCTGCGCGGGCTGCACCACCTGGTCTACGAGGTCGTCGACAACTCGATCGACGAGGCCCTGGCCGGCTACTGCCGCGAGATCACGGTCACCATCCTGCCCGGCGACTCCGTGCGCGTGGTGGACGACGGCCGCGGCATCCCGGTCGACATGCACGCCACCGAGCACAAGCCCGCGCTCGAGGTCGTCATGACCAGCCTGCACGCGGGCGGCAAGTTCGACAAGGGCAGCTACAAGGTGTCCGGCGGCCTGCACGGCGTGGGCGTCAGCTGCGTCAACGCGCTCAGCTCGCACCTGAAGGTCGAGGTGCGGCGCAACGGCCAGGTCTACGAGCAGGAGTACGAGCGCGGCCTGCCGGTCACAGAGGTGCGCCCCGTGCGCGCGTCGGAGAGCGACGCCACCGGCACGACGGTCACCTTCCAGCCCGACTTCGAGATCTTCCCCGAGCGCGCCTACAACTTCGAGACGCTGCGCTCGCGCCTGCGCGAGCTGGCGTTCCTGAACCGCGGCCTGACCATCCACATCGGCGACGAGCGCCAGAGCCCGCCGCGCCGCGAGAGCTTCAGCTACGAGGGCGGCATCGTCGCCTTCGTCCAGTGGATGAACGAGAACAAGACCCCCATCTGCGAAGAGCCGGTGCTGATCGAGGGCGAGAAGGACGGCGTTCAGATCGAGATCGCCATCGACTACAACGACGGCTACACCGAGAACGTGCTGACCTTCGCCAACAACATCCCCACCCACGAGGGCGGCAGTCACCTGTCGGGCTTCCGGGCCGGCCTCACGCGCACGATCAACGTCTACGGCCAGGCCGAGAGCATGTTCAAGAAGGACCTGCCGGCGCTCAGCGGCGACGACGTGCGCGAGGGCCTGACGGCGATCATCTCGGTGAAGATCCCCGAACCGCAGTTCGAGGGGCAGACCAAGACCAAGCTGGGCAACACCGAGGTCAAGGGGCAGGTCGAGCAGCTCGTCAACCAGACCCTGGGCGCGTACCTGGCCGAGCACCCGACGGCGGCCAAGAAGATCGTCAACAAGTGCATCGGCGCCGCGCAGGCCCGCGAGGCGGCCCGCCGCGCCCGCGACCTCACGCGCCGCAAGTCGGCCCTGGACTCCGCGGCGCTGCCGGGCAAGCTGGCCGACTGCCAGAGCACCGACCCGGCGGAGTGCGAGCTGTACCTGGTGGAGGGCGACTCGGCCGGCGGCTCGGCCAAGCAGGGCCGCGAGCGGCGCTTCCAGGCCATCCTGCCGCTGAAGGGCAAGATCCTGAACGTGGAGAAGGCGCGCCTGGACAAGATCCTGGGCAACGACGAGGTGCGCACCATCATCACGGCCCTGGGCACCGGCGTCGGCGCGGGCATCTTCGACCTGAGCAAGCTGCGCTACCACCGCGTCATCATCATGACCGACGCCGACGTCGACGGCGCGCACATCAGCACGCTGATCCTGACGCTGTTCTTCCGCTACTTCCGCGAGGTCATCGAGAACGGCCACATGTACATCGCCCAGCCGCCGCTGTACCGCGTGAAGAAGGACAAGCAGGAGCGCTACTGCTATACCGAGGACCAGAAGGACCTGCTGGTGGAGGAATTCGGCGGCGCCAAGGGCGTCTACGTGCAGCGCTACAAGGGCCTCGGCGAAATGAACCCCGAGCAGCTGTGGCGCACGACGATGAACCCCGAGGTGCGCACGCTGCTCAAGGTCAAGACGGCCGACGTGACCTCGGCGGACAACGTGTTCACGACCCTGATGGGCGAGCACGTCGAGCCGCGCCGGGCATTCATCGAAGAGAACGCGACCTACGTGAAGAACCTGGATATCTAGGCCCCCGGGAGCCGACGCATGAGCGAGCTGACCCGCCACAAGTTCACCGACATCTTCCTCGAAGACGAGATGAAGACGTCGTACCTGAACTACTCGATGTCCGTCATCGTGTCGCGCGCGCTGCCCGACGTTCGCGACGGGCTCAAGCCGTCGCAGCGCCGCATCCTCGTCGCCATGAACGACCTGGGCCTGGCGCCCGGGCGCCCGTACCGAAAGTGCGCCAAGATCGCCGGCGACACGTCGGGCAACTATCACCCGCACGGCGAGCAGGTCGTCTACCCGACGCTGGTGCGCATGGCGCAGGATTTCAACATGCGCTACCCGCTGGTGGACGGGCAGGGGAACTACGGCTCTGTCGACGGCGACGCACCAGCCGCGATGCGTTACACCGAGGCACGCCTCACGCCGCTCGCGATGGAGATGCTGAAGGATCTCGAGAAGAACACGGTCGCCTCGCGCCCCAACTACGACGAGACGCTCGAGGAGCCGGTCATCCTGCCCTCGGTCGTGCCCAACCTGCTGATCAACGGCGCGTCGGGCATCGCGGTCGGCATGGCCACCGAGATCCCGCCGCATAACCTGACCGAGGTCGCCGACGCGCTCGCGCTGGTCATCGACAAGCCCGAGTGCACGCTCGACGAGCTGATGGTCCACATGAAGGGCCCGGACTTCCCGACCGGCGCGATGATCTACGGCTTCAAGGGCATTCGCGACTGCTACGAGACCGGGCGCGGGCTGATCCGCGTGCGCGCCAAGGCCAGCGCCGAAGAGGGGCGCGCCGGCAAGATGGCGCTCATCGTCACCGAGATCCCGTACCAGGTGAACAAGACGAACCTGCTCGAGAAGATCGCGGACCTGGTGAAGGAAGGGAAGATCGTCGGCATTTCGGACCTGCGCGACGAGTCCGACCGCGACGGCATGCGCATCGTCATCGAGCTCAAGAAGGACGCGCAGCCCAAGGTCATCCTCAACCAGCTCTACGTGCACACGCAGCTGCAGACGACGTTCGGCGCGATCATGCTGTCGCTGGTCGACGGGCGGCCGCAGACGCTGCCGCTCAAGGCCGTGCTCGAGGAGTACGTCGCGCACCGCAAGATCGTGGTGCGCCGGCGCACCGAGTTCGACCTGGCCGAGGCGGAGAAGCGCGCCCACATCCTCGAGGGCCTCAAGATCGCGCTCGATCACCTCGACCAGGTGATCGCGCTGATCCGCGCGTCGAAGGACACCGAGGACGCGCGCAACGGGCTGATGAAGACGTTCGGCCTGTCCGAGATCCAGTCGAACGCGATCCTCGACATGCGCCTGGGCCGCCTCGTCGCGCTCGAGCGCGAGAAGATCGAGGCCGAGTACCTCGAGGTCATCCAGCTCATCGAGGAGCTCAAGAGCATCCTGGCGAACCCCAAGAAGATCCTGTCGATCATCCGCGGCGAGG
>JANOEP010000052.1:0-21895 GCA_031441465.1 bacterium | reverse complement strand
GAATTAATTGAGAATACCGATACTGTAGAAATTGCGCTTGAAACATTGGAAGACGAAGATGATGATACGACTACTCGTGTAACAGCCCTTCCGCCGACCACCCCCCGCCCCCCCCTCCCATCGCGTTCCGACATCCATTTTCAAACCGGTCGGCGGGATGCCGTCAACTCGAATGCGCCTTGATTTCGCTGGCGCATCACGACTTATTTGGAGTGAGACCCTCAATACAGGAGCCGCACGCTCAAGAATCGCGGCGCCCGCGGAACGCGCACTGAAGGAGAGGGACGCCGTGGCCAACAAGATCGTCACCGCCAGGCTCCTGGCCGAAAAAACCATGCTGTTCGAGATCGAGGTCGACCACATCGCCCAGCGCGGGCGCGCGGGCCAGTTCGTCATCCTGCGCGTCAGCGAACTGGGTGAACGGATCCCGCTGACGATCGCGCACCGCGACGTCGCCAAGGGGACCATCACCATCGTCGCGCAGGAGGTCGGCAAGACCACGCGCGACCTCAACGCGCTGAAGGCCGGGGACTCCATCCTCGACCTGGCCGGCCCCCTCGGCCGGGCGACAACCATCCCGGCGGGCGGCAAGACCGTGGTCTGCGTCGGCGGCGGCATCGGCAACGCCGTGGTCTGGCCCATGGCGACCGCGATGAAGGAAGCCGGCAACCGCGTCATCACCATCCTCGGCGCCCGCACGAAGGACCTGCTCATCCTCGAGGACGAGGTGCGCGCGGTCAGCGATCAGCTGATCATCACCACCGACGACGGCAGCTACGGCCGCAAGGGCCTGGTCACCGAGGCGCTGCAGGGCCTGATCGACGAGGGCCTGAAGATCGACGAGTGCATCGCCATCGGCCCGGTGATCATGATGAAGTTCGTCTGCAAGACCACCCAGCCGTACGGCATCAAGACGCTGGCCTCGCTCAACCCGATCATGGTCGACGGCACCGGGATGTGCGGCGCCTGCCGCGTGACCGTGGGCGGCGAGACCCGCTTCGCCTGCGTCGAAGGACCCGAGTTCGACGGCCATCTGACCGACTTCGACGAGCTGATGAAGCGGCTCGCCTACTACAAGCCCGAAGAGGCCCGCTCGCTCGAGCGCGCCGAGCACACGTGTCGCCTGCAGCAGGCGGCGGACCAGCTACTCGCCGAGCGCGACCGCTAGGAAGGGGGCCCGATCATGGCGGAAACCAGCAAGCCCAGCTACAAGTTCAACAAAGCCAAGACCAAGGTCCCGATGCGGGAGCAGAAGCCCGAGGACCGCATCTTCAACTTCGAGGAAGTGCCCCTCGGCTACACCGAGCAGGAGGCGACCTGCGAGGGTCAGCGCTGCATCCAGTGCAAGGACAAGCCCTGCGTGAGCGGCTGCCCGGTGGGCGTGGACATCCCCGCCTTCATGCGCCTGGTCGGCGAGGGGCAGTACGAGGACGCCCTGCGCAAGATCAAGGAGACGAACTTCCTGCCGGCGATCTGCGGGCGCGTCTGCCCGCAGGAGGACCAGTGCGAGCTGGTCTGCAACCTGAACAAGCCGCAGCAGGAACGCCAGCCGGGCGGCGTGGGCCGCGTGGAGCGCTTCCTCGGCGACTACGCCATGGAGCACGGGCTGAACGTGACCCCGAAGTGCGACCCGCCCACCGGCAAGAAGGTCGCGGTCATCGGCTCCGGCCCCGCCGGCCTGACCGCCGCCAGCGACCTCTGCCAGCGCGGCCACGACGTGACGGTCTTCGAGGCCCTGCACAAGCCCGGCGGCGTGCTGTTCTACGGCATCCCGGAATTCCGCATGCCCAAGGCGATCCTGGTCCGGGAGATCGACGGGCTGCGCCAGATGGGCGTGAAGTTCGTGATGAACTACCCCGTCGGCAAGGCGGAATCGCTGAAGTCGATCCGCGACCGCTTCGACGCCACGTTCATCGCCACCGGCGCGGGTCTGCCCTGGTTCCTGAACATCCCGGGCGAGAACCTCAACGGCGTCTACTCGGCCAACGAGTTCCTCACGCGCGTGAACCTGATGGGCGCCTGGCGCTTCCCCGATACCGACACGCCGGTCAAGGACATCAAGCGCATCGCCGTCATCGGCGCCGGCAACACGGCCATGGACTCGGCCCGCACCTCGAAGCGCCTGCGGCCGAAAAAGGTCTACCTGATCTACCGGCGCAGCCGTCTGGAGATGCCCGCCCGCGCGGAGGAGATCCACCACGCGGAAGAGGAGGGCATCGAGTTCAACCTGCTGCACGCCCCGATCCGGATCATCGACGACGGCACCGGCGCCGTGTGCGGCATCGAGTGCCAGGAGATGGAGCTGGGCGAGCCCGACGCCAGCGGACGCCGGCGTCCCGTGCCCATCGAAGGCAAGACGAAGATCTTCGAGGTCGACACCGTGGTGATCGCCACCGGCCAGGGTCCCAACCCCCTGCTGACCGCCGACGTGCCCGAACTGAAGCGCGACGAGCGCAAGGGCACGATCATCGTCGACGAGAAGACCATGCAGTCGGTGACCTGGCCCGACGTCTTCGCCGGCGGCGACATCGTCACCGGCGGCGCGACGGTGATCCTCGCCATGGGCGCCGGCCGCATGGCCGCCACCGCGATGCACAGCTTCCTGATGACCGGCAGCACGGGGTAGGCATACGCACCGTGACAGGGGACGCGCTCCGGGCACCTCGTGTGCCCGGAGCGCTTGGCTTTCGGTCCCCTGCGCCCTCCTGGCGCAGGAGACCTTCAGACACCCCTGTCACGGTGCGTATGCCTAGGCCACGGGTGAAGGGCCGTGCCGGCGCGGGGGGGTGACGACACGGCCGATTTGATTCAGGGGGCGGGCGCATCCAGCAGGGCGTGCGCCTGTGCGGCGATGATGCGGGGGTAGAGCTCGCACTCGGCTTCGAACACGCGGGCGGCGAGGGTTGCGGGTGTGTCGCCGGGCAGGACCGGGACACGGCGCTGGCCGAGGATCTCGCCGGCGTCGTAGACCTCGCTGACACGGTGTACGGTGCAGCCGGATTCGGCGTCGCCGGCGGCCAGGACGGCCTCGTGGACGTGGCGCCCCCACATGCCGCGGCCGCCGTGGCTCGGCAACAGCGCGGGGTGGATGTTCAGTACCGAGCCGTGGAACCAGGCCGGCGGCCGGTAGTGGCAGAGGTAGCCCGCGAGCGCGATCAACCGCGGCGCGAACGGCGCGAGCCAGGCGTTCACGGCGGCGTTGTGGGCGTCGGCGTCGGGGTGGTCCTTGCGGCGGATCACGGCGCACGGAACGCCGGCATCGCGCGCGACCGCGACCCCGCGCACGTCCCCGCGGCTCGCGACCGCCGCGACGACCGCGACCGGCACGGCGCCGCTGCGGATCTTCACCAGCAGGTTCTCCAGCGTGCGTCCGCTGCCGGACAGCAGCACGGCCATGGGCAGGGTCCGCCCGGTCACGGCCGCGCCTCGCGCTCGGCGACGGCGAGCGCAGCCAGCACCCGGCGGTGCGAAGAGAAGGCGATCGGGCCGGGAGGCGCGTCCGGGGGCCAGAAGCCGACGGCGGCGGCATCGTCCCCCGCCAGCAGCTCACCACCCAGTTCGGTGGCGGCGTAGACGATCAGGATCACCGGGCGGTCCGGCGGCAGCACGCCCTGATGGACGGCGAACAGACTGTCGATGCGCACGATCAGGCCGGTCTCCTCGCGCGTCTCGCGGCGGGCGGCCTCGGCCGGGTCCTCGTCGTACTCGATGAAGCCGGCGGGCAGGGTCCACTCCCCCACCTTCGGCGCGAATTTCCGCTGCACCAGACAGACCAGGCGCCCGCGCCGGATCACGGCCGCCGCGGCGGGCGAGGGGTTGAGGTACTGCACGAAGCCGCAGGCGGGGCACGCGGGCCGGGCGACGCCGCCCTCGTCGTTCCGCCCCATGGGTTCGCGGCAGCGCGGGCAGTACGGGAAGGCGTGGCGCCGCGGATCGCTCATGCCGGCCTCCTGCGCCGCGCCAACGCGGGCACGACGAGGGCGCCGAGGGTCCACAAGCATAAAACCGCCGCCAGCGGCGCGTGGCCGTGGCGGACGAACGGGGTGACCGCGTCGGCGGGCGCCACGTCGGCCGCGACCACGGCGCGGCCCCCGAGCCCGGCGCGGGCGCGCACGGCGCCGCGCCCGTCGGTGATGAAACTGACACCGTTGTTGGCGCAGCGCACCACGGGCAGCCCCGTCTCGGCCGCGCGCAGGCGCGCCATCTCGGCGTGCTGGACGGGCCCGGCGGTCTTCCCGAACCAGCCGTCGTTGGTGATGTTCACCAGCGCCTGCGCTCCGTCGAGCGCCGCTCGGCGCGCCAGGGAAGGGAAGATCGACTCGTAGCAGATCAAGCCCGCGATGCGCAACGCCCGCAAGCTGTCCGGCGCCACGGTCATCGGCTGCGGCGACCGTCCCGGAGTCCATTCGGCCTGGCCGAAGTCCAGCGTGCCCAGCCACGGCAACCAGCGCTGGAACGGCATGCGCTCCCCGAACGGCAGCAGGTGGTGCTTCGCGTAGCGGTCGGTCAGCTGCCCGTCCGGGGCGAACAGGCCCGAGCCGTTGAAGCGCTCCTGACGGTTGTCCGCACCGAGCGTGACGTCGGGGTAGCCGGTGTAGAGGAAGACGTCGTTGGAGTCGGCCACCGCGCGGACCCAGGCCAACAACCGTCGGTCCTGCAGCAGGTAGGCCGGGATGGCGGTCTCGGCCCACACCACCAGATCGGCCCCGTCGCGCGCCGCTTCGGCGGTGAGTTCGGTATAGGGCACGGTCGAAGTCGCCGCGGTGGCGTCGAACCACTTGTCGTGCAGGGACACGTCGGCCTGCACGGCGGCGACGCGCAACGCCGGCGCCCGGCCGTCCGTCGGCAAACCGCGCGCGCCCAGGCCCAGGGCGAGCCAGGCGGCGGCGGCGGCGATCGGCAACGCCAGCGACGCGCCCCGCAGTCGCAGGGGCCGCGCGGCCGTAAGCGCGGCGGGGACGACGGAGGCCAGGACGACGGCGGCCAGGGCGGCGGCGGTCAACGCCGTCACCGCGCCGAGTCCCAGTTCGCCGGCCGTGGCGGCCAAGGGGTACAAGGGAGTCTGCAGCCAGGCGGCTCCGCTCAGGCACCAGGGAAAGCCCAACTCCCCGACCGTGCGCAGCGCTTCCATCGCGGTCCACAGCGGCGGCGCGAGCAGCAGCAGCCCCGTCCCGCCGACCCGGCGCCGGACGAGCCCGGCGAGCCAGCCGAACAGCAAGTAGAAGGTCGCGGCGTAGAGGATCGCCGCGATCGCGGCGGCGGGGATCAGCCAACGCGAGCTGATCGTGGCGTCGGGCCCCAGCAGGAACAGCCAGTGCAGCAGCGTCCCCTGATGGGCCACGCCGAACCACCAGGCGGCGCGCGCCGGCGAGGGTGCGCGGCTCAACGTGCCGAACAGCAGCGCCAAGGCCGGCACCACGACCCAGCCGGTCCCCTGCAAGGGGGGCATCGCGAGCGTGGCCAGCACGCCGGCGCCGAGCGCGATGAGCGTCGACGGCGACGGCCGGCGCCGCGGCCCGGATCCGGGGTATGGCACGGCGTGTTGCGCCGGGATTCGTCGGTAAAATGACATGGCGGAACCATAGCCACTCACCCCGCCGCTTGCAACAAGTCGCCCATGCCGTAGCGCTTGATCTTCTTGTAGAGGCCCTGCCGCGAGAGGCCGAGCCGGCGGGCGGCCGTCGACTTGCGCCCGTCGCAGGCGCTGATCGCCTTGCGGATCAGGTAGCGCTCGAGCAGCTCGGTGGCCTCGTCCATGGGCCGCAGCGTGGCCAGATCGGACGGGTCGACGGAACGGCCGGCGGCCTGGCGCAGCTCGGCTGAAAGCTGGTCCAGTTCGATCACTTCCGCGCCGGGGTGCAGGGCCAGCCAGCGCTGCGCCTCGTTCTCCAGCTCGCGCACGTTGCCCGGCCAGCGGTAGGCCTGCAGGGCGACCAGCGCGTCCGGCGCCACCGCCAGGCGCGTCGGATCGGCGCCGCGCCGCTGCAACAGGTGCGCCAGCAGGTGGGTGACGTCCTCGGGGCGGTGGCGCAGCGGCGGGATCGCGATCTGCACCACCTTCAGCCGGAAGTAGAGATCCAGACGAAACCGCCCCGCCGCAATCTCTCCGGCGAGATCCTTGTGGCTGGCGGCGACGAAGCGCACGTCGACCGCGCGGCTGCGCAGCTCGCCGAGACGCCGCAGCCGGCGCTCCTGCATCACGCGCAACAGCTTCATCTGCAGCGCCAACGGCATGTCGCCGATCTCGTCCAGGAAGAAGGTGCCGCCGTCGGCCGCCTCCAGCAGACCGCTCTTCTCCTTGCCCGCGCCGGTGAAAGCGCCGGCCTGGTGGCCGAACAGTTCGCTCTCAAACAGGCTTTCTGGCAGCGCGGCGCAGTTGACTCCGATGAAACCACGCGCGCGGCGCGGCCCCAGCCGGTGCACCGCGCGCGCGAGGACCTCCTTGCCCGTCCCGCTCTCCCCGTGCAGCAGCACGTTGACATTGCTCGCGGCCACCGCCTGCACCGCGCGGCAGCACTCGGCCATCTCGCGCGACACGCCCACCACGTCGGGGATCCCGGGCATCGCCGTCGGCCGCGGCAATGCGACCGCCGTGCGGTGCGGGGCGCCGACAGGGCACCCCGCTCCCCCACCGGCCGGCCAGTCGAACAGCGACGGCTGGCGGCGCTCGTCGGCGAGCAACCCGCCGCACCCGGGCGCCGGCTCGAGGTTCCCCAGGATCGGCCCGAGACGCGCCGCCAGCCTGCGACTCCAGTCCCGGATCGCTTCCAGCCAAGGTTCTTCGTCGGCGCAGGCCAAGGCCAAGGCCCCGGCCGTCCCTCCGTCGCCCCGTACCGGCACCGCCTCCAACCGCCAGACACGCTCCCCTTCTCGCCAGGTCCGGGTGGCCGGCTCTCCCTCGACCGCCGCCCGCCAGAGCAGGCCCAGCGGCGGCGCCGGGGGGTCTCCCGCCGCCGACTCTTCCTGCCAGCCGTGCTGCAGCATCACGGTGAGGGCCGCATCGGGGGATGCGCCTCCCTTCACGACCCAGACCCGACTGCCTGTCCCACCGTGGGGATACGCCCGCAGTTCCTCGTCCCAGAACGCCTGCCTCACATCCATGCTGCACCTCCGGGCGCATGGATGCAGGTGCTGATCCCAGGACGACTCCTGTCCACATGCTTGTGCAATTAAATGATAATCAGATAGTTACATGAGAAATATCATGTACTGATCGAATTTACGGCCAAGGCGGGCGCGACCGGAAAATAAATCTGCCGCGACCGAGCCGACGAACCAGCCGAAAGGACTTGGCGACGCCGAGTTGGAGCGGCGGCACCAGCATGGGATGTTGACGGGAGGGTTACAGCAGGACTTCGACCTTGCGCGGACCCGCCACGACCTCGCCGATGGGCAACGCTCCGAGCGCCGCTGGGACGGAAGGGTCGGCGTCGGCCGCCAGCACGCAGACCATCCCGACTCCCATGTTGAACACCCGGTACATCTCCGGCGCCGCGACCGCTCCCGCCCGCTGCAGGAGCCGGAAGAGGGGCGGCACGGTCCAGGCCGCGGTGTCGATGCGGCAGCAGAGACCGTCCGGGACGATGCGCGGCACGTTGTCGTAGAAGCCGCCGCCGGTGATGTGGGCCAGGCCGTGGACGGCCGGCCGGCCCAGGTCCCGCCAGAGCGCGCGCACGTGGGGCAGGTAGCTGCGGTGGACGGCCAGCAGAAGGTCGGCGGCCGTGCCGTCGCAGCCCGGCAGCACGTCGTCGGGACCGTAGCCCGCCGTCTCGAACAGGATCCGGCGGGCCAGCGAGTAGCCGTTGGTGTGCAGGCCGGTGCTGGGCAGGCCCCAGAGCCGGTCCCCGGCGCGGATGGCCGAACCGTCGATCAGGTCCTCTTCGCGGACGCGCCCGACGATGCAGCCGGCCAGGTCGAAGTCGCCGTCGCCGTACACGCCGGGCATCTCCGCGGTCTCGCCCCCGAGCAGGGCGCAACCGTTCTCGCGGCAGGCCCGGGCGAAGCCGTCGAGCACCTGCTCGAGCACGCCCTCGCGCAATTTGCCGGTGGCGAAGTAGTCGAGGAAGAAGAGGGGCTCGGCGCCCTGGACCAGGATGTCGTCGACGCAGTGGTTGACCAGGTCCTGGCCGACGGTGTCGTAGCGCCCGACCCGGGCGGCGATCGTGACCTTCGTGCCGACGCCGTCGACGCTGGCGACCAGCAGCGGTTCGCCCGGCGCCGCGCGGTACAACCCGCCGAAGGCGCCGATGTCGCTGCGCACGCGCTCGTCCCAGGTGGACCGGATGGCCTGCTTGGCCCCGGCGAGCGCCCGCGCGGCGGCGTCGATGTCGACGCCGCTATCGCTGTACTTCATGGACCGGGTCTTCCTTGGTCGGGGTGGGCACCGCCCGGACCGGCGGTTCGCCGACGCGCTGGATCTGGCGGATGACCTTCTCCACCGCGGAATCGGGGATGATGTCGAACTCGCCGCGCCGGTGCAGGGCCAGCACGGTGTCGACCACCGCGGCGTTGAACTGGGTGCCGCGGTGCTTGACCAGCTCCTCGAGCGCCCGCTCCACGGGCAGGGCCTTGCGGTAGGAGCGGTCGCTGGTCATGGCGTCGAAGGCGTCGCAGATGTTCATGATGCTCGAGCCCAGCGTGATCTCGTCCCCCTTGAGGCCGTCGGGGTAGCCCTTGCCGTCGGGGCGCTCGTGGTGGTGCCGCACGATGTCCACGGTCTCGGGCAGGAACTTGATCTGCTCGACGATGCGGGCGCCGATGGCCGGGTGCTCGGCCAGGGTCGCGAACTCCTCGTCGGTCAGGCGTCCGGGCTTGCAGATGATGTCGTTGTTGATGGCGATCTTGCCGATGTCGTGCAGCAACCCGCCGTACTCCAGGACCTCGAGGTTGCGCGGCGACATGCCCATGGCGCGGCCGATGGTCACGGCGTACTGGCTGACGCGGTAGCTGTGGCCGTGCGTGTAGGGTTCGTCGGCCTCGAGGGTCGTCGCCAGCACGGCGATCGACGCCATGTGGGCTTCCTTCTGCTGCTTGTGCGCGCGGCCGAGCGAGAAGATGACCCAGATGATCGGCACGAAGATCATCAGCGTCCAGGGGCCGGCCTGCTGGAACAGCAGGATGACGATGGCGGTGAACGGCAGTTCCATCAGCCCGGTCAGCGCGCCCCAGCGGATGTCGCGGTGCCAGATCTCGCGGGCGGGCAGGCCCGAATCCAGGCTCATGATCCCCGTCACGATCAGGCTGTTGACCAGGGAGTACGTCACCAGCGCGACGGCCAACGGCAGCAGGAACAGCGGCGTGGTAAAGCGGTCATGGAAGGGCAGGGCGTGATAGATCAGACCGGCGATCCCGTCCGCGAGGGCCAGCATGGCGATGTTGAAGAACATCTTGCGCGCCGGTGACCGGCGCAGCAGCAGGCCGCGGACCAGCGAAGTGCCCGTGTCCATCGCAACGGCGACCAGGGGGCCGAACAGCACCAGCACCGACAGGGCGAGGGTGCGCGAAGAGAGGATCTTGCTCCCGTCGCGGGCCTGGGACTCCGACAGCTTGGTGTCGGCCAGCAGCAGGATCAGGAAGTAGAAGCCCCAGCCGAGCCAGTCCTGGCTCTCGGGGCGGCGGGCCACGACAAGGAAGCCGACCAGCACGACGCTGGCCGCGAGCACAGCGGCGTAATAGGCGTGGAACAGCCGGTGGCTGCGATCGGGTCTCGCGTGGCTCAAGGTGCGGGATCCTTGGCTCGGGAAACGCCCCCGCGGGCGGAGACTCCTGACAAGATATTAGGTTCGGCCGCAGAAGTGAAGTTCTTGAGTGTAAAGCGGGACCGGCGCCGGGGTGGTCAAGAAACTACCACTCCCACCGATAGAACAGTTTCAGAATGAAGTCGAGCATGATCTCACCTCCAGATGTCGGACGTAGTGGTTGTCCACACGACAAGAGGCGGCTCCGCTCCTTTCAATCCGATCCGCTCCGCTCGCTCCTAAGGCGCCGGCCCCGCAGTCGGCCGGATCCGTGGTCAGTCGGAGGGTCTGTCCCCCCCTTCCCTGAAGTTCATGAGGTCCAGGCGCCGGTTCAGGGCGTCCAGAACGGCGTAGACGGCCGCCTGGTGCGGCCCGTGGCGCTGCGAACAACTGCCGAAGAAGCGCTCACTGCGACGTCCTTCGACCAGATCGACCGCGACCAGGGTCACCCGCTCGCCGGCCATCTCGGTCTCGCGCAGGTCCGCCAGGCTCAGGGTCGCCGACTCGTCCAGCAGGTCGGCCAGGGCGCGGACCGCCGCGCGACTCACGAGTAGCTGGTCGGTTCCCGGGTGGTTCGGCCCCGTCTCCTGAATCCTGGCCACGGCCACGCCGCGCGCCAGTTCGACCGTGGCGGTCAGGGCCGCGCCGGCGGTCATCACGCCGACGCCCGCGCACTCCACGCGCGGCGCCGCGGCCTCCTCGACCAGGACGGCCGGACGCGCCACGACGTGGGGCTTCGGGACTTCGGGGATCCGCAGCGGTGGGGGCAACACCGGCTCGGAGACGAGCGGCGCTTTCACCGTGTCGTGCGCCACGCTGGTCGCAGCCACGCTGGTCGCAGGCACGGCGGGCGCCAAGACGGCGGACGCCAAGACGGCGGACGCCGGGACGGCGGGTGCCGGCGCGACGGCCGCCGGAACAACTTCGTCGGGTTCGATGATCTGCACGACGCCGATCTTCTTGTAGTAGACGTCCAGATCCAGGCGGGCTTTCAGCAGGCTCTCGACGTCGCGTACCACATGGCGCGGCTCGCGGGCGGTCGTTGCGATGACGTGGATGCCGGCGACCTTGCCCGACTCGTCGATGTCGATCTTGCACTGACGGATACCCTGGATCTGGCAGATCCATCGTTCCGCGTCCTTGACCCATTCGAGATCATCGTTGCGGGGTTCTTCCAAGGCAGGACCCTCCATCTCGTCCATGAGCCCTCGGCCGGGCGATCCATCTGCGGAATCCTAACAGATCCCTTCAGCCGGCTCAAGGCACGATCTCACTCGACATAAAAAAAAAGGCCGAGAAGTGCGCCTGGAACGATCAGGACGAGACCGGAGCCCTGCGGCTCAAGGGGACATCATGGCGGCCAACGTCGCCAAACGCTGGGAGTAGCTCGCCTCGTCGAGGGCCAGCACGCCGTCCACGCTGAAGGCCTCCGGACAGGCGGATGCCACCGCCGTGCCGGCGAGCATGGCCTGTCGGAAGACGGGGTCGTCGTCGTCCCGCGTCGCACCCGCGGCGGCGAGGTACCCCACGAAGCCGCCCGCGAAACAGTCGCCCGCACCGGTCGGGTCGACGACCTCGGGCAGCAGCAACGCGGGCACCGAGAGCAGGGAATCGCGGCCGAAGAGCAGAGCACCGTGCTCGCCTTTCTTGATCACGACCCGGGCCGGTCCCAGTTCCTTGATCGTCGCCGCCGCCGCGGCGAGGCTGCGCTGCCCGCTCAGCAGGCGGGCCTCGCCGTCGTTCAGCAGCACGACATCGACCCTGGCCAGGACCTCCTGGAGTTCGCGGCGCGTCGACTTGATCCAGAGGTTCATCGTGTCCAGCACGATCAGGCGCGGTGCGACCATCTGGTCCAGCACGTCCGCCTGCAGCGCCGGGTGGATGTTGGCGAGGAAGAGGTAGGGCGTCTCCCGCCAATCGTCCGGCAGTTGCGGCGCGAAGTCCTGGAATACGCCCAGTTCGGTGGCCAGGGTGTCGCGCTCGATCAGGTCTTCGTGGTAGCGGCCGGCCCAGTGGAAGGTGGGGCCTTCGCGGCGGACGATCCCGGCGGTGTCGACGCCGCGGGAGTCCAGCAGCGCCAGATGCTCGGCGCGGAAGTCGCCGCCCACGACGCCCACGGCGCGCACCGGCGCGAAGCGCGCCGCGGCCAGCGCGAAGTAGCTGGCGCTGCCTCCGAGCTGGCGCTCGCGCCGCTCGCGCGGCGTCTCGACGGTGTCGTAAGCGACCGATCCCACCACCAGGATGCTCATCTCACTCCTTGTCGCCCATCTGTTCGGGAGCCTCGACCCCGATCAGGTCCAGCACGTCCCGCAGGACCTTGCGCGTGACCAGGCAGAGCTGGAGCCGGGTGCGCGTCAGGTCGCGGTCCTCGCCCACGATGACGCACTGGTGGTAGAACTGATGGAAGCAGCCGGCGAGGTCGGCGGCGTAGGCCGTCAGCCGGTGAGGCTCGCGGCTCTCGGCGGCGCCCAGGATCACCCCGGGCAGTCGGACGATCTCGCGCATGAGGTTCCACTCGGCGTCCTCTTGCATCCCGATCAGGTCCGCGGCGACGGGTTCCTGGAGCGTCCAGCCGGCCGCCTCGGCCTTGCGCAGCACCGCGCAGATGCGGGCGTGCGCGTATTTCACGTAGTAGACCGGGTTCTCGTTGGACTGCTCGCGCGCCAGGTCCAGGTCGAAATCCAGGTGGGAGTTGGGGCGCCGCGTCAGGAAGATGTACTTGGCGACGTCGGCGCCGACGTCGTCGCCGAGGGCGTCCATGGTCACGAACTGCCCCTCGCGCTTGGACATGTCGACGGGGCGGCCGTTCTCCATGAAGTTGACCTGCTGGAGGATCTGCACTTCGAGCCAGCCGTCGGGGATGCCGAGCGCCCGCATCGCCCCCTGCATGCGCGGGATGTGGCCGTGATGGTCCGGACCCAGGAAATCGATGGCGTGCTCGAAGCCCCGCTGGAACTTGTGGTAGTGGTAGGCCACGTCCGCCAGGAAATAGGTGGGCTCGCCCCCGCTGCGCACCACGACCCGGTCCTTCTCGTCGCCGAAGTCCGTCGAGCGGAACCAGAGGGCCCCGTCCAGCTCGTAGACGGCGCCGGACTTGCGCAGCTGCTCCAACGCACGATCGACGCGCCCGGTCTCGTGCAGCTCCGACTCGAAGTACCAGGTGTTGAAGCGCAGCCCGAAACGCCGGCAGGTCTGGCGCTGCCAGGTGAGGATCTTCATCAGGGCGTACTTCGAGAAGCGCCGGGCCGACTCGTCGGGCGGCAGATCCAGCCAGGCGCGGGCGTCGCCCTCCGGCGCGGTGACGCGCTGGAAACTCTCGTCGTTGAAGACGCCGGCCTGCTGCTGGATCGCCGCGCTGTCGAGTTCCAGCAGCTCCTCGGCCATCTGCGCCACGTACTGCCCCTTGTAGCCGTCCTCGGGGAACGCCTCGGGCCGGCCGACCAATTCCGAGAACCGCGCCCGCAGGGAGCGCCCGAGCAGGTGGACCTGCCGGCCCGCGTCGTTGACGTAGTACTCCGCGTGGGCGTCGTACCCGATCGCGTCGAGCAGCCGCACCAGCGTGATCCCGAAGGCGCCGGCCCGCGCCGACACCACGTTCAGGGGGCCCGTCGGGTTGGCGCTGATGAACTCGACATTGATGCGGCGCCCGCCGCCGATGCGGATATCCTCGATCGCGCCCGCGCCGCGCCACAGGTCCAGCAGCTGGGCGACCTGGTGCCGGCGGCCGATGCGGAAGTTGATGAAGCCGGGGCCGGCGATCTCGACCGAGGCGACGACGTCCTTGTCGAACTGGAGCTTGGCCGCCAGCTCGCCGGCCAGCTCGCGGGGCTTGCGGCCGAGCCGCTTGGCGGTGGTCAGGGCCACGTTGGTGCTGAGATCCCCGTGCGCCGGGTCACGCGGCTTCTCGAGTTCGACCGTCGCGTCCCCTTCGAAGAAGCCGTACTCCTCGAGCCGTCGCTGCAGTTCCGTCCGGATGAGGTCCTGGATGGTCACTTCCCGGCTCCCGTCTGCTTCGTCGCCTCGTCCCGGCCCGCGAGGCGGACCAGCTGGAGATCCGGCCGGCGCCGGCGGACGTCGGCCCGCGCGAAGTAGTCCGGTCCCACGACGAGGCAGGGCGCGTCGTTCCAGAGGCGTTCGAGCGAGTAGTACTGGCGGGCGCGCGGCTGCAGGACGTGGACCACGACGTCGAAGAAATCCAGCAGGACCCAGTAGTTGCGGTCGCGTCCCTCGCCGTGCAGGAGCTTCTGGCCCTCGGCCGCCGCCGCTTCGGCGACCCCGCGGGCGACGGCGTCGACCTGCTGGTCGCTGCCGCCGGTGGCGATCACGAAGTAGTCGGCCACGTCGGAGCGCCCGGCGAGATCCAGCACCAGCACGTCCTCCCCCTTCTTGACCAGGGCGGCGTGGGCGGCGGTCTCGGCCAGGCGGAAGGCCGGGCCGTCCGCGAAGGGCGCGGTCTGCTTGACGGTCTTGTTCATGTTCTTCCCGGTGCTGGTGCGGCGTCAGTTGAGACGGCGCAGGACATAATCGACCGACACGACGAGCAGGTCCCTCTGGACTCCCGTGGCGACGGTAGTGATCGCAGCTTTGGCTCGGTCCCCGTATTCCTTGGCTTTCCCGCGGGCGTAGTCGGTCCCGCCGTGCTCCAGGACGAAGTCCTTGACCTCGGTCCAGGCCTCGGCCCGCGCCGCTCCCGTGAGGCCCGTCACGCGGTCGAGCAGGCGCCGCCGCCGCTCCTCGGGCGCGTCGCGCAGCGCGGCGATCAGGGGCAGGGTGATGCGGCCCTCCTCCCAGTCCTGACCGGTGGGCTTGCCCAGCCGGCGCTCGTCGCCGAGGAAGTCGAAGATGTCGTCGGTGATCTGGAACACGAAGCCGATCATGCGGCCGAACTCCCCGTAGGCCTCGACGTGCCGGACCGCGGCCGGGTTGAAGCCCGCCCCGATCGCGCAGGCGGACTCGATCAGGGACGCCGTCTTGCGCAGGATGATGTCGTGGTAACGCTCTTCGGTGAGCGCGAGGTCGTGCCGGGTCTCGATCTGCATCATCTCGGCCTGGCTCATTTTCAGCGTCGTGCCGGCCAGCAGCCGCAGGGCCCCGTGCAGGCCGGCGCCGCTAAGGCAGTCCAGGGCCTTGCTGTAGAGGTAGTCACCCATGACCAGGGCCGTCGCCGGTCCCCAGGCCTGGTTCACCGAGGGCAGACCGCGACGGGTCAGCGCCTCGTCGATGAAATCGTCGTGCAGCAGGGTCGCGGTGTGGATCATCTCGACGCAGGCCGCGCACAGCACCGCATCCTGCGGCGTCGGGGCGTCGTGCTTGGCCGTGAGCAGCAGCAGGGTGGGCCGGAAGCGCTTGCTGCGGCCCTGCTTGACGTGGGCGCAGACTTCCTCGATCAGGGGGGTCTCGCCGCGCACGAGGCCGTCGTAGGCGGCGTCGAAGCGGGACAACTCGTCCCCGATGATCTTCTGCAGGGCCCAGAGCTGGACCCGTTCCTGGTCGAGCAGCGACATGCATCCCCTTCGGTGGCGGTCGATTCCCGGGACGGCCAGGCGTCCCCAGGCTTGACCGGTTCCCTACCTTATGTCATCCGGCGTCCTCTGGCAACCGCCCGCCGCGCGCTTCCTCCCGCCGGCGCCCCCTCTCCAGGAGCAGCGCCGCCCCGACCGACAGGAGGTACAGGGCCATGACCGGCACGGCCATCAGCATCTGGCTCACGACGTCGGGCGGCGTGAGGACCGCCGCGACGACCACGATGATCACCGCGGCGTACCGCCAGCCCGACCACAGGGTCCGGGCGCTGACCACGCCGGCCGCGCTGAGCAGCAGCACGACGACCGGCAGCTCGAAGACCAGCCCGAAGGCGAGGCAGGTCTGCGCCACGAAGGAGAAGTAGGAACCGATGCCGATGAGCGGGCGAACGGACTCGGTGGCGTAGCCCAGCATGAACTTGACGACCAGGGGGATCATCACCAGGAAGGCGAAGGCCGCGCCGGCGTAGAACAGCGCCACCGAAGCGGCCAGCAGGGGTGTCACCAACCGCCGTTCCCGGGGGTAGAGGCCGGGCGCGACGAAGCGGTACGCGCGCAGCAGCACGAAGGGCAGGACCACGAACAGGCCGGCCACGCCCGCCACCTTCATCCTGGTCATGAAGGCTTCCATGGGCTGGCTGAAGTAGACCTGCTGGCCGGCGGCGGTCATCGGCGCGACGATCAGGTCCAGCAGCTGCTGCGAGACGAACCAGCCGCCGATGGCCGCCGCGCCCGCCACCAGCAAGGACTGCAGCAGCACCGTGCGCAGCTCGTCGAGGTGGTCCAGCAGCGTCATCTGGCCGCCCTGGCGGCGCCGCTCAGGCACCGGCGTCCCCCTTGCGGTCGAGCAGGCCGCGCAGCTCGGACATGAACTCGTCGACGTGCTTGAAGGAGCGGTAGACCGAGGCGAAGCGGACGTAGGCGACCTCGTCCTTGCCCCTGAGCTGGGCCATGACCAACTCGCCGACCGCCGCCGAAGGCACCTCGCGCTGCAGACCCCCGGCCAGGTCGCGTTCCACGGCGTCGGCCATGGCCTCCATCTCCTCCAGCGAGACGGCCCGCTTCTCGCAGGCGCGGGCGATGCCGCCGATCACCTTGGTCCGATCGTACTCCACGCGCCGACCGTCGCGCTTGATCACCAGGAAGGGTTTGATCTCGACATACTCGTAGGTGGTGAAGCGCTCGCCGCAGGCGACGCACTCGCGCCGGCGCCGGATCGCCCGGCCTTCGCGGGCCGACCGGCTGTCCACCACCTTGTCGTCGTCGGCGCCGCAGCTCGGGCACTTCACGCCGTTCTCCTACAGTTCCGGGTAGAGGGGGAACGCCTCGCACAGCTCGCGGGTCCGCGTGCGCAGCGCGGCGCGGGCCGCCTCGTCCTCGCGGGCCTCCCAGGCGCCGGCGATGAGGTCGCCGATCGCGCGCATCTGGTCGGGTCCCATGCCGCGCGTGGTCAGGGCCGGCGTGCCGATGCGGATGCCGCTGGTGACGAACGGCTTGCGCGTGTCGAAGGGCACCGTGTTCTTGTTGACCGTGATCCCGACTTCGTCGAGCAAGTGCTCCATTTTCTTGCCCGAAATGTCCTTGCTCGTGAGGTTGACCAGCAGCAGGTGGTTGTCGGTGCCGCCGCTGACCAGATGGAAGCCGTGCTCGAGCAGGCGGTCGCCCAGCGCCTGGGCGTTTTCCACGCAGCGCCGCGCCCAGACGGCGAACTCGGGCCGGGCCGCCTCGCGGAAGCAGACGGCCTTGGCGGCGATGATGTGCATCAGCGGGCCGCCCTGCACGCCGGGGAAGTTCAGCTTGTCGATCGCCTCGGCGTGCGCCGGCCGACTCAGCACGATGCCGCCGCGCGGCCCGCGCAGCGTCTTGTGGGTCGTCGAGGTGACGATGTCGCAGAAAGGCACCGGGCTGGGGTGCGCGCCGCCGGCGACCAGGCCCGCCACGTGGGCCATGTCGAAGATCAGGACCGCGCCGATCTCGTCGGCGATGCTGCGCATGGCCGCGTAGTCCCAGTGGCGGGGGTAGGCGCTCGCGCCGCCCACGATGACCTTGGGCCGCTCGCGCCGCGCCTGCTCGCGCAGCGCGTCGTAGTCGATGACCTCGGTCTCCTGGTCCACCTCGTAGTGCAGGGCGTTGAAGAGCAGACCCGAGAAGTTCACCGGGTGGCCGTGGGTCAGGTGCCCGCCGTGGGACAGCGAGAGGCCCAGCAGTTTGTCACCCGGGCTCAGGCAGGCCAGGTAGGCGATCATGTTCGCCGTCGAGCCGGAGTGGGGCTGAACGTTGGCGTGCTCGGCCCCGAACAGCGCCTTCACCCGCTCGCGGGCCAATTCTTCGGCCCGGTCGACGAATTCGCAACCGCCGTAGTAGCGCTTGCCGGGGTACCCCTCGGCGTACTTGTTCGTCAGGACGCTGCCGGCGGCCTCCATCACGGCCAAGCTGGTGAAGTTCTCGCTGGCGATCATCTCGAGCTGGTCGCGCTGGCGTCCGAGTTCCCGGGCGACGACGTCGGCGATCTCGGGGTCGGCGGCCTGCAGGTAGCGGTTCATGCCTGTTCTCCTCGCGGTTCCGGTTCCGATGACGGCGACGGGGCGGCGGCGCCGCCTCCCCCGTCCTGTTCGATGTCGGCGATCTTGCGCATCCGGTCGGCGTGCCGGCCGCCCTCGAACGCGGCCGCCAGCCAGCGCAGCACCATGCGCTCGGCCAGCTCCACGGGCGTGTGGTCGGCGCCGAAGCAGATCACGTTGGCGTCGTTGTGGCGACGGGTGGCCGCGGCCATCTCCTCGTTGCAGCACAGGGCGGCGCGCACGCCGCGCACCTTGTTGGCGGCGATGCTCACGCCGATGCCCGAGCCGCAGACCAGCACCCCGAGGGCGGCGCGGCCCTCGGCCACGGCCCGGCCCACGGCCAGAGCGAAGTCCGGGTAGTCGACGGTAGTGGTCCCGTGGCAGCCCACGTCCACGACCGTGTGGCCCTCGCGCTCCAGCAGCGCCCTGACCCGCTCCTTGTGCCCGAAGCCGCGGTGGTCGGACCCGACGGCGATGATCATGGCGCGCTCCTCCCCCGCAATTCCACGGACCAGGCCGCCACGAGCCGTTCGACCTGGTCCGCCATCCGCGCGTAGGCCAGGGATGTCCCCGCACGGTAGGGGTCGTCGATCGATTCGGCCGCCGCGGCGTCGCCGCCGGACGCCAGGTCGACGCCGGGGAGTCCCAGCAGACCGACCCGGCCGGTGTGCTGCGGGAACCGCGCGCGGAAGCGTGCGAGCTGATCCGGCGTCATCAGCAGCACCCAGGCCGCCTCAACCAGCAGGCCCGAGTCCAGCGGCCGCGAACGGTGGCGGGTCAGGTCCAGCCCTCGTTCCTGTGCCTGCCCGCAGGATTCCGCCGTCGCCGGGCAGCCCGGGTAAGCGTCCAGTCCCGCGGAAGCGCAGGCGTAGCCGTCCTCCCAGCGGGCGGCGGCGAACACGGCGGCCAGCGGGCTGCGGCAGGTGTTTCCCGAGCAGACGAACAGGATGGTCACAGGAGTGGTCACGTGCGTCTCCACCGGCGTAAGTTAGGCCGGGAACCGGTTTGAGTCAAGCCGGCTCCGATTCCACAATTGCAATGAATTCAAACCTTTTCGAGATGCGACTCCCAATCGGGTGGAACCCGCGGGCCCGGCCTCAACAAACGCGGCGGCCATTCGGTGAGGTCCAACATCGCCGAGACGGCAGCCTCCGACGCCCCGTCCCAGTCCGTCTCCAGCACGAGGTCGACGCCGGCGGTGAATTGCCGCGCCGCCGACGCCAGATCCGTGGCCGGCGGCTCGCCGGCCACGTTGGCGCTGGTGGAGATCAAGGCGCCGCCGGACGCGGTGATGAGGTCGCGCAACCGCCGCGACGCCGGCACGCGCACGGCCAGGGTCGGCCCGCCGCGGGTCGCCGTCGGTGGGGCCGCCGGACCCGCCGGCAGCACCAGCGTGTAGGGCCCGGGCCAGCAGCGACCCGCGTAATCCCAGACGCGACCGGCCAGTTCGCCGACGAGGCCGCGCGCCGCGTCGGCGTCGGCGCAGAGCACCAGCAGCGGCTTGCCTTCGTCACGACCCTTGAGCACCGTGATGCGCGCCACGGCCGCCGGCGCGTCGGCGCGCGCGTGCAGACCGGGCAGCGTGTCGGTGGGCATCAGCACCACGCCCCCGCCGGCCAGGCAGCGGGCCGCGACCGCGGGGTCGTGCGTGCGGGCGCCCATCTCACCCGCCGCCGCGTGCTTGCTCGCGGCGGAAGTCGTCCAGCGCCGCCGCCACGCGCGCGTCGCCGAGCGCCAGGATGCGCGCGGCGAGCACGGCGGCGTTCTTCGCGCCCGCCGGTCCGATCGCGACGGTCGCCACGGGCACGCCGCCCGGCATCTGGGCCATCGACAGCAGGGCGTCGATGCCGGCCAGCGGGCCCGACGCGACCGGCACGCCGATCACCGGCCGCATCGTCAACGATGCCACCACGCCGGGCAGGTGCGCCGCCATGCCGGCCACCGCGATGTAGACCGCGATCCCGGCGCGGTCGCCGGCGGCCACCAGACGCCGCAGTTTGTCCGGCTGGCGGTGCGCCGAGGCGATCTCGACCCGGTGCGGGAGGCCGAAGCGGTCCAGCAGCGCACGGAGCCCGTCGATGACCGGTAGGTCGCTCTTGCTGCCCAGCAGGACCATCACCTTGACAGGGGTCGTCGCGCGTTTCGTCATGCCTCACTCCTGGGTAGCGGGGACGCCGCCGCCGATGTCGCGGCGGGCGATCAGACCATCGAACCGGACCTCGGCCAGCAGACCGTAGGCGGCGACCAGGGCCTCGCACAGGTCGTCACCCTCGCCGACGACACCGAGCACGCGCCCGCCCGCGGTCACCAGGCGCCCCTCGTGTTCGGCGGTGCCGGCCTGGACGACCCAGGCGCCGGCACGGTCCGGCGGCAACGTGATCGCGTCCCCCCGGCGGATCGGCCCGGGATAGCCGTGGCTGGCGGCCACGACGACCGCCGCGGCGCGCTCCCAATCCGTCAGGGCGGCGCCGGGCCATCCCGGCGGGGCGCCGGGACCGGGCGCCGGCAGGCCTGCCATCCAGTCGCCGAGCCCGCCCCGCGCGGCGGCGCGCAGCAGTTCCAGCAAGTCGACGCGCAGCAGCGGCAGCACGGCCTGGGTCTCGGGATCGCCGAAGCGGCAGTTGAATTCCAGCACGCGGGGACCGGCCGGCGTGAGCATCAGCCCGACGTACAGCACGCCGCGGTAGTCCACGCCGCGACGGCGCAGCTCGGCGAGCACCGGCGCGACGACGCCCTCCCCGACCGCCCGGCCGAGACCGGGCGACAGCAGGGCGGCGGACGCGACGACGCCCATGCCCCCGGTGTTGGGACCGGTGTCGCCGTCGCCGATGCGCTTGTGGTCGCGCGACGGGCAGAGCAGACCGTAGTCGCGCCCGTCGGTGACGGCGAGGAGCGAAAGTTCGGGGCCGGTCAGGCACTCCTCGAGCAGCACGCGCCGCCCGGCTTCGCCGAAGGCGTCGTTCGTGAAGCACAGTTCCAGATGCGCCCGCGCCGCGGCCCGGTCGGCACAGACCGCCACGCCCTTGCCCTGGGCGGCTCCACAGGCTTTGACCACCAGGGGAAACACCGCCGTCTCGAGGCGGGAGAGCGCCTCGTCGAGGCTCGTGCAGGCGATGTAGGCGGCGGTCGGCACACCGGCCGCCGCCATGATCAGCTTGGCGTGTTCCTTGTCCCCCTCGAGGCGCGCGCCCTCGGCTCCGGGGCCGAACACAACCAGGCCGGCGTCGCGCAGGACGTCGGCCAGGCCGGCGATCAGGGGATCCTCGGGCCCGACGACCACCAGGTCGATCGCCGTCTCGCGGCACCAAGCGGCCAGCGCGTGGTGGTCGGCGGCATCGACGGGCGCCCGGGACGCTAGTTGCAGCAGGCCGGGATTGCCGGGGGCGGCCCAGAGGCGGGGGCGGGACGCGGACTCGGCGAGCCGGCGCGCCAGCGCGTGCTCACGCCCTCCCGCGCCCACGATCAGCACCTGCGGCGTCATCGTCCGTCCTCCTCCCATCGCGTCCGGGACCATAGCGCACGCACGCGGCCCCCCGCAACGGAAAGGACACCGCGTCGGACACGGCCGCGCCTCAGGGGACGATGCGCGTGCCGGCCTCGCCGTGGACCGCGGCCAGCAAGTGTTCGGGATCGGTGATGACGACCTCGCGACCGCCCGCGGCCAGGAACGCCACGGCGGCCTCGATCTTCGGACCCATGCTGCCGGCGGGGAATTCGCCCGCCGCCAGCAGGTCGCGCGCCCGAGCGGCGGGCAGCGTCGCCAGCGACTGCTGGCCGGGCTTGCCCCAGCCGATGCAGACCTGCTCGACCTGGGTGATGATCACGAACGTGTCGGCCTTGATCAGCTCGGCCAGCAGCTCCGAGGCGAGGTCCTTGTCGATGACCGCGTCGATGCCGCTGAGGGCGCCGCTCCGTGAGCGCACCACCGGGACGCCGCCGCCGCCCGAGCAGATCACGCAGATACCGTCGCCGAGCATGTCCTTGATGGCGGCGATGGGCACGATCTCCACGGGTTCGGGGCTGGGCACCACGCGGCGCCAGCCGCGCCCCGCGTCCTCGCGCATGGCGAGGCCGT
>JANOEP010000051.1:0-26908 GCA_031441465.1 bacterium | reverse complement strand
GACCAGCTCAAGATGCTGATGGAGGAGGGCTACGTCCTCGGCAGCGGCGACGCCGGGCGCTCCGGTGCCGGACACGACGAGCACGGCGCCCTGCCCGAGCAGCAGCAGCAGGGCGGTGACGGTCCAGGCGCGGGCGCGATGCGGCACGAGGCCTCCCCTGATGCCGCCGCGTGCGTGCGGCGGGCTGCCCTCGATCCTAACCCAAGGCCGGTCTCCAGGAAACGCCGGTTCCGGTTCGTCCGTTCCGGACCGGCGGATCCGGGCGGCGGCCGGCACCCGGTCCGCGTCGCCCCCCCGGTACGAGCGTGTACGAAAAAGGGCGCCCCGTTGGGCGCCCTCCCGGTCCGGAACCCGGATCGATCACATGGCTTCGCGGCGCCGCGGGTCCGAGACCCGCCGCTCGTGCCACCAGACCAGGATCGGGGCGGCGACGAAGACCGACGAGTAGGTGCCGATGATCATGCCGAAGAACAGGGCGAACATGAAGTCGTGGATCACCGGCCCGCCGAAGAAGTACAGCATCGCCGAGACCATCAGCGTCGTCAGACCGGTGATGATCGTGCGGTTGAGCGTCTCGTTGATCGAGCGGTCGACCACCGCCGAGTAGGACTCTCCCCGCTTGCGCAGCTTCATGTTCTCGCGGATGCGGTCGAAGACGACGACCGTGTCGTTGATCGAATAGCCGACGAGCGTCAGGAACGCCGCGATGATGCTGAGCGAGATCTCCTTGTTCAGGATCGAGAACAGGCCCAGGGTGATCGTCACGTCGTGGACCAGGGCGATGACCGCCGCGACCCCGTACTTGAAGATGAAGCGGAACGAGATGTAGACCACGATCAGGGCGATGGCCACGAGGATCGAGTTCACGGCGGCGGTCTTCAGCTCGCTGCCGATCTTCGGCCCGACCGACTCCGAGCGCCGCATCTCGATCTTGCTGCTGGGCAGCCCCGCCTCCAGCAGATGCTGCATCGTCGACGCAGCGTCCTGGCCCGTCTTGGCGATCCCGGTGAACGTGATCAGGAACTCGTCGGTGGACCCGAAGTCCTGGACCTGGGCGTCCTTGTAGCCGCCCTGCTCGAGGAGCGAGCGGATCTGCCCGATGTCCGGCGCCGGCGTCATCCTCACCTGCAGCACGGTGCCGCCGGTGAAGTCGATGCTCAGGCGCGGCCCGCCGTGCGCGATCAGCGAGACGAGGCCCGCGGCGATCAGCAGCCAGGACAGCCCGATCGCGTACGGGAACAGCTTGGTGAACTTGATGTTCGTCTGCTGGAAAAACTGCATGCCGGATCCTCTCCCGGGGCCGAGGGCCCCCACTGCCACCGCGCGGCGGCTGTTCAGATTCTCAGCGTCGCGTTCGTGCGGCTGCGCGTGTACGTCTCCAGGATGACCCGCGTCAGCACCAGCGCGGTGAACATGCTCGTCAGGATGCCGATGCTCAGGGTGATGGCGAAGCCCTTGATCGGCCCGGTGCCGAACCAGAGCAGCACGATGCCCGCGATCAGCGTCGTCACGTTGGAGTCGATGATGGTCCGCATCGCGTTGTGGTAGCCGGAGTCGACGGCGGCGCGGGTCGTCTTGTCGCGGCGCAACTCCTCGCGGATGCGCTCGTTGATCAGCACGTTGGCGTCCACCGCCATGCCGATGGTCAGGAAGATGCCCGCGATGCCGGGCAGCGTCAGCACCAGGTCGAACTGCGCCAGCGTCGCCATCAGGAACAGCATGTTGACGGCCAGGGCCAGCACGGCGACCGCGCCGACGGCCTGGTAGTAGATCAGCAGAAAGATCACGACCAGTGCCGCGCCGATCCAGCCCGCCTTCAGGCCCTGCTCGATGGAGTCGCGGCCGAGGCTCGGACCGATGACCCGCTCCTCCTCGATGCGCACGTCCACGGGCAGGGCGCCGGCGCGCAGCATCAGGGCGAGGTCGCTGGCCTGGGCGCTGGTGAAGCTGCCGGTGATCGAGCCGGAATCGGTGATCTTGGTGATGATCTGGGGCGCCGACTTCACCTTGCCGTCCAGGCTGATGGCCAGGAAGCGGCCCTCGTTGGCGCCGGTGGTCTCGCCGAAGATGCGCGAGCCGCGGCGGTCGAGCGAGAAGTTGACCTGGAACATGCCCGGCTTCTCGGGGTCGGGCTTGCTCATGGCGGTGGTCAGGCGGTCGCCGGTCAGCGACGGCGTGCGGTCCATCAGGAACAGGAACACGCCCGGCTGGCCGAAGGGCGCGCGCTCGTCCATGCCGAACTGCAGTTCCATGTCGCGCGGGATCACGCGCGCCGCGGGACCGGCCAGCAGGTTGCGCACCTGTTCCACGGCCTCCAAGGGCACGAACATGTAGCTGCCGCCGTACTGGCCCAAACCCTGGTCCACGATGACGAGGCTCGAGAAGGGATGCTCGACCGACAGCTCGGCTTCCGTCCCCTGCTCGCCCGGCAGGGCCGGAAGGTCGCCGAGCGCGTCGTCGGCGCCGGGAGCCGCCGCGGCGGCGGAGGCGGCCACCTCGGTCGTCGTGGCGGGTGCAACGGCGGCCGCGGTCTTGAGGGCCTCGTCGAGCTTGGTGGCCACGAACGCGGCGTCTTCCCAGGGCCGTACCAGACGGAATTCGAGGCGGGCGGTCGAGCCGATCAGGCTCTTGGCTCGCTCGGGATCCTGCAGGCCCGGCAGCTGCACGATGATGCGGTTGTTGCCGAGGGGCTTGATCTCCGGCTCGCTGACGCCGAACTGGTCGACGCGGTTGCGCAGGATCTCCACGACCCGGCTCAGCGCGTCGCTGGCCTGGGCGGCGGACATGCCCTCGGTGTTGACCTCCAGGACCAGGTACATCCCGCCCTGGAGATCGAGGCCCTTGCGGATGGCCTTGGCGTTCCAGCCGTCGATCTTGGCCTGGAGGGCCGGATCCGAGGCGGCGCGCGCCAACATCGAAGCGTCCACCCGGGAGGCCCGCCACGTCGGGTAGAGCCCCCACAGGGAGAACGCGATCAGCACGACGATCAGGATCGACCACAGGGTCTGGGAGCGGTTCATGAGCGCCTCTTTGGTCTCGGGCCGAGCGCTTGCGGTGCGGTGGCAGGGCGGGGCCGCCTCCGCACGCGTAAAAAAAACACGTCAAAACGTGCTCGGAAAGGCAGAACATCCCGAGCGGCCGCACCGCAGCAAGCCGCCGGAACAGCACCGGCCATTATAGGCACCGGTCACGGACGGGTCAACCGCAATCCCGGCCTCGGGATCCCGGCCGTTCCGGACTAGCCCACGGTCACGATGCGGGGGGCGTCCCGGACCTCGGCGCCCAGCCGGGCGGCTTCCCGAACCGCCGCCAGCGGGTCCAGCCCCGGCTCGAGGTCCGGGTTGCCGACCGCGGCCCATCCCGGGCCGGCGGCGGCCTCCAGCAACGCCGCGGCGGCGAGGTCCAGGGCGACGGGATCGGCCGCGGCCAGCACGCCGAGATCCGGCAAGGCGGCCGCACGAGCCAGGTTGGCGGCCCGACGCTGGGGCTCGCCCAGCAGGAAGGCCAGCCAGACGCCGCGCCGCGGTTTGCCGCGCACGACGGCGGCCGCGTAGGCGCCCAGGCGCGCCTGCAGGACGTCCCCCCCCCCGGCCGGGAACTTCAGGGCGCCGGTGTGGCACTCGGCCAGGCAGTCCCCGCAGGCCAGGCAGGCCTCGGGGCGGATCACCGCGACGTGGCCGTTGTGACGCACGCCGTCGTTGCCGCAAAGCGTCACGCACATGCCGCAGCCGCCGCAGACGGCGCGCTCGATGCGCGGCTGCACCCCCTGCTGCAGGGCGCGCTTCCCGTCGGCCGAGGCGCAGGCCAGCGCGGTGGCCCGCACCGCCCCGGCCAAGCCGGATCGCGGGTGGCAGCCCAGGCGCAACCCGATGAGCAGGCCGGGGGCGTCGTGCGCGTCGCGGGCCAGGGAGGCGAAAGGCACGGCGGCGTCCTGCAGCGGCACGCCGACGGCGTCGACGCTCGGCCCCGCGACGGGCGCGAGCGTGGTCAGCCCGTGGCCGCGCTCGCGCAGGCGGTCCAGCACCGGCACCGTCCAGCCCAGGAACTGCTCCTCGGCGCGCCGCCGGTTGTGGTCCTGCAGGTGGTAGGCCAGCGGCAGGTCGGGCGGCAGATCCAGATCGCGCAGGACCGCGTCGACGAGCCGCACCGCCCGCCCGCTGACCGTCAGCGTGTCGGCGGTCGCGTCCAGCGGCGCGTGGTAGACGACAGCGTCTCGAATCATGGCAACGTCTCGGCCGCAGCGCGACGGGCCGCCTCGAGCGCCAGCAGCTCCGACACGGTCACCATCCGCAGCCCTTCGTCCCGCAGGCGCGGCAACTCCTCGCGCAGGATCGCCAGCGTCTCGGGATAGGGATGGCAGAGGCCCACCGCGGCGCCCCGCGCCCGCGCCGACTTGACCAGCCGGGCGAGCAGCTCGCGGACCTGCTCGCGGTTCGTGACGCTCTGGTCCAGGAAGATGCGGTTGACCAGCGTCGGCACCGCGACGGCGCGCATCTGCCGGGCCGCGACCGAGCGGGGCGTCGTCAGGCTGTCCAGGAAGAACATCCCGCGCGCGGACAGCTCGTCGGCCAGCGCCGACATCAGCGCGGTGTCGGCGGTGGCGGCGCTGCCCATGTGGTTGTTGAGACCGCGCGCGCCCGGCACACCCGCCAGCGCGGCATCGAGGATCGCGGCGACGCGCCCGCGGTCCATGCCGACCCGCAACGGGTCGGGTCCCGGATCCTGGTCGGGGAATCCCTCGGGCTCCATCGGCAGGTGCAGCATGATCTCGCGGCGACGGTGCGGCGGCGGGCCGGCGGCCTCGCCCCCGGGGGCCTGTTCCGGCAGCGCCAGCGGCGTCGCCTGCAGGGCGTCCTGGCGGGAGAAGCGCAGGCCCGGCAGGATGGAGAAGGTCAGCGGGAAATCCAGCTCGGCGAAGCCGCGGGTCGTGGCGTCGCGCCGGTGGCCCCAGTCGTCGACGACGATCGCGATCGTCGGGGTGTCCAGGGAGCCGAGCAGGTCGGTCAACAACGACGTCCGGGGCGCGGGCGGCGCCGGAACGGGCGGCGCCGCCGCGGGCCGGGACCGCCGCGCGGCCGGTTTCGCGTTGCGATCGGGCTCGGAGGGGCCGCAGCCGGCCAGGCCGATCACGACGATCAGCAGGAGCGTCCGGAGGGAAGCCGGGGCCGGGGCCGAACGCCGTTCGTGGCGGCATGTTTTCATGGCGGCTGGCAGCATGCGGCCACGATACGCACGGGCCGGGAATTGTCCAACGGAAAGGGGGGGCGCGGCGCCCCCCCCTCGACCCGCGCGGACGGCGCGGTCTTACTTCGAATCGAGATCGTGCTGCCCGATCAGGTAGAAGTGCTGCCGGGTGCCGCCGCCCGCCTGCTCTTCGGCCACGGACGTCACGTAGAAGAGCTGCTGGCAGTCGATCGTGATCGTGTTCGTCGACTCGGTATTCAGGTAGAACACGACCCGCACATCGAACAGGGCGCGCCGGGCGCCGGCAAAATGGAGGTCGTCACCGGGCACCTCCTCCCAGTCGGTCTGGCGCTCAAGCTGGGTGAACTCGATGTCGCGCACGCCGGGCTTCACGACACCTTCCTCGTCCTGCCCCTGATCGCCGTTGAACATACGGGTGGTGGACTGCAGGTCCTCCTCGCGCGTGTAGACGCCGTTCGTGGGCGCCACGGGGCTGCCGTCGGCGAACACGAAGAGGAAGTCCTCGTGCAGCACGTTGTCGTACTCGTCGATGTTCATGCCGCCGTAGGCGTCCTTGAAGTTCGTCATGAGCTGCTCGGCGGTGTCCGGGAACGGGTAGGCGTCCGGCGGCGGATCCGTGTCCACGGGATCGTTCGAGTTGAAGCAGCCGCCGGTCAGTGCGATCAGTGCGATCGCGGTGACCAGGCCGGACAGGCTCGTCGTGGGACGTCGCATGGAAGGAACCTCCGCCACGGGTTGGGTGCGCATCGCGCGGGGTGAACGATCGGTTTCGGAATGGAATCGATCCTACCATATCAATCGCGCGCAGGCCAGCCCGGGAGCCGACCCCGGAGCCGGCAGCAAGAAAAAAGGAGGGGCGCCGCGCGCCCCTCCCCGTGATCGGCACGCCGCGGGGCGTGCGTCTAGTCGAGGTCCTGCTGCCCGATCAGGTAGAAGTGCAGCTTGGTGCTGTCGTCCGGCTGCACTTCGGAGATGGACTTCAGGTAGAACAGCTGCTGCGAATCAACCGTGATGGTGTTCGTCGACTCGGTGTTCAGGTAGAACACGACCCGCACGTCGAACAGGGCGCGGATGGCGCCCGGGAAGTAGACGTCCGTCTCCGGCACGTCCTCCCAGTCGGTCAGGCGCAGCAGTTCGGTGAACTCGATGTCACGCACGCCGGGCTTGGGCTGACCGTCCGGGTCCTGCCCCTGGTCGCCGTTGAACATGCGCGTGGTGGACTGCAGGTCCTCCTCGCGCGTGTAGATGCCGGTCGTGGGCGCCACGGGGCTGCCGTCGGCGAACACGAAGATGTAGCCCGTGTGCAGCGCGTTGCGGTACTCGTCGACGTTCATGGTGCCGTACGCGTTCTTGAAGTTCGTCATGAGCTTCTCGGCCGTGTCCGGGAACGGGTACGTCACGACGACAATTGGCGGATCGCCCCCCTCGTCGGGCGAGAAGATGCAGCCCCCGGCCATCACGACCAGGGCCGCCAAGGCGGTCAGGCAGGAAAGGAATCTGGTGTGGCTTCGCATGTTGGTCACCTCCACATCTCGGATGGCGCATCGGCGCGCCGTAGGCTCTTCGCCGTCGACCCCCGCACGAGGCGAGGCGGATCGTCATTCGATGTAGGGACGGATCATAGCATATCAACCGCTCGCTCGGCCACCTCCTGATGCGGCGAAGGCACCCCGCCGTTGCCCCAGCGTGGGCAGCGGGGTCTGGGACTGGGGATCCTGCTCCCCCTGCTCATCGAACCAGCGCGACAGGACCCAGAACGTGCCGTCGAGCCGGAAATTCAAGGTGACGCTGGCCCGGTAGGGCACCGCCCCGCCGCTCTCGGTCACCGTAACCGCGTAGATGTAGCGCAGATCCGCCGTCGACCCGTCCCATTCACCCTGGATCACCACTTCGTTCAGATTCGCCGTGATCCCGTCCACGTTGTTGAAGAAGTTCTGGATGAACGCGATTTCGGTGTCCCGGTTCCAGGTCGACCAATCCACATCCGGGTACGACGCCTGGGTGTCCGCGTCCGGCTCGTAGCTGAACTCTGTGGCGATCTGGCGCTCGTAGCCGGCGGCATCCTTGTTCTGGAACGCCGTTTCCAGGTTCGCCAGGACATTTTCGGGCTGCGACTGGTCCAGGTACGTGATCGAACCGCCCGACGGGTCCTCGGCGTCCCGGGGCTCGAACAGGCACCCCCCCAGCGCGGGGATCAGGCCCAGGGACAAGATCATTATAGCAAGAAATGAGCCGCGGCGATAGTGGGTCATCAAAACCTCCAGCTCACCTGGATGTCGGCATCCCAGTACTCGCTGTTGTAGGCCTGGACGCTCGGGCCGTGGGCGAAGAACCGGTGGACGCCGGCCTTCAGGGTGAGCGAGTCGTCCTTGTTGGACAGATCGATCTGCCCGCCCACGCTCACCTGGCCGCTGAAGCGCTCGCTCTCGGTATCGCGCGCGCCGTAGGTTTCCTTGTAGTCGCGCGACTGGTAAGTGGTGCCGTCCAGGGTCAACCAGGGGGTCGGCTTGTAGGTCAGGCTGACGTCGACCTTCGAGACGTCCTGGATCTGCTCGCGGCTGTAGAACGAGCGGCCGAGGGCGTCGGAGGCCGACTTCTTGGCGTTGGACTTGGCGTTGTAGTCGTGGCGCAGGGTCACGCGCAGGCGGCTGCTCACCTTGAACGACACCCGGGTGTTCAGGTTGCCGCGTTTGTTGTAGTCGTCCTGCTTGTCGATGCCCTCGTAATCGGAATAGACGTAGTCCGAGTACTGGATCCAGACGCGGAAACTCTGGGCCAGCTCCAGCCAGGGCGCGACCGGCCAGGAGTAGCCGGGAGCGACTTCGTAGGTGTCCTTCACGCTGTTGTTGGCCGACCGCTCGCGCCGGATCGAGATGTCCTCGATGTGCCGGGCGTCGAAGGCCAGGTTCACCTTGAAGTTGTTGTCGAACGTCGTGTCGACCTTGATGTTCAGGGAGGTCTCGAGCCGGTCGCGGTCGTTCTGGTTGAACATGCGCTCGGCGATCTCCTGCGACAGTCCCGTCGCGAAGGCCAGCCTCAGGTCGGTGTGCCGGAACAGGTCGTGGACCCAGTTGAACTTGAAGTCGCGGGACTCCGAGATCTGGCGGCCGCGCGAGCTGGTGGCGCCCTTGAACCTCTGGTCGTCCCACTTCCACAGGTAGCTGTACTGGAACTGGACCGAGTCCAGCCGGGTAGGCCGGAAACCCAGATCGAAGTTGGCGCGGTCCTGGTGGCGCTCCCGCGTGCCGATGCCGCTGGCCCGGAAGCCGTTCTGCGACATGTCCCGGGCCAGTTTGGCCCCGAAGCTCACGCCCCACACGCGCAGGGCGTTGTCCCAGGTGAGGGTCACCGCGTCGTCGCTCTCGAGTTCCTGCACGATCTTCTCGTCGACGCCGATGGTGTCGACGATGCCGTTGGCGTTGCGGCGGTAGTCGAGGTAGCGCTTGTCGAAGTTCGAACTCGCCACGGTGAACCCGCCGCGCCAGGCGCCGCGATCGTAGTGGGCGCCGACGCGCAGGGTGTCGCCGCTGGTGCTCGAGGGGTTCGTCTGCAGGCCCAGGGAGCGCTCGCCGCTCTGGGACGCACCGTACAGGCCGGTCTGCAGAACGAGCCAGTCGCCGGCCGCGATCCTGGAGCGCAACGCCCCGTCGAGCTGGCCCTCGGAGATGTCGTTGCGCATGCCGAGCTGCTCGGCCTGCTGCTCGGTGAAGGTGCCGCGGACATGGACGTTGTGCAACGCCCCGAACAGGCCCAGATCCTGGCGCTGGACCGTGGCGTTGGCCGTGCGCACGTCGCGCTCGTTGGCGTTGGTCAGGCCCGTGGTGTTGGTGACCTCGTCGCGGCTCCAGTTCTGGGCCAGCGAGAGGGTACCCATCAGACTCCGCTGGGAATCGGTGGCGTAGGCGAGCGACCCGTTGCGGCGGTCGACGACCTTCTCCTGCGAACGGTAGTCCTCGTGCGCCTTGTCCAGGGTGAGACCGACGGTGCTCATGTCGCGCAGCGCGAAATTGTTGGTCAGGCCGGCCTCCCAGTCGACCTTCTGCATCTGGGCCCGCACCGTGCCCTTGGCCGTCCGCTGCCAGCGCATCAGGAAGGGCGGGCGACCGGCGAGGGTGGTGTCCGCCGCGGCGGCCCGGGCTTCGGCCAACAGGCGCTGCAACTCGTTCAGGGCCGGTGTGCCGCCGGCGGCGGCCGCGCTGTCCGCCGCGGCCGAACCGGTCGTGTCCTCGTCGGCTTCCTGCGCCGCGCCGGCCGCGGCGGCGAGCAGCCAGCACAGCGCCAGCGCCGCGGCGATCCCCTGTCCCGGCCTGCACCTCAACGTTCGTCCTCCCTGGGGATGATCCGGGCCAGTTCGCGCAGGGCCTCGCGCGACGCCTGTTCGGGCCGCGCGTCGGGGTCCACGCCCGCGGCGCGGCACCAGCCGGCCGCGGTCGCCTCGTCGGTGCCGCACAGCGAGCGCAGGACGGTGGCGGTGCGCTTGCGCCGTTGCTGGAAGAGACCCTTGACCAGGGCCTTGAAACGCGCCAGCTCCGCGTCGTCCCAGTCCCCCGGCAGCGGGCGCAACACGACCACGGCCGACACGACGTCGGGCCGCGGCCAGAACACCGCCGCCGGCACCTGCCGGCGCACGTCCACCGCGAACAGCGCCCCGAGCACCACCGCCAGCACGCCGTACTCCTTGCTGCCCGGCCCGGCGGCCAGCCGCGCGGCCACCTCGCGCTGGATCATGAACACCGCCCCGGCCACGCGCCGGCGGTGGTCGATGAGCGCGAACAGCACCTCGCTGGTCAGGACGTAGGGCAGGTTCCCGGCCACCACCGGCCGGGGACCGGCCAGGTCCAGGACCGCAGACCAGTCCAAACGCGCGATATCGGCCTCCACCAGCCGGAATCGTTCCCGTCCGGCCGTTTCGGCGCGCAGCAGGTCGCAAAGGTGCCGGTCGACCTCGACCGCGGTCACCTGCGCCCCGGCCTCCAGCAACGGGAATGTCAACGCCCCGCCCCCGGCCCCGAGTTCCAGGACGTCCGCTCCCAGTTCCAGGCAGTCGGCCGCGATGGCCCGCGCCAGGTTCCCGTCCAGCAGGAAATTCTGACCCCGGCGCTTGACCGGGCGGATGTCGTGGGCGCGCAGCAGTTCGAGCTGGCTGCGGTTGAGAGGCTCGCTCACGCCCACCCCCGCACGCCGCACAGGCGATCGACATTCGCCCCGGTGATGCGCGCCAGCTCCGGCGCCGCGATCCCGTAGATCTCCGCGACGCGGGCCGCCGTCAGCGGCAGGAAGGCGGGTTCGTTGCGGCCGCCGCGGTGCGGCACCGGCGGCAGCCAGGGCGCGTCGGTCTCCAGGACCAGATGTTCCACCGCGACGCCGGCCAGGACCTCCGGCAAGCCGCTGTTGCGGTACGTCACCGGGCCGCCGATCCCCAGCAGGAACCCGTGCGCCACGCCCCAGGCGGCGTGCCCGGCCCCGCCGGTGAAACTGTGCAGGATGCCGCCCCGCGCCGGCACGCCGGCGTCCTCGAGTTCGGCGACGATGTCGTCGTGGGCGTCGCGCACGTGCAGCACCACCGGCAGCTCGAGGCGCGCGGCCAGCGCGAGCTGGGCCCGCAGCGCGGCGCGTTGTGCCGGGCGCGGCGACAGGTCGCGGTAGAAATCCAGGCCGATCTCGCCGATCGCCACCACGCGCAGGTCGGCGGCCAGCTCGGCCAGGCGCGCCAGGGCGCGCTCGCCGGCTGGCGTGATCTCCCCGCCCGCGTCGGCGATCACCAGCGCGTCGTGCGGGTGGACGCCGACTGCGGCCCGCAGCCGGTCGTCGCCCCGGGCCAGCGCCAACGACGCCTCGCTGCTGGGCAGATCGTAGCCGATGTTGATCAGGCGCGTGACGCCGGCGAGACGCGCCCTGGCCAGGACCGCGTCGATCTCGCCGGCGAACTCGCGGCGGTCCAGGTGCAGGTGGGTGTCGGTGAACAAGCAGCCTCCGGCGGCGGGCGGTGCGTGGCCTGGCCCGGGCGTTCCGGGCGGAATGCTAGTGCTCGGTCGATCCGTCCTGGTGGCACGGCTTGCGCGGCCGCCGCTGCCGGCTGCGCGGCAGGTCCTGGCGCGCGTCCCAGGTCATCTCGGCCGCGCCCAGCACGAGCGTCTGGGCGCCTTCGTCCAGCTGCACCGTGGCGGTCTCGCGCAGCAGGTCGAGCTTGCGGACGCGCCCGTCCCCGCGCGACGTGGTCACGCGGGCCCCGACGCGGGGCATGCGCGCCAGCGATTCGAGATAACCCGCATGCTCGTACGACAGGCAGCAGCGCAGCCGCCCGCACAGTCCCGACAGCTTGTTCGGGCTGAGCGGCAGCTGCTGCCCCTTGGCCATCTTCAGGGTGACGGGACTGAACTCGCCCAGGAAGCTGCTGCAGCACAGCTCACGGCCGCAGATCCCCAGCCCGCCCTTGATCTTCGCCTCGTCCCGCACGCCGATCTGCCGCAGCTCGATGCGGGTGCGGAAGATCGCGGCGAGGTCCTTGACCAGCTGCCGGAAGTCGACGCGCTTCTCGGCCGTGAAGAAGAAGGTGATCTTGTTGCGGTCGTACTGGCGCTCGACCGTCACCAGCTCCATCTCGAGGCGCCGCTCCTGGATCTTCTCCAGGCAGATGTCGTAGCACTCCCACTCGTCGGCGCGGTTGTCGTGCAGGCGCTTCAGGTCGTCCGGCCCGCAGGTGGACAGCACGCCCTGGCGCGCCGCTTCGCGGCGCCAGACGTCCTTGCCGGGGCCGACGTAGCAGACGCGACCCATGTCGCGGCCGCGATCCGCCTCCACCATGCAGTAGTCGCCGACGCCCAGACCGACCGCGCGGCGGTTGTGGTAGCAGGCCTTGCGGTGGCCCTTGAACTGCACCATGACCAGGGCGTCGGGGTCGGGCGCCGGTCTCGCCGCGGCGTCGTCCGGGCCGTCGTCCGGAGCGTTGCGCGGCGCCGCGATCGGCGTCGTGTTCGGCGCCATGTTCGGCACGGCGTCGGGCTCAGACCCGCGCGGCGGCTCGGTCCATTCGGGCATGTTCACTCAGCTCCTGGAACAACACGGCCATCACCAGGCCGAGATTGAGGCTCTGGTCGATCTCGCGCCGGGCCTGCTCGACCGCGTCGATGTCGCGCAGCAGGCCGGCGGGCGCGCGGCGGCCCGCCAGGTCCGCGATCAGGGCGGCGTCGCGCGGCAGGCGCGGCTCCCAGCCGTCGCCGCGGGCGACGCAGCCCAAGATTTCACTGTAGTGGAGATGCAACTGCTCGCAAAGCTGAATCGCCCGGTCCCGGCGCTCCGACAGTTCCTTGGCGACGCCGGGACGGGTCGTCCCGTCCGCGGCTTCGGCCAGCAGCTCCGCCGGCACTACCCCCTTGTGGAGCATCTCGGCCGCGATCTGGGCCGAACCCAGGCGCCCCGCATCCAGACCGGCGACGAGTTCGCGGGCCCAGGCGCGCAGCGCGCGCGACAAGGTCAGGCGGGAGCGGGCCGCGCGGCGGGCGTCCCCGTCCGCCGCCAGGACGTAATCCTCGGCCTCCCGCGCCGGCAGGTCGTAGAGGTCGTGCAGCAGGGTCGTCAGTTCCTCGCGCGGGTAGGGCTCGAAGGCCACGCGCTGGCAGCGTGAGAGGATCGTGGGCAGCACGGCGCCGCGCAGGCTCGACAGCAGCAGGATCAGCGCGCCGGGCGGCGGCTCCTCCAGCGTCTTGAGGAAGGCGTTGGCCGCGCCCGCGCGCAGACGGTGGGCGTCGGCCACGATCGCCACCTTGTGCCGGCCCTGGAACGGCTTCAGGCGCAGGAACTGCAGCACCGAGCGGATCGTGAGCGGCCCCGGACGATCCGGATCGCCGATCAGCACCTCGCTCGTACCGGCGAACGCCGGGCGGTGGAACGGGTCCTCGGCCTTGGCCGCGAGCAGCTCGCCGACCTCGGCGTCGCTGAGGGACGCCGGCGCAGGGCAGATCCAGTGGATGTCGGGGTGCTGGAAGCCGAGCGCCTTGCGGCAGCTCTCGCACGCGGCCTCGAGGCGGCAGGCGTCGGGGTCGGCGCAGTTGATCAGCCGGGCGATCTCCAGGGCGGTGAGTTCCTTGCCGCTGCCGTCGGGGCCGACGAAGAGGTAGCTCTGGCCCAGGGTCCCGGACCGCTCCAGGTCCAGGAAACGCCCGACGGCGGGTGCGCGACCGGCGAAACGCTGCAGCAAGCGACGGCCTCCATCCCGGCGGGCGCCGGCTCTCAGTCCTTGCGTTCGACCGCGAACCGCGTCCGCAGACCCTCGACGTAGACGGCCAGGGCCTCCTGCAGCTTCTGCGACTCGACGGCCTGGCGCACCTGTTCGCGCAGTTCGTCGAAGCCCGCGCTCGCGCCGGCGGTCCGCTCGCGCACCAGGAAGATGTAGAAACCCGCCGGGGTCAGGAAGGGCTCCGTGATCGTGCCCGCCGCGGCGTCGGCGAGCTGCTCCCGGATGGTCGGCGAGAGGTCGTCCAGGGCGAAGGTGCCGAGTTCGCCGCCGCGCGGGGCGGAACCGGTGTCGACGCTGACCTCGGCGGCCACCGCGGCGAAGGGCTCGCCGGCCGCGAGCCGCGCGCGGGCGGCCACGGCTTCGGCGCGCGCGCGGGCGACGTCGTCCTCGGTCACCGCGATGGGGAAGAAGATCTGGCTGATCTCGCGCCCCTCCGCCCCGACCTTGTCCACGTGCATGATGTGCAGGCCGCGCTCGGTGACCACGGGCTGGCCGGTCTCGCCCTCCTGCAGCGAGAACACGGCGTCCTCGAGCGCGCGGCTGAACAGGTCGCCCGGGCCGACCAGACCGATGCGGCCGCCGGCGCCGGCGCCGGGGCCTTCGGTGTGCCGGTCGGCGACCGCGGCGAAGGTGTCGCCGCGCCCGAGTTCCTGCATCACGGCCCCGAGCTTGGCCTGCAGTTCCCGCTGGACCTCCGGCGAGGGCTGCACGGCGATCAGGATGTCCGAGAGGGTCAGGGTGTCCGGCGCCGCGGGGACCTCGTCGCGGTGGGCCGCGTAGTAGGCCTCGACCTCCTCCTCGCGCACCTCGATGCCCGGCCGGATGAAGCGGTTGACCACGGCCCGCATGTAGTGCTGGTCGCGCAGCTGCGAGGCGGAACGGCGGCGGTAGTCGTCCAGGTTCATGCCGTTGCGCTCCAGCTCCGCCTCGAGGCGCGCCTGGGAGCCGTAATAGCGCACGAGCTGGTCGATGTTCGCCTGGACCTCCCGGTCCACGGACTCCTCGCCGATCTCGATCTTCTCCTGGCGGGCGGCGGCGATGATGAGCTTGCTCTCGATCAGCCGGTCCAGCACCTCGGCGCGGACCGTCGCCTCGTCCTTGTCGTCGGGGGCGCCCATGTTGCGGGCCTCGAGGTGGTAGAGGGCGATCTCGCGCTCGAGGTCGCTCTGCAGGATCGCCTCCTCGTCCACGACCACCATGATGCGGTCGACCAGCTCGGGGGCCGGCGTCGGCGGGGCTGAGGCATCCTGGGCCAGGGCCGGGGCTCCGGTCGCCGACGCCAAACCCGCCGCCAGCGCCAGCAACGCCGCCGTCATCCATCGCCGCGATGCCTTCATGCCAGGTTCCTTTCACAGGAGCGCCGGGGAGGGCCCCTCCCCGGCGCCCTCGCAGCTACATGACGGTCGGTTTTGCTTGGCTCTTCGCGGTTTCCTGCAGCTGCTCCCAGGAGGGCAGGGAATCCAAGACGCGGTCGTTGATCTTGATCGGGTACTCGTTGCGCCACTGCGCCAGCAGCGCCTGGAGGGCCTCGTCCTGGCGCTTGCGCTTGACCCGCGCCCCGACGTCGTTGATCACCTCTTCGATCGGCTTCTGGCGTCCGGGCACGACGTTGTCGAGCATGATCAGGCACCAGCGGTCGTGCGACTGGAAGGGCCCGCTGATCTCGCCGGGCCTCGTCAGAGCGAAGAGCTGGTCGCGGTCGGTGGACTGCGCGAACTCGTTGATCGCGATCTGCCCCTCCGGCGTGCCGCCGGTGGACCGGTTGCGGGCCCCGAAGACGCTGCTCCAGGGCTGGCCGGCGGCCAGCTCGCGGGCCGCCGCGCCGGCCGACTCCTTGTCCGCGCACATCAGGATGCGGCCGCGCCGCTCCTCGGGCGCGCGGTAGACCTGCGGGTTCTCCTCGTACAGGGCGCGGATCGCTTCCATGCTCACGTGCTCGTCGTACTTCACGACCTCGTCGTGGAACAGGGACAGCATGTGCTGCTCGCTGCGCTCGTTCGCCTCGGCGATCACGCGCGGGTCCTTGTCGTAGCCGCGTTCGCGCGCCTCGGCGGCCCAGAGGCCCTGATCGACGACGTCGGTGAAGAGCTTGTTCTTCACGCCGCCGAGCAGGGTGTTGCGTTTCGGCCGCTGGAAGACGCTCATCTCGTCGTACTTGGCCTTGTAGTCCCCGATGGTCCAGACCTCGGGCTCCTGGTCCAGGTCGAACTTGACGCTGAAGAAGAAGCGTCCCAGTTCCGACGCCGGGATGTCCAGGGGCTGCAGCCGCTCCTTCTCGACCGGCTTCTCGGTCGCGGGGTCGAGGTAGGCCTCCTCCTCGGGCATGCCGTTGAAGACGATCCACAGCGCGGCGTCGTCGAACTTGAACTCGTGGCGTTCGCGGCTCTCCTTGATGAAGGCCGCCTCGCGCATCTTGGCGCGCTTCTGGGCGATGGTCGCGCGGATGCGCTCACGGTACTCGTCGTCCAGCGGGCGCTCCCGCACGGTCGCGACGCTGTCCAGGCGCACGACCCAGTATCCGTACACGCTCTCGATGGGACGGCTGACCTCGCCGACCCCCAATTCGAAGAGCGGGCGCTCGAACAGGTCGTCGGCCGTGCCGTACTGCAGCTGCATCCGGTAGTCGTCGGTGGGGCCGCGCGAGCCGTCGTTGTACTCCTCGGCGACGGTCTCCCAGAGGCCGCCGTCCAGCACCGCCTGCCGGGCCTTGGCGGCGTCGGACTCGAAGTTGCAGATCATGAACTCGAAGTGGCGGACCTGCTGCCGACGGCCGTGGTAGGTCTCGATCTCCTCGGCGGCCACTTCCTCGCCGGGTTTTTGGATCAGGTCCGTGCGCATCACCTGGGTCGACTGGTAGTAGGTGACCGCCTCGACGAGCTTCTTGACGTCGTCCTGCTCGTCGTAGCCGAGTTCCCCGGCCTTCAGCACCATCAACTCCTTGTTGATGATGACGTCCAGGAACGCCCGCCTGCCCTCCGGGGCGGCGGTGTCGACGGGCTTGCCCTGGGCGTCGCGGGGCAGGTCGTTCTGGGCCATCTTCTGCAGGCGGGACAGGTAGTAACCGGCCGTGACCTTGCGGTCGCCGACGCTGACGACGACGCGCCCGTCCTCCTTGATGGCGCCCGCCGCCGGTTTCTTGGCCTTGCCGCCGCAGCCGGCGGCTCCCAGCACCAGCGCGAGCGCCACCGTCGCGGCGGCCGCGGCGAGGAACCTGCGTGCGTTCGAGGTCATGACGTCTCCTTCACTCGACTCAGGGGTTTCGAGGGCGCGGCGGCGTCGCCGCCGGCGTCCTCGCGCAAACGATCGATGAGGTCCAGGATGTGGTAGGCCGCAGCCGGGGCATCGTCGCGGGTCGCCGGGATTTTCAACTCCAGCTGATCGACAGCCCTGAACATCAGCCCCTTGGGACCGGTTCCCATCAAACCGCGGAGTATAAGGGGGGGAGGCTCCCGCCCGCCAGCGAAAAACAGGCTCAGCTCCCGCCGGCCCACCCGGATCTCCTCGACGCCGTTGCGCGCCGCCAGGGCCCGGATCCGGCCGATCTGCAGCAGGTTGGCGACCGGAGGGGGCGGCGGGCCGTAGCGGTCGCGGATCTCGTCCGCGACCAGGCGGAACCCCCGGTCGTCGGCGATCCGCACCAGGCGGCGGTAGAGGTCCATCTTCTGCTCGGGGTCCCCGATGTAGTCGTCCGGCAGGTAGGCCGGCAGTTTCAGGTCGACCTTGACGTCCAGCGCCGCCGCGCGGCCGCCGCCGCGCAGCTCGGCGACCGCCTCGTCCAGCAGGCGGCAGTAGAGGTCGAAGCCGATGGCTTCGAGGTGCCCGTGCTGCTCCTGGCCCAGGATGTTGCCGGCGCCGCGGATCTCCAGGTCGCGCATCGCGATGTGGTAGCCGGAGCCCAGCGCCTGGAACTCCTGCAGCGCCGACAGCCGGCGGCGCGCGTCCTGCGAGAGGGCCTCCCCCGGCGGCGTCATCAGGTAGGCGAAGGCGCGCTGGCTGGAACGGCCGACCCGGCCGCGGATCTGGTAGAGCTGAGCCAGGCCGAAGCGGTCGGCGCGGTCGATGATGATCGTGTTGACCCGCGGCATGTCCAGCCCCGACTCGATGATCGTGGTGGTGACCAGCACGTCGTACTCCTGGGCGAGGAAGGCGGCCATCACCCGCTCCAGCTCGTCGTCGTCCATCTGGCCGTGGGCGGCGCAGACCCGGACGCTGGGCAGCAGTTCGCGGACCTTCGAGGCCATGGCCTGGATCGTCTCGACCCGGTTGTGCACGAAGAAGACCTGGCCGCCGCGGTGCAGCTCGCGCAGGATCGCCTCCTGCAGCACTTCCTCGCTGTAGGCGCAGATCTCGGTGTGGATCGGCAGCCGGTCGCGCGGCGGCGTGGTGATCAGCGACATGTCGCGCGCGCCCATCAGCGAGAGGTAGAGCGTGCGCGGGATGGGCGTGGCGCTGAGGGTCAGCACGTCCACCTCCTTGCGCAGCTGCTTCAGCCGCTCCTTGTGGCGGACTCCGAAACGGTGCTCTTCGTCGATGACCAGCAGGCCGAGCCGCTGGAAGCGGACGTCGCGGGACAGCAGCCGGTGCGTGCCGATCAGCACGTCCAGCTCGCCCTCGCGCGCGCGTCGCACCACCTCGCGCTGCTCGCGGGGCGACTGGAAGCGGCTCAGCACCGCGACGCGGGCCGGGAAGTCGCGGTAGCGCTCGGCGAAGGTCTCCCCGTGCTGATGGGCCAGCAGCGTCGTGGGGCAGAGCACGGCGGCCTGACGCCCCGCCTCGACCGCCTTGAAGGCGGCGCGCATCGCGACTTCGGTCTTGCCGTAGCCGACGTCGCCGCAGACCAGGCGGTCCATGGGCTGCGCGCGCTCCATGTCGTGCTTGACGTCGGCGATGGCGGTGAGCTGGTCGGGAGTCTCCTCGTGCAGGAACGATTCCTCGAGCGAGCGCAGCAGGTCGCCGTCGGACGGGAAGGCGAAGCCGGGCAGACTCTGGCGCGCGGCGTAGAGGTTCAGCAGCTCGGCCGCCATGGCCTGGATCGCCTTGCGCGCCTTCTTGGTCACGCGGGCCCAGGACGCGGTGCCCAGGCGGCTCAGCTCCGGCGCCGCGGCGCGGTCGCTGCTGAAGCGCTCGACCAGGCCGATCTTCTCGACCGGAACGTAGACCTTGTCCCCGGCCGCGTACTCCAACAGCAGGCACTCGCGCTCGGCGTCCTGGACCGTGATGCGCCGCAGGCCGCGGTACAGGCCGATGCCGTACTCGACGTGCACCACGTACTCGCCCGCCTGCAGGTTGCCGGAATCCTTGACCACTGCACCGCCGCGGAAGCGGGTGCGGGCGGGGCGCTGGTAGCGGTCGAAGAACTCGTGGTCGGTCACCAGGGCGAATCCGGCCGCCGGCCACAGGAACCCCTCGGCGAGCCGTCCGACCACCGGCATCGCCGTGGGCAGGGCCCCGTCCTGCTCCAGGATCAGTTCGGCGAGGCGGCTGGCCTGACCCTGGTTGTCGCAGAGCACGCGCGCGAAGCGGCCCTCCCCTTCCCAGGCCGACAGCGCCGCGGACAATCGGGCCACGTCGCCGCCGCGCAGGCCGGGGCGGCGCGTGTCGAAGCGGGCGGTCTCGACCGCGGCGCGTTCCAGCCAGCGCACGGGGTCGTCGGCGATCCAGCCGCCGCACAGCGCGGCCTGGGGTCGCGTCAGGGCCGCCAGTTCCGCCGCCGGAGCGACCAGCTCGGCGATGTCCGGCAGCCAGGGGTCGTGACGCAGGCGCGTTTCACGCAGGCGCGGGATCTCCTCGTCCAGCAGCTCCGACTGCGCGGCCAACGCCACGGGGTCGCACCAGATCAGGCAGGCGGCCGGGGGCAGGTGATCCGTGAGCAGGGCGGTCGTCCCGAACAGGGGCAGGAAGGCTTCGAGGCCGGCGGCGTGGACGCGCTCGTCGAGGCGGGCGTCGAGGTCCAGCCGGTCGACGTCGTCCAACTCGCCGTCCTCGACGAGCCCTTCGACGCGCAGCTGCGCCTCAAGGACGGCTTCGTCGTCGAGCACGAGGTGGCTGACCGGCAGCACGTCGGTCCGGTCGAGCTTCGCGAGCGTCCGCTGGGTCGAGGGGTCGAAGGTGCGCAGCGAGATGACCTCGTCGTCGAAGAACTCCACGCGCAGCGGGTGGTCGCCGGGAGGGAACAGGTCGATGAGCGCGCCGCGTCGCGCGTACTCGCCGGTGCGGGCGACCAGGCCGACGCAGACGTAGCCCAGTTCGCCCAGCCGCGTGCAGAACGCCTCGCGCCCGTGGCGACCGCCGACGGCCAGCGTGAGGGTGGCGGCCGCCAGCCACGACGGCGGCAGCCCCCGCTGGCGCAACCCGTACAGCGAAGTCACCGCGAGCACCGGCTCGCCGTCGCCCAGCCGCGCCAGCCCGGCCATCAGGGCGCCGACCAGCTCGGCGTCCGGCGACTGGCGGTCGTAGACGAGCACTTCCTGCTGCGGCAGGTAGACGACATCGCCGGCGCCGAGCCAGGCCTCGAGGTCGTCGGCCAGCCGCAGGGCCACGTCGCGCGACGGCGCGACCACCAGCGCCGTGCGCCGCTCCTGCCTGAACCAGCCCGCGAGCAACAGGGACGCCGACGAACCGTGCAGCCCGCTCAGGACCGGCAGGCGCGCGGGGTCGTCGCGGGAAGCCGCCAGCGCGGCCGTCAGCGCCGCGAGCGGCGCCGCGAGGCGGTCGACCGGGATCGTGCCCGCCAGCAGTCCGTCGAGCAGGCCGGCCGGGGTTTCGGAGTCGTGCGTCATCATGGTGCGGCGACGGCGGGAAGCGGCCTAGCCCCCGAACGTCATGCGCTCCTTCCCGAAGGGGGTGATCGCCCGCAGCCTCTCCACGATGCGCGGCATCGCGGCGGCCGTGTAGTCGATCTCCTCCTCGGTCGTGTAGCGGCTCAGCGAGAAGCGGATCGAGCCGTGGGAGGCGATGAAGGGCACCCCCATGGCCTTCAGGACGTGCGATGGTTCGAGGCTGCCGGAGGTGCAGGCCGAGCCGCTCGAGGCGGCGATCCCGGCGCGGTCCAGCAGCAGCAGGATGCCCTCGCCCTCGATGTAGTCGAAGCTGATGTTGGTCGTGTTGGGCAGGCGGCGGTCCGGATCCCCGTTGACGCGGCAGTCCGGCACGGCGGACAGCACGGCCCGCTCGAGGCGGTCGCGCAGCCGCCGCACGGAGCCCGCCTCGACCTCGCGACCGGCGGCCGCCAGCTCGCAGGCCCGGCCGAGGGCGACGATCCCCGACACGTTCTCGGTGCCGGCGCGGCGCCCGCGCTCCTGATGCCCGCCGGCGATCAGCGGGCGCAGCTTCGTGCCGCGCCGCACGTAGAGCGCGCCGACGCCCTTGCACGCGTAGAGCTTGTGCCCCGACAGCGAGAGCAGATCGACGGTGGAGACGGACATGTCCAGCGGCAGCTTGCCGACCGCCTGCACGGCGTCCACGTGGAAGACGGCGCCGTGCTCCTTGACGATCCGGCCGATCTCCTCGATCGGGAAGACGACCCCGGTCTCGTTGTTGGCCGCCATGACGCTGACCACCGCAGTGTCGGGCCGCAGGGCGCGCCGCAAGTCGTCGAGGTTCAGGCCGCCCCGCCCGTCGACCGGCAGGTAGTCGACCGCGTAGCCCTGGCGGCTCTCCAGTTCGCGACAGAGGCCGAGCACCGCCGGATGCTCCACGGCCGTGGTCACGAGATGGCGCTTCTCGGGGTGGGCGCGCAGCGTCCCGACGATCGCGAGGTTGTCGCTCTCGGAGCCGCCGGCCGTGAACACGATCTCCGCCGGCAGCGCGGCCCCGAGCAGCGCGGCCGTCTGGACGCGCGCGCGGTCGACGGCGCGGCCCGCCGCGGCGCCGAAGGCGTGCATGCTCGAGGGGTTGCCATAGTTGCCGGTCAGGTAGGGCAGCATGGCCTCGACGACTTCCGGCGCGACGCGGGTCGTCGCGTTGTTGTCGAGGTAGACCCCGTCCGGCGGGCGCGGCGGCAGGCCGTCCTGCAGGTTGAACGTCACGATTTCACCTCGACGACTTCGAGATCCGGGCTCACGTGCTCGCGCAGCTGCTGCTCCACCCAGCCCTTGATGGTGGCTCCGGAGGAGGGGCAGCTGGCGCAGGCGCCGGTCAACTTCACGTGGACGCGGCGGCCCCGGATCGCGACGAGTTCGATGTCGCCGCCGTCGGTGCGCAGGGCGCGGGCGATGTCGTTCTCCAGCACCTCGCGGATCTGGCGGGTCAGCTCGTCGGCGGCGGGCAGCTCGACCTGCACCAGGCCCGCGGGAGCGGCCTCCAGCTCCTGCCAGACCTCATCGATGAGGTGGCGGATGTCGTGGTGGCAGGACGTGCAGCCGCCGCCGGCCTTGGTGTAGTGGGTGACGTCCTCGATCTCGCGCAGGCGGTACTGGCGGACGGTCTTGACGATCGTGTCGCGGCTGACCTGGAAGCAATGGCAGATCTCGACGTCCTGGTTCAGCAGCCCGCAGGGCACCTCGCGGCCCTGGCGGCGGTAGTAGTCGATCATGGCCGCCTCAAGCGCCTCGCGGCCCATGACCGAGCAGTGCATCTTCTCGCGCGGCAGGCCGTCGAGTTCGCGGGCGATGTCCTCGTTGCTGATGCGCGCCGCCTGCTCGAGGGTCAGGCCCTTGAGCATCTCGGTGAGCATCGACGACGAGGCGATCGCGCTGCCGCAGCCGAAGGTCTGGAAACGCGCGTCGGCGATGCGCCCGTCGGGGTCGAGCTTGAAGCTCAGCCGCAGCGCGTCGCCGCACGCCATCGACCCCACTTCGCCCACGCCGTCGGCATCGTCGAGCGCGCCCACGTTACGGGGGTTCATGAAGTGGTCGAGGACTTTTTCGGAGTAATCCCACATGGCGGTGACCTCGCGTTGGCGGCGCCGGATGGGCCGCGAATCGGGACCGGACCTGTCTTCGGACAAGGGTAACCCATCGCCTGCTGGAATCAAGAGCCCGGGCGCTGCACCGGCCCGTCGGGCGGCTCGGCGTCCGGTCAAGCGGCGCGGCGGGACAACCTCGTCTCGGCCAGCAGGATCAGCGCGGCGAGGCCCAGCAGCCAGGGCGCGAGTTCGCGGCCGTCCGCGCCGGCGGCGATCCCGCCGTCCGGCGTCGTGGCGAGGACTTCGGCGTCCGGCAGCCCCGCCGCCGCCAACCGCGCCGCGGCTTCGGCGGCGGTCAACAGCACCGCGTCGCCTTCGGCCGCCGGCGCCGCCAGGACCGCGTCGCCCAGCGTGTCCGTCCCCGCGACGAAGGTGTAGAAGCCCTGGCGCGGCACGGGTTCTCCCGCCACGAACGCGCGCCCGCCCCGCCAGCCGAGGCGGGCGGGCAGGACCTCGGCGGGCACGCCGGGCCGCGTGCGGAAGAGCAGGAACGGCCCGGCCAGCACATCGCCGGCATTCGCGTCCTCGCCGTCCGCGGCGCCGGCCAGCGCGATCGCCGGCGCGGCGCCGACCTCGTCCGCGACGCCCCGGCCGCCGCCGGCCAGATAAGCCGCCAGACGCCGGGCCAAGGGCGGGAACATCGGATTGTGGGCCAGATCGGTGGCGTCGGGCAGCGTGTGGAAGGGCGCGATCAGCAACCGTCCCCGCGCGCGCCGCGCCAGAGCCAGCAGCGGGTCCCCGCCTCGTGTCGCGAGCAGCACGTCGCAGCCCGAGTCGGGCAGGGCGTAGTAGCGCCGCCAGGTGGCGCGCGCCAGCGTGGTCAGCGCCTCGGCAGGCAGACCGTCGAAGACCGGGTGCGCCGGCGCGACCACCACGGCCTCCTGCGCGCCGGCAGGGCCGTGGGCGCGGTAGGACATGGGTCCGGCCAGTCCCAGCGCCGGCAGCAGCGTCCGCCCCAGTTCCTCGGCGTCGGCCGAGTCGCCCGCGAACAGGGCCACGCCGCCGTCGCGCGCCAATCGCTCGACGACCGCGTCCTGCAGGCGCCGACCGAGCGGACCCGGATCCACCAGCAGGACCACGTCGGCCCCGACCAGGTCGCCGTCGACCACGTCGGCGACGACGCGATCGCTCACGCTGTAGAGTTCGTCGGCGCCGGCCTCGCCGCCTCCCGGCGCCAGGGCGTTGGCCCAGTAGCGCCAGCCGCCGCGTCCGGCCGCCCCGGCGCCGGGGCCGTGGACGATCAGCACCTCGAGACGGTCGCGGACCTCGAGCAGGAAGGGGCGCGCGTCGTCCACGGGGAAGCGGTCGGCCGCGGTGGCGACGAGGCCGCGGTGCAGCCCGGCGGCCGGCGCGGCGAAGGCGAAGGTCAAACGGTCGGTCTCCCCCGGCGCCGCCGCGCTCGCCGCTTCGGCCACGAGGCGGCCGTCGAGTTCCAGACGCCACACCTGGCCGACATGACCGACGCGCACGTCGGCCTCGACCTGCACGGGTTCGCCGGCCCGCAGCGCCCGCAACGGCGTGCGGATCCGCGTGACGCCGCCGGCGACCTGCGGTTCCCCCACCGGCAGCAGCGCCAGCCTCGCCCCGCCCGCCTCGGCCAGGGCCCGCGCCGCGGCGGCGAGCGCGGCGTCGTCCCACGCGACGGCCTGCAGGTCCGAGATCAGCAGCACCGTCACCGGCCGCTGCGGCGAGACGGCGACCCAGGCCGCGGCCTCCGCGAGCGCGGCCGCGGGATCGCCGGCGCCGTCGGTGGGCGCGACGGCGCGCAGGGCCGACGCCGCCCCGGCGCCGGCGCCGGTCCAGCCGTTGAACACGGCGCGGGGGCGCGGTCCCGCGAGCACGACCTGGACCACGCCCCCGGACGGCAACGCGGTCACGGCGTCCGTCGCGGCGGCGAGGGCGGCGTCGAAGCGCGTGCCCCGGTCCTGCTCGGTGCGCATGCTCGCGCTGGCGTCCAGCACCACCAGCAGCGCCGCCGGGGCCGTCGTCGCGGCGTCCCGGCCGCCCAGCCGCGGGCGGGCCGCCGCGGCGACGATCAGCAGGATCGCCAGCATCCGCAGCAGCAGCAGCAGCCAGCGCCGCACGCCGAGGGCGCGCGAGCGCCGCGCCTTCACTTCCTCGAGGAAGCGCAGGTCGCTGAAGGCGATCTCGCGCACGCGCCGCCGCTGCAGCAGGTGCAGCAGCAGCGGCACGGCCGCGGCCGCGGCGCCGAACAGCAGGCCCGGGTTCAAGAAGGTCAGCGGCACGTCGTCATGCTCCGATCAGGCCAGCCGGCGCCGCTTGGAAAGGTACGCAAGCAGGGCGCGGTCGAAAGGGGTGTCGGTCGTCGTCTCGACCAGGTCGATGCGCTCGCGACGGCACGCCTGGCGCACCTCGCCGCGCCACGCCTCGAGCCGCTCGCGGTAAGCCGCGCGGGCGTGGGCCGGCTCCAGGCGCAGCGTGCGTTCGGGCCGCTCCAGATCCCGGAAGCGCGCCTCGCCCTTGAAGTCCAGGTCGAGTTCGCGCGGGTCCAGCACCTGGAAGACGATCACTTCGTGCCCGCGGTGGCGGAAGTGGCGCAGGCCCGCGGTGACGTCCGCCGTCGCGTCCATCAGGTCCGAGATCAGCACCACCAGCCCGCGCCGCGGCAGCCGCTCGGCCACCTCGTGCAGGACGGGGCCGAGGGCGGTTTCCCGGCCGGCCGGCAGGTCGTCCAGGTGCTTGAGGATCTCGAAGAGCTGCCGGCGGACGGCGCGGGCCGGCACCGACCCCAGTCGGCGGTTGTCGAACAGCTCCAAGCCGACGGCGTCGTTCTGGCGCAGCAGCAGGCGCGCCAAGCTGGCCGCGAGCAGCCGCGCGTAGGCCAGCTTCGTCGGCCGGGCCGCGTCCGAGCCGTAGCCCATGCTGGCCGAGCAGTCGACCAGCAGCGTGGCCCGCAGGTTGGTCTCCTCGCTGAAGACCTTCCGGTAGAGGCGGTCGCTCTTGGCGTAGACGCGCCAGTCGACGTGGGTGACCGGCTCGCCGGGGAAGCAGGCGCGGTACTCGGCGAACTCCGACGAGAACCCGTGGTAGGGGCTGCGGTGCAGGCCGACCAGGAAGCCCTCGACGACCAGGCGCGCGATGAGGTCCAGACGACCCAGCGCCGCGAACTCAGCCGGCGAGATGGGCGCCGTGGTCACGCAGGGACCTCGTCGAGCAGGCGGTCGATGATGCGGTCCTTGGCCACGCCCTCGGCCTCGGCGTGGAAGTTGGCGACCAGCCGGTGGCGCAGCACCGGGTGCGCCAGCGCGCGCACGTCCTCCAGGGCGGCGGTGGGGCGGCCCGCCAGCAGGGCCCGCGCTTTCGCGCCGAGCAGCAGGGCCTGGCCGGCGCGCGGCCCGGCCCCCCAGGCCAGGAACTCGCGCGCGACCGCGGCGGCTTCCGGCGTGTCGGGACGGGTCGCGCGGGCGAGCGCCACCGCGTAGCGCACGACGTTCTGGGCGGCGGGAGCCGCGTAGACCACCGCGCGCGCGTCCAGCACGCCGGCGGCGTCCAGGACGCGCGCGGGCGTCGCCGGCGCGGCGCCGGTCGTCGCCTCCACGATGGCGATCTCCTCGTCGCGGTCGGGGTAGCCGATCAGGATGTTCAGCAGGAAGCGGTCGAGTTGGGCTTCGGGCAGCGGGTAGGTCCCCTCCTGCTCGATGGGATTCTGGGTGGCCAGCACGAAGAAGGGCGCCGGCAGGTCGTGGGTCAGACCGCCCGCGGTGACGCGGTGCTCCTGCATGGCCTGCAGCAGGGCCGCCTGCGTCTTGGGCGGCGTGCGGTTGATCTCGTCGGCCAGCACCAGGTTGGCGAACACGGGCCCCGGCACGAAGCGGAAGCCGCGCCGGCCGGAGGCCTGGTCCTCCTCGAGGATCTCCGAGCCGGTGATGTCGCCCGGCATGAGGTCGGGCGTGAACTGGATGCGGGAAAAGGACAGGTCGAGCACCCGGGCCAGCGTCCCGATCAGCAGCGTCTTGGCCAGGCCGGGCACGCCTTCGAGCAGGACGTGGCCGCCGGCGAACAGCCCGATCAGCATCTCGTCGATGCCATTGCCTGCTCAACGGGTGGGCCACAAGCATTGCTCCATATTTTTCGTGAGTTTAAGGGAAAAAAATTGCGCGTTCCCATGTTCATTACGCAGCACATGCCGCCTAATTTTACCGCTATTTTGGCCGATCATATCAGCAAAGCCTCGGGGCTGGATTGCCACGAAGCGGTGGAAGACGAAGAGGTGCGCGGTGGGGTTATTTATCTCGCGCCGGGTGATTATCACATGTCGGCGGTGCGCAGTGGCGCCGGCCCATGCCGCATGAAGCTTAACCAAAACCCGCCCGAAAATTTCTGCCGCCCCTCGGCTGACCCCATGTTTCGTAGCCTTGCCAAAATTTATAACGATAAATTATTGGCGGTGGTGCTTACGGGTTTGGGGGCCGATGGTGCGCGCGGTGCGCGCGAAGTGGTCGAGGGCGGCGGCGTGGTTATCTCACAAGATGAATCAACCAGCGTGGTTTACGGCATGCCCAAAGCCGTGGCCGATGCGAAATTAACCAGCGCAGTATTCG
>JANOEP010000050.1:0-2837 GCA_031441465.1 bacterium | reverse complement strand
TCGAGCACCGGATCACCCCGGGGAAGGAGCACCGCGACCAGCACAACTCGCTGTGGGAGGTGAACCTGCTGGACCTGCTGATCCGCCACGGCACAGCGGCGCACAGGCGCGAGACGATCGCCTGGGCGAAGCGGCGGCAGGCTTCGGCGGAGAAGCTGGCCGTGCTGCAGGTGTGGCGCAACAACATCAAGCGGCGATGGGAGAACGGGCAGCCGGTGACACCGGCGATGCTGCGGGGGGCGACCGACCGGGTGCTGACGGTTCGAGATATCCTACGCGAGCGGCTGTTCCGCACGCGGATCGAGCTGCCACAAAGCTGGGATCGGTACTACCAGCGCAGTGTGGAGACGACGGCGCTGGCGGTGAACCGGCGGCACCGGCTGAAGTACGCGTTCTGAAGAGACGGCAGAGGCGAGGCCGCCGGGCCTCGCCTCAAGCAGGGACAATCTAGCGGCCAGAACCTAAGGGGTCAGAAGATCCGGCGGCTCAGGAAGGTCCAGCCGCCGCGCACGACGGTGACGCCGGCGATCTCGCGCGTTTCCAGGCGGCGGTCCTGCGCGTCGACCAGATCCACGCGCAGGTCGTGCGTGCCGGGCGGCAGCGACAGCCGGGCCATGGCGATGCCGCGGGGCAGCGTCAGCCAGTTGCGCGTGTCGGCCTGTTCGGTGGCCGCGCCCAGCAGGTTGACCAGCAGACCGGCGACCCGGCCCTTGTCCTCGGCCTGCTCCTGCGCCGCGTACTTGGCCAGCGCGCGCACGATGGTCTTCAGCACGATCATGCCCTGGGCGTCCTGGAAGTACTGGCGCGACCTGCCGGCGACGTCTTCCACAGGCACGGCCCGCGTCTGGCCGCCGACCGTCCCCGCCGACACGCGCGCACCCGCGATCGCCGGCGGCTCGTCCACCAGCTCGGGCAGCGCGAAGCGCAGCCAATAGTCGATCTTCTGGTCGCGGTCCCAGCCGTACTCGTAGCGCTGCCGCAGGGAGAAGGCCCAGGCGTCGTGGTCGTCGCGGCGGCCGTCGCTCTTGAAGATGGGCACGTCCGCCGCCCGCGAGATCCGGCGCGGCGCGTACCCGGTCTCCAGGAACAGCACGACCTCGCCGGTGCCGGCCGCGGGCAGGGACGCCGGCAACAGTGCCGGCAGCTGCGCCCGCAGCTCGTCCAGGTCGGCCGCGAAGCCCAGCGCGGTGCCGGTGCGCAGCAGGTCGGCGCCGAGCCACGGCGGCGTGGTCACGTCCAGCAGGCCCTCGGTGTCGCGGAAGGCCAGTGCGGCCTGGCGGTAGGCGATGAAGGCGTCGTTGGTCTCGCCGCCCCAGTCCAGCAGCATGGCCCGCAGGTACTGCAGGAAGGCGTCGTTGTCCAAGGCTGCGGCGCGGGCGTCGTCGCCGTCGTCGTCGCGCAGGGCGCGGGCGATCTCCGCATAATCGCGCAGGTGCAGCTCGGCCTTGCGGGCTTCGACCACGGCCTCCTCGCGGTCGCCCAGGTAGATATAGTTGAGAGCGCGGAAGTAGGGCACCAGCGCCATCTCGAAGGGGGCGGCGCGGTAGGCGATGGCGCCGTCGTTGGTGACCAGGGACAGGACGGCCTCGCTGACGCTCTTGGTATAAAGGTCGGCGGCCAGCAGCTCCGCCTCCCCGAACACCGCGTTGGACTCGGCCCAGCGGCCGGCGTAGTGCAGGACCAGCCCCTTCTCCAGCAGGTTCGCCAGGCGGTCCTGGTCGCGCGCGGCCGCGTCGACGCCGGCGAGCGCCTCGTCGAAGCGGCCCGCCGCGAGGTCGGTGCGCAGGCGTTCGTGGCGGTCCGCGTAGGTCGAGCAGCCGACGGCGCCGGACAGCGCCGCGGCCAGGGTCAGGCAGGCCGCCGTGCGGACGGCGACCTGCCCGGCCGTGAACGTGCGGAACGGGGTGCTCAAGGCTTGTGGCCGCTGCGGCTGACGAACTTCTTGATCTTCTCGACGCCCGCCCAGACCTTCGTGTTGTCCTCGAGGTCCACGAGGTACACGTCGACCTGGTAGAACTTCACCTCGTCGCCGTCCTCGCGGTCGAAGATCGTGTTGATCTCCCCGAGCAGCATGTAGTCGGCGCCCTTCTCGCGACCCCAGGCCTTCATGGTCTCGGGCGAGGAGTACTGCTGCTGGTCGGCGCGCTCGTCGCGCACGCCCTCGCGCTCCTCGGACGAGGCGACGACGGTCACGCGGCCCGAGTTGATGAACGAGCGCTCGACGTCGGCCACGAAGGTCTTGACCGGGATGTGCTCGGCCGACTTGTTGCCGATCTGCCCCACGATGACCACGGGCTTCTTGCCGCGCGCCAGCAGGTGGTTCTCGACCCAGGCGCCGGTGGTGATCTGGGCGATGAGCGTTTCGGCGACCTGACGGCTGTCCGTGTCGTTCCAGTTGCCCGACAGGTCGATGGTCGTGTCGTCCTCCATCCGGGTGACGGTCTTGCCGCCGCCGCAGCCGGCGACCAGCGCCAGCGCGGCCAGGGTCAGGACCATCAGCGCCGGCCAGGCGATCCGTCGCAGGCTCGGGGTCGTCGGTACCAGGTTCCGCACGTTGTTCTCCTTCGTTATGATCCGTGAGGCTCCCTTGCCCGGGACGCCGTCCACGGATCCGGTCACGTTCACGCCGGACTGCCCACTTTCCAGGTCGGAACAGGCGCCGGCGGGCGCCGAAGGCCTGTTCGTGCAGGAACCGTGCTAGTGTCCTGTCCCGGCAATAGCTATACATAACCGTTCGATCTTGGCCAGGATCGAATCGGCGGTTGCGGTCCAGGCGAACGGCTTGGTCTCGCGGTTGTACGTCGCGACGTAGCTCTCGATCTTTGCCACAAGGTCCG
>JANOEP010000049.1:0-79209 GCA_031441465.1 bacterium | reverse complement strand
GCCCCTGGCCCTGGACGTCGCCATCTCGCCCGAGGCCTGCGACATCAAGGGCCTGGTCTCGCCGCTGGGCGGCGCGGCGGACATCCTGGTCTTCCCCAACATCGAGAGCGGCAACATCTTCTACAAGGCGGGCACGCTGCTGTCCGGCGGCCGCCTCGCCGCCGCGGTCGTGGGCACGAGCGCGCCCTGCGTCTTGACCAGCCGCGCGGACTCCGAGGAATCCAAGTTCCTCTCCATCGCTCTAGGCTGCCGCCTGGTCCGCTGAGCCGGTTCGGCCATGGCCGAAACCCTCAAGTCGATGCGGGAGTGGCCGAAAACTTGAACAACTACTGTACCTTCGCCGAGCTCTCCATCGCCCATGGAGCCCGTCATGGATGTCGTTACGCATGGTCCCGGCACGTTCAGGGACGAATTCACCGCGGCGTTTCAGCACGTCAAGCTGCCGGTGCTGCCGGCGGCCGTGTCGCGATTGCTGGCGGAGGTCAACAGCCCCGAGGCCGAGGTCGGGCGCATCGAGCGCATCATCGCGACGGAACCGCTGATCAGCGCCAAGGTGCTGCGCACGATCAACTCCTCGCACTTCGCCCTGCGTACCCAGGTGACCTCGATCCGCCACGCCGTGGCGCTGCTCGGGGTGGACCGCATCCGCTCGATCGTGCTGAGCTACGCGGTCCTCGAATCGGTGCCGCACCCGCCGACGCGCCTCTTCAAGCACGAGGCGTTCTGGACCGACACCCTGCTGCGCTCGCTGCTGGCCCGCATCCTGTCGCGGCGCTCCGGCCTCGGCGACGAGGAGGAGGCGTTCACGGCGATGATGCTGGCGGACATCTCCGTGCCCATCCTGCTGACCGTCTACGCCGACACCTACCTGTCGGTCTTCGCGCGCTGGAGCGGCCAGCCGAACGAGCTGGCGCAGCTCGAGCGCGACCATGTGGGCTGGGACCACGCCCTGGCCAGCGCCTGGATCCTCGAAAAATGGGAATTCCCGCCCACGCTGGTGACGATCGCCGGCGCCCACAACTGCAGCGCCGAACAGATCCGCCAACAGGGGCTGACCAACACCGTGGCGTTGCCGGTGATGGTGGCCTCGCTGCTGCCCAGCGCGCTCAAGCCGGACGCGGCCCGCTGCCGCAACCTGATCCGCGTCGCCCGCAAGGAGCTGAACATCGCGCCGCCGGCCTGGCCGGCGATCCACGACCAGGTGCGCGACAGCTTCGGTGCCATCTGCACGGAATTCGAACTCGCCGGCCACCTCGCCCTCGAGGTGCTGAACGTGCTGCAGGAAACGACCAACCACTGACCGATACCGGAAGGCGACACCGCCATGGGCCTGCTCGACTCGCTGAAGATGCACACCGCCGTCGCGGACGGGAACTTCGACGTGATGTTCGCCCGCGTGAAGCTGCCGCCGCTGCCCGCGGCCGTGGCGAAGGTGCTGGAAGAGGTCAACCGCGCGGATCCGGACATCTTGAAGCTCGAGACGATCATCGGCGCCGAGCTGGAGCTGAGCGTCAGGATCATGACGACCATCAACTCGTCGCTGTTCGCCTTGCGGAACGAGGTCACCAGCGTCCGGCACGCCATCAGCCTGCTGGGATTCGACCGGGTCCGCTCGGTGATCCTGGGCTACTCGGTGCACGACGCGCTGCCCAAGCCGCCGGGAGAGCTGTTCCGGCACGAGGCCTACTGGACCGACACCCTGCTGCGCTCGCTGCTCGCCCGCTCGCTGGCCCGGCGCTGCCGGCCGGGGGAAGCGGAAGCCGCCTTCACGGCCATGCTGGTGGCCGACGTGGCGGTGCCGGTGCTGCTGACCGGTTGCCAGACGTTCTACGAGCCGATGCTCACCGAGTGGCGCCGCAGCCGGCGGCCGCTGGCCGAGATCGAGCGCGAGACCCACGGCTGGGACCACGGCCGGGCCGGCGCCTGGATCCTGCGCTCCTGGAAGTTCCCGGAGCGGATGGTCGATCTGGTCGGCGCCCACACCGCGACGCCCCAGCAGATCGTGGAGGCGGGTCTGGGCGACTCGGTCGCACCGTGCATCGCGACGGCCTCGCTGCTGTCCAGCTGCCTCTGCCGCGAACCCGCCCGCTGCGACGCGCTGATCGACCGGGCCTTCTCGTCGCTGGACATCCCGCCGGCCGAATGGCCCGGCATCTACGCGGAGGTCCGCGACGAATTCCAGTCGATCTACGTCCAGTTCGGCCTCACCGGCTGCCACATGAAGGCGACCGAGGAAACCCTCGGCGGCGCGATCCGCCGGCGGGGTCTGGAAATCGTCGACTGAAATCGGGTAGGGTGAGGCCTCGCGACCTCACCCTCCCACACCACCGGGCATACGGTTCACGTACCACGGCGGTTCATGGGACATATTGGAGTCGGCGCAACTCGTTCTGCAGATTCACGAGACCACAGCGATCGAAGTAGCTCCGGGGAAGGGCCTGGTTCAGGTGTGAGGCCCAGGAGTTCCACCACGGGCCACGCCCGTTGGCGGCCGATCGCCACGCCCTGACCTCGTCCAACCCCCGCTGCATCAACTTCCGGCCCCGGGTCCCAGGGCGCTTCCATTGCCGCCAGAGGATGTTCCGCAGCTTCCGGCGGATCCTCCCGTCCAGCTCATCGAAGACGCCCTTGACCTCAGCCAGCCGGAAGTAGTTGATCCAGCCACGCAGCAGCGGCTGCAAGTCTTCGGTGATCAGCCGACCCAGATTGCGGCCACGACCGCGGCGGAACACCGCCCTCAGCTTGTCCCGCAGACGCTGCACGCTCGCAGGGGCGACCTTCAGCCGCGGCTGCTTGTGCATCGTCAGCGAGTAGCCGAGGAACCGGCGCTGCCATGGACGGTCGACCGCGCTCTTGGTCGCGTTCACCTTCAACTTCAACCGTTTCTGCAGATAGCTGGTCAGGGACGCCAGCACCCGCTCGCCCGCTCGCCGGGACCGCACATAGACATTGCAGTCGTCAGCATAACGGCAGAACGTGTGCCCGCGTCGCTCCAGTTCCTTGTCCAGATCGTCCAGCAGGATGTTCGACAGCAGCGGCGACAGGGGGCCGCCTTGCGGCGTGCCTTCCTGACGCGGAGACTCCAAGCCTCCGGCCATCGTCCCGGCCTGCAGATAGCGACGGATCACGGCAAGGACCCGCCGATCCCCGACCCTTCGACCGACCCGCGACATCAGGATGTCGTGGTCCACGTGGTCGAAGAACTTCTCCAGATCCATGTCCACGACCCACCGGCGACCGTCGGACACATACTCCCGCGCCTGGAGCACGGCCTGATGCGCACTGCGGCCGGGGCGGAACCCGTAGCTGTGGGGGCTGAAGAAGGGGTCGAAGATCGGGCTCAACACCTGATGCAGAGCCTGCTGGATCAGACGGTCAACCACCGTCGGGATGCCGAGCTTGCGCATCCCTTTGCCGCCGGGCTTCGGGATCAGGACTTCCCTCACCGCCGACGGCCGGTAGCTGCCGCTGAGCAGCTCTTCCCTGATCCGGGGCCAGTGCTCCTGGAGATGAGAACGAAGCTCGCTGACCGGCATCCCATCGATCCCGGCGGCTCCCTTGTTCCTTTCCACCCGGCGCAAGGCCGTCACCATGTTCTCGCGTTCGACCACCGCGTTCATCAATTGTGTCGTCTCCGAGCGGAAGTGGTTCCAGTCCATCGCAGCCATCGACACCCCGGCCCCGTACTCTCGCGGGTTCCGCCCGCTACCCTCAGGGATGGTGCCCGGCATCCCAGCCGAACGGTCTGTGTCGTGATTGGCCATCGAGGTCCGGATCTCCTGCTCCATGTCCATGTTCGGGCCTTCAGCCGGATCGAACGGCCTACTATGCCCTCGGCTGACTTCTGCCGACCCTTCCGACCGCCTCGCGGCGGCCGTAGCACAAGGCAGGTCGACAGATCTCCCCGGGTAATGCACACCCACCTTCACACTTATGCCCGCCGCATCTACGGCCGCGCCTTCCGGACAGGTACTGGGCTTTAGAGGGCTCGGACTCCTCGCCCGGCACGGACGCCTCGTATGCGATTTCTGTTCGTCGGGCCAGTGCTTTGCCGGCGGCTTCCTTCAGACCCCACCTCGCGGTGGCAGCCCTTGCCGTTCGGCTAACAGTTCCCCCTGTCGGGTCTGTAGAGGACTTGCACCTCCTAGTGAGTGCGCCCTGCCGGGCGCACCGAACGAAGGGGCGTCCCCGGAAGGACGCCCCCTCAAGACCGCGGTCACCTCGGTGACGGCGGGATCAGCGGTAGATGGCCTTCAGCTCGCCCCAGCTGCTGGCCGCGTCTTCGCCGTCCAGCGGCAGGCCCTTGTCGGCGCCGTCGGGGCAACCCATCTCGTTGTAACCAGCCAAGAGATTCTTGATCGCCAGCCCCTGCGAGCGCGCGGGGTCCGAGGGGTTGCTACCGAGCGGATGCGCGGCCAGGAAGTCGTTGGCGTCGTCGATGTCCCCCTGGATGCCGGTGCTGGCGCCGTTGGCGACGTTTAGCATGGCCGCGATCAGGTGGTGGGCGAGGATGATCGTGGCGTCGCCGCGCACCGGCTGGCGCAGGATCGCGAGCAGCTGCGACTGGTTGTAGGCCGCGTTGCCGAGGCTGAAGCTGGTCATCGGCCAGACGCTGGCGTGATTCTTCCAGTAGCCGGGAGTGTAGTGGCAGGCGTCCTGCTCAGGGCAGTCGCAGTTGAAGGTCGCCGCAAAGGTGCGCGTGTTGCGGACGTCGGCGTTGTCCGACGGGTAGGCCGGAGTGGTCAGGACGATGGTGCCGGCGACCGTGTAATCGCCGCACAGATCGCCGTCCCAGAGTCCGGCCAGGCTGATGACGGGTGACGCGGGTACGATGACGACCTGGCCGGACCGCGTCTGGACGGGTGCGCCGGCCTGGGAGAGAACCACGTTGTAGTCGACCAGGGCCTGCCCGACCACGATCGGGTAGGTGCGGAAGACGACCGTAGCGTTGACGACGAAGCCCGAGCAGTCGGCCGTGCCGCTGAACGTCTCGATGTGGGTGGCCAGCGCCGGGCTGGCGGCGATCAGGAACAGGACCGGCAGCACGACCAATGCGTGCTTGCGGAACATTGCCTTGATATTCATTCTCGTCCCCCTACGTCTGAAGTGCGTTTCTGTGTGCCACGGTGGTAGACCCCTGCACACGACGGCGTACATATTATCATAATTACATCCGATCGGGAGGAATTAATCACAAAAACGTGATCATTGAGGATACAGTCCCACGTTGCCGATCGGTCCTGGAACGGTATGCCAGTCATCGAATTAGGCCGACCGGAGCCGGCCCCGCCGGAAATACCACAGCAGACCGGTCAGCGTGAGCAGGGCGCCCAGCAGCGACGGCAGGGGCGCCGTGATCGCCGTGACCACCAGGAACGCCGCCTGGATGACCAGCACGACGCCGAGCGTCCAGGGCCAGCCCGGCACGCGGAACGGGCGCGGCGCGTCGGGCAGGCGGCGGCGCAGGATCGCGACCGCGGCGAAGGTCGACAGGTTGAAGACCGCCGAGGTGAAGGCGAAGAAGTCGATGACCGTCTCGTAGGAACGGCCGGCGAGACCGGCCGCAACCAGCAGGACCGTCGCCCAGACGCCCTGGGCGACCAGCGCCCCGACCGGCGTGTGGTGCCGGGCGTGGACGCCGCCGAACACGGCCGGGAAGAGGCCGTCCCGGGCCATCGCGTGCCAGGTGCGGGCCTTGACCAGGACCTGTGCATTGATGTTGCCGAAGGTGCTCAGCACCACCGCGAGCGCGATCAGCACCACGCCGGCCGGACCGAGCGCAGCCCGCATCGCGTCGGCGGCGACCTGCTTCGCGCCGGCCATGCCCGCGGGCCCGAGCTGGCGCAGGTAGGCGGCGTTGACCAGCAGGTAGGTCGCCATCACCACGGCGATGCCCAGCAGCAGCGAGCGCGGCAGGTTGCGCTCCGGCTCGCGCACTTCCTCCGCCACGTAGGTGGCGCCTTCCCAGCCGCTGAAGGCGAAGAAGGCGTAGCGCAGCGACGCGCCGACGGCCAGCACCGCGGCCCAGCCGCCGGGCGAGGCGAGCGGCGCTGCGGCCTCGGCGGGTGAAGCGCCGCGCGCCGCGGTCAGGCCCACCCAAGCCACGGCCGCGAGCGCGGCCAGTTTCAACACGGTGAGCGTGTTCTGGGTGCGCCCTCCGGCCCGCACGCCCCGCACGTTGACCCAGGTGAGCAGCCACACCCCGCCGGCGGCCGTCGCCGTCTCGAGACCCAGCGGCCAACCCGCGCCGCCGCCCGCCTCCCAGAGCGTCCGCGCGTACTCGGCGAAGACCAGGGCGACGGCGGCGATGGTCGCCGTCTCGGAGACGAAGAACATCGCCCAACCCCTCAGGAACGCCCACCACGGCGGATAAGCGGCCTTGAGGTAGGCGTACGGCCCGCCCGAACGCGGCAGCATGGCCACCAGCTCGGCATAGCACAAGGCGCTCAGCAGGGTCATCACCCCGGCCAGGACCCACACGCCGAAGAAGAGCGCGGCCCCGCCGGTCAGCGCCATGATCGGCCCGGGCGTGCGGAAGATGCCGGAGCCGATGATGCGCCCGACGACCAGGGACAGGGCTTCGCGGAAGCCGAGGGCGCGGGAGAGGGCGGCCCCGTCCGCGAGGGGTGCCGCCGCCGATCGTTGCCGTCCAACCTTCAAGGATCCTCCCTCATGCTTCCGGCATCGATATCACGGTCTGTACCGTCGCGACATCGGAATTTGCAGCGGCGGCCGACCGTCCCTCCCGCTGCACACGACCGCGCTGATATCACTTGAACGGCCGCACGGGGCGGCGGACAATCGTCGACCGGCAGCCGTTGAACCCAATGGAGCGTCGCCATGCCGCCCGTCAACCCGCTGACCCTCGCCCACCGCGGCGACTCGGCGCACGCGCCCGAGAACACCCTGGCGGCCTTCCGGCTGACTCTGCAATCCGGCGCTGCGGGCGTCGAGTTCGACGTCCACCAGACCCGCGACGGCGCCTTCGTCGTCCACCACGATCCCGACACGCCGTCCGGGCTGATCGCCGAGACGGACCTGGCCGGCTTGCTCGGCAGACCCGCCAAGCGGGGCGGGACCATCCCGTCGCTGCAGGACGCCCTCGGACTGCTGGCGTCGGGCGGGCCCGCGTTCACGGTCTTCGTCGAGGTCAAGGGGATGAGGTCCTGGCCGGACCTGCGGCGCGAACTCGCCCCCTGGCGCGGCCGCCTGGATCTCGAGGTGCAGTCCTTCGAACCCGACCTGCTGACGACGATGGCGGCCGCTGCGGACGGTTGGCCCCTGGGCGTGATCGCCCGCGAACCGGGCCGCGATCCGGCCGGCCTGCTGGCGCGCTTCGGCGCACGCACCCTGTCGCTGCGCAAGGAAGCCGTCACCGCGGGCGTCGCGGCCGCGGTCCACGCCGCCGGCGCCCGCCTGGCCGTCTGGACACTCAACGACGCCGGCGCCGCGCGCGCGATGGCCGCCCTCGGCGCCGACCTGCTGATCGGGGACGATCCCCGGCTGCTGCTGACCACCCTCAACCACAGGAACCCGACATGAAGACCACGCCACGCACGATCGCCCGGATCCTCGCCTGCGCCTTCGTCCTGCTCACCGCATCCGCGGCGCGGGCGGACGCGCCGGCAGCGGCTGCGGCCGGCCACTGGGAGGGCGTCATCGTCCTGCCCGGGCAGGAACTCGCCATCAAGGTGGATCTCGCGTCGGAGGGTGGGATCTGGAAGGGTGCGATCGACATCCCGATGCAGGGCGCGGTCGGCCTGCCGCTCGAGAACGTGAAGGCCGACGCCGACTCCCTCGTGTTCGTCATCGCCAAGATCCCGGGCCAGCCGACGTTCCGCGGCGTGCTCGTCGACGGCAAGGTCGCCGGCGACTTCACCCAGAACGGGATGACCTTTCCGTTCCGGCTCGGGCGCGAGGTCGTGGCGCTTCCGGCGCGGCCGCAGGAGCCGAAGCCCCCCTTCCCCTACCGGACCGAGGAAGTGACGTACCGCAACGGCGACGTCGTCCTCGCCGGCACGCTGACGCTGCCCGAGGGCGCGGGCCCCTTCCCCGCCGCGGTGCTGCTGACCGGCAGCGGTGCGCAGAACCGCGACGAGGAGCTGTTCGGCCACAAGTTCTTCTTGGTGCTGGCCGACCACCTCACCCGCGGCGGCCTGGCCGTACTGCGCGCCGACGACCGCGGCGTGGGCGGCTCGACCGGCTCGGTGACGCGGTCGACCACCTCGGACTTCGCGGACGACGCCCTGGCCGGCGTCGCGCTGCTGCGCGCGCGCCCGGAGATCGCCGGCGGATGCGTCGGCCTGATCGGGCATAGCGAGGGCGGCATCGCGGCGCCCATGGCCGCCGTGCGCGCGCCTGGCGACGTCGGCTTCGTGGTCATGCTCGCCGGCACGGGCGTGCCGCTGGGCGAGGTGATCCTGCGCCAGTCCGAACTGATCATGCGGGCGGGCGGGGCGGATTCGCTCACCGTCAAGACCGAACTGGCCCGCACGCGCCTGGTGCTCGACCGCCTAGCCGCCGGCGCCGACAGCACCTCGATCCGAGCGGATCTCGAGCGGCTCATCCGCGATCAGCGGGCGGCGCGACCGGACACCGGGCAGGATCCGGCCGATCTGACGGCCTTGCTGGACGCCACCATCTCGGGCCTGGTCACGCCGTGGTTCCGTTACGCGACGGCGCTGGACCCCCGCGAGGCGCTGCGCCGGGTGCGCTGCCCCGTGCTGGCGGTCAACGGCGAGCGCGATCTGCAGGTGGATCCCGACCAGAACCTCACCGAGATCGAACGCGCGCTGCGCGAGGGCGGCAACCAGGACGTGACGATCCGGCGCCTGCCCGGCCTCAACCACCTGCTGCAGACGGCGGCGACGGGCCAGCCGTCCGAATACGGTCTGATCGAGGAGACGATGAACCCGGTCGCCCTGGACACGGTCCGCGACTGGATCCTGGCGCGGTGCCCCGCCCGCTGAGAGGAGGACCGTGTCCCTGCGCGCGCGAACGGTGGGACTGCCGCGACGGCTCTGGCGCTGGGCCTGGCGTCTGGCGGCCGCTTGGGTGGCCGGCACCGTCCTGGTCGTGCTGGCGCTGCGCTTCGTGCCGCCGCCCGTCTCGGGCGTGATGGTCGAACGCTGGTGGGAGGCGAAGCGGCAGCACCGCGAGTTCCGGCTGGACTACCGCTGGACCTCACGGGCGCACCTCGCGCGTGCGCTGCCGCTGGCGGTGATCGCCGCCGAGGACCAGCGGTTCTTCACGCACCGCGGCTGGGACGTCGCGGCCATCCGCAAGGCGATGGCGGACGCCGAGGACGGCGGGCGGCTGCGCGGCGCCTCGACCATCTCGCAGCAGACGGCCAAGAACCTGTTCCTGTGGACCGGGCGCAGTTGGGTGCGCAAGGGGCTGGAGTCGTGGTTCACGTTCTGGCTGGAGCTGCTCTGGCCCAAGACGCGCATCCTCGAGGTCTACCTGAACATCGCGGAGTGGGGCGACGGGATCTTCGGCGCCGAGGCGGCCTGCCGCCGCCACTTCGACGTCGGCGCGGACGGGCTCGACCGCGCCCGCGCCGCGCGGCTGGCGGCCGTGCTGCCCAACCCGCGGCGGATGAGCGCCGGGCGGCCTTCGGCCTACGTCCTGCGCCGACAGGGCGAGATCCAGCGGCAGATGGGCGGGATCGACGGGTCGGAGTTCACCGCGCCGCTGCGGAACTGGTGAGTCGGCGGCGGTGGTCCGGGAATCCTGGTTGTGATATCATCTATTCAACGACCGGATCGGGTACCTGTCGTCCGAGGGAGGCGCCGCCGTGCACATGCGAACCAGGCTGTTGCTGGCCGTCCTGTTCGCGGCCTCGCATGCGGCCGCCGATCCCTCGGCCTGCCTGAATACCGACGAGCTGACCCTCGGCGTCGGTCCCACCCCCGGTACGGTGCGATTGACGCACCTCGCCGCGATGTACAACTGCTGCCCCGAGCCGATCCTCTACGACGTCGGCCTGCAAGAAGGCGTGCTCACGGTGACCGAGCGCGTCCTGGAAGAATCGCCTTGCGACTGCGTCTGCTGCTTCGATCTGGAAGTCGTCGTGACCGACGTCCCGCCGGGCGATTGGGCCGTGGTCTTGCGCTGGTTCGACGCGGAATCGGGCGCGTGGTCGGAGTTGACCGGCGCCGTCACGGTGCCGGTGTCGCCCGCCCGCGTGATGCCGCGCGCGGAACTGGCCGTGGAGCCCGTGTGCCTGAATACCACGGGCATCGAACCCAACTTCGAGACGAGCGCCTGGGGCGCGGTCAAGTCCGCCTACCGCTGAGCCCGGATCGCCCGCCGGTCGCGGCGCACGATCAGATCTGCGCCGCCACGAGCCGCTTGAAATCCTCACGCCCACGCAGCGGGTCGAAGACCGGCGAAGACGCGAGCAGGGCGGGCGAGACGACGTCCGTCTGGCGGGTCATGAGTTCGCCCAGATTCGCGACGGCGGCCTCGGCCCGTCCGACCATCATCTCGATGACGACCTGATCGTATTGGCGCCAGGTGGCGATCCAACGGTCCTTGTTGACGGGATAGAGGGCGAAGGAGCGCCGGATCCCGGCCATCGCTTCGTCCGCCCGGCCGATGCCCGCCAACGCCACCGCGTGCGCGGCGACCACGTTGCCGGCTTCGGGCTTCTCGGCCATCCTCGCGGCCAGGATGCGCTCGGCGAGCGCGAAGTGCCGTCGGGCCTGCTCCGGGTCGTCCATCGCCCGATAGATCATCGCCAGGCTCAGTTCGCGCGAGATGATTTCGTACTGCGACTCCACGCACTCCGGCAACTGCTCCGCATGGCGCAACGCAGCCGGGTAGTCCCTGAGTTCGAGATGGATCCGGAAGAGCCGTTGCCGGATCTCGGGGTCCGTGGACGGGGGAATCTCCGCGACGTACCGGCGCACCCGCTCGGGCCAGCCGGCCTGGATGGCGTTCCAGGCGGCGATGGTGAAGTTCATGGGCTCGTCGGGGCCGAGTTCCATGGCCTGCCGCCCCCAGCGGTCCGCATCCTCGTAGCGCTCCACGATGGCCAGGGTCTCGGCGAGGTGGTTGGCGACAGGAGCCACGCCGGGCGACAGCACGGCGACGCGTTCGAGGATCACCGCCGCCTCGGCATACGACTCCTGCCGCCGCAGCACGTACGCCATCAGCTCCATGACGTCGGGAACGTTGGGGCGGATCCGGTCCGCCTGCCGGACCGCGGCGAGGGCCTGATCGTAGTCCTTCAAGCCCCAGTAGTAATAGACGCCGGCCGCGTAATGGGACAGGTACGAGTCGGGCGCGATGGCCCGGGCCCGGTCCACGGCGGCCTTAGCCCTGGCCAGGCGCTCCGGGGTGCGGTCCCAGTCGAAGTGGCAGAGTCCCGAGTTGGCTCGCGCCAGGGCCACCCAGGCCTCGTGGAAATCGGGATCCCGCGCCACGGCCTTCTCCAGCATGTCGACGGCCAGCAGCCAGTCCGCCCTGGCGAAGCGCGACGAGTCGAGGATCTCCTGCCCGCGCAGGTAGGCGTGGTAGGCCGCCATGTCCCGGGTCGGCGCGGCCTCGACCGGCGCGGTGCCGGCCGCCGCCAGGGTCACGCCCAGGCTGCGGACCACCTCGGCGGCGATCTCCGACTGCAGCGCGAAGATCTCCTCCATGGCGCGGTCGTAGCGGTTCGCCCAGATCTGCCGGTCGGCGGCGGCGTCCATCAGCAGCGGCGTCACCCGCACCCGGCTGACGCCGCTCGCATCGCGCTGCCACTGCACCGATCCCTCCAGCACGTAGTCGACCCCGAGAGCGGCGGCGATCTGCTGCATGGACTTGCCGGCGCGGTCGTAGTTCTGGGCGCTGGTGCGGGAAACCACGCGCAGGCCGTCGATCGCGGTGAGGCTGGTGACGATCTCGACCGTCATGCCCGCGGCGAAATACGCGTCCTCCGGCGGGCCCAGGTTTTCGAAGGGGAAGACCACGATGGTCGGCACCGCGGCGGCGGACACCGGCGCGGTCCCGACCGCCGATGCGACCGCCGTCGGCTTACGGGCGCCGAGCCGGACGGCGCCGACGGCGATCACCGCCAGCAGGGCCAGGCCCGCGACCAGTTGCCCGACGCGGCGCCGGCCCGGCCGCCGCGCCGACGGCACGGCGAATTCCGGCTTCTCGAACTCGCCCGAGTCCAGCTCCTCGCGCAGGGCCTGCAGATCGTAATGGGCGCTGCGGGCCGTCTCGTAGCGCCGCGCGGGGTCCTTCTCGAGACACCGGCGGACGATGCGGGCCAACTGGCGCGGCAGCTCCGGGCGGACCTCGACCACCGGCGTCGGGTGGTCGCGCAGGACCGCCGCGAGGATCGAAAGCTGCGAATCGCCCTTGAAGGGCTGCAGGCCGGTGGCCATCTGGTAGAGCAGGATGCCCAGGGAAAAGACGTCCGAACGGCTGTCCACCGGCTTGCCCTCGGCCTGCTCGGGGGACATGTAGGCCACGGTGCCGACGATGGTGCCCTCGCGGGTCACGTCGGCGGCGACGGTGTCGTCGTCCGCGCCCGCGTCCGGCCGGTCCAGCAGCTTGGCCAGCCCGAAATCCAGGACCTTGAGGCGACCCTCGCGGTCGATCATCACGTTGCGGGGCTTCAGGTCGCGGTGGGTGATGCCCTTGGCGTGGGCGGCGGCGACCGCCTCGGTCAAGGCGAGCCCGAGTTCGAAGAACCGTCGGACGGGCAGGCCGCCGGGCGGGATCTCCTCGTCGAGGGTGCGGCCCTCCACGTACTCCATCACCAGGAACGGCAGGCCGTCGGCTTCCTCCACGGCGTAGAGCGTGACCACGTGGGGATGGTTCAGGGCGGCCACCGCCTGGGCCTCGCGCTCGAAGCGGGCGCGGCGGCCCGCATCGGCCCTCATGTCGACCGGCAGCAGCTTGAGCGCGACCTCGCGGCCCAGGCGGGTGTCGCGGGCGAGGTACACCTCGCCCATGCCGCCGCGGCCGAGGGACCTGAGGATCTCGTAGTGGGCGAGCATCTTGCCGATCAAGGCGAAATCCTCCGGTTGAAGCCCGGCCGGCGACGGTCGCCGCAGTACCTGCGATCGCGGTCCAAGGTAATCAAGAGATAATGAGTCCGCATTATGGGGCGGGCGCCGGCGGGATCACTCTCCGGCGACGGCGAGCAGGACGCGCGGCGGCAGGAGCCACAGCAGATGAGCGGCGCCGGCTTCCGGCCCGGCTTCGCAACGCACCAACGCCGCCCCGCCCTTCTTCATCTCCAGCGAGACGCCGTCGGGCGAGCCGCCCAGCAGCCACGAGAGGATTTCGTGCAGCGTGGGCTCGTGGCCCACGAGCACGACACGCCCCGCTGCGGTCCGCTGGTTCAGCGCGGCGACGGTCGCGGCCGGTGCGTGCATCGGTTCGAGGCTGGGGAAGGCCTCGGGCGCCGGCCACCCGCATTCCTCGGTGAGGATCTGCGCCGTCCGCCAGGCGCGGGCGTAGGGGCTGGAGAGGATCAGGTCCGGTGGATCCCACACCGTCGCCAGCAGACGCGCGAGGCGACGGAACCGGTCCTCGCCCGAGGACGTCAGGGGGCGGTCGCGGTCGCCGGACCACTCGCCGGAACGACGTTCCTCGGCGATCGCGTGGCGGATGAGCAAGAGTTCCACGTCGTCTCCGATCAATGCCCGACGGACTTGCCGCGGGTCTTGCGGGTAGGGGCGGTCGCCACGCCGGCGAGGGGCGACTCGACGGCGATGGGCGGGCCCGCCGGATCCTGGCCGGTGGTCGCGGCCGGCAGTTCGCGACCGGTGTCCTCGCTCGCCGGCGCACCCGTCTGGGTCGACATGCGCTTCATGGCCCGCCCGAGAGCCGGCCAGCGCTTCCGCTCCAGTCGGCGCATCCGGAGCGGGAGTCGGCGGCGCAGTTTCTTCGCGCGCCGCAGATGGATCCGCATGAGTTCGCCCAGGGCCAGCCAACCGGCGGGGTTGAATCCCGCCGGTTCCTCGACGGCGATCCGGCGCAGCTTCTCCACCGAGACCTGCGCATCCTGGTGCCGACCCAGCAGATCCTGGGCGTCGACGAGGCCCTGGAGCAGGTTCTTCGCCGCCGCGCCGTAGAGATCCTCGAAGAATTCGAGCGAGTAGCGCAGGCGCTTGATCCCGATCCGCAGCCGATGGAAATCCGCCGCCGGCGAGTCGGGGGCCAGATCCCGGGCCAGACGCCTCACCCGGCCGCGCGCACGACGGACGACCCGGGCGGCGAAGCGCGGCAGGGAACCCACCGACGGGCCGACCAGCGGGCACGGGCGCAGCCCGGCGAGGTCGCGCTTCAAGACCGCGAACTCCGGCGAATCCAGGGCTTCCCGCAGCCGTTCCCGGGCCCGCGCCCGCTCCCGCTCGAGATGCAGGAGCAGGGGGTCGGCCGCGGCGGGGTCCAACGAGCGGAGACCGCCGCTGCGCTCCCTGACATCGTCGATGAAGACGTCGAAGTCGCGGACCTCACCCAGACAGCGCCCGAAGTCGCCGAGCCGGCGGCGCAGCCGGTCTGCCTCCTCGCCGGGATACACCGGCCGGAACAGCTTCAAGGCTGCTCGGAGGCGGCGGCACGCCACTCGCATGTCGTGCAGCCGCTCCGGGTCGTCGCCGAGCCGGGTGCCAGGCTCGTGCCAGAGGAACGACGCGAGGTGGCGACGCAGGACCGTGTCCGCAGCCTGCTGCACGGACATCGCGCGTTCGATCTCCGCGAACGCTTCGGCGCCGGGGGGCCTCGTCCCGTCCACCCGCACGCCCGCCGCCCGGATCGCCCACGCGGCGGCCGATTCCGCCGCCCCCTTCGCCCCCCGCGGGCCGTACTCCCCGCGCAGCCGGTCGGCCAGGAGGCGGAACGCCGGGTCGCCGGCGTGCGCAACCGCGAGGTTCAGGTACGAGCGCCGATGGGTGTGGCCGGAAGCATCGGTCAGGAGGCTGCGGTCGAGGGTGACTTCCGCGCCGGGGCCGCCGCCGGCCGCGGCCGGATCGCCGACGTCCGCGTGGGCGCCGTGGACGACCCGGTAGGCGCGCCGCTCGGTGCGGACCCGCGCCAGAGTCACCAGTTCGTCTTCCCGGCAGATCGCCTGCAGCCGATCGACGACCGGCCCCCGTTCCCCGAAGAACGTCGCTTCGCGGGCCGGCGCCAGCGGCTGCGTGATCTCGCGGCGCTCGCCGCCGCCGTCCCGGGGCGCCGGTTCCACGAGGGACGCCGTCGCCGCACCGGCCGCCCGCCGGATCCGCAGGGCGTAGCCGGCGCGCAGGATCCTCAGATCCGGCGTGTCGAGGTAGGTGTCGTGGATCAGGCAGGGCACCGCCGGCACGGTGCGGTGCGGTCCGAGCCGGGTATTCTCGTGGAGCCACCGCTTCAGGACGCCGAGGTCCGGGGCCTCGTCCTGCCAGGCGGTCGCGAAGATTTCCTTCGCCGGTGTGTCGGCGGTCGGTTTCATGGTACGAGTCTACCACGGATGGGGCGCGCCGCGCCGCGATCCGCAGCCGGCCCTCACTCCCCGGGTTCGTCCCCCTCGACCTGCGCGTGCGTGAAGCGCGACAGCAGGTCGTACACCACCGGCACCAGCACCAGGGTCAGGAAGGTCGAGAACAGCATCCCGCTGACCACCGTGATCCCCAGCGGCTGCCGCGACTCGCCGCCGGCGCCCAGGCCCATGGCGATGGGCAGGATGCCGAAGATCGTCGTGAACGAGGTCATCAGGATCGGGCGCAGGCGGATGGCCGCGGCCTGGACGATGGCCTCGCGCGCCGATTCGCCGCCGTTGCGCCGCTGGTTGCCGTACTCCACGATCAGGATAGCGTTCTTGGTCACCAGGCCGATCAGCATGATCAGGCCGATCTGGGAGTAGATGTTCAGGCCCTGCCCCAGGGCGAAGAGCGCGAGCAGGGCGCCCACCACGGCCAACGGCACCGACAGCAGGATCGTCAGCGGGTGGACGAAGCTCTCGAACTGCGCCGCCAGCACCAGGAAGATGAACACGATCGCCAGGCCGAACAGGAAGTTCAGGCTGCCGCTGGACTCGCGGTACTCGCGCGACTGGCCCTTCAGCTCGCGGGTCACGCCGGCGGGCAGGTCGTCGCGCACGATGCGGTCCAGGGCGTCCAGCGCCGTGCCCAGGTCCACGCCGGGCGCCAAGCTGGCGCCGAGGGAGGCGGCCCGCACGCGATTGTAGTGGTTCAGCTCCTTGGGCGCGACGGTCTCGCGGATCCGGACCACGTTGGCCAGGGGCACCAGTCCACCGGCGCCGCGCACCAGCAGGCTGCCGATCGCGTCGGGCGTCGCGCGCTCCGACGGCCGCATCTGGACGATCACGTCGTACTGCTTCGAACCACTCTTGTAGTTGCCGGCGACGCGGCCGCCGAGCAGGGCCTCGAGCGTCGAGCCGATCTCGGTGACCGAAACGCCCAGCTGGCCGGCCCGCTCACGGTCGATCTCAATGTCCAGCTGGGGCTTGTTCAGGCTGAGGTCCGTGTCCAGGTTGACCAGGTAGCCCAGCTCCTGGGCCTTGGCCATCATGATCTGCACGGCCTCGCCGAGCTGCTCGTAGCTGTCTCCCTTGAGCACGTACTCGATGGGCTTGGAATCGAAGCTGCCGCCGATGCTGGGCGGGTTGACCACGAAGGCCAGCACGCCCGGGATGCCCATCAGCGGCGGGAACAGGCCCTGGACGATCTCCTGCTGGGTGCGGTCGCGCTCGTCGGCGCGCGCCAGGTTCAGGAACAGGAAGCCGTCGGTGACCCGGCCCGGCCCGCCGAAGCCCAGGCCCACGGCGGTGAACAGGCCCCGGCGCTCGGGCAGGGGCATCAGCACCGACTCGACCTGACGCATGGCGGCGTCGGTGTAATCGAGGGTCGAACCTTCGGGCGCGATCACGATGCCGAAGGCCGCGCTGCGGTCCTCCACGGGCACCAGCTCGCGCGGCAGCAGCCGGTAGACCCAGGCCGCCGCCGCGATCATCAGGGCCGCCGACACCAGCACCAGCGCGCGGTGCCCGAGGCACCAGCGCAGCGTGGCGCCGTAGGAGCGGTTCAGGCCCGAGAAGAACGCCTCGAATGACCGCTCGGCCCAGCTCCGGCGCTTGCCGGCCAGGGGGGACAGCATCTTCGAGCAGAGCATGGGCGTCAGCGTCAGGGCGACGAAGCCCGACAGCAGCACGGCCACGGCCACCGAGATGCCGAACTCGCGGAACAGCCGGCCCACGGTCCCGGTCAGGAACGACAGCGGGATGAACACCGCCACCAGCGAGACGGTCGTCGCGACGATCGCGAAGCCGATCTCGCGCGCGGCGTCGACGGTGGCGCGCCGGCGGGTCTTGCCCATCTCGAGGTGCCGGTGGACGTTTTCCAGCATCACGATGGCGTCGTCCACGACCAGGCCGATGGCCAGCACCAGCGCCAGCAGCGTCAGGATGTTGATCGTGAAGCCCATGGCCAGGGCGACCGTCGCGGTGCCCACGATCGAGACCGGGATCGCCAGCACGGGGATCAGGGTGGCCCGCAGGCTTTTCAGGAAGACCAGGATCACCAGGATCACCAGCGCGACGGCGATCAGCAGCGTGTCGCGGACCTCGTGAATCGACTCGCTGATGAACAGCGACGAGTCGTAGGCCACTTCCAGCCGCATGCCCGCCGGCAGCTCCTCACGCAGCGACGGCAGCGTCGCGCGCACGACTTCCGCCACCTCCAGCGTGCTGGCCTTGCCCTGTTTGACCACGCCCAGCCCGACGGCGGGCAGGCCGTTGTAGCGGGTGACGGTGCGCTCGTCCTCGGCGCCGACGGTCACCTCGGCGACGTCGCGCAGGCGCACCACCCCGCCCTCGCGGGTCGCGACGACCATCGCTCCGAACTCCTCGGCCGTGACCAGCTCGCCGCGGGTGCGCACCGCGAACTCCCGCTGCGCGCCCTCGACGCGGCCGCCGGGGATCTCCGCGTTCTCGCGGGCGAGGGCCACCGCCACGTCGCCGGCGGTCAGCCCGCGCGCGGCCAGCCGGCGCGGGTCGAGCCAGACACGCATGGCGTAGCGGCGCTCGCCGCCGATGAACACCGAGCCGACGCCCGGCAGGCGCTGCAGGCGGTCCTTCAGCACGCGATCCGCGTGGTCCGACATCTCGAGCGTGCCGTGCACGTCGCTCTGCAGGGCCAGCCAGACGATCGGCTGGGCGTTGGTGTCGATCTTCTCGACGACGGGATCTTCCGCCTCGTTGGGCAGGCTGCCGCGGGCGCGGGACACGCGGTCGCGCACGTCGTTGGCCGCCTCGTCGACGTCGCGGCTCAGCTCGAACTCGATGGTGATGGTCGAGCCCTGCTCGCGGCTCGACGACGTGAGCGACTTGACGCCCTCGAGGGTCGAGAACGTCTCCTCGAGCACGTCGGTGATCTCGGTCTCGACCACGCTGGGGCTGGCGCCGCGGTAGAACGTCGAGACCGAGACGATCGGCGGGTCGATGTCGGGGTACTCGCGCACCGGCAGCCGCGTGTACGAGATCACGCCGAGCAGCACGATGGCCAGGCTCATCACCGTCGCGAAGACCGGCCGCTGGATGGAGACGTCGCTCAGCTTCATCGGGCCCCTCCGCCGGCGGTCGGCGCGTCGCCGGCCGGAAGGGGGATCACGCGGGCGCCCGGGTAGATCTTCTGATGACCGGCACGCACCACCAGCGCACCCGGGGCGAGGCCTTCGAGGATCTCGACGAGGGAGGAAGTGCGCAGACCCAGGGTCACCGGGACGGGCGCGACCGTGCTGTCGGGCTGGATCACGTAGACGAGCATGCGGTCGCCCTGGGCGACCACGGCTTCGCTGGGCAGGGCCAGCGCCGCGGGCCGCTCGTCCAGCACCACCGACGCCTCGGCCGACATGCCGGGCCGCAGGCGGCCGTCGGCGTTGTCGATCAGGGCCACGACCCCGACGCTGCGGGTGGCCGCGTCGACCACCGGCTCGACGACGGCGAGCGTGCCGGACAACACGAGGTCCGGGTAGGCCGTGGTCCGCACCGCGACCGGCGCGCCCGGGCGCAGCGCGCCCAGGTACCGCTCGGGCACCGCGAACAGCAGGCGCAGCCGGTCGAGGCGGGCCAGCTCGGTGATCGCGTCGCCGGTCCGCAGGAAGGCGCCGCGGCTGACGCGGCGCGTGCCGGCGGTGCCGTCGAAGGCCGCGACGATCCTGGTCTTGGCCAGACGCGCCCGGGCCACCGCCAGGTCGGCCTCGGCCACCTTCAGGGCCGCCGCGGCGTCGTCGAGGTCCTGCGGGGCGCCGGCGCCCTGGTCGACGACGGAGCGCACGCGGTCGAACGCGGCGCTGCTCTGCGCGACGCGGGCCTCGGCGCGGTCGGTCTCGGCGCGGGTCTGGGCGTCGTCGATCCGCGCGATCAGGTCGCCCCGGCGCAGGGCGCCGCCCTCGCGGAAGGGCAGCTCCATGACCAGGCCGTCGATCTCGGCCGTGACGACGACCTGCTCGGTCGCCTCGAAGGTGCCGACGGCCGTGTAGCTGTCGTGCATGGCCGTGGGCGTCGCCGTCGCCGTGACGACCGGCATCGGCGGCATGGCGAAGCCGCCCCCCGCCTTCTCCTTCGCGCAGCCGGCGGCCAGGGCCAGGACGAGGGCCGCGAGGATCGCGCCCGCGGCGCGCTTCGATACCGCGTGTCGGTGAATCACTGCCCGCTCTCCTTGGTGATGAAACCGTCCGCCGTCAGGTGCCGCAGGTCGGCCGCCGCGCGGGCGGCGCGCACCAACGCCTGGGAATGCCGTTGCTGCGCCGCGGCCAGGTCGGCCGCCAGGCGCACCAGTTCGAAGGCCGTCGTGCGGCCGTTGCGGAACTCGATCAGACCGATCCGCACCTGCTCGCGGGACGCCGCGACGCCCTCGTCGGCCAGGGCGAGCCGGTCGCGGCTGGCAGCGAGTTCGCGGCAGTCGGCGCGGACCCGCGATTCCAGGCCGCGGCGCGCGGACTCGAGCTGCAGGCCCGCGTAGGTCGTGGAGGCCCGGATCCGGTCGCGTTCGCCGCCTCCGGCGCGGCCGCCCAGCGGCATCGAGAAGCTCACGCCGACGCTCCAGTTCGGGTACGTCCGCCGCACGACCTGGTCCAAGCTCTCGCCGAGACCGCCGATGTCGGCGGTCCGGATGGTCTCCGGGTCGGCGCCGAAGGGCGAGACGATCTGCCGGCCCGAACCGGACAGTCCCGCGCCGCCCAGCGAGCCGAGCAGGTCCAGCCGGGGCCGCGCGTTGCCCGCGGCGGCGTCCGCGAGCGCCTCCAGGGCGGCCACATTCCGTTCGAACGACCGCAGTTGGAGGTTGTCGGACAGGGCCACGGCCACCGTCGCCTCCTCGTCGGGCACCGTGTAGGCGAGCGGCGGCGCATCGGTGGTCAGGTAGCGGCGCGCTCCCGCCTGCGGGCGGCGCCCGATGAGCGCGGCGAAGCTGTCCGATACCAGATCCAGTGACTCGCGCCGATCCAGCAGCGCCTGCTCCTGCTCGGCCAGGAACACGCGCGAGCTTGCCACCTGGACCGGACCGATCAACCCGGCGTCCGCCCTGACGCGGGTCTCCGACAGCAGGGAGGCTGCCTGGTCGCGCAGCAACTGCTGCACGGCGAGGTCGCGCACCGCACCGTGGAGCTGCCAGTAGGCCGTCTCGATCACGGCGCGCACGCCCAGGACGGCGTCGTCGTGAGCGGCGAGCGCGGCCTCGTAGCTGCGTTCGGCGGACGCCAGGGCGCCGCCCGCCGCCGCGCCGAATCCCTTCAACAGCGGCTGGCGCAGCTCGAGGCGGCCGGCCGCGTCGTACTGCGGCCGCAGCGACGCGTAGGCGTTGTTGGTCTCGGACCGCGCCGCTTCCAGCGAGGCCGTCAGCTCGGTGCCCCAGCGCGTCTTCAAGGACAGCCCCGCCGTGCCCACGCTCTGCTCCGTCTCCAGAACGCTGGCGCCGGCGAAGAGGGAGGCGGTGGGCTGGTCGGAAGCGTTGCGGCTCAAGCCGCCGAAGAATTCGGGATCGAATCCGCCGCGCTCCCGCCGCAGCGAACCCCGCGCGGCGTCCAGTTCGGCCCGCGCGATCCGCGCATCGGTGGAGCCCTCGACCGCCGCGAGCAGCGCCTGCTCGAGCGCGAGGGGCTCGCCGTCGATCCGGGCGAGGGCTAGCGCCAGGGCGCTGTCGGGCTCGGCCGCGGCGGGTGGGGCCGCGGAAGCCGGCGGACCGGCCAGTCCGGCGGCGGCGCAGGCTGCGAGGAACGCCAAGGCAGGCAACAACCTGTACCGGCCGTGTGGGCAGGAGATCGGCATGTGCAAGGGCCTCCCGGGATCTGGTCGCGTCTCGACAGGGGAACGGGCGCCGACGGCGCCCGCACCGCGGGGTCAGGATAATCGCGTCGGCGGCGTTCCGCAGCCGGATCAGGCCTTCGGCCCGAAACCCTCCTTGTAGCGCAGGATGCGCGCGGGGTTGCCGGCGACGACGGCGCCTGGCGGCACGTCCTTCGTCACGACGGCGCCCGCCCCGACCACCGCGTCGTGGCCGATGCGCACCGGCAGCAGGGTCACGTTGCTGCCGATCGAGGCGCGGTCCTCGATGGTCGTGGACTTCCACTTCTCCTTCTCGGGCTGCGGCGGCATCGTGTCGTTGATGAACATGACGCCGTGGCCAACGAACACGTCGTCGCCGATGGTCACCAGCTCGCAGACGAAGGTGTGGCTCTGGACGCGCGTGCGGTCCCCCACCTTGACGCCGTTCTGCAGCTCGACGAAGGTGCCGATCATGCTGTCGCGGCCCACCTCGCAATCGTACATGTTGACGAAGTTCCAGATCTTGGTGCCTTCGCCGATCTTGCAGTTGCGGATGATCTGTTTTTCGTTCACGGGGTAGCTCATCGCCTCTCCTCGTCTGCTGTGATGGGTTGCGGTCGTGGTGGTGTCGGAAACTAACCGGCCGCGGCTCCGCTCCCGGCGGAACGGCGCAGCAGCTCTCGGAAATGCTCTTCGACCTCGTCGAGCATCCGCCCGCACGAGTACAGCTCGCCGGCCCGCCGCCGGCCCGCGCCTGCCAGCCGCCCGGCCAGCGCGGCGTCGCCGAGCAGGGCCGCGACGGCCCCGCGCCAGCCATCACCGTCGTCGGGATCGCGCAGCAGGCCCGCCTCGCCGTCCGGCACGATCTCCGGCAGGTTGCTCGCGCGCGCGACGACGACCGGCTTGCCGGCGGCCATCGCCTCGACCACGGCGTAGCCGAAGCCCTCGCGCCGCGCCGGGTGGCAGAACACGTCGACCCCCTGCAGGATGCGGGGCACGTCGTCGCGGAACCCCAACAGACGCAGGGCGTCCGCGGCGCCGGCCGCGCGGGCCGCCTCGAGCAGGACGTCGCGCTGCGGCCCCTCGCCGACGATCCACAGCTGCAGGTCGGGATGCAGCGCGCGCAGGGCCCCGAGCTGCCGCACGACCACCAGGTGGTTCTTGCGCGTCGTCAGCTCGCCGACCATCCCGAGCACCGGCGTCCGCGGCCCGGCGCCGGCTTCGGCGCGCACCGCGGCGCGCGCGGCGGGGTCCGGGGCGTAGCGTGCGACGTCGATCCCGTTGGCGATGACGCGGACCTTGTCCGCGGGCAGCCAGGGGGCGCTCGCCAGCAGTGTCGCGCGGGTGGCCAGCGAGTTGACGATGACGCCGGCGGCGACCTTCAGGTACGCGAGTTTGTGCGAGACCTTGCTGCCGAGGGGAGACTCGCTGCCGCGCCGCGGCACGACCACGGCGCCGGCCAGCCTCGCGGCTGGTCCCGCCACACGCAGCACCTTGTCCATGTTCAGGCAGAGCAGGTCGATCCGGTGCCGCCGGCACAACCGCCAGTAGCGCCAGGAGAGAGCCGGGTCCAGGTCGCCGTGGAAGACCAGCTCCGTCACCGCGAGCCCGGCGGCCGCGCCGCGCCGCGCCAGTTCGCTGCCGCGGGCGCACGCCAGTTCGACCTGATGGCCCCGGGCGCGCAGCCCGAGGGCGGTCGACAGCATCCAGTGCTCGCCGCCCCCCCACTCCTGCAGGCAACTGCTGAACAGGATCCTCACGGGTCGTGCCTCGAACATCCTGGAGCCCGAACCTCGCGCCGGCGCGGCGCACCCACGAATGAAACTTGTAATTCTTTATTATTCAACGAGAATATTCCATGAACGGTCTCCCGACGAGGACGGACACACTGCGAGGCGCGACCCTGGACACCCTGGCGGCATTCCTGATCGTCAAGAACGAGGAGCGGCTCCTGCCGCGCTGCCTCGCCAGCCTCGCGGGGCTGGTCGACGAACTGGTCGTCCTGGACACCGGCAGCGACGACGGCACGCCCGGCATCGTCGCCGCCGCCGCCGCGGGCGGCGCCTTCCCCCGCGTCGTCGCCGACCGCCTCGAATTCCACGGCTTCGGCGCCGCCTGGCAGGCGGCGCTGGACCGCGTGTCCGCGGACTGGGCCCTGTGCATCGCCGCCGACGAGGAGTTGTCGCCCGCCCTGCGCGACCGGCTCCGCGAGCTGAAGGCCGGCGGCGGCCTCGGGCAGCACGACGGCTGGCTGCTGCATCGCGTCAACACCGTGCTGGGACGGCGCATGCGCGCGCGCTGCCTCGCCCGCGACCACACCCTGCGGCTGGTCCGGCGCGGGCGGGCGGGCTTCACCCCCTCGCTGGTCCACGAGAGCCTGCAGCTCGCTCCCGGCGCCACGGCGGGCCGGCTCGAGGAACCGCTGCTGCACGCGGCGATGGACGACTGGCGCGCCTACCTGCGCAAGGTGGACCACTACACCACGCTGGACGCCCTGGGCGACAAGTACCGCTTCCGCTGGTGGCACCTGCTGACCACCGGTCCGGCCACCTTCTGGCGCCAGTACGTGATGCGCACCGGCGTCGTGGACGGCTGGCCCGGCTTCGTCTGGTCGGCGACCTCGGCGATCGGCGCCGTGATGCGCGACTGGAAGCTGTGGCAACGCTCGCGGGGCCGCCTTCCCGGCGACCCGCGTTGACGCTGCCCCGTCCTGCGGGTAGATTCGCACCCGACGCAACGACCCGCATCCCGGGAGGGACCATGGGCAGGATCATCGTGACCGGCGGCGCCGGCTTCATCGGCGCCAACGTCGTGCGCGGGCTCAACGCCCGCGGGGTCGACGACATCGTGGTGGTGGACCGCCTGCGCGACGGCGCGAAGTGGCGCAACCTGCTGGGCCTGCGCGTCGAGGACGTCGTGGACAAGGACGACTTCCGGCTGGACGTGCGCGAGGGCGCGCTGGCCGCCGACATCGACGCCGTGATCCATCTGGGCGCCTGCAGCAGCACCACCGAGACCGACGCCGACTACCTCCTGGACAACAACTACCGCTATACCCGCGAGCTGTGCGAGTGGTGCCTCGAGGAGGGGATCCGCTTCATCTACGCCAGCAGCGCCGCCACCTACGGCGACGGCGCGCTCGGCTACAGCGACGAGGACGCCGCGACGCCCGCCCTCGCGCCGCTGAACATGTACGGCTTCTCCAAGCAGCTGTTCGACCTGTGGGCACTGCGCCACGACCATCTGGACGGCATCGCCGGCCTGAAGTTCTTCAACGTCTACGGCCCGCACGAGGACCACAAGGGCGACATGCGCTCGGTCGTCCACAAGGCCCACGGCCAGATCCTCGCGGGCGGCCGGGTCGACCTGTTCAAGTCCTACCGCCCGGAATTCGCCGACGGCGGCCAGGTGCGCGATTTCATCGACGTGCGCGACGCCGTGGACGTCGTGCTCTGGCTGCTCGACCACCCGCAGATCAACGGCCTGTTCAACTGCGGCACCGGCGAGGCCCGCAGCTGGAACGACCTGGCGACCGCCGTCTTCGCGGCCCTGGGCCGCGAGCCCCGGATCGACTACATCGAGATGCCCGACCACCTGCGCGGGAAGTACCAGTACCACACGCAGGCCGACCTCGCGAAGCTCCGCCGCGCCGGGTACGACCGCCCCTTCACCCGCCTCGAGGACGGCGTCCGCGACTACGTCCGCGGGCACCTGGCGCGCGGGGATTGACGGCCGCCGCACCGCCAACGGCAGAGGCGAGGCCACGGGGCCTCGCCTCGAGCAGGGACAATTTCGTAGCCAGAACCTACTTGTACAGGGCCTTGACGGCGCCAAAGCTCAGGTCCTCGTTGGCCACCGTGCAGTCGACCACGCAGATCGCATCGGCGATCGGCTCCAGCCTGAAGGTGCCGAAGCTGAACGCCAGCATGCCCGTCGCGCAGTCGTAGCATTCGCCCAGCTGGACGGTCGTGTCGTCGTACCAGTAGTCGTCCATCCAAAGGAACTGGCCGGGCGCCTCGTAGGACTCGACCTGCCACTCGCCGTAGGGGTTCGGGGCGGTCACCACGATCATGCCGTCGGTCACCATGATGAAGCAGCCCTCGTAGGCCTCGCCGTTGGCGGCCAGTTCGGTCACCGTGACCGGCAACGGGTAGATGGCGCCCATGTGCTCGCCCAGCACCGTGACGTAGCCGTTGGGGTCGGTGAAGACGTTGATCTCCGTGTAGCTGTAGTACTCCTCGTAGAGGCCGGCGACGTTCACCAGCTGACCCACCGTCACGCCGGGGGCGGTGCTGGTGAAGACCCAGACGCCGGCGTAGGGCGCGTTCGGATCCTCGGTCATGAAGAAACCGTTGTAGCGGACACCGGTGACCACGGCGCCGTTGACCACGACTTCGGCGCCGACGGTGTAGGCGCCCATCTGCAGGTCGATGATGGTTCCGGCGAACGCGGGCAGGGCGACCAGCAGCAGCAGCACGGTAGCAAGCAGCTTCATCTCAAAAGCCTTTCGTCGAGGTGGGGGCTTCCACGGATGCGCCGCAGGGCGCCCCGGTGAGGCTGGAAGCCGTCGGGGCGAGAGCGTAGCACGGATCGGGAGGATTCTGCAAACGCGCCGTCGAAATGGTGGATCATTTTACGAATGCGCCGGATGGTTGGAAAAAGGGACCGCCGTGATCGGCGGTCCCTTCCCCAGCCTCGAAGAGGATCGGATTACCGGTAGAGCGCCTTGAGCGAACCGAAGCTCAAGTCCTCGTTGGCGACGGTGCAGTCGGTGTCCGCGGTCGTGAAGACCTTGAAGATCCAGATGCCGCCGAACCACTGGTACATGCCGTAGGCGTTGTTGTAGCAGTCGCCCAGGTCGACCGTGGCGTAGTCGTAGAAGTAGTCGTCGAAGACCACGCTCAGGCCGGTCTCGACCGAAGCGGCGCGCCACATGCCTTCGGGCAGCATCTCCTGCACGATCAGGCCGTCGGTGATGGTCACGACGTGGCTCTCCCAAGCTTCGGGGTCGGCCTGCAGCTGCGTGGTGGTCAGCTGGATGTTCGGCACCAGGCCCGAGCCCGTGACCGTGGCGTGCGCGTCGCCGGGGTAGAGCAGGTTGATCTCGGCGCGGCCGTTGAAATTGCGAGTCAAGCCCTTCACCTCGACGAGGTCGCCGATGGCGACCGTGGGCGCGGCGCCGACGTAGACCCAGATGGCCGTGTAGGGGCCGGCGGGCAGTTCGGTCATCGTGAAGCTGTTGTTCTGCACGGCGGTCACCACGGCGCCGTTGACCACAACCACGCTGCCTTCGGGGATGACGCCGGTGCGGATGTCGTTGATGACGCCGGCCTGCGCGACGACCGCGAGGCTCAGGATCAAGAGAGATGCGATCGTAAGCTTTTTCATCATCGGTTCTCCTGGTAGCTGACGGCGACGACCATCGCCGTGCTCGGTGCTCGATCCTCTGCCCGCCAGGTCCTGGGGAGACCTGCGGCGAACATCAATACTATAACACAAAATTAAGAACCACGGCACAACTATTAATTGCACGGATCTGTTCCGGCGATCAGGCAATGTGCGGTAACTCACAAATCCGTAATCATTTACTCGATCAGTCGGCGTTCGCTTTTTGTTGATATCTGGAGTCAATTCATCGTAAAAAGCCCGGAGCCGCAGGGCTCCGGGCTCGTCCGGCGATCTTGTCGAGGATCAGCGCGAGTAGAACTCGATGACCAGCGGCACTTCGCACATCAGAGGGACCTCCGACCGCGGGGGGTCGTAGAGGAACTTCACGGTCATGGACTTCTTGTCGCGCTCCAGGTAGGGCGGCACGGTCTGCGACGTGTCCAGGGCGATCTGGATGCAGTCGAGGTTGCGGCTCTTCTCGCGGATGCCGACGACCTGGTTGGGCCGCACGCGGAAGCTGGCGATGTTGACCTTGCGGCCGTCGACCAGGATGTGGCCGTGGCTCACGTACTGGCGCGCGGCGTAGATCGAGCGGGCCAGACCGCCGCGCAGGACCACCGTGTCCAGCCGCGACTCCAGCTCCTGCACCAGCGAGTTGACCATGTCGCCCTTGCGCGAGGCCCGCGCGTAGTAATTGCGCAGCTGGCGCTCGTGGATGTTGTACTGGGCGCGCAGCTTCTGCTTCTCGAGCAGCTGGGTCTTGTACGGCGACATCTTGCGGCGACGCATCTGTTGCAGCTTGCCGTGCTGTCCGGGCGGGTACGGCTTGCGGTCGAGGTAGCGCTCGGCCTTCGGCGACAGGGGGATGCCCAGCGCTCGGGACTTCTTGATCTTCGATCCGGTAAACTTCACGTCACTGCCTCCAAGGCGTCTCGGGTTCGCGAAGGCCGTCGTGCGCGATCATGAGATGATCGTCGATGGATTGACGGCGTCTTCACCTGCGGGCCGGCGGGCGTGGAGCCGGTCCCCGCAGGGCGCCGCTCGCACGCATCCATCACCTAGGTCCGTATCGGCCCGGAACAGGCAAGAATAGGCCTTTGACGCTGGAATGTCAAGACGGCGGGCCGACCCCGCCGGGCGGGATCTCCAACGCGGCTCAGGCGAAATCCCGGTGCACGCCCTTGAATTCTGGCAACCGCGCCAGACCGCGCAGCGCCTCGAGATCCTTCAGGACGACGCGGCGCCCCTTGACCTCGATCAGGGTCTGGTCCTGGAGCTGCCGCAGGATGCGCGACAGGGAGGGCTGGTTCATGTTGAGCATCGTGGCGAGGTCGCGCTTGCGGGTCGGCAATTCCACCTGCGCGGCGATGACATAGCCGGCGTAGGGGTTCTTCTCGTGGAGGCCGACGAGGTAGCGGGCCAGCCGCTGGGCGCCGCCGCAGAGGGTCAACTCGTCGATCTTCTCGATGAGCTGCTGCAGCCAGCCCGCCATGACTTCCAGGACGTAGCCCTGCAGGACGGGCTGGCGGGCCATGTACTCGAGAAACGGGGCGCGGGAAAAGCGCAGCAGGGTGCTCGGCTTCAGGGCGACCGCGGTCACGGGGTGGGTCGCCATGAAGAGCGATGCCTCCCCGAACACGGCCTGCCGCTCGGCGAGATGAACGATGTGCTCGCGGTAGCCGGGACCGGAGCGGATCAGCTTGACCTGACCTTCGCAGACGAAGTACACGCCCTGCGGCGGGTCCCCCTCCTCGAAGAGCACCGCGCCGGCCTCGAAGTCGACCGTCACGGACATGTCCAGCAGGGTGCCGCAGATCTCGGACCCCACCTTCCGGCCGAACGGGCTGTCCGCCAGTCGTTCGGCGACTTTCGAGCTGCTGGTCGCGTCCATGGATCCCCTCTCCCCCCGGATCGGCGCGTGTGCCCGACATCATCCCTCAAATACCGGATTAAATCAACCCCCGTAGACGCCGAGGGCGCCGCAGGTGCGGCGCCCGGATTCGACAAGTGGCCGCGGGCGCCGAAGGTGCGGCGCCCGGATCGACAAATGGACGGGGGCGCCGCGCGGGCGGCACCCCCTTGTTCGCGTTCGGCTCGCCGTGCGAGTGTCGCTCAAACTCCCGCAGCGTGCTCCACGCGGATGCTCACCGAGCCGTCCATCTCCGAGCGGAGATCGGGCTTGGCCACGGCCTCGACCTTGATCCAGTCGTCGGAGAGCAGCATGCACCCGACCAGGAACTCGGCCACGACCTTGGCGCGGTCCTGGGCCAGGAGCTTGTTCTCCGCCTGCACCACGACCTTCAGCGGCGAATAGGGATGGTCCCGGCGGATCTGGTCCGCCGCGCGGGTCAGCCAGCCGCGGCCGCTGTCGCGCAGGAGCGTGCCGCCCTTCTGGAACACCTCGTCGCCGGTGAACTCGAGCCGCCGCTCGTTCTTCTCGCGGTAGTCCACGGCCGGGATACGGAAGCTGATCCCGGCGTAGTTGTAGGTGTTGGTGCCCTTGTCGGTGACGCTGAAGACGTAACTGTAGGGGTAGCCCACCTGCAGCATCTCGTTGAGGTCCCCGCGGCCGTCCCAGGCGACCTGGTCCGGCGGCTGGCCCTTCTCCTCGAAGTGGCGGAAGGGGGCGCCCCGGAAGTCGGTCACCGTCAGCGCCCAGCGGCGGGCCTGGTGCCCTTCGGGGTCTTCCGGGAAGAACGTCACCACCGGCGGCTGCGCCGGGTCCCGCAGCCAGCAGTGCGGGACCTGGTCGCTGTGCAGGTCGCGAGGGTTGTTCAGGAAGGGTTGCAGGCCCTCGACGGGGCTGATCACCAGGACCGCCTCATCGAAGTCCGTGAAGAACGTGTCGATGATCGCGGCGCTGAGCGCGACCTCGAACGTGCTCTTGGTGATGTCCTGCAGGACCTGGTTTTCGGCTTCCACGACCATCTCGGGCAGGCCCTGGTTGGCGGCCGTTTCCTGTTCCGTCCAGGCGGGGGCCGGAGCGCTGCCGAACAGGAGGCAGACGCCCGCGGCGATGGTCAACAATCCCCTGAAGTCGTTGCGAGTCATGATGTGTGTCCTTTGACTCAGGTTCGTCGGCTATGGAGTTGTCGGGGTTCCGCTCAATTGAGGCGGAAGACGATCGTGATCACCCCCCACTGTTCGACACGGTCCGCGCCCGAGAGAGGCTCGAAGCGGAACTGCTTGACGGCGTCCATCGCGGCCCGGTTCAGGTCGCGGTGGGCCGAGGTCTGATCGAAGTACATGTTGTCCTTGACCCGGCCGTCGGGCAGGACCGTGAAGTGCACGGCCACCACGCCCTCCCAGCCGGCCTTGCGGGCCGCCTCGCTGTAGAGCGGCATGGCGCTGGCGACGACCTTGCGGTCGCTGATCTGGCCGCTGATGGTCATCGAGACGCCCTTGCCGCCCATGGCCTTGGCCTGGGTCTCGGCCAGTTGCGTCGGCGGCTGCACCGCCTGCTTGCCGGTGGCCTGGGCCACCGCCGCGGCGCTCGGCGCCTCGGCCGGAGCCTGCTGCCGGCCGCGCAGGCTGGCTTGGCCGGTGGCGCCGGTCGTGCCGCCCGGGCCGTAGTCGAGCAGCGTGGTGCGGCCCTCGGTGGAACGCGCGGGAGCCGCTACGTCGATCGCGGCCGCGGCCCGCCGCTCGTTGTCCTTCGCGGTCTGGACCAGCGCGGCCACCGAACCCTGGTAGGCCGTCTGGCCTTCTTCGAGACGGCCGCCGACCAGGCCGGCGTGGCCCGTCTCGCTGCCGCCGGTGGCCAACTGCAGCGCCATGCGGCCGCCGCCGGACGAGGTGCCGCCCTGCCCGACCTCGAAGTCGACCTCGGAGAGGTCCACGCTGCTCTTGCGCCCGACCAGCGCCACGTCGTTGCCCTGGAACGCGGCCTGCGCCTCTCTCGACGTCAGGCGCGGCGCGTTCGCGTCCGCCGCCATGGCCGAGGGATCCCGCAGGTTGCGCGTGTCGAGCCGCGGCGCGGCGTCGGCGAAGGTCCGGGAATCCAGCTGGCGCGAAGTGGTGTCCAGGAACTGGCGCTGCTGGGCGGTCGACAGCCGGGGCGCGTCCACGTCCGCGGCCCGCCGGCTCGGCAGCAAGGGCCGCGTCGCCAGCTTGTTGGGCAGGGTCTGCAGCAGCGGGCGGCTCTGCAGCGCGGGCTGCGCCGTCTCCGGCTGCGGGACCGGCGCCTCGTCGAGCTTCGTTTCGGCCGGGGCCTCCTGTTGCGGCTGGACCACCGGCTGCGTCTTGAGGCGGACCTTCTGGGCCACGTCCTCGCCGTACTGGGCTTCGATGTAGGCGATCTCCGTCAGCTCGTCGAACGCCTCGCCCGCCTTGCGGGCGCCCTCGCGCATCATCAGCATGAGCAGCAGGATGATGCTGGCGTGGATGACGAAGCTGGCGGTGAAGCCGCCCGTCGTCGCCGCGCGGCGACTGATTTCCTGCATCATCATAGCTCCGCCCCCTCCGTGTCCTTCTTGCCGGTGGAGATGGCGATGCGGGCCGCCTTGGCGCCCTCGACCTCGGCGATGAGGCGCTCGACATCACCGTACAGCAGGCTCTTGTCCGCCTTGATGACCGCCACGGCGTCCGGGTTGTTCTCGAACAGGGGCGTCAGCCGGGTCCGCACCTCCTCGAGCGCGATCTGCTCATCGCCCACGTAGATCTTGCCGTCGAGGGTGAAGATGACCTCGGTGTTGTCGGTGTCGTCCATCTGGCTCGCGCGGGCCACGGGCAGGTCCACCACCTGGGCGGTTTCGTTGAGGAACGGCGAGATCATCATCAGGGTCAGGACGATGCACAGCGAGACGTCGATCAGCGGCGCGACGTTCGTCTTGCACTCGTAGCGGTAGACCTTCATCGCGCCCCCTCCTTGCGGTTCAGGAGCGCCAGGCTGCTGGCGCCGCCGCCCTTGGCGGCGTCCATGACGTCGACCACGTCGCCGAGCTTCACGAAGTCGCTCGGCACGATGACGACGGTCTTGTCGGTGCGCGTGGAGAGCGCGTCCTTCAGCCGCCGCTCGAGTTCCGCGAGCACCACCGTCTCGCCGTTGATCTTGATGCCCTCGGGGGCGACGCTCACCATGAGCATCTCCTGGTCCTGCTGCTCGCGCGTGGTGACCACGGTCTCGCTGGCCTCGGCGCGCGTCGCGTTGACCTGGATGCCGTTGCCGAGGATGGCCGGCATGGTCATCAGGAACACGATGATCAGGATCGTAGTGACGTCCGCCAACGGGGTGATGTTGGGCGAACTCTCCTGGTGCAGTTGCGATCGGTCGGATCGTGCCACGTCGGGTCTCGCTTCCTACCGGCCGACCGCGGCGGGTTCCTGGGCCGAAGTGACGACGGCGTCGCACAGGGCGTTGACGTCGTGCTTGTCCGCCTTGGCGCGCGCAGACGCGGGACCGTCCTGCCGCGCGAGGCCGCGCAGCACGCAGAAGAACTCCTCGCGGACGTCCTCCAGCTCGATGATGCGGGTACGGATGCGGCGCACGCAGTAGTTGAAGCAGATCGTGGCGATGACGGCCACGAAGATGCCGGCCGCCGTGGCCGTCAGCGCCTCGCCGACGCCCATGGCCACCACGGCGCTGCCGCCGGCGCCGGTGCGTCCGATGTCGTTGAAGGAGCGGACGATGCCGATCACCGTGCCGAAGAGGCCCAGCAGCGGGGCGATGTTGCTCATCGTGCCCAGGATGCTCAGGTTGCGCTCCATCTCCACCTGCTCCATCTCGATGGCGGTGTCGAAGCGCTGCTTGAGTTCCGAGGCGTTGATGTGCACCTGCGGCAGGCACTGGCTGACGACGCGGGCGGCGGCGCCCTTCTGCTGGTCGCACCACTGGGTGGCGGCCTTCATGTCGCCGGTCTTCATCCTGGCGGCGAGGTCCTTCATGAAGGCCCGCACGTCGGAACGGGAACGGTGGAAATACACCACGCGCTCGATCGCGTAGGCGATCGTGACGATGGAGCAGGCGATGAGCATGAGCATCGACCACGAACCGAAAATGACTTTGGTGAGCGACATCCCCAGCATGTGAAGGTTCCTCTCTCTGAGTTGAGCCGGCTAGTTGCCGGCGGACATGGCCTGGATTTCGGCGAGCCGGCCCTCGGCCATCGCCGTCCATTCCGGCTTGCCGTTGGTCTGCACGATCCTGTTGTAGGCCTGGACGGCGGTGTTCCAGTCCCCGCGCTCCTCGCTGATCTGGCCGATCTGGGCCAGGCTGGCGATGCGGTGCGGGGCCGCGACGTCGGCGCCGCTGGCGGACATCTCGTAGCTGGCGACGGCCTGCTCGATGCGGTCGAGCTTCTCGTAGCACTGCCCCTGCCGGTAGCCGATCTCCTCGATGCCGGCTTCGCCCTTCTCGAGCGCCTTCTGGTAGGCCGTCGCGGCGTTCTCGAAATCGCCGAGTTCGTCCTGGTACAGCGTGGCGATCTGGAAGGCGAGGCCCTTGGCCCGCTCGTCGGCGGGGTAGTCCGCCTGGAAGCGGATCAGCGCGCCGATGGCGGCCGGCCAGTCCTCGAGTTCCTGGTAGCAGAGGCCGGCGTTGAACAGGGCCAGGGGCGAGTACTCGCCGGCGGGCATGGTGTCGACCAGGTACTCGTAGGCTTCCGCCGCCTCCTCGTACTGCTCCGTCTTGTACAGGACGGTGCCCTCGCGGAAGCGCGACAACCCGACCAGCTCGTGGTCGGGGTTCGTCTTCAGGAAACTGCGGTAGCCTGCGAGCGCCATCGGCATCTGCTCCAAGCGGTAGTAGCTCTCGGCCAGGTAGAAGAGGGCGCCCGGGGCGCTCTCGCTGTCGGCGTAGTCCAGGGTGACTTTTTCGAACGCCTTGGCAGCGGCCTCGTAGTTTCCTTCGGCAAACAAGTTTTGACCTTTAGTCCAGTAATAGTCCCCGGCCAGGGGGCTGTCCGGACGGGTGCCCAGGTACTCCTCCATGTCCTTGCCGCTGCGGTAGTAGCAGCTCTGGATGCCCAGTTCCGCGTCCTCGACGCGGGGGTCCTCCGGGAAATCCTCGAGGAAGGCCTGGAAGGCCGTGATCGCCGCCTGGTCCTGCTGCTGGTTGTAGTGGCAGTTGGCCAAGCCGAAGGCGGCGTCGGCGGCGTGGGCGCCGTCGGGCGTGCGCTTCTGCAGCGTCAGGTAGCTGGCTCGCGCCTCTTCGAAGCGGGCCAGACCGAATTGGGTGTCGGCCAGGCGGTAGAGCGCCTCGTCGGCTTCGCTCGCCCGCGGGAAGTTCGTGACCAGCTTCCGCCAGGCCTCCACCGCGTTCTCGTAGTACTGCAGGCGGTAGAAGCAGTCGCCCTGGTTGAGCAGCGCGGCCGCGGCCTGCGGGCCTTCGGGGTTGCGCTCCAGGAATTTTGTGATCTCCTCCAGCGCCTTCTGGTAGTCGTGCTGGTTGAAGTAGAGCGAGCCGAGGGCCAGCGAGTTGCCGCCCTCTTCGCTGTCGGCGTTCGCCAGCTCGAAGAGGAACTTCTCCTGTTCCTCCAGGGCCAGGTCGTACTCGCCGATCTGGCTGTAGCTGGCGACGAGGCCCTGCAGGCTGGCCGCCGCCACCTCGCTGCGCGGGTAGCCGGTCAGCACCAGCCGGTACATGCCGCCCGCTTCGCGGAAGAGACCCTCGTGGTAGTAGGCCTCGCCGAGCTGATAGTAGGTCCGCGCGCGCCACGGGCTGGGCGTGGGCAGCAGGCGGTTGGCGATGAAGTGGTAGTTGGTGATCAGGCGGTCGTACTGCTCCAGCTTCAGGTAGGTGTCGGTCGCCAGGAACAGCGCCCGCTCGCCGGCGTCGGTGTTGACGTGGCGGTCCATCACGTTCTGGAATTCGCGCACCGCGAGGTCGTACTCCTGCAGCTCCTTGTGGGCGTAGCCCAGGAGCACCTGGACGCGGGCCGACAGCGGATCGCCGGGGAAGATGTCCATGAACTCGTGTGCCATCAGGATGGACTGGGGGTAGTTCTTCTCGGCGATGTAGGCGTAGACGACCTTGTGCATGGCGGCGCTGGCGAGTTCCGAATCCGGGTAGCCCTTGACCACCTCGGTGAAGGCGAAGATGGCGTGGCTGGTCCGCCCGAGCGCCATCCAGGCCGAGCCCATCAGGTAGTTGGCCGGCGCGCAGATCGGCTCGCCGCCGAGATCCTTGCAGAGATCCTCGAGCTTGCGCACGCACTCGTTGTACTCGCCGGAGCGGTAGTCCACGCAGGCCTGCTTGTAACGCGCCATCGGCACGAACTTGCTGTCGGGGTACCCTTCGAGAAAGTCGCGGTAGCTGCGCGCGGCGACCTTGTTCTGGTCGCTGTTGTAGAAAGCCTCGGCGACGCTGAACGCGGCGTCGTCGGCCAGCGGGCTGTCCGGGAAGAGCCGCAGGGCCTGGCGGTAGCGCTGCACGGCCAGGATGTACTGGCCGGAAGCCTCGAGGCAGCGGCCGAGGTAGTAGAGGCCCAGGTCCGTGCCCACCTTCTCGAAGTGCTGCGTGGCCCCCTCGTAGTCCTGCTTCACGTAGGCGAACAGGCCCAGGACGAACTGCACCTGCGGCAGCCTCTGGTAGCCGGGCCGGTCGGCCAGCAGCTGCTTGTAGGTCTTCTCCACGCTGCGCCAGTCCTGCAGCGAGGCCTGGGTCTGGCCCATGGCGAACAGGGCCTCGCCGGCGAGGAAGCTGTCGGTGCTCTGCTGCAGCAGTTGCGTGAAGGTCTCCAGGGCCCGCTCCTGCTTGCCCAGGTTGAACTGGCATTCGCCCTGGCGCAGCAGCGCGCTGCCCGCAAGGTACGGGTCGCCGCCCTTGAACTTCCCGACCCTCGCGTACTCGCGCAGCGCCGTGTCGTAGTCGCCGTTGCAGAAGTAGCATTCGGCCACCATGTACTGGGCGCGGGCCGCGCGGTCGGTCTTCTTGTAATGGGTCAGGTACAGCTGGAACTGCTGCAGGGCGTTGCTCTTGTCCGTGTCGCGGGCGAAGGTGTCGCCGGCGGCGCGCCAGAGCGCATCCTCGTTCGGGACCACCGAGTCGTCGTCGCCGGCGAAGACCGGCAGGGCGGCGAAGACCAGCAGCACCAGCAGGGCCGGCAGCCAGGCGGCGGGATGTCGTTTCATCGGTCGTCCTCTCGCGATTTCAGGCTCTCGGAACCGTCGATGTCGATGCGGATCGGGGTCCGGGTCCGGTTGCGGAAGCCCATGATCTCCACCTGGACCTCGTGGTCCCACTCCTGGCCCAGGTCGTCCATGACGAAGACGGTGGCGCTGTAGACGCCGTCGCCCACCAGCCGGCCGTTCTCGTCCTCGCCGCCCCAGGCCACGGCCTCCGGCGGCGGGCCCTCCTCGAAGATCCGCCGCACCAGTTCGCCCTGGTCGTTGCGGATCTCGACGCGCCACTCCGCCACCTCGCCGCGCAGCGCCGTGTCGACCCCGAAGGACACGCTGCGGTCGTTCCCCGACGGGCTGAAGCGCAGGCGGTCGCTGTGGATCTCGACGCCGTCGGTGATGCCGAAGCGCATCGTGGCGCTGACCACCGTCGTGGAGCCCAGGTCGTGCGCGACGTGGGCGTAGTCGAGCTGCCAGTTCTGCCAGCGCACGCCGGCCCCGAAGCTGGTCTGGTCGCGGACGGTGTCGTAACCGCCGCGCAGCACCAGCTGGCGCAGGGGCCAGGTCTCGATGCCGCCCTGGAAGTCCAGGTCCATCCCGTCGGTGCGGACCAGGTCGGTCAGCACGAGCATGCGGTTGTTGAAGAAATGCAGGCCGGCGCCGGCGCGCAGGGTCCGGGCCAGCTTCTCGGGTTGGTCGACCAGCGTGATCTCGGGCTGCAGGGCGTTCTGGTAGGAGACGCCCAGGCTGAGCCGGCGCTCGGGCCGCAGGTAGAGGCCCAGGTCGGCGCCATAGCCCGAGCCGGTGAAGCCGCCCACGTCCTGGGAGATCGACTTCAGGGTGACGCCCCAGCCCAGGCGGCTGTTGCCGCGGCCGTAGGTCAGCGCGAAGATCCCTTCCTTCTCCTGGAAGGTGTCGTTCATGTCGATCCACTCCGACGCGCGCTCGAACTCGCCGCTGTTGGTGAAGGTGCCGCTGAAGGCGAAGGTGCCCCGGCCCTCGCTCGGCAGGCCGAACGCCACGTACGAGTAGCGGGTGTCGCCGAAGAGGGTGGCTCCCATCGCCGTCACCTCCATCGTGCGCAGCTGCGACAAGGCGGCCGGGTTCCAGTACACGGTGGCGACGTCGCCGCCGAGCGCGCCGACGGCCCCGCCCAGGGCGAGGCTGCGGGCGCTGCTGCCGAAGCGCAGGAACGCGCCGGGCGCGCCGCCGTCCTGGCCGGCGAGGGCCGGCGCGGCGGCCAGGACGGCCGCCAGGGTCAGGAACGCGACGAATCGCCGGACCGTCGCACCGCGGGCGCGTCGGGGGTGCTGGCGCTGGTTGTTGTCCGCGTGGCGCTGCATGGCCTCTCCTACTTCACCACCGCGATCTTGCGGCGGAAATCGAAGCCCTGGCCGGTCACCCGGCAGATGTAGCCGCCGTTGGCCACCACGTCGCCCTGGCCGTTGCGGCCGTTCCAGGCGAATTCGGTGGTCTGGTCGGCGGCGGCGTTCAGGTGGTGATTCAGCACGATCGCCCCGTAGAGGTCGTAGATCGTGATGTTCACGGTACCGGCGGCCGTCGGTTTGAACAGGATCCGCGTCAGCTCGAGCACGGGGTTGAACGGGTTGGGGCGGTTGGTGATCTCCCGGTCCTCGGCCAACGCCTGCGTGGTGTACAGCTTGATTTCCCTCAGCGCCTCCTGCACGCCGGTGTTCTCTTCGGCAAAGAAGCGCAGGACATGAACCCCGGATTCGCCCGGGATCAGGTCGCCCAGGGTGAAGGGCTCCTCGTAGGCGGTCAGCGGCTGCACGCCGTCGGCCTGATCGATGTCGAAACGGATCGTCGTGGTCGCCTCGGGGATCCCCGGCACCGCCGACAGGGCGATCCGCGTGTCGTCGCTGACGTACCAGCCGTCGAGGTACTCGCTGGCGACGCCCGTGAACATCACCGTGGTGACCGGCGGCCCGGCCACGCTCAGCAGGACCTCCTCGGGGTCGAGGGCGTCCACGCCGGCCCGCAGCAGGACGTCCGTCGTCCCGAAGGCGCCGATGCGCAGGGTCGTCTCGACGGTGCCGTCGCTGCCGGTCGTCAGGTGCACCGCGCCGGCGCGCGCCGAGCCGAGCGTGGCCTCTCCGGCGCGGATCTCGAAGGCGACGGCGGCGCGGGGCGCCGGGTTGCCGCCCTCGTCGCGCGCCGCGACGCGGACGCGGATCTGCTGGTCGGGCCGCAGGACGCGGTCGAAGGGCGAGCCGTCCGGCTCGAGCAGGGTCAGGGTGAAGAACCGGGCCGGCGCGGCCAGCACGGTGATCAGGCGGCTGAGCACGTCGCCGCCGGCGGCGTCGGTCACGCGCAGGTAGATCGACTCGGCGCGGTCGTAGGCCTGGTTGTCGAGCAGCGCGCGGCCCTCGACGGTGGCGCCGTAGGTGTAGCGCAGCACGCCCGTCGGCACGAGCGCCGGATCGGGGCGCACCGCGCCCGACCAGGCGTTGATCGCCGAGATGCTGAAGGTCTCGTCGTAGCCGGTGACCAGACGGCCCGTGGTCACGTCGACGCGCGTGACCGACAGCGGCCAGGACTCGCCGGCGACGACCGTGTCGGGGGCCGTCACGGCGTAGGTCACGCCCACGGGGATGACCGTCACCACGGCGCTGTCGGTCGTGCGGCCGCGCTCGTCGGACACGCGGATGATGATGCGCTCGCTGACGCCGTAGCTCTGCGTGGCGATGTCGGCCGAGCCCTGCAGCAGCGTCCACCCCGTGACGCCGAGCAGTCCTTCGGGCGCGCCGAAGTCGTAGCGCAGCGCTTCCAGGGCGATGCGGTTGCCCGCCGGCACCGTGGCCCCGGTGGCCGGGTTGACCAGGCGCACGCCCACCGCGAAGCGCGAGGGCGGCCCCACGAAGGTCGTGTCCGGGACGGTGACCTGGTAGACGGCCTCCGCCACCGGGATGGTCACGTGGCCCTGGCCGGCCGACGGGTGCTGGGTGTCGTCGGCGCTGAGGGTCAGGTTGCCCGCGCCGTCGAGCACGACCCCCACCTGCCGGCGACCGCCGACGAAGGGGGCGTGGTAGTCCGCGGGATTCTGCCAGGCGAAGAGATCGGGCTCCGAGCAGGTCAGCTCCAGGGCGCCGTCGTCCAGCGACGTGACGGGGTTGAAGAACTGGTCGACCGCGCGCAGTTCCACGACGAAGGGCTCGCCCGCCGTCTGGACCACCGGGGCGCCGATCTTGCCGGTGCCGGCCTCGGCGCCGGGCTCGGGCGTCTCGCCGGGCGCGACGATCTGCAGCTGCTTGAAGCCGTCGGCTTCCAGGCGGCAGCTGTTGGAGAAGCCCTCGTTGCCGTCGCCGTCGACGACGCGGAAGTAGACTTCCTCGGCCAGCGTGTAGGTCTGCTGGATGTCGGTGTGGCCGCCGGTCAGCATCTGCTGGATGGTGCCCAGCACGCCGCCGCCGGCCTCGCCGGTGGCGGCGCTGAGCACCGAGATCTGGATCAGGCCGCTGTGGGCCGTCACGCGCTCGCCGGTGTTGCTGTCGATCAGGTCGACCGCGATCGGGAGGGTGGCCGGGCCGCCCACGGTCGCGGTCGCGGGCGCGACCACGTCGTAGTAGAGGCCGCCCGTCTCCATCGTCACGACGTCGCTCGTGGCCTGCCGGCCGTAGTCGTCGGCGACGCGGACCCGCAGGTCTTCCAGGGCGCTGTAGCTCTGGTCGCTGATGAACGAGACGCCGTTGACCAGGTAGACCTCCGCGGTGCCGAGCACGCCCGTGCCGGGCGCGAAGTTGGCCCGCAGCGGCGTCAGGGTGACGCGGTGCCCCGCGTCGGCGATGGGGTCCCCGGTGTCGGGGTCGACCAGCCGCACCGTCATCGCGAAGCCCGGCATGCCGCCGGTCTGGGCAGACGCGGGCACGGTGACCTCGTAGGCGTACGGGCGGCGCACCGGCACCGCGACGGTCTGCCCCGGCAGCTGCGGCGCGTCGAGATCGCTCACGGTCACGCCCACCTCGCCCTCGGCCACCAGGAAGGCGTCGACGGCGCGGCCGCCCAGGAAGAAGGGCGCGTCCTGCGGGTCGGGGTTGTCCGGCCAGGAGAACGAGCCGTCGGTCGCCGCGAGGTGGATCCGGCCGGACGCTTCGTCGCCGATCGGGTTCCAGTACTGGTCCACGGCGCGCACCGCGAGCGGGAACGGTTCGCCCGAGCGCTGGGTGTCGGGCAGGGCCGACTTGCCGGTGGCGGCGAAGGCGGCGGCGCCCGGTCGTGCCGTCTCCCCCGGCGCCAGCAGCTGCAGCCGCTGGTACCCGCTCGGCTGGACGGTGAACAGGGGGCTGTCGCCGGCCAGGCCGCTGGGATCGAAGGCGCGCACCGCGAACTCGCCGGCCTGCGTGTAGGTCTGCTGGAAGGTGACCTGGCCGTCGACCAGGCGGCGTGTGGTCACGCCGACGGCACCCGCTCCGAGCGCGCCGTCGTCGTCGACGACCGCGACGCTGAAGAAACGGTCGTCGTCCACGAGCGACCCGGTCTCGGTGTCGCGCAGCCGCACCGTCACCGGGAAGGCCGCCGGCGGCCCCGTCACGGGCGTCGGGGTCGTGCCGACGATGACGTCGTACCAGAGACCGTTGGGGTCCATGCGGATGATGTCGCTGTAGCCGAGCCGACCGGAGGTGTCGCTCACCTCGACGACGATGCGGCTGGCGATGTCGTAGGCCTGGCCGGGGATCGTGACGACGCCGGCGGTCAGCTGGGCGCCCGTCGCCAGCAGCACGCCCGGGGCCGGCTGCAGCGTCGGCGTCAGGACGCGCAGGGTGACCGGGTTGTAGGCGTTGACCATGACGGTCCCGGCCTCGTCCACCAGTTCCACGGTCATGGCGAAGGTGCTCGGCGGACCGACGAGCGCGGTGTCGGGGGTCGTGATCCGGTACTGGGCCCCGGCGGCAACCTGCACGACCACGTCGTGGCCCAGGATCCCGGCGTCGGTCAGGTCGTAGGCCGTGAGCGTGGCGTAGCCGAGGCTCGAGATCGCCACGGGGAACACGATCTCGCCGGCGGCCAGCGCCTGGCCGTTGTTCAGGGGGTTGCCCGGCACGATGGAGCCCTCGTCGCTGCCGAGGTGGATGTTGTGGAAGCTGTTGTCGACCCGGTTCCAGAAGCGGTCGACGGCGTTGACGGTCAGCGGGAACTGCAGCGTCGCGGTCTGCACCGCGGGCGCGCCGGTCTTGCCGTCGACCTCGGGGCCGCCCGGATTCGGCGTCTCTCCCGGCGCGATCGCCTGGAGGCGGTAGAACGCGTCCGGGGTCACCGTCGCGAGGCAGGAATCGCGGCGGGCGGACACCGCGAGGTCCCGCGCGCGCAGCGTCTGCGCCGTCGCCGTGCGGAAGGACAGCGCGAAGTCCGACGTGCCGTCGGGATCCAGCGGCACGTCGTTGGCCGAGATCAGGTCTGCATAGCCGCTGCTCGACACCCTGACGATGGGGCCGGCGGGCGTCGGGTTCCACCAGGCGTCCAGGGCGGACACCGCGGCGGTCACTTCTTCTCCGGCCACCACCGGCAACGGGGTGCCGAACTTGCCGGGCGCTTCGCCCGGTGTGGCCGTCTCGCCCGGCAGCAGGACCTGCAAGCCGACGTAGGCGCCCGGGAAGACGGTGAAGGCGTTACTCACGCCCGAGCGGCCGTAGATGTCGTCCAAGGCCGACACGGTGACCCCCGAGCCGGCGCGCGTGATGCGCAGGCTGCCGCGCCACACGCCCTGGTAGGTGCCGCTGCCGTAGCCGTCGGCGAGGCTGATGCGCACCGGCGCCAGCACGTCGCCGTCCACGTTCAGGTGCAGGGTGACGCTGTCGGTGAAGGCGCGGATGTGGTTGCCGTAGGCGTCGCGCGCGATCACGGTGAGGTTCGGCAGCCAAGCGCCGGCCTGGTGGTCGGGCACGGACTCGAGGCTGTCGGTCGGGTCGGGGTTGGTGCCGTTGTTGACGCCGATCTCGAAGTGGTCGATCACGCCGGCCTCGACCGGGATCAGCGCGGACGCGGTGTAGGACCGCACCTGGTCGGTGGCGGTGACCAGCTGCTGGTTGGGGTCGGCCAGCGTCTTGAGCGTGACCTGGAAGACGCCGGTCCCGGTCTGCAGGCTCTGGGGCCCGGCGGGCAGGGTCGCCTGGAGATCGGTGCTGGTGAAGCTGAGCGGGATCGGCAGGAACGGGCTCGTCGCGTCGATCGGGTTGAAGTAGTAGTCGGTGGCGACGACCTGGATGTTGAAGGGCGCACCCGCGTCCTGCGGGGACGGGAGGCCGAGCTTGCCGGGCGCGTAGATCGTGCCGGCGTCCAGCGTCTCGCCGGGCGCGATCACCATCAGCCGCTGGTAGGTGTTCGGCGAGACGTGCAGGGGGCTCGAGAAGCTGTCCGCCTGCCCGCCGACGCCGGCCTGCAGCACCTGGTCGCCGAACGTCGCCATCAACGCGCTGTAGACGCCGGTCCCGTTCAGGCTGATGACGCCGCTCTCGATCAGGCTGCCCCCGCCGTCGAGCAGCAGCAGGTGGCCCGTCGGGCAGGTGATGGCGACGGTGCGCGCGCCGGAGACGAGGTTCCCGTAGCGGTCCACGGCCCGGATCTCCAGGGGTTCGACCATCTGCCCGGCGACGATCGGCGTGGGCAGGCCGATGTTGCCGCCGAAGTCCGGGTCGTTCAGACCGGGCGTCCAGGTCTGGCCTGGCAGCGTGAACAGGACCTTCTCCATGGGACCCGCGTTCACCTGGAAGTCGCCCGACAGCGTCACCACGCCGGTGTTGCTGTCGACGATGATCCGGGCGCTGAACGCGCGCTTGGTCACCTGCATCGAGGCGTTCAGCACGCCGCCGACGAAGTTGTTGCTGGTCGTGATCAGGTAGTCGGCGCTCTCGTCGCTCGCGCCGATGCGCACCCGCATCGAAACCGGCCCGTTGTACGGGAAGAGATTGTTGAACGAGTCGTAGGCGCGCACCCGGATCTGGAACGGGGTCGTGGTCGCCTGGACGACGTTGGTGTCGAGCACGGCGTAGTCGAACGAGAAGTGGTGGAGGCCCGCCGGGTTGACCTGGACGTTCGCCGAACTCGAGGTCGAGATGGCCCCCGACGCGGTGACGGTCATCTGGCGCAGGCCCGAGGTCATCAGGGTGGCCGCCTGGTCCTGGACCGTGTTGCTGCTCATGGGGCCGCCTGCGGGTAGCGCCACGCCGGGCGCCGCGTCGTTCGCGCTCCAGGCCAGCGTCGGGAAGGGGCCCGCCGCCACGGGGTTCCAGTACTGGTCGGTCGCGTAGACGTCGATGCCGGTGAACGGGAAGCCCGAGATCTGTGCGATGGCCGTGCCGCTGCGGCCCGGACTGACGCCGGGCGTGAGGGTCTGGCCCGGCAGCAGCAGCACGACGCGGTTCAGGGTCCCGGGGTAGAGGGGCGCCACGAGCCCGCTGCCGATCGCGGCCGAGGCCTGCGTCGGGTAGACGACGGTGTTCAGGGCGTTGACCGTGTTCTGCTGCGTCGCGGGATCGGTGCCCTGGAAGACCACGTTGACCGCGGCGACGCCGAAGACGAACGAACCGCCGCCGACGGTGAGCGACGGGCCCGCGGTGAAGTGCCCGAGGGCCGGCGACAGCACCACGTCGTCGCCGAAGTTGCGGACGGCCGCGTTGAGATGATCGCGGGCGGTGACCGTCAGCGCGACGGTCTGGCCGACGAACTTGTCGCCGGGCGGCACGCCGAATTCGAAATGGTGAACGAAGTTGTAGCAGTTGATCTCCACCTGGGCGAACGGCACCGAGCCGTCGTCCTGGTCCGCGACGCGCATCCGGACCGGCTGCCCGTCGTCCAGGAAGTCGATCCCGGTGAAGATGCGCTCGCCGTTCTGCAGGTAGGCCGACGCCGGCATGTTCGCGGCCACGTCCGGCGAGGACAGCGCGGCGCGGATGAAGTCCGCCGCGGTGTCGGTCGAGCCGTCGGCGTTCACCGCCCGCACGAGCACGCTGAACTGTTCGTAGATGGTCACCGAGGGCCGGCCGTCGACGATCTCGGGGTTGATCACCGTGATCTCGAGGTGGTCGAACGCCTGGGCGACCGTCGGGGCCAGGGCCATCAGGCCCAGAGCCAAGACAGTGGCGAACTTGGCGATGGCGAACTTGCTGCGCGTGCGCTCGTTCATGGTCATCCCGCCGTGGAAGGGATCCAGGGACGTCCGGGTCGCGGACGGCCGTGCAGAATGCAAAGCCGGACATGGAGATCCGGCGTTGCGGCACGGGCCAGCGGGTCCAGGTGCAAGCGATATGCCACAGGTCATGGCAGGCGCTGTTTACGTAACATCCCTTTGCACATGGCATTGCAGTCGCCCCGCACGAGGGTCGCAAGGTGCTCGTGGACGGGGGGTTGGCACGGGAGACCGGGGTGCCGGCGGTGTCGCGCCTAGCCGCCCGGAACCCGGCAGGCTCCCCACGACGCTGAGGATGAGTTCCGCAATCGGACGGCGGGCGACACGGGTCAGGCATTTCCGGACCGACGGCGGGCCGACCGTGCAAGATCCGATGATGACGCGACGGGGGCAGTCGTGGCAGCGGAGGTGCGGATCGGCGTCCGATTGGTGGTTGTTCGTGGTCGCCGCGTGTGATTATGTTCCCCGGCGCCGGCGACCCGCGCGGGGTCGCCCCAGGTGGACATACGATCGGGAGATAACACCTTGTCCAGGACCGCCAGACGTCCGCGGCTGACCGCCGCCACCGCCGATCCCCACCTGCTCTACGAGAACGCCGTGCAGAACCCCGAGGCCGAGGTCGAGTTCATCGACCACGCCTTCGCCGCCGCCTACGGGCGCCTCCCGCGCGACCTGCGCGAGGATTTCTGCGGGACGCTGAACCTGGGCTGCTGCTGGATCCGCCACCGACCGGACAACACGGCCCTGGGCGTGGACCTCGACGGCCCGACCCTCGACTGGGGCCGCGAGCACAACGTGCAACCGCTGGGCGCCGCCGCCGCGCGCGCCACGCTGGTCCAGGACGACGTGCGCCACGTCGCCGGCCCGGCCGTGGACGTGCTGGCCGCCACGAACTTCTCGTGGTGGTGCTTCCACGGGCGCGCGGAACTGAAGGGCTACCTGGAGAACTGCCGGCGCTCGCTTCGCCCCGAAGGCATGCTGATGCTGGACATCTTCGGCGGGTCGGAGGCCCAGGTGCTCCAGTTCGAAGAGCGCGACTGCGAGGGCTTCACCTACGTCTGGGATCAGGACGCCTTCAACCCCATCACCCACGAATACGTCTGCCGCATCCACTTCCGCTTCCCCGACGGCAGCGAGCTGACCAACGCCTTCGTCTACCGTTGGCGCCTGTGGTCGATCCCCGAGGTCCGCGACCTCCTGCTGGAGGCCGGCTTCTCGCGGGTGGATGTCTACTGGGAGGGCGCCGACGAGGACGGCGAGCCCGACGGCGAATTCCAGCTCCGAGACGAGGGCGACAATTCGCCGGCTTGGGTGGCCTACATCACAGCCTTCCGCTGAACAACGGTACAAGCCGTCGCGACAGGGGACGCGTGCCGGGCACATCCTGTGCCCGGCGCGCTTGGCCTGCGGCATCCTGCGCCCTCCTGGCGCAGGATACCTCCGGACACCCCTGTCACGACGGCTTGTACCGAATCAGTAGTTGAGAGCGAAGGCGGGGAGGGTCGCCCCTCCCCGCTTGCTGAATCGAGGTTCAAGGTTCCGGTCAGCCGCAGCCCCCGCTGCCGCAGCTGCCGCCGCCGCATTCGTCGCCGGCACCGCCGAGGCGGTCGGCCAGGTTCAGCGTGTAGCCTTTGCGCACGCCGTCGTCGACGTAGTCGATGACGATGCCGCCCCCCTGCTCGACGACCGACACCACGTCGGGCGCCATGATGAAGTCCAGGGTTTGTGTCGTGACCGTCCTGTCGTCGTCCTTCGGCTCGTCCAGAGCCATGCCCACGGCGGGACCTCCTCAGCCGAAGCCCTGGAAGTAGAGGCGGACGGCTTGCGGGCCGTCCGGCGGCAGGTCGAGGGCGCCGAAGGCGTCCGCCGCCGCGTCGGAGATCCGGATCAACTCGTTCACGTCGCACTTCCTCGCTGGAGTGTCGAAATCGGTCATTCCAGATTAATCAATGAAGATTGAAACAGCAAGGGAAAGCCCCGGCCGCGGGGCCGGGGCTTCCGTGCGTCCTCGAAGCAGTCGAAAACCGGCTACTTCACCAGCATGAGCTTGCGGACCTGCAGCACGTCGCCGCCGATGCGCAGACGGGCGAAGTAGGTGCCGCTGGCCACCTGCTGGCCGGCGTTGTCGGTGCCGTCCCAGGTCACGACGCGCTCGCCGCTGCCCTGGAGGCGCTCGTTGACGAGCGTGGAGACCAGCTCGCCGCGGATGTTGTAGATGTTCAGCTGCGTCAGGTTGTCCCGCGTCAGGACGAAGCGGATCTCCGTCTTGGGGTTGAACGGGTTCGGCATGACGCTCGAGAACCCGCCCGCGGGCAGGACGTGGGGCAGGCCGTCGTCGACGGCCGTGGCGCCGACCACGATGTCCTCGTCGCGCAAGGGGACCAGCTGGAACTCGCCGAAGGCGTAGTCCATGAAGCCCTTCGCCGTGACCAGGTCGCCGATGACCGGGTTGTACACCATGTTGAAGGCGGCGTTGACGACCAGCGAGTCGGCGCGGACGCCGGTGTCGGAGCACAGAAACTCGCTGTACACGGCCGAGCCCAGGGTGTCGAGCACGGTCGAGGAGAACGTGCGCACCAGGACGCTCTCGTAGGCCTCGCCCAGGTAACCGCCGGGCGACGTGTCGTCGGACAGCACGACGGTGTGCACCTGGTGGTAGGTGGGCAGGGCGTTCTCGAAGGAGATGTACTCGATCGCCGTCCCGTTGTGCGGGTTCATCTCGGTCAGGCCGAAGTACTCCTCGATGTAGCCGCCGACCTGGACCTCGTCGCCGGGCAGCAGGAAGTTGGCGGCGGTCCCCTCGTAGCAGAGCAGTCCGCTGTAGGTGCCCGCGCCGTCCTGCATGATGAACTTGCTGGTCGAACCGGCGTCGCCGGTGCCGGCCGTGACGATGCCCTGCACGTTGACGACGCGGCCCGTGAACGGCGAGTTCTGCGGGGTGGTCGCGGGGTTGACGTACTGCACGTCGTGGATGGACGTGATGCCCACCGCGACCTCGTACCAGCCGGCCGGGGCGTCGCCCGGGTTCAGCGAGATGTTGCCGTTGCCGTCCAGCGCGCGGACGTAGAAGTCGACCTGGCGGCCCAGGGTGCCGCCGGGGATCGTGCCCGACCACACGTTGGCGCCGAGGTTGGACATGGCGACGCTCAGGAAGACGCCGGTGCTGTCGCCGGAGTCGTCGCGGTAGTAGAGCGCTGCGGAGGTCACGGCGACGTCGTCGGTGATCGTCGAGGTGACGGTGATCGGGTCGCTGGCCAGCGGGGTCCAGTCGGTGCAGTTGATCACGTCGATGATCGGGCCCGTGCCCTCGATGAGGTCGCTCTGGCGACGGGGCTTCAGCTCCATGATGCCGCCCGTGAAGTTGACCAGCGGGGCGAGGATCCGGTAGCTGTCGCCCACCGCGACGCCGCCGGTGTTGATGCCGGTATCGGTGTCGACATAGACGATGATGGTGTCGGTGCCGGCGTTCATCCTGAACTGGTTGGAAGCCACCGGGGTCGCGATCGTGCCGGCGATCGAGACGAACTTGCCCACGTTCTCGTAGTCGGACTTGGCCTGGGCGATCGTCATCACGACCGGCACCGGGGCGGCCTCGGCGCCGAGGAAGGTCACCGTCGGCGCGGGAGAGAGCTGGATCTCGCCCTGGAAAATGCCCACCGTGCCGGTGACCGAGACGCGGTCGCCGTAGGTCAGCGGGGGCGCCGCCGAGTTGAAGAAGGCGATGCCGTTGCCGGAGTTGTCGATGATGTAGTGGCTGCCGGCGTTGTAGGTGCCCTTGACGACGTAGACCCGGCCCTCGACGGTCTGGGTCGTGCCGTTGTAGGGGCTGGCCGGCGCGCCGGTCGTGGGATTGTAGTACTGGATGTCGTCGATCGTCTGGGCGGCGGCGATCCCCGCCACGCACACGACAACGGCGAGCGCCACGGCGCTCTGGAGCGTTCGTTTCATGCTTTCTGTCTCCTCTGCTTCGGACACACGTTTCCCGCGCAGGGCACGAGTGGGAGTCGGATCCAGGCGTCAAGTTCAGGATTATGAAGCGTGGAAAGTGGATCGCGGCCCACGAACTCTGTGCTCGCAAGATGATACATCGAAGCCTCTGATTTGTCTACAACTTCACGGTTTTTTCATATGATGTGGCGCGATGGGCCGGAAACCGGCTCATAATGTTGAATTTAATTATTCATAATCAAGTAGTCAGCAGAGACCTGCCGGTCATGGCCTCCGGCTGGGGCAGCCCGAGCAGGTCGAGCATGGTCGGGGCGATGTCCCGCAGACCGGCGTCGTCGCGTGCCGACAGGATGCCGCGGCGGCCGGCAAATTCCCGGCCGACCACGACGAAGGGCACGTCGTTCAGGGTGTGATTGGTCAAGACGCGCCCGTCCGGGGCGATCATCTCCTCGCAGTTGCCGTGGTCGGCGGTCAGCAGCAGGACGCCGTCGCGCTCCAGCACCGCCGGCACGATCCGCGCCAGCAACCCGTCGAGGGTGCGGACCGCCGCCACCGCCGCTTCCAGCACGCCGGTGTGGCCCACCATGTCGCCGTTGGCGAAGTTCACCACGATCACTTCATGCCGGCCGGCCGCCAGCGCCTCCAGGACGATCCCCGCGACGGCCGGTGCGCTCATCTCCGGCTGCAGGTCGTAGGTGGCGACCTTCGGCGAGGGGACGAGCCGCCGGTCCTCGCCCGCGAACGGCTCTTCGCGCCCGCCGTTGAAGAAGTAGGTCACGTGGGCGTACTTCTCGGTCTCGGCGGTGCGCAGGTTGGTCACCCCGTGCGCGGCGAAGACGTCGGCCAGCAGGTCGCGGGGCGCCTCGGGGTCGAACATCACCGGCAGGCCCAGACTCTCGTCGTAGACCGTCATGCACAGGTAGTCCACGGCGGGGCGGATCGGCCGCGGGAAGCCGTCGAAACCGTCCACGTTGAACGCCCAGGTCAGCTCGCGGGCCCGGTCGGAGCGGAAATTCCAGAAGAAGACGGCATCGCCGTCGCGGACCGTCGCCAGGGGGGCGTCGCCCGCATCGACGATCACGGTCGGGAGCATGAACTCGTCGGTGACCCCGCCCTCGTAGGAACGCCGGATCGCCGCCGCGGCGTCGGACGCCTTCTCCCCCTCGCCGTGGACCAGCGCACGCCAGGCCTTCTCGACCCGGTCCCAGCGTTGGTCGCGGTCCATGGCGTAGTAGCGGCCGCCGACGGTGGCGATCCGTCCCCGGCCGATCCCGGCCAGTTCGGCTTCCAGATCCCGCACGTATTGCAGGCCGCCGTGGGGGTCGGTGTCGCGCCCGTCCAGGAAGGCGTGGATGAAGATCTCGCCGACGCCTTGGCCGGCCGCGATCCGGATGATCTCCTTCAGATGTTCGACGTGAGAGTGGACGCCGCCGTCGGAAACCAGGCCCAGCAGGTGCAGCCGTCCCCCCCGCTCCTTCAGTTCCGAAACGAGACGTCGCCAGACGGGGTGCTCGGCAAAGGCGCCGCTCGCGAGGCTGCGCGTCACCAGGTTGAGGTCCTGGTCGATGACGCGGCCGGAGCCGATCGTCAGGTGCCCCACCTCACTGTTGCCCATCTGGCCTTCGGGCAAGCCCACTTCGAGCCCGTGGCAATGCAGCGTCGTGTGCGGGTACTCGCCCAGCAGGCTCTCGTAGTACGCCGGTTTCGCCAACGCGATGGCGTTGCCGTATTCGGAGCCGGGACCGCGGCGCCAGCCGAAACCGTCCAGGATGCACAGGACCAGCGGGGTGTGGGGGCGGCGGCGGTCGGTCATCGGTTCTCCTCGAGGTCGTGGGCGAGGTGCCGGTCGCGGAGTTGGCCGGAGGTCACGTCCAGCCGCCCGAACGATCCGGCCGGCAGTCGCCAGAGTTCGACGTCGCCCAAGGCCATCAGCACGCAGACGTCCAGCGGCGTTCCGGGCCGCGCAGTCGCGGCAGGACCGTGAATCGTGAAGGAAAAACCTGTCTGCAGCACCGCCCGGCAGACTTCGCGGCCGTCCGCCAGGAATTCCGACAGGCGCAACCGGCCGTGCCGGACCACGTAGTCGCCCGGGGTGTCCGGATGGTGGATCTGGTCCGTCGTCAGCCGGATCCGGGCCGTCCGCTCGCGCTCGAGCAGGGCCAAGGCTCCCGGACGCCTCACGAACAGGCGCGCGTTGCGCAGCAGTTCCAGGGTCGGGCCGGCGGGGCCGGCGATCAGGTCGTTCAATTCGCGGCTCCGTTCGCGACAATTCCGCAGTCGGAACCAGACGTTAACACGACCCCCGCCGCCCCGCCATCTCTTGACACGCCCCAGCGGCCGACCTATGGTGAACGGGTCAACCGTTAGGGGTGGCCTTTCAGGCCTGAGAGAGACCCTTGGAACCTGAACCGGGTCATGCCGGCGTAGGGAAACGGGAATCTGCAACGACCGCCATGCGGCCGGCCCCCTCGACGGAGCCGGCGTTTTTTTATCGCCGCCGGTTCCACGGCCCGTAAGGAAGGAACCACCATGGCGCGTCTCCTGGTCGCCGTCGGCCCCCGTGCGGCGGCCCTCGGCTGCCTCCTGCTCGCCGTCGCCGCCTCGGCGTCGGACCCGCACGACGCACTCCCCGACACACTCGACCTCGACTGGGCGCCCGAGGTCGTCGTCACCGCCTCGCGGTACGGCGGGGAGGTCCGCCTCAGCCAGCAGAACATCACCGCCGCGGAACTGCAGGACCGCCTCGGCGCCGCCGACCTGCCCCTGCTGCTCGAGGACACTCCGGGGCTGCACGCCACCTCGGACGCCGGCAACGGCGTCGGCTACACCTACCTGAACATCCGCGGCTTCGACCAGAAACGCGTGGGTGTGATGATCAACGGCATCCCCCTGAACGATCCCGAGGATCACCAGGTCTACTGGGTGGACGTGCCCGACCTGGCGGCATCGCTGGAGGACGTCCAGGTGCAGCGCGGGATCACCAACTCCCTGGGCGCGACGACCGCCGTCGGCGGCACCGTGAACCTGGTCACCGAGCAGCTCGACGACGAAGCCTCCGGCCGCGTCGCGCTGCAGGGGGGCAGCTTCGGCACCTGGCGCGGGTCGGCCGCCTGGCAGACCGGCCTGGTCGGCAACGGTTTCAGCAGCGCCGTCCGCTGGTCGCGCATCCTCAGCGACGGCTACCGCGACCGCACCGGCAGCCGCCTGTGGGGCGCGTTCTGGAGCGGGCGCTGGGCCGGCGTGAACCAGTCGCTGCAGGCCAACTTCTACACCGGCCACGAGGTGAGCAAGCACGGCTGGAACGCGGCCGCGGAAGCGGATCTGCTGATCGACCGGCGCGCCAACCCCGAGACCTACCCGCACGCCGTCGACGACTTCCGGCAGCCCCACTACGAACTGCACCACCGCTGGGAGCTGTCCGACCGCGTGACCCTCGTGCAGGCCGCCTACCTGATCCACGGCGAGGGCTTCTACGAGAACCTCAAGGCAGGGGTGCGGGCCGGGGATTACAGCCTCGACCGCAGCCTCGGCCTGGGAGCGGACGACGCGGTCGACCTCGTGCGCCGCAAGATCGTGGACAAGGACCAGCTCGGCTGGGTGCCGCACCTGGAGATCCGCCACGGCGGCGGCCGCACGATCCTCGGCGGCGACCTGTACGACTTCCACAGCGACCACCACGGCGACGTGCTGTCGGTCGCGGGCGTCGTCGACGGCCTGCGGGGCGTGGACTACTACCGCTACACCGGCGATAAGCAGGCGCAGAGCGTCTTCGTCAACACGATGATCGAGGCGGCGCCGGGCCTGACCCTGATCGCCGACCTGCAGCTCCAGCACAAGGAGTACGCCTTCCGACAGGCCGAGCTGGGCAACTTCACCGGCGAGGACCGGCACGCCTACGAGGTGGAGTACAACTGGTTCAACCCCAAGGGCGGCGTGCACTGGGAACTGCCGACGCGGCCCTGGGGTGGGCGCGCGACGACGTACCTCCACGTCGGCGTGACGCGCCGCGAGCCGACCGACGGCGAGCTGTACGACACCTGGTACGGGCCCGACGACCTGGGCGTCGCGCCTCTGTTCCGCACCAGCCGCGAGGTGGACGAAGACGGAGACGGCAATCCCGAATACCTGCAGTGGTCCGATCCCTACGTGCGCGAGGAGAAGGCCGTCGACTGGGAGCTGGGCTGGTCGTGGCGCAACGATCGTCTGAGCTGGACTCTCAACGGGTACTGGATGGATTTCACGAACGAGATCGTCCCCTACGGCGCGGTCGACGATGACGGCGCCGCGATCCGCGGCAACGCCGAACGCACCCTACACCGCGGCCTGGAACTGGGCCTGACCGCGCGCCTGGCGCCACGGCACGAACTGCGCCTCGCCGCCTCGCGCAGCTGGGACGAGTTCGACGCCTACATCGCGACCATCGGTCCCAACGGGGAGAGCGGCAGCTTCGATGACGCCGGCAACCCGATCCCTCTGTTCCCGAACCACCTCGCGAGCCTGACCCTGGCGTCGGACTTCGGCGCCCTCGACACCCGCCTGCGCCTGCGCAGCGTGGGCCGTCAGCACCTCGACGCCACGGGCCTCGACGCGCGCACGATCGACGGCTACGCGACCCTCGACCTGAGCGCGGGCCTGGATCTGGCCGGATACGCGCCCGGCCTGCGCGGCGCGCGCCTCTCCCTGGACGTGCGCAACGTCCTGGACGCCGAGTACGAGACCAACGGCTACTGGTACGACGGCCGCTGGTTGATCCCCGCCGCCGGCCGCAACTTCCAGACGGGCGTGCGCTATGACTTCTGACGGGACACCGGTCGGCTTCGACGGAATCCTGCTGCCGAAGCGCGGCCGGCGCGCCGTCGTGCTGGCCGATGGCGATCCCCCACCGCCGCACCTGCTGGCCGCGCACCTGGCGGCGGCCGACCTCTTCCTCTGCGCCGACGCGGCGGGCCGCCCCTACGCCCGGTTGCCGCGCCTGCCGGACGCGATCGTCGGCGACCTCGACACCCTGGGCGAGGGCGTCCGTGACGTGCCGGACAGCGTGCGGGTGGTGCGCGACACGAGGGAGGACACGACCGACGCGGAGAAGGCCCTGGAGTTCGCCGAGCGCGAGGGCTGCCGCGAGGCCGTGCTGCTGGGTGCGGGCGGCGGCTTGCTCGACCACGCGCTGCACAACGCGTTGCTGCCGGAGCGTTGGGCCGGTCGCCTGCGCCTGTTGCTGGCGGACGCCGGGACGGCGGCGGTCAGGGCGGGCTCAGGCGAGTCGTTCGTCTGGGACCTGCCCGTCGGCACCGCGCTCTCGCTGCTGCCGCTGCCGGGCGGCGCGCACAGCGTCACGATCAGCGGCGTCCGCTACCCCCTGCGGGACGCCGTGGTGGACGGCCGCGGTCCGGCCACCGTTTCCAACGAGGTCGCCGACGGGCCCGTCCGTCTGACGGTCGGGGCGGGCTCGCTGCTGGTGGTGGTGCGCCGCGGCGGATTGGTCGCGGGTGCGGCGATCCCATGATCATCGTCGTCGCCTACGCCCTGTTCCTGGCCTACGCGGTGCTGCGCCTGTTCCGGACGCCGGCCCGCGACGAGACCGACTACCTCCTCGCCGGCCGGCGCCTGACGCTGCCCGCCTTCGTGGCGACCACGGTCTCGACCTGGTACGGCGGCATCCTGGGCGTCGGCGAGTACGCCTGGACCTACGGCGTCAGCAACTGGCTCGTGTTCGGGGCGCCCTACTACCTCTACGCCCTGGTCTTCGCGCTCGTGCTGGCCGGCCGTGCGCGCCGCGGCCGGGCGCTGACCATGCCCGACCTGCTGCAGGAGCGCTACGGCACGCGCGCCGCGGCGCTGGGCGCGGCCGTGATCTTCGTGATGACGGTGCCGGCGCCCTACGTGCTGATGATGGGCGTGCTGGTCGAGATGGCCCTGGGCTGGCCGCTGTGGCTCGGCGCCGTGCTGGGCATGGTGCTGTCGGTGGGCTACGTGGTGCGCGGGGGCCTGCGCGCGGTGGTCGGCACCGAGATCGTGCAGTTCGTCCTGATGTTCCTGGGCTTCATGGTGCTGGTGCCGGTGTGCGTCGCGAAGTTCGGGGGCTGGGATTTCCTGCGCGACGCGCTGCCGCCGCAGCACCTGACCTGGCACGGCGGCCGCGGCTTCCAGGCCGTGGCGATCTGGTACGTGATCGCGGCCACGACCCTGGTCGAGCCGGCCTTCTACCAGCGCTGCTGCGCCGCGCGCGACGAGCGCACGGCCCGGCGCGGCCTGCTCGTCTCGATCCTGTTCTGGGTGTTCTTCGACTTCCTGACCACCACCTCGGGGCTCTACGCGCGCGCCGTGCTGCCGGGCCTGGAGGATCCGGTGGCCGCGTTCCCGCGGCTGGCCGCGGCGGTCCTGCCGCCGTTGCTGCAGGGACTGTTCCTGACCAGCCTGCTGGCGACGATCATGTCCACGGTCGATTCCTACGCCTTCATCGCCGCCATCACCGCCGGCCGCGACGTCTGGCTGCGGTTGCGGCGCGGCGGCCCGCCCGCCGACGATCCGGGCACCATGACGGCCGTGCGCATCGGTCTGCTCGCGACGTCGGTCCTCGCGGTCGTCCTGGCCCTGTGGTCGGGATCGGTGATCGGCCTTTGGCACCACCTCGGCAGCGTGGGCACGCCCGTGCTGCTGCTGCCGATCATGCTCGGCTACACGCGCTGGCGGCCCAGGGTGGGCCGCGCCACCGCCTCGATGCTGGCCGCCGGCGGCGTCTCGCTGGCCTGGTTGGCGCTGGGGAGCGGCGGGCCCTGGCTGGGCGTCGAGCCCATCTTCCCGGGACTGCTGGTGTCGGCGGGGGTGCTGCTGCCGGGGCTGAAACGCGATCCGGCGTGACGAGGCCGGAACGCCCGCGCGCTCCGGCCCCGCGATCCGTCGCGCGGCGCGACTAGAACAGTTTGTAAGTCACGCCGAAGCCGACGATTTCCCGCCAGCGCCCGCGGTCGGAGATCTCCCGGTCGTAGAGCCACTCCAGGAACAGCGAGGTCTGCACGTACTTGGAGACCTGCGCCGAAAACTTCGTCTCGTAGGCGACGTCGGTGCCCTGCCAGTCGTCGCCGTACGTCTCGTCGAGATTACTGGCGACGGCCTGGAAGACCCGCAGCTTCGAGACGACGTTCAACTGGGGGTTGAAGGTGTGCGTCAGGTCCGTGACCCACTCCAGGCCGGCGTCCTGCACCGTCGCGACCCGGTAGGCCGTGCGCTGGCGCACGCCGAGGCCGACGCGGGTCATCAGGTCGGTCGTCTCGTTCTTGACCAGCTGTCGGCCAAGGCCCGCGGACTCGGTCAGCAGGGCCGGCGTCAGCGGGTGGTTGTCGCCGTCGTGGAACTGGGTCTCGGCCGCGAAGGCCAGGTAGGGCGTGATCGGGCGGTCGGTGCCGAAGCGCAGCAGCGACTCGAAGAAGATGCGGTCGGTCGACTTCAGCGGCGACGCCCACACCTTGCCGGCGGCGGTTTCCTTCTCCTGGTGGGTCTGGCCGTAGGTGAGCTTCAGGGTGTTCTTCCAGTTCGTCGAGGCGTTGAGATCCTTCTGCGCCGCGACGTCGCCGGTGAAGGTCCAGACCACCGAGCCCAGCTCGCTGCCGGCCCAGGAACCGCTGTAGCCGCTCTGGCTGAACATCAGCCCCAGGTCCGCGGACTTCTGCCACTCGCCGGCCGACGCGCCGGAACAAACGGCGACCAGCGCCGCCACCACCAGGACATGCCTCGAATTCACGCCAAACCTCCGGATTGCGGTTCACGGACCGATTGCCTGCCGGCGCCGATATTAGCGACGGCTGCCGCACTTCGCAACCGCGGGCGCGTCGGCTCGGGCCTGGTAACGGCGCCCCGACCCCGTTTCGCCGGCCCCCACGCCGCGATTTTCCTGCCGCGCGCTCCTGGATGTGTACTATCATTTCGCGGGGGTCCCATCACGCCAGCATGGAGAATCGTCGGAATCGGGGGGGATTCATGCATTCATTCGCCAGGATCAGCGTCGCGGCTCTGCTGCTCGCGATCGCCGTCGGGCCTGCCGTCGCGCAGGAGCTCACGCCCGACGCACACACTCTCTTGCTTCTTCACGGCAACGGGAATGTGCTGGGCGCAGCCGGCGAAAGCCCGGCCTCGGCCTCGGGCGTCGGCTACACGGGCGGCGTGTTCGGCCAAGCCATCGATTTGCCGAGCGGTGCGCAATTGCGCTACGCCGCGGCAGGCAATCTGGTCATGGCGGCGGGAACCGTCGAGTTCTGGCTGAAACCGCACTGGGCCGGCAACGACGGCCAGACACACCTGATGCTGACCTGGGGGACTTGGGGCGGCCTGTTGCTGGCGAAGGACGGCGCCGACAATCTGCGGATCATGATCAACCGGTGGAGCGACCACGGCCTGCCCGAACGCGGCGCGAGCTGCAACCTGGCCGGCGAATGGGCGGCCGAGCAGTGGCACCATTGCGCGTTTACCTGGGACAGCGACGTTGCCCGCGTCTACATCGACGGCGTGCTGCGGGGTGAAGAGGGCGTGGGCTACACGCCGCCGGCGATCGGGGACGCGCAGTTCCAGGTCGGCGGCGAGGGCGCCGGCGACACCCTCGAAGGCGCGATCGACGAATGGCGCATCAGCAGCGTCGTGCGCAGCGCGGCGGAAATCGAAGCGGCCTTCCTGGCGGGGCTGACGGTCACCGATCTGACGGCGGCGCCACGCGCGACGGAGCCGTGGGTGACCTGGCCCGTGTACGTGACGCTGACGGCCACGACGCAGTTCGGCGAGGTCGAGATCCCGCAGAGCGTCGCCGCCTGGTCGACCAGCGATGCGAATGCCGTGGACGTGCTGCCGGACGGCGCTCTGCGCGCCGTGGGCGCGGGAACAGTCACGCTGACGGCGACGTACCGGGGACGGTCGGCGTCCTGCGAGTTGCAGGTGCGGGCGCCGGTCCTGGCTCCGACGCATGAAGTGCTGCCAAACGACCTGTCGACGCCCGTGACCAACGCCATCTGGGAGGTGCCGGTGCTGGTCATCAGGTACTTCGCGACCGCGGACGGAGTCAACCTGGACACTTCCATCTCGCCGGACTTCTGGTGGCTGAACCCGCTGACCCTGGCCCAGCTGGATGCCGACGTGCTGGCGATGAACCGCCGCACGAAGTTCTCCCTGGAGCAGGGCAGCCGATTCCGCGCGTACAACGACCCGCAGGCGCGGCCGTCGCTGGGCTATCGGGTGGTGGACCAGATCACCGTCTACGAGCAGACGCCGCCCGGCAAGATCGTCGGCTACGACCAGGGCGACCCGTTGTGGGAAGCGGACTGGTTCACGATCTTCGATCGCCTCGACGTGCGCCACTACGTGGAAGACCTGGGCGTCAAGGAGATCTGGGTCTGGACGGGCGGCCTGGGGCGTTGGCCCAGCTTCGACCCGGGCCTGCACGACGTGGCCGATTTCCGCGGCGGCTGGGAATCGAACATGTCGAGCCCGTTGACGGGCGACATCTCCAACAGCAACCGCGACCCGTCCGACCTGCCGGTCTACGACAAGTCCTACGTCGTTTACGGTTACAACTTCCGCCGCAGCCAGGCCGAGGCGGTGCATGACCACGGGCACCAGCTGGAATCGCAGCTCGCCTGGGTGAACGAGCAGCAGGACGGCAATGCCGACCTCTTCTGGAAGCAGTGGCGCGGCCAGGACCAGGATGGCAACAAAGTGACCGGCCGTTGCGGGGACACGCACAGCCCCCCCAACACGCTGGCCGATTACGACTACGAGAACCAGACGGTGGTCCTCAGCGACATCGCCGACTGGACCGTCGACGGTTCGGGCACCTTCACGCCGTTGAACGTCGACACCTGGGGATCGCTGGTGTGGCCGTGGCCGGACGGTGTGATGGACTTCAGCCAGCGCGTCGAAACGCAGTGGTACATCTACTGGATGATGAGCATGCCGGGCCACGACAACGGCCTGGCTTACGGCAGCGAGGCGCTCTCCAACTGGTGGGAGTTCATCGGCGACTGGGACCAGGCGGTCGCGGCGGGGCACGGACTGCACGGACCCGGCAGCATGACCTCCGCGCCGCAGCCGCGTGATGAAGCGGCCTTGCCGCTGATCCGCGCCTTGCTGGCCAACCCGTCGCCAGGAGCCTCGTCTTTCGAAGTGACTGCTTCCGGGCGCGGACTGCTCGAGGTGAGCGTGTTCGATGTGCGCGGGCACCTGGTGCGGCAGCTCCATCGCGGCGCCGGCAGCAAGACGCCGATGTTGTTCACCTGGGACGCGCACGATGAGGCGGGCCGCGCCGTGGCGGCCGGAACCTACCTGATCCGCGTGCGTGATGATGCGCGGCTGGCGACGCACAAGATGGTGATCGTCAGGTGATCGCACCGTCGCCGATGAAGACGGCGGGGGTGATGGGTCAAGAAACCGACGCCCGTCGCAGGGGCATCGTCATGCAGCGCGGCCCGCCGCCGCCACGGGGGAGTTCCGAGCCGGGCAGCACGATGGCGCAGCGCCGGTAGGCGGCGGGATCGACGCGGCCGTCGACAACGTCGCGGGCCTCGATGACGGCGAAGCCGTGGCGGTCCAGCTCCTCGACCGTGTGGACGTTGCGGCCGTAGACGATCACGCGCCCCGGCGCCAGCGCGAAGCTGTTGGTGCCGGAGTGCCACTGCTCGCGCTCCTGGAGCCAGGGGTCGGTGTGGCCGCCGCAGGCCACCGGTTCGAGGTCCAGGCCGAGCCGGCGCAGGCAGTCCAGCAGGTGCTCGTCCTCGCGGATCGACACGACGCGCCCCCCCTCGACGCTCAGGTGCACCGTGCGCAGGCGCGTCGGCCCCGTGATCACCGGCTCGTAGATCAGGCAGGCGTCGCGATCCAGGATGGTGAAGACCATGTCGAGGTGGATGAACGATTCCGGCGCGGCCGGCAGTTCCTGGACCACCACGTCGAAGCGCCCGCGCGTCTCGCGCAGGCGTTCGACGACGAAATCGACGGCCTGCGGCGAGGTGCGCTGGCCGAGGCCGAAGATCAGCAGGTCCTCGCGCGCGACCAGCACGTCGCCGCCCTCCAGCTTCATGGCGGAACCGACCAGGGAGTCCGGTTCGACGGTGCGCGCGCGCAGCAACGGGTGGCAGCGCAGCACCGCCTCGAGGATCACCGCCTCGCGCTCGCGCACCGCGTTGGCCATGCGGCCGACCAGGACGCGGTCGCCGACCGCGGCCGCCGTATCGCGCATGAAGAACAGGTTGTGCAGGGGGCGCAGGGCGTGGCGCTCGGCGCTCAGGTAGTCGGTCAACGACGCCGGCTCCAGGGCGATGCCCTCGACGAGGCGCCGCGCCAGTTCCGCGGCGGGCAACGCCGCCAGGGCGCTTTCGAGCCGGTCGACGTTCTCCCGCGCGCAGATGCGGCGCAGCAGCGCGGCGCGCGCCGTCTCGTCCGCGAGCACGTCCGCCAGCAGCTCGTCCACGTGCAGCACCAGCGCGCAACGGGCCAGCACGCCCTCCAGCACGGCGTACTCCGCCGAGGCTTCCGGCAGGTTGAGGATGTCGCTGTACAATGCGCGCTCGGCGTTCTGCGGTGTCATGTTCTCGATCTCGGGCCCCGGCCGGTGCAGCAGCACCGCCTCCAGTCCGCCGATCTCCGAGTCCACCGCCACCTGGATCCTGTCGTGCATCACGATCTCCCTTCGGGTCGGTCCAGAGTAAGCCGGAGCCGCCCGGCAGCAAATCGAAAAACAGGGCACCGGCCCACAGCGACCGGCGCCCCGCTTCCCCTCACCTGCTGGGAAAACTATCGGTAGAGAGCCTTCACGCTCCCCCAGGTGGCGTCTTCGTTGCCGACGTACGTGCCGGCCTCGATCGCGGCCGCATCGAGGCGCGCCTCGGGCCAGGCCACGATTTCCATGTCGTCGTCCTGGCTCGCGACCAGGGCCAGGCCGACCTGGACGGGACCGTCCAGCAGGAACGCCCAGCTCGCCACGGCGCTGCCGCCGAGGGTGGTGAACGGCGTGCTGAGGTCGAAGGCGCCGGTCAGCGGCTGCGCCACGGCCCACAGGAACCCACCGTGGGGGTCGGGCACGAACGCGACCAAGTCGGCGATCCAGTCCACGAGGTTGCCGTTGCCGTCGCGACGCTGGCCGTTGAAGGCCTCGCCGGTCCAGTGGATCGACAGGTCGTCGATCGCACCGATTTCGGGTGCGAGGGTGAAGGTGGTGGACCGTGCACTCTCGCCGAACCGCGCGACGTACTGGCCGTCGACATTGGTCAGGGGGATGACCAGGGGGTCGGCCAGCGCGGGCACGGCAGCGATCAGGCAGAACAGCAGCAGCAGGCGCAAGGTTGTCATGTCGGTCTCCTGGTTCGCGACGTCACGATGCCAACATCTCTGCCCGGCTCGACGGTCGATCCCGGCGGTGAGGGGCGCGACCGGCTTACCTGCCCGGCCGCGACGTCAATAATTATACCATCGTCATTATTATTGATCAATAGTGATTATTGCAACGACATGATGGAGTTTCGCCATGCGGGGGGCGGGGGGCGGGAGGCGCTCCAAGTCGGCCAGCAAGTCCTGTAAGTGATTCCATGCCAGATGGATATGATTACGGAAGGCCGTTTTGCCCTTGACGTTCGAGAGGAAGGCGAACGCCCCGAGGGCCTGCAGGACGCGCTGCAGACCGGCCAGGGTCGCGTCCCGGCGCAGTTCCGCCGCCGGGCGCGGGGCCGGGCCGCCGGCGGCGGCGCTTGCCCTGGCGAAGCGGTCCAGGAGCGCGCTGCGCAGCTCGTCGCCGAGATCGACATAGGCGTCGCGCAGCAGGGACATCAGGTCGTAGGCGCAGGGCCCGAGCCGCATCCCCTGCACGTCCACCAGACGCACGCGGCCGTCGTGCAGCAGGATGTTCCGCGATTGGAAGTCGCGGTGCATCAGGGCGCGCGGCTGCGCCGACACGGCGTCGGCCAGCGCTGCGAACTCGGCGTCGAGGCCGTCCAGTTGCGATGCGGACAGCCCGCGGTCCTCCAGCAGGAAACGGCGGCGGAAGTAGGCGGTCTCGGCCAGCAGGTCCTCGCGCCCGAAGACACGGTCGCAAGCCGCGGGGCAGGCGCCGCTCTGGGCGGTGCCGCGCGACTGCAACGCCGCCAGCAGGTCGACGACCGGGCCGTACAGGGCCAGGCGGTCGGCGCCCGGAGCGTGCGCGAGGCGGTGCAGCGAGTCGTCGCCGAGGTCTTCGAGCAGGGCGGCGCCGTCCTCGCGGTCGGCGCCGAGGACCGCGGCGCCGCCGAGATCCTCCGCGTGTAGGAAGGCGGCGACCGACACCGCGCGGTCGAACTCGGGATCGCGGGGGCGGTCCTTCATGAGCACGGCGCTCCCGGCGCCCCGGCGCAGGCGCCAGAAGCCGCGGTCGGAACCCTCGGGCGCCAGTCGCGTGACGGCGGCCCCGTCCCAGCCGCACGACTTCACGACCGGCAGCGCGGCGACGGCGGCGGCGGCCGCGGCCGCGTCGGCCGGGTCGTCCAGCGCGAGCAGCGCGTCGAGGTAGCGTCCGGGCGTCCCCAGGTCGGACCAGCGCAGGTCGGCCGGCGCGATGCCGCGCACCGACCCGGGCTCGCGCACGATCCAGGAGCGCAGCGCGTCGGTGAGGGCGCCCGGGCCGTCGGGCAGGGCGTCGAGGAAGCGCGCGGCGAGCACCGCGACGCCGGTGTAGGTCAGGGAGCGGTCGCCGTCGCGCACGGGGGCGTGACCGCGGTCGCCGATGTCGCGCACGATCCCGTCGCCGCCCAGTTGCACGGAATTGACGGGCGCCCAGTCGGCGAGCAACAGGGTCGCGGCCGCTCCCGTCGCGAGATGGTCGGCGACGAGGGCGGCGAGGTCGGTGTCGGCCTCGACGTCGCCGTTGTGCAGCAGGATGTGGGGCTCACCGCGGAAAAACGCGCGCGCGTTCGCGATCCCGCCGGCGGTGCCCAGGATGGCGGGCTCGGTGAAGACGCGGACTTCGTCGAATCCGACCAGCGCGTGCGACGCCTGCGCGATCGACTGCGGCAGGTGGTGGGCGTTCACGGCGAGGCGCCGCGCGCCGGCGCCGTGCAGCCTCGCGGCGATCCGCGCCAGCAGCGTGCGGCCGCCGAGCTGCACCAGCGGCTTGGGGGTCGTGTCGGTCAGGGGCCGCAGGCGCGTGCCGAGCCCCGCGGCCAGGATCATGGCGCCGCGGACGCCGGTCGCGCGCTCAGCCATCGCCGCGCAGCTCCTCGAATTCGGCCTCGAAGCGCCGCAACTCCGGGTCCCAGCCGCCGACGAGGTCGCGCGGGTCGGCGCCGGCGTCGACGCCCTCGCGCAGCCCGCGGCCGCCGGCGAGGATGTCGATCGGCGGCTTCACCGTCTCGTACTCGTACGGCGGCTCCTGCCAGCGGAATTCGTCCGGCCACAGGGCGCGCGCCGCGCAGAGCACCGCGACCGCGGTCAGCACGGGCCGGAACGCACGGCGGTCGGTCACGTGCAACTGCAGGCCGCCGCACAGCCGGCCCCGGTGCTTCTGGAAAGCGGGTTCGAAGTGCAGCGGCCGCAGCCGGACGCCCGGCAGGTCGGCGCCGGCCAGGCGATCGGCGAGCCGCTCCGGCGCGAGCCACGGCGCGCCGAAGATCTCGAAGGGCCGCGTCGTGCCCCTCCCTTCCGACATCTGGGTGCCCTCAAGCAGGCACATGCCGGGGTAGACCGCGGCGGTGTCCAGCGTCGGCATGTTCGGGGACGGCAGGACCCAGGGCAGGCCGGTCTCGTCGAACCAGGCGCCGGGATCCAGGCCGCGGCAGCCGATCACCTCGAGGTCGACGTCCAGGCCGCGGCGTCGGCGGAAGAGCCGGGCCAGTTCGCCGACGGTCAGGCCGTGCCGCATGGGCAGCGGCTCGAGGCCGACGAAGGAGCGGAAGGCGGGGTCCAGGACGTTGCCCTCGCGGGCGTTTCCCAGGGGGTTCGGGCGGTCGAGCACCAGCACCGACTTGCCCTGATCGGCGCACGCCTCGAGGCACAGCAGCATGGTCCAGATGAAGGTGTAGTAGCGCGCGCCGACGTCCTGCAGGTCGATCACCAGCAGGTCGAGGTCCGCGAGCATCGCCGCGGTGGGCCGGCGGTGCTCGCCGTAGAGGGAGTAGGCCGGCAGGCCGGTCACCGGGTCGGTGAAGCCGCGCCATTCGACCATGTTGTCCTGGGTCTCGCCCCGCAGGCCGTGCTGCGGGCCGAACAGACAGCGCAGGTCCACGCCGTCGGCTTCGTGCAGCAGGCGCGCGGCGTGGCGCAGGCGGCGGTCCACCGAGGCGGGGTGGCAGAGCAGGCCGACGCGCCGACCGCACAACGGCGCGAAGTCGCGCTCGACCAGGACGTCGAGACCGGTCAACATGGCGTTCCGGGACATGGCGCCGCCTCGGCTGGAGTGCGGCGCCAGTGTAGGCGGCGGGCGCGCAACTGTCGAGGCGCGGTTGCGTAGCCACACACCGCCGACATCGATCCCGGCCCGGCTTCACTCCGGCGAGAGGCGGCCCTCATGCGCACCCCCCTGCTGCGGTTCCTGTTCGTCGCCGCTTGCTGCGGCCTCGGCGGCCTCGCCGCCGCTGCGGACCCCGTCACCGCTCCCGCGCCGCCGGTCGCACGGGTCGAACCCCACGTGTTCCGGGAGTTCGGCGGCGAGCGCGTCGACGACTACTACTGGCTCAACCGTCGTGAGGACCCCGCGGTGATCGCCTACCTCGAGGCCGAGAACACCTACGCCGGCGCGGTGCTGGCGCCCACGGCCGCCCTGCAGGAGACGCTCTTCGCGGAGATCACCGGGCGCATCAAGAAGGACGACGACACCGTTCCCTACCTCGACCGCGGCCACTGGTACTACGCGCGCTTCGCCCGGGGCCAGGAATACCCGGTCTTCTGCCGCCGGGCGGACGCGCCGGACGCGCCCGAGCAGGTGCTGCTGGACGTCAACGTCCTGGCCGAAGGCCACGCCTTCTTCCAGGCCCGCAACACCGCGGTCAGCTCCGGCGGCGGCGTCCTGGCCTGGGCCGACGACGCCGTCGGGCGGCGCCTCTACACGATCCGCTTCAAGGACCTGACGACGGGCGCGGTCCTGCCCGACGCCATCCCCAACGCCAGCGGCAACCACGTCTGGGCCGAGGACGACCGCACCCTCTTCTACACCAAGAAGGACCCCGGCACCCTGCGCTCTTACCAGGTCTGGCGCCACACGCTGGGCAAGGATCCCACCGGCGACGCCCTGGTCTACCAGGAGGACGACGAGACGTTCTCCGTCGGCGTCGGCAAGACGAAATCGCGCCGGTACGTGCTGATCGGCTGCTACCAGTCGGTGAGCACCGAAGTCCGCTACGTGGCGGCCGACCGCCCCCGCGATGCGTTCCGCGTCTTCCAGCCCCGCGAGCGGAACCACGAGTACTCCGTCGACCACCTCGGCGACACGTTCTTCGTGACCACCAACTGGCGGGCCCGCAACTTCCGGCTGATGGCCGCTTCGGCGGCGGCCACCGGCAAGGAAAGCTGGCGCGAACTGCTCCCCCACCGCGAGGACACGCTGCTGCAGGGAGTCGAGCCGTTCCGCGACTGGCTGGTCGTGAGCGAGCGGCGCGATGGCCTGACCCGGCTGCGGGTGCAGCCCTGGCCCGGCGCTGACGGGAACTGGGAAGACCTCGATTTCGGCGAGCCCGCCTACGTGGCCTCCGTCGGCGTGAACCGCGAGGCCGACACCGACGTCCTGCGTTTCGGCTACGAGTCCCCGACCACGCCGTTCTCGACCTACGACTACGACATGAAGACGCGCCGCAAGACCCTGCTGAAGCGGGACGAGGTCCTCGGCGGCTTCTCCCCCGACGACTACGCCTGCGAGCGCCTCATGATCGAGGCCCGCGACGGCGCGCGCGTGCCCGTCACCCTGGTCCACCGGCGCGATTTCCCGCGGGACGGCACGCGCCCGCTGCTGCTCTACGGTTACGGGTCCTACGGTTCGAGCACCGATCCCGACTTCGATTCCGCGCGGCTGAGCCTCCTGGATCGCGGCTTCTGCTTCGCCATCGCGCACGTGCGCGGCGGGGACGAGATGGGCCGCCTCTGGTACGAGGACGGCAAGCTCCTGAACAAGCTGAACACCTTCCACGACTTCATCGACTGCGGCCGGGCTCTGGTGGCGGCCGGCTACGCCGACCCGCGGCGGTTGTACGCCATGGGCGGCAGCGCCGGCGGCCTGCTGGTGGGCGCGGTGGTCAACTTGGCTCCCGACCTGTTCGCCGGCGTCGTGGCGCAGGTGCCGTTCGTCGACGTGGTCACCACCATGCTCGACGAGTCGATCCCCCTGACCACCGCCGAGTACGACGAGTGGGGCGACCCCCACGACGAAGCGGCCTACCGCTGCATGCTGTCCTACTCGCCCTACGACAACGTCGCGGCCGTGCCCCGCCCCCACCTGCTGGTCACCGCGGGGCTGCACGACTCCCAGGTGCAATACTGGGAGCCGGCGAAGTGGGTCGCCAAGCTGCGCCGCCTGAAGGCGGACGACCGCCGGCTGCTGCTGGTCACCAACCTGGAAGCCGGCCACGGCGGCGCATCGGGACGCTTCCAGCGTCACCGCGAAACGGCGCGGGAGTACGCCTTCCTGCTGGATCTGGCGGGAATCGGGAAGTAGGGACGCGCGGGGCGCCGTGCCGCAGCCCGGCGCCCGCGGCCGGCCGTCAGACCAGGACCGGATTCCGGATCTCCGTCTCGACGCGGTTGCGCCCGCCGTCCTTGGCCTTGTAGAGGGCCGCGTCGGCGAGTCGGATCAAGGCGTCGGGCGTGTCGCTCGGCGCGGGCAGCAGCATGCCGCAGCCGACGCTGACGGTCACCGGGACGCGGCGGCCGTCGACTTCGAACACCATGTCGGCCACGGTTCGGCGCACCCGTTCGCCGATGGCGGCCAGCTTGCCGGGGGCCGCGTCGGGGACGAGCACGACGAACTCCTCGCCGCCGAATCGTGCGGTGAAGTCGGTCGAGCGGCGGGCGGCCGCCTCGATTGCCTTGGCCACGGCGACCAGGCAATCGTCACCGACCAGGTGACCGTACGTGTCGTTGAAATTCTTGAAATGATCGATGTCCACCATGACCAGGGAGATCGGCTCGCACTCCCGCTGCGCCCGCGAGAACTCCAGATCCAGTCGCTCGTCGAGCGCCCGCCGGTTGCAGAGGCCTGTCAGGCCGTCGAAGTGATTGTTGAGTTCCAGCTCCTCGTTGGCCTGGGCCAGCTCGCGCATCATGTTCTGCAGCTCGGAGGTGCGCAGCTGGACCTCCTGCTTGAGCACGCGGTTCGACTCCTGCTGCATGCGCAACAGCTCGGCCTGGGCGGCCCGCCGCGCGAGTTTGTGTTCCCGGAAGCGACCGGCCAGCGCGAGCGACAGCAGCGCCGCTTCGCCCGCCAGCCCGAACAGGGGCCCGTTCTCGGAAAGGAACGAGCGCGGCAGCAGGCCGAACTTGCTGACGATCATCAGCACCGTCCCGAGCAGGAACGTCAGCCAGGCCGCCACGAACCAGCGCGCGGCCCAACCGCCGCGGCGCCACTGGTGGAGACCTCCCCAGGCGACGACGCAGGAGCTCAAGACGGCCACCGCGAGCAGGGGCCGCATGACGTGCGCGTAGGAAAACAGGCAGGCCGCGACCAGGTTGGCGAGACAGACGAGCGCCCCGACACGGAACACGCGAGAAAACCTGGGCGCGCGCTCACGCAGGCCCAACAGATCGTCCGCGAAGCAGAAGGCGCTGCCGGCGGCCGCCGCCACGAAGATGGCCGGCGCCCTCTCCTGCAGCCAGGGCCATCCCGGCCACAGGTACTGGTAGCCCAAACCCTGCAGGGCGGCCATGAGGCCCAGGAACGAAGCCGTGTGCACCACGAACGCGAGGTGCACGCGCTCGCGGAGCGCGACGAACATCGCCGCGTTGTACAGGACGACCAGCAGCATCGCGCCGTAGAAGAGACCGAAGAAGGCATAACGATCGGTCTCGGCCCGGAAGTACTGGCCGGAGTCCCAGAGCGCCAGGGGCACCTGAAGCGAACTGCTCGAGCGCACGCGCAGCAGGTAAGCCGTTTCCGCGGCCGCCTGCGGCGCGATCGCGAGCAGGAAGTGGCGGTGCGGGAGGGGGCGATGCCCGAAGTTCTCGAGGTCGCCGGTCTGCGCGACGAGAACCGCCCTGTCGTCACCCACCACATAAAGGTCGATTTCGTCCAGCAGGGGGTAGGAGACCGCGAGCAGGAGATCGCGCGTCGCCGCGCTGCGGCGCGCGACACGGAAGGCGAGCCATCTCTCCTGGTGCGTGTAGCCGAAGTTCGGCACGCCGGGGGCCAGGGGCAGCCAGGCGCCGACGCCGGGGTCGAAGACGAGCAACCCGTGGTTCAACTCGAGGTGGTCGGCGCCGTCGGCCAGTTGGAACGGCGCCTCGCCCCAACTGGCCGGCGCAGACGGCGGATCGCCGGCAAAGGCGGGAACGGCCAGCGCCAGGATCGAGCATTGCAGCCAGGTACGGAGCGACATCGTATCACCTGTTCACCGTTGGGCGGAAATCGGCGAAGTAGGAGGTCCCGGTCTGTATCGACCCCCGCCGGGCCGGGTTGAGCGGAATCAGACAGGATCAACGGGAGGACTGGCTGCGGACCAGTTCGCGGAAGCTGACGAGCGGCGAGTTCTCCGGGTCGATCTGCACCGCCTCGTCGAGTGCGTGCAACGCCGCCTCGCGACGGCCGGCGTCCAGACAGATCAGGGCGGCGCTGGACCACAGCGCTGGATCGCCGCGTAGCGGATCCTCGATGGCGAGATCACCGGCCGTGAGCTGGTCGACCAGGGCCAGGGCGCGATCCGGGCGCCCCAGGGCGCGGTCCGCTTCCAGCAGCATCTGCTGTTCGAGCGGCGCGAGTTCACGGAGCCAGTGGCGAGCGAGCAGGGCGAGCAGGGTGTCGTGACGGCCGGCCTTCAGCAACGCCGCGGCCAGATCCTGCCGCAGTTCCGACGACGGAGACCGGGCGTAGCGCGTGGCCAGGCTGTCGGCGAACGCCCCTTGGTCCGCCTGCGCGCCCGCCGACATGGCGATCCCCAGATCATCGCGCAGAGCCATCCGCACCAGGTTGCGACCCGCGCGCAATTCGGCGGCCGTGCTGTCGGCGGCCGCGCCGAGCCGGGCGGCCGCGTCCCGCTGTTCGCTGCGCAGCAGGGACGACTGGGCGACCTGCATCATTTCCAGGGCGTCGGCGTTGTCCGCCTCCAGGCGGACGGCGACGCCCAGGTCCCGGCACGCCTCCTCCCAGCGGTGCAGGTCGAGGTGGTGCAGGCCGCGGTTGTACCAGCCGCTGATCGCGTAGGGGTCGAGCGCCACCGCGCGATCCAGGACCGAATCCGCCTCGGCGTGGCGGCCCAGCATCGCCAGCGCGACGCCTTGGGTGCGCCAGGCGCCGGCCAGGGCCGGCTCCAGGACAACCGCTTCCTGCAGGCAGATCTGCGCCGCCTCCGGCTGCCGCCGGTTCAGCAGGATCGTGCCCAGGACGAGGCTCGTCGCGGCGTCCCCCCGGCCGTCGGCCGCCAGGGCGGTGCGCGCGGCCTGGAGATCCGCGAGCGCCAGCTCCTCCTCGCCGAGGTAGTAGTGCATGCGCCCGCGCAGGGCCTGCGCCAGCACCGGGCGGTCGTGCTTGCGCATGCAGATCGACAGGGCCTCGACGACCGTCCGCCCGCGGCGGGGCCGGCGCGACTCGTCGTCGAGCGTCCAGAAGCGGGCCATGGAGTTGGCGGCGAAGGCGAACAACGATCCCGCCAGGTAGTGCTCGTCCCAGGCAAGGTAGACGGGCGCCGTGGGCGACGGTTCGCCCAGAATCACCGACGGCACCGAGCAGCCCTGGTAGGGAAAGAACGCCACGAGCGGGAAACGGCCCTGGAATGAGCGTACGAAGGCGGCGTCGGACTCGGTGCCGAGGCCGACTTCGTCCAGGATCAGGGCCACGTCGTTCCAGTAGCGCGTCGACTGTTGCAACAAACGATACGTGTAGATCTCGCCCAGCGCCTTGCGGGCGAAGGCGGGGTCGCCGGCGGCGAACCAGGCCATGGCTTCGATCCAGTTGTTGCCGTAGCTGGCTGCGGTCATGCCGTAGCCCTCACGGGGGTACCGCAGCGGCGGCATCGACACCGCGACGTCCATGGCCTCCCGGAAACGGCCGGCCCCGGCCAGCAGCAAACCGCGCAGCAGCTGGTTCTGCTCGTCGGGGGGCACCGCGGTCGTCCCGTCCCCGCGCGCGAGCAGGGCGAGCCCCTCTTCCCAGCGCGCCGTGTCCCGACACAGCCAGGCGTGGTACTGCGACACCTCCCACGCCGGCCCGGAACGGTCCGACAAGCGGGGATCGTGCGGCCAGGCCCGCCAGGCCGCCGTCAAGGCGGCGTCGGCTCGTCTCCAATCGCCGTATTCGGTCAGGATGCGGCCCATCCTGGTCCAGGCCTCGGTACAGCTGGGATCGGCCTGCGTGGCGTGGTGCAGGTTCATCATGGTACGGTTGAGGTCGTCGATGGTCCGGCGGCCGTCGCTGAGCAAACCGTTACCGCCGTAGAAATTGTGATAGAGGCCGTCCGTGTTCAGCATGCTGGGAATTTTGCCCCACCAACGGCGGAATTCAGCCAACTCCGCATCGGCGAGGTGCCGGCGCTGTGCGCGCTCCGGCTCCGGCAGCGACAGGAACGAGGTCAGATCGACGGCGTCGAACGCCGCGGCGGGGGCGGGGGACGATTCGACGAGCGGCGCCGGCGGCATCGTGGAGCGGCAGCCGGCGGCCAGGATCAGGGCGAGGACGACCGCGGCGAGGGTCAGGCTTCGCATCTCGCGCTCCAGGATTCGAGCCGGCCGTCGACCTGCGGACCGGCAGGGGCGACGGCTCAACGTAGGGAGAACCCCGGTCCGGCGCCATTCAAGCGGCTCCCCCGTCCACCAGCTGCCAGAGGTACCACGCCGCCAGCGAGCGGTACGGCGCCCAACGCTCGCCGATCGCGGCCATCGCCTTCGCCTTGGGCGTCTCGGCGAGGTCGAGGTGCCGCTGCGCCGCCTTCTGCAGACCGAGGTCGTCGACCGGCCAGACGTCGAGCCGGCCGAGCTGGAAGATGAGCACCATCTGGGCGGTCCAGACCCCGATGCCCCTGACGGTGCAGAGCGCGGCGGTCGCCGCCGCGTCGTCGAGGCGACGCAGCGAGCGCAGGTCGAGCCGACCGTCGTCGATCCGCGCGCCGAGGTCGCGCAGGTAGCCGATTTTCTGCGAGGAGAGGCCGGCGCCGCGCAGCTCCGCGTCGGACAGCTGCCGCAGTTCCTGCGGCGAAGGGAAGGCCGAGCCGGGCGTGAGCGCGCGCACGCGCCGCGCGATGGTCGCGGCCGCCTTCACGGCGAGCTGCTGGTGCACGATGCTCGTGACCAGCACGTCGTAGGGGTCGCGCCGGTCGCCGAAGGCAGGCAGGTAGGGGCCGGCGCGGCGGATCACGCGACCCAGCGCACGGTCGGCGCGCGCGAGGTGGTCCAGCCCCGCCTGGTGGCGCGGGCTGAGCACGACCCCTTCGCGGTGCAGCAGGCGGACCTTCAGGTCGGTGCCGCCGGGCGCCGAAAAGCCGCCCAGCGCGCCGCCCGCCGCGAGCACGCGGTGGCAGGGCACCAGCAGCGGCAGCGGGTTGCGGGCCATGACCGTGCCGACGGCGCGCGCGGCGCCGGGAGAGCCGGCGCGCTTCGCGAGTTCCGCGTAGCTCACCGTCGAGCCGGGCGGGACCCGGCACAGGGCCCGCGAGACCTTGCGCGCGAAAGGCGGCAGGCGCTCGAGATCGAGCGGCACGTCGAGGAAGCCGTCGGGTTTGCCGGCCAGGTGGGCGCGCACGCGCCGCGCGAGGTCGCCGACGGCGACCGGCGGCCGCGTCGGGTAGTCGCGGCCGGGCGCGGCGCGCTCCAGCACAGCGCGCACGGAGGCCTCCGAAACATCGGGCAGGGCCAGGGCGTCGACGCCGCGGCGCGTCCAAGTCAGGCCCCAGGGGCCCAGATCCGAAGCGAAGACGGCGGCGCCGGGAGCGAGCTGTCGGAACATCACGGCCTCCGTCGAAGGTACGCCGGCGCGGTAGCCTGTCCGCGGGCGATGGGTTAGCTTGTGGGATCGCTCGGCCGCGCGCATCGTACCCCGACGGGGCGCGCGGGCGCAACCCGGACCCGGAACGGTGAAGTCCGCCGATGATCGAGACGACGGCACCCCACTTGTTCGCCCGCCCTCCCTACCGGCCCGGCCTGGCGCCGGCCCCCGTGCTGCCGATGTCCCGGGGCGAAATGGAGTCCCTCGGCTGGGACAGCTGCGACGTCGTGCTGGTGTCCGGCGACGCCTACGTCGACCACCCCAGCTTCGGCATGGCCCTGGTGGGGCGACTACTGGAGGCGCACGGCTTCCGCGTTGGGATCATCGCCCAGCCCGACTGGCAGACGGCGGAACCGCTGCGCGCCCTGGGCCGGCCGAACCTGTTCTTCGGCATCTCGGCCGGCAACATGGACTCGATGGTCAACCGCTACACCGCCGACCGCAAGGTGCGCAGCGACGACGCCTACAGCCCCGGCGGCGAGGGTGGCCGGCGGCCCGACCGCTCGGTGCTGGTCTACGCCCAGCGCGCACGCGAGGCGTACAAGGACGTGCCCGTCGTGGTCGGCGGCATCGAAGCCAGCCTGCGCCGCATCGCCCACTACGACTACTGGTCCGACAAGGTGCGCCGCTCGGTGCTGCCCGACGCCAAGGCCGACCTGCTCGTCTACGGCAACGCCGAGCGCGCCATCGTGGAGCTGGCGCACCGCCTGGCCGCCGGCGAGCCCGTCGCGACGATCACCGACCTGCGCGGCACCGCCCACCTGCGCCGCGGGATCCCCGATGGCTGGCTGGAGCTCGACTCGACCGAGATCGACGAACCGGGCCCCCCGTGCGTCCATCCCGATCCCTACGCCGCGGAGCCGGACTGCGCGAGCGCGCCCGCGACCACGAACGTACCGACGCCCGGCGTGGCGCCGCGCCCGCAACCGCACCGCGGCCGCATCGACCGCGCCCGCACCGTCATCCGCCTACCTGCTTTCGAGCAGGTGGCGGCGGATCCGGTGCTCTACGCCCACGCCTCGCGCGTCTTCCACCTGGAGACCAACCCGGGCAACGCCCTGTCCCTGGTGCAGCGGCACGGCGACCGCGACGTCTGGCTGACGCCGCCGCCGGTCCCCCTGGAAACCGACGAGCTGGACCGGATGTACGAGTTCCCCTACACGCGCCGCCCGCACCCCTCTTACGGAAAGGCCCGGATCCCGGCCTGGGAGATGATCCGCTTCTCGATCTCGATCATGCGCGGCTGCTTCGGCGGCTGCACCTTCTGCTCCATCACCGAGCACGAGGGGCGCATCATCCAGAGCCGCTCGGAGGCTTCGGTGCTGCGCGAGATCGCCGAGGTGCGCGACAAGACGCCGGGCTTCACCGGGACCATCTCGGACCTCGGCGGACCCACGGCCAACATGTACCGCATGCACTGCCGGACCAAGGAGATCGAGAGCGCCTGCCGGCGCCCCTCGTGCGTCTACCCGGGGATCTGCAAGAACCTGAAGACCGACCACGCCCCGCTCATCGCGCTCTACCGCAAGGCCCGCAAGCAGGAGGGCGTCAAGCGCGTGCTGGTGGCCTCGGGACTGCGCTACGACCTGGCGGTCCGCGACCCCGACTACGTCCGCGAGCTGGTCACCCACCACGTGGGCGGCTACCTGAAGATCGCGCCGGAACACACCGAGACGGGCCCGCTCGCGCACATGATGAAGCCGGGGATCGGCTCCTACGACCGGTTCAAGCAGCTCTTCGACCGCTACTCAAAGGAAGCGGGCAAGAAGCAGTACCTCATCCCCTACTTCATCGCCGCCCACCCCGGCACCACGGACACGGACATGCTAAACCTCGCGCTCTGGCTCAAGCGCAGCGGCTTCAAGCCCGACCAGGTCCAGCAGTTCCTGCCCACGCCCCTGGCCTCGGCCTCGACCATGTACCACACCGGGCACAACCCGCTGCGCAAGGTGCGCCGCGAACCGCCGAACGTGACAACGCCCCGCGGGCTGCGCCAGCGCCGGCTGCACAAGGCCTTCCTGCGCTACCACGACCCGCTGAACTGGCCGCTGCTGCGCGAGGCCCTGCAGAGGATGGGACGGGCGGACCTGATCGGGCCCGGCAAGGAGCAGCTGGTGCCGGCGGCCGGCGCGCCCACGCCGAAGGGGCGCCCGCCGCGCGGTCCCGCCCGGCCGAAGCCGCCTCCGAAGCGCCATTATGAAGAGTGATCCCACCGCCGTCATGTGAAGGAGGGCGGCCGCCGAAGCGACCGCCCTCCCGTGCCCGGGACTGAATCCCGGTCTCTCTCTGCCCCTCCCTACTTGGCCGGTTCGGCCGTCAGCAGGTTCGGGATGTCGGGGTACACGGCTTCGACAGGCACGATCGCGCCGTTTTCGACCAGGATGTTGAACACGTGCCAGCCCCGCTGGCTGTCGTTCCAGGTCCGGTAGAACGTGGCGGCGGGCGTCGGGTCGCCGCCGCGGAACACCTTGACGGTGCTCAGCGCGCCGTTGGCGCCGTCCCCGGAGTACAGGCGAACCAAGTATTCGTAGTGGTCCCGATCACCCGGGGCCAGGAACGCGATGCGCACGTTCTCGGGCCCGTACCCCGACGTGTCGTCGGTGTCGAGGTCGGCGGTGGGGATCACCGTATTGTAGTAGGCCAGATGGTTCCCCGAAGCGTCGTACAGGTGGGAGTCGAGATCCCGCGGCTCGGCGCCCCACGTCAGCTCGATGCGGTAGGCCACGCCGTAGAGCGAACCCAGGAACTCGAGCCAGCGCGTGTTGGTGGCGAAGTCGAAGCCCGAGTACTCGACGGCGTAGGTGTTGAACTCCGCCGGTGAGCGGGGCAGCCAGATCGCCACGCCGTTGAGGCCGGGGTCGCCGCCGACGTTGCCCATCCCGGTGTCGACGAGCTGCGCACCGGCGGCCGCGACCGCGCCCGCCGCCGTCTTGATGGCCGCGGGGATGTCCTCACCCTCGAAGTCGGCGACGCGCTCGAAGAAGTCCTGCAGGTCGCCGTTCTGCTCGTAGGGCTCCAGGTTGGATGTGTCGCCCACGGTCCTGACCCGGCGCGTCGCGTTGAGGATCGCCATCAGGTTGACCTTGAAGCCGTCGAAATCATCGTGACCGAGGGCCTGGTCGACGAAGGAGCGCAGCGACGTCTCCAGGGCACCGTACTTGCTCAGCTCGTAGGTCGCGCTGTACGTAGCGTTCGGCACCGTCGGGGCGTCGACGCACTTGGTGGCGGCGGCCGCCGCGCTGGGGTTGCCGATGAGCGTCTGCACGACGGCCGGGAACTTGCCGGTGTTCTCCGAGCCGAAGCGCACGGTCTCGTGGGACACCATGTAGTCGAAGTAGTCCTGGGAGATGGCGGCCACCTCCGCGCCGCCCATCAGGCAGCCCTGGTACCAGATGACGTCCAGCTTCTCGCCGACCATCGCCTTGATGTCGCGGTAGACCGCCTGGAGTTCGTACATGTTCAGGGCGTCGCCGCCGTCGTAGCACATGGCCTTGTCGCCTTCGTACCACAGCTCGTTCGGAACGGCGTGGCTTTCGCCGAACCAGCTGCCGCCGTGGTTCGAGAGCACGATCATGTACTTGCGGGCCGGGAACTTGGCGATGCCCCAGGTCAGGAAGTCCTGCAGGGTGAGCGGGTGCCCCATGTTCAGATCGTCGGGGTAGTCGGCGTCCTCGACCACCGCGCCCGGATTGCAGATGTAGCGCTTGCAGTCGGCGTAGCCGGCTCCGTCGTCGCCGTCGAACAGGACCGCGGCGTACATGCTGGTGTTCATGGCGCCGGAGATCTCCGCCGCGTAGGCGGAGCGGGAGGCCGAGAGGCCGCCTTCGCCGTCGGAGTAGACCAGCAGGGTCCAGTCACGCGTCGCCGGCGGGTCCTGGACGGTGAAGCCCACCCAGTCGCCCTGGCCGCTGTAACCGTCGAGGATGTCCTCGCCCAGGTCGTAGAGCTCGTCGCCGTTGACGTCGATCACGATGTCGTACTGCCCCGCCTCCAGCGGCGCGGGCCACAGCAGGCGCCGGCCGGCGTTGGTGCAGCCGAACTGGACGGTGTCGCCGATCGGCGAGGACACGGGATTCAGTTCGTCCCCGTCGAGCCATTCCTCCTGGTGAGGCACGATGTACCAGCGCACGTAGCGGTCGCCGCCGAGGTTGCGCATGCGCGCGACCGGGTTCAGGTAGACGTAGACGTTCTCGTTCGTGCTGAAGACGTCGCGGTACACGTAGTTGTCGTCGGAGCTGAGGCGCTCCACGACGTGGCCGTCGATGAGCGTCTTGGCGACGTCGGTCTCCTGCACGACGAAGCCCACGCCGATCTGGCCGTCGAGGTAGTCGCCGGCGTCGTACACGCCGTCGCGGTTGACGTCGATGATCACGTCGTAGGAAACGCTTTCGGTGTTGCCGGCGGACTGCCAGATGGCGGTGGGGGCCAGTTCTCCCTCCGCGTCCAGCACGACACGCTCGACCGACTCGGTGTAATCGAACAGGTACATGCCGACCGCCCAGTCGTAGCGGTTGGGCACGACGTAGAGGTCGACCTCGGCGCCGGCCGTGCCGTTGCCGATGGTGAAATACACCATGTCGCCGACGTCGTAGTTGTTGGCGTGGACGCCGGCGTCGTTGCAGGGCATGCCCCAGAAACCGGTGGGCTCGTTGACGGTCAGGGTGAAGGAGATGGAGGTGCCCAGCACCTCGACATCGTAGTCGCCGGGTGCGGGATCGTAGATGACCGAAGAGGCGTCCATCTCGCCGTTGCCGTCGGTCGTGAGCTCGTAGCGGCCAAGCAGCGACTTGGCGGCGTCGCTGACCTCGACGGTGTAGATGGTGTTGGGGTCGAGTTCGGCCAGCGACAACGAGACCTGCTCGAACGAATCGAAGCTGGTGGTCTCGTTCCCGTCGTCGCCGACGAGCGCCGTCGTCCCGGCCGGCGGCGGCGGATCCGAAGGCGAGTCGCCGCCGCCGCAGGCGACGAACAACAAGGAGACTGCGGCGCACAGCGCCAGCAGCCAAAGAGTAGAGCGTGACATGAGTATCCCTCCCCGGTTGGTGCGCCGTCTGGTATGGTGTGGGGGTGCGGCAACGGCGCGAAATCCGGATCTGCACGGCCCCGTGGCGGGATCCTATCAGCCTACATGTCAATCATTCAACAGCTTTATCGGGCCCCGGCCATTGCCGGGAACCGCCGCGGCGGAAGCACGGTTGCAAGGTGCGCCGAATTCTGCCAGCATGAGGCCCACCCCGGCCGGAGGTCCCGTCATGGCGCGCTCTGTGAAATCCTTACTCATCGTTGGATTCCTGCTGCTCACCGCCGGTTGCCGGGAGACGCCGCCCCGTGCCGCCGTCGCGGATGACCCCGGCGTCGCGCACGGCGAAGGCGCGGCGGTGGGGGCGGATGCCGCGGCGACGGCCCCCGCCGGCGACCTGAAGCACTTCCCCATGCCCGAGATCCTGCCGGGAACGGACTTGGTACGGGGAAAGGTCGAGTTGCTGCCGCCGGGCCCGGCGCCGGCGCCCGACGGCCCAGGCGCCCTGTCGGTCGTCGTCCGGGGCGACACGACCGTCGTGACCGTCGCCTCGATCGACATCAACTGCTGCACCAAGGAGATCCGGACGTCGGTCGAAGTCCGCGACGGGGTGGTGGAGATCAGGCTCTGGGAGTACATGACCGACGTCTGCGAATGCTTCTCGCGGCGGTCGGCGCGCTTCCGCCTGGCCCCCTTCGACCCGGCGGGCCTGGAGTTCCGGGTCTACGGCAACGACCGCACGACGCCGTGCGGGACCGGCCGCGCGCCCGGCTAGTTCAGGCGGAACTGCAGCGTCGTGGTCACCCAGGTCGGGACCGGCTTGCCGCCGATCCGGCCGGGCTTGAACACCCAGCCGGCCACGGTCTGGCCCACCGCTTCGTCGAAGACACCCTCCGGCTTGGACCGCAGGATGTTCACCTGGCGGACGGCGCCGTCGGCGGTCACCAGGAGCTTCACGGCGACGAACCCCTCGATCCCCTGCTCGCGGGCGGCGCGCGGGTACACCGGCGGCGTCTTGGTCACCACTTCCGGCGCCTCGTCGACCTGCGTCGATTCGAAGACGATTTCTTGAGGTTCCGCCTCGGCGGGCGCGTACCCGCCCGCGACCGAATCGCCCGCCGCCAGGTTCAGGTCGTCGAGCGAGACGGGAGCGAGCGCCTCGGCCATCTCGTCGACCGACGCGATGGTCTGCGCCGAGGCCAGTTCGTCGGCCACCGGCTCCGGCACGGCGATCGACGGCGGCGGCGCGACGATGTCCGCGACGGCCTGCGCGACGCTGACCTGCGGCGCGGTCGGCCGCGAGATCGACGGCGGCACCCCCAGGTCCGTGTAGCGCACGATCCGGATCTCGCGCGGCGGCTCCACCGCCACCTGACGGTGGCTCCACAGCCACCAACCCGCGAACGCCAGCACCCCCAGCAGCAGCGTGATCCCGTTCGCCCAGCTCAGCCAGCGCGCCAGCTCCCGCCGCAGCGGGTGGCTCTCGCCCGTCAGCGGCAGCTGCGGCGCATCGTCGAGACGGAACGCCCAAGGGATATGAGACGCGGCGGCCGATCCTTGCTTGCCCTTCATCGCACTCCCTCCAGCACGGCGTCCTCGCCCTCCTTCATCGGGATCAGGCTGAACCGCTGCATGTTGGCGTCCTCGAGCGTGTCCATCATGTCCACCATCGGCTCGTAGCGCGCCTTGCGGTGGATCTTCACCAGCACGATCAGCTCCGGGTTCGCCGCGCTGAAGCTGCGGAAGTCCTCCGCCAGCTCCGCCCAGCTCGCCTTGCTCAGCGCCCCGGTCCCCAGCTTGAAGTACAGCGACTCGTCACGGTCCACGTACACCGTCATCACGTTCGACTCCGGCACCTCCACCTTCGCCCCCGGCTCCGGCATGTTCACTTCCATCGCCAGCGGCCGGCGGAACACCGTGGTCACCATGAAGAAGATCAGCAGCAGGAATGCCACGTCCACCATCGGCGTCATGTCGATGCGGATCACCGACCGCCGCTTCTTCGGGCGGAACAGGCTGTTGGCGAGCGGCGGCTTCTTCGGGCCGCTCTCGGCGACGGCGATGTCGGACATCGGCTCTCCTCTACGACGCCGGCTGCGCCGGCGCCCGCTTCTTGAGGTCGGTCATCAGGTTGAACCGCAGCGTCTTGGCCTCGGCCAGGGAGTCCATCAGGTCCGCCATCGCCCCGAACGACGCGTCCTTGTCTCCCTTGAGCACCACCACCGCGCCGGGGTTGCGGCTGCGCCAGTCGACGATCGCCTTGAGCGCCTCGGTCGGCAGCAGCTCCTGGGCGTCGGTCCCGCGCTCGCTCGAGATGAACACCCGACCCTCGCGGTTCACCGTCAGGATGATCGTGTTGGTCTCCGGCACGTGGATCTCGGAGCTCGAGCTGGGCAGCCGCACCGCCACCTGCTCCGGCGGCTTGAACTGCGTCGTGGACATGAAGAAGATCAGCAGCAGGAACGCCACGTCCACCATGGGCGTCATGTCGATGCGGACTCGCGTGCGACGCGCCATGGCTCAGGACTCCTTCGCGTTCTCCAGCAACTGCAGCACCTCGTAAGACGTCTCTTCGACCATCGTGTTGAACCGGTCGACCTTCGTCGTGAAGTAGTTGTACAGCACCGTCGCCAGGATGGCCGTGATCAGGCCCAGCGCCGTGTTCACCAGAGCCTCGGAGATCCCCAGAGCCAGCTGCGTCGCGTCCGGTGCGCCGGCGTGCGACATGGCCTGGAACGAGCGGATCATCCCGACGGTGGTGCCCAGCAGGCCCAGCAGCGTCGCGATCGAGGCGATGGTCGACAGGGCCGTCAGGTTCTGCTCCAGGTTCGGGCTCTCCAGGGCGCCGGCTTCCACCAGGGCGCGGCGCGTCTCCTCCATCAGTTCCTTCTCAGAGGAGGCCACGGGCTTGCGCACGCGGTAGCGCTCCAGCCCGGCCCCGATGACGTTGGCCAGGCAGCCGCCCTGCTGCTTGCAGGCGGCGACAGCTTCGGCGTGCTTGCCGGCGTGGATCGACTCCTTCACCGCGCGCACGAACGACGCCACGTTGCCGCGGCCGCCGGCCCGCCCCAGCACCAGGAAGCGCTCGACGGCGAAGGTCAGGGCAAGGAAGAAGAAGGTCAGGCCCAGGATCAGCAGCGGCCCGCCCTGACGGATGTAGGGCGGCGAGTTGCTCCAGATGAGCCAGGACACCAGCAGCGAGAGTGCGAAGATCGGAGCCAGGACATAGTTCTTCATCGCGATGATCATCCTTTCCGGGTTGGGTTGCCGCGGGCGCGACC
>JANOEP010000048.1:0-39905 GCA_031441465.1 bacterium | reverse complement strand
ACGGCTTCATCATCAGCCACACGTCCGAGTCGCTGCACATCCTGCCGGACGAGGACGCCTGGAAATTCATCGGGCCCAAGGATCTCAAGACCGGCTACTCTCTGCTGGACATGGACCACCCGATCACGGTCGGGCCGTTGGACCTCACCGACTACTACTTCGAGCACAAGGTTTCGCAGATCGAGGCGCTCAAGCGGGCGCCGAAGTACATCGCCGAGATCTACAAGGAGTTCGGCCAGCTCACCGGCCGCCACTACTCGTTCTTCGAGGAGTACCGCACCGACGACGCCGACCTGGTCATCGTGGCGCTCGGCTCGACGGCCGGCACGGCCAAGGACGTCATCGACGCCCAGCGCGAGAAGGGCGTCAAGGTCGGCCTGCTCAAGATCCACATGTTCCGCCCCTTCCCGGCGGTGGAACTCGCGAAGGCCCTGTCGAAGGCCAAGGTGGTCGGGGTCATGGACAAGTCCGCCAGCTTCGGCGGCTGGGGCGGCCCGCTGTTCAACGAGATCCGCTCGGCCCTCTACGACCTGCCGGCCCGGCCGAAGATCCACAACTGGATCTACGGGCTCGGCGGCCGCGACACCGACACCAAGCAGATCGTCTCGCTGATCCACCAGCTGCAGGCGATCGCCAAGGGCCGCGAGGCCGAAACCGTCAACCTGCTGGGCGTCCGGCTGTAAAGGAGGGACCGTCATGGCTGTCAACCTGCAATCGCTTTCCAAGCACGAGGACCTCCTCACCGGCGGGCACCGCGCCTGCGCCGGCTGCACCGGGTCGAACATCCTGCGCCAGATCATGCTGACCGCGGGCCGCGACACGGTCGTGGGCGGCGCCACGGGCTGCATGGAGGTCGTCACCACGATCTTCCCCTACACCGCCTGGAAGACGCCGTTCATCCACTCGGCCTTCGAGAACTGCGCGGCCACGATTTCGGGAGCCGAGACCGCGTACCGCGCCCTGAAGAAGAGCGGCGAGCTGCCCGTGCCGCGCGAGCGGATCAACTTCATCGCCTTCGGCGGCGACGGCGGCACCTACGACATCGGCCTGCAGTCGCTGTCCGGCGCCATGGAGCGCGGCCACAACATGCTGTACGTCTGCTACGACAACGAGGCGTACATGAACACGGGCATCCAGCGCTCGGGCGCCACCCCGTTCGGCGCGCACACCTCCACCGCGCCCGCGGGCAAGGTGAAGCAGGGGAAGGACCGCCACCGCAAGGACCTCACGAAGATCATGGTGGCGCACAACATCCCCTACGTCGCGCAGACGACGCCCTTCCACTGGAAGGACCTGCAGATGAAGGTCCAGAAGGCGCTGGACGTCGACGGGCCGGCCTTCATCAACATCCTGATGCCGTGCACCGTGGGCTGGGGCTTCGACCCGGCGCTGGGCATCGAGCTGTCGAAGATGGCCACCGAATGCAACTTCTGGCCGCTGTTCGAGGTCGAGAACGGCGAGTACAAGCTGACCTACAAGCCGAAGGCCGACCGCACGCCCATCGAGGAGTGGCTCAAGCAGCAGGTGCGCTTCAAGCACCTGTTCAAGCCGGGCAACGAGGCGCTCATCGTGGAGATCCAGTGCTGGGTCGACGACGAGCAGAGGAAGCTCCTGAAGCTCTGCGGCGAGGCCTGAACCGCCGGCAGTCGAAGCGTGAAGCCCCCGTCTCGGCCGAGACGGGGGCTTCTTCGCGCGGCGGTCGTCAAGAATACCGGTCTCCGTCCGCCGGTACCGCAGCTCCCCGGCCGAGAGGATCCGCACTCGGACCGGCGTTTTCAGCTGAGCGTAGAACTCCCACCGTCTGGTCCATCTCCGGCCGGGAGTCGGGCCTGACCGACTGGTCGAGCAGCCGGGGGACTGCCACCATACCGGAGAGGCGATGGGGTTTCTTATCGGGCGGATTCGTGCTATTCTAGAAAATGCCTCGCGAGATGCCTGCAAGGGCGCACAGCGATGCGAAGTGACATGAGCGTCCTAGGGACACGAGGTGGCCCAAGCGCCCAAGCGCCCAAGCGCCCGAGCGCCCAAGCGCCCAAGCGATCAAGCGGCGCGGGGGCGACCGAACCGCCGGCACCGTCCTGTCCGGCATGAAGCCAGATTCGTGATCGAGCTGGAGAAGGAACCATGATATTGCATGGCATCGAGATTCCACTGGAGAGGATCGAGGTGTTTTGTCGCGCCAACGGCATCCGCCGGATGGCGCTGTTCGGGTCCATTCTCCGGGATGATTTCAGGCCCGAAAGTGACATTGACGTACTGGTCGAGTTTCATCCTGGCGTTCGAGTCGGGCTGGCATTCATCCGAATGCAGGATGAACTCTCGGCGATACTCGGCCGTAGAGTGGATCTGAACACCCCGGGCGGTCTGAGCCGGTACTTCCGAGACGTGGTTCTCGAGGAGGCGGAGACGCTCTATGTCGCGGCATGACGACGGCATTGCCCTTCGGCAGATGTTCGATCACATCGAAGAAGCCGTCGCCCTGGCCATGAACCGCTCGCGCACCGACCTTGAATCCGACCGTGTGTTCTTCCTCGCCCTGCTGAAGCTGGTCGAAATCGTCGGCGAAGCGGGCACTCGGGTTTCCGAAGCCGCCCAGACGTCCAATCCGGAAATTCCCTGGCGCGAACTCATCGGCACGCGCAACCGCCTGATTCACGGCTACGACGCCGTGGACTTTGACATCCTCTGGAACATCGTGACGGCGGATTTCCCGCCCCTGGCTAAGCAGATCAAGGCCCTGGTGCATCGCCGACCTGCTTGACTCCCTCCGGTGCCGGCGATGCATCTCCTAAGGAGTCGGGTGAACAGGCGATCGCATTGATCAGTGGTGCCTCGAGGCCGGTGGCGTCACCATGGTCAGGATCCGCAGCCTCATCAACCGGACAGGGAGCACCGATGCGACTCACGATCACGATCCTCGTGATGATCCTTTTCAGCGCGAACTCCCAGGCCGCCCCGAACGATTTCAGCAACGACCGGACGGTGCGGGTCGCGTCGTGGGACGAAGTGCTGCTCACCGACGGCACGCTGTTGCGGGGGCGGATCCTGGAGGAATTCGCGGACCGGATCGTCTTCGAGACCGTGGCGCTGGGCCGGATGGAGATCGCGCGAGCGGACATCGTCCGCCTCGCCCGCGGCGGCGAACGATCGGGAGCGCTGACCGACCCGGACTACAATTCCCTGATGTTCTGCCCGACGCCGGCGACCCTGGCCAAGGGCGACAGCTACTTCCGCGACTTCGAACTCTTCATCCTGAACTACGGCACCTCGATCACCGACGCCTTCAATCTGAGCGTCGGCACCCTGTTCCCCGTCTCGTCTGAAGTCCTGATGATCTCCCTGGGCGGCAAGCTGCGCCTCGCCGACCGCGAAACGCAACCGGTGGGCCTGGCGCTCGTGGGCAGCTACACGCGGCTCGAGGAAGTCCAGTTCGGGGCGGTGGGGATGACGGTGGGCGTCGGGGACAAGCGCCACAGCCTGAATCTCGCCGTCAATCGCACCTTCGACGACGATGGCGACACCGACACCGTCTTCCTGTTCGGCGCCGATTACCAAGGCTCGAAACGCGGCAAGCTCTTCGCCGAATACATGAGTTCCGCTTCGCTGCTCGAGGGCGAGGACGGCGACCTCGAAGGCTTCATCAACCTCGGCGTGCGCATCTTCGGCGATTCCCACTCGTTTTCCCTGAGCGGGTTCCGTCCGCTGACCGGCGACAACGGCAGCTTCATCGCGTTCCCGATGGTCATGTACAGCAATCACTGGTAGACGGGTCGCCCACGTCCACGGCTCACAGGGCGAGGTACCAAGCCCAGGCGGCGCGGCCCCAGAAGACGACGGCGGCGGCGGCGGGGGCCAGGAAGACGCCGTAGGGGAGGGCCGTCCAGCGGCCGGCGCGGCCGCGCGAGGCCAGCGCCAGACCCCAAGCCGCACCGACGAAGGATCCCAGCAGGAAGGTCAGCATGACGCCCTGCCAGCCCAACCAGGCGCCCAGCATGGCCGCCAGCTTGACGTCGCCGCCGCCGAGACCGTCGACGCCGCGCCAGCGCCGGTAGCCCCGGCGGATCCCCTCCAGCAGCAGCCAGCCGCCGGCGGCGCCCAGCAGGGCGTCGAGCCGCGACGTCCCGAGCAGGGGGCACAGCAGCAGACCCGCCGCGACGCCCGGCAGGGTGATCACGTCCAGGATCAGGCGGTGGTCGAGGTCGATCAGGAAGATGACGATCAGGGCCAGCAGTAGCAGCAGCACAGCGGCGGCCGCCGCCGGGGAGGGCGCCGCCAGGACCGCCGCGACGGCGGCCAGGCCGCCGCCCAGTTCCGTCAGCGGGTAGCGTGGGCTGATGGGGGTGGCGCAGTCGCGGCAGCGTCCGCGCAGCAGCAGCCAGCCCAGCAGCGGGATGTTGTCGCGGGGGCGCACGGCGTGCCCGCAGGCGGGGCAGTGCGAGCCGGGCCACGCCAGCGACTCGCCGCGGGGCAGCCGCCAGGCCACCACGTTCAGGAAGCTGCCGAACAGCAGGCCCCACAGCAGGACGCCGGCGAGCAGCAGGCCCGCCGGCAGTCCCGAGGCCGAGGTCAGGTGCGACAGGGCGCCCACGTCAGCCCTGCACGACCTGGCGCGCCTTTTCCGGGTCGTTGAAGCGCGGCAGCACCGTGGACGCGTCGACCAGCCCCTCGCGGTAGAGGCGCAGCAGGGAGTCGTCCAGCAGGCACATACCCTCGGACGAGCTGCTGGAGATGACGTTGTTGATCATGTGGACCTTGCCCTCGCGGATCTGGTTGGACACCGGGCTGTTGACGAACAGGACCTCGCGGGCGGCGACGCGGCCCAGGCCGTCGCGCTGGCGCAGCAGGACCTGGGAGATGACGCAGCGCAGCGTCAGGGCCAGGCGGGTGCGGACCTCCTCCTGGTCCTGGATCGGGAAGACGTCGATGATGCGGTTGATGGTCTTGGCCGCGGACTGCGTGGCCAGGGTGCTGATCACGACGTTGCCGGTTTCGGCCGCGGTCAAGGCGATCTCGATGGTCGCGCGGTCGCGCATTTCGCCGACGAAGATGACGTGCGCCATCTGGCGCAGCGCCGAGCGCAGGCCGGTGGCGTAGTCGTGGACGTCTGTGCCCACCTCGCGCTGGTCGATGACGCAGTTCTTGCTCTTCATGCGGAACTCGATCGGGTCTTCGATGGTCACGATGTGCTTGGCGTAGCCGTCGACCGTGTTCATGTACTCGAGCAGGCAGGCCAGGGTCGTGGATTTGCCCGCGCCGGTGGGGCCCGTGACCAGGATCAGCCCGTTGGGAATGTTGAGCATCCGCTTGACCAGGCTCTCCTGGAGACCGACCGTCGAGAAATGCGGGATCTCCAGCGGCACGTGGCGCAGCACGGCCGACACCGAGCCGCGCTGCTGGAAGACGTTGGCCCGGAAGCGCGCCACGTCGAACAGCTCCAGCGACATGTCCCCGTCGAGATCGCGCTCGAAGCGTTGGCGTTGGTCGGGTCCCAGCAGGCAGAAGGCCAGTTCCCGGCTCTCCTGCGGCGTCAGCCGGTGGTGCGGATCCATGGCTTCGAGACGCCCGTGGATGTGGAAGGTGACCGGCGAGCCGGCCGAGATCAGGATGTCCGAGGCCTGCCGGCGCACGCCCTCCCGCAGGATTTCGTCGAGAGCCGTCCGCCCGTGCGTCTCGGCGGCGACGGACGTCGTGGGTGATGCGGTCAGCGTCGCTTCCATGTCGGCTGTCCCTTTCGTGCCTGGTCCCGCTGGCGGGTCGTCGCGTCGGCGAAATAGCAAGGTCCGCCGCCTGGGCTGTGCGGGCGCGGCGCCGCCGAAGGGCGCCGCGCCTCGCCGGGTGGGCGCTAGTCCGTGCCGGGGGCCGGCGGGACGTTGTTCTCGAGCGCTTCGACGTCCTGCAGGGTCGGCGCCAGGTAGGGGCTCTCCAGGGCGGCCTGGGGCAGAGCCGAGCCGGCGTCGCCGATGATCCGCGGCGTGATCTCGATCACGAGATCGTAGCGGTTCATCTCGTCCTTGCTGTAGCGGAAGAGGGCGCCCAGCAGCGGCAGGTCGCCGAACAGCGGGACCTTCTTGGCGGTCGACCGCTTCTCTTCGGACAGCAGGCCGCCCAGGTAGATCGTCTCGCCGTCGCGGACGCGGACGGTGGCCGAGGCCCGGCGCGTCGAGGTCTGGGGCAGGTCCTCGTCCGGGCCCACGAACTTCAGGATCCGCGAGACTTCAGGCTCCACCAGGGCCGTGATGAACCCGTCGTCGGTGACGCGCGGCGTGATGCTCAGCTTCACGCCGACATCGATCTTCTCCAGCTGGATCGACTGCATCGTCCCGCCGGAGGCGCCCGGGGACTGGAGCGAGGTGATGACCACCGGCACGGTCTCGCCGGCGAAGATCTCGGCGGCGGACCCGTCCAGGGTGGCGATCTTGACGTTCGACAGCAGGCGGGCGTGCTCGTCCGTGATCAGGGCGTCGATGGCCAGATCGAAGGTGGCGTACTGGCGGAAGAAGCCCGAACCGCTGGTCATGCGCACGTAGTCGATGTCGACGGGGAACTCGCCGGGCTGCGACACGCCGTTGTAGCCCTCGACGATCTTGGTCGACCACTTGGTCAGCTTCTCCCAGTCGATCCCGACCTCCTTGAGCGAGGAGGTGTTGATCTCGATGAGGCGGGCCTCCAGCAGGACCTGCTGGGGACGGCGGTCCAATTCCAGGATCACCGCGGCGACCTGCTCGAGTTCAGAATGGGTGGCGCGGACCACGACGCGGTGCTGGTCAGGCTCGACCGAGACGCTCTCGGTCACGACTTCCAGCGCTTCGCGCACCCGCTCGGGGTCGGCGTGCTGCAGGTCGAAGACTCGGGTCACCAGGCCGGTGCGCGTGACCAGCCGCTCGACGTCGGCGACCAGGATCGTGCCGCCGACCCGCTCGTAGGCCAGCCCGGCGGCGCGCACGACGAGGTTCAGCGCCTCCTCGAACGGCGTCTCGGTCAGCCGGATCGAAATCATCCGCGTGGAGACCTCGGGGCTGGTGACGATGTTCATGCCGCCGCGGTCGGCGAGGATCTTCAGGATTTCGCCCACCGGCGTGTCGGACGCCTGCAGGGTCACCAGATCCTTGCCGGCGGCTGCGGCCGCGCACGGCAGCGTGAGCAGGGCCAGGGCCAGGAACGCCAGCACGGGCCGGCGCAGGTGCGTTCGCTTCAGGTTCATTTCGGAATCCCTCCTGCGGTCAGGGTAAGACGATGGTCTCGCCACCCTTGGTGATGGTGACCGTGTCGCTCGTGATCGCGGTCACTCTCCATCCTTGGAACGTCTCACCCTGATGCAGCCAGCCGGAGCGCTGGCCCTCGACGTTGATCTGCGTGGAGGGGTTGACGTGGTCGAACAGCAGGGCCGACAGGGTCGGAGCGGTCGCTACCGCCACGATCTGCCGGGTGACCCGCTCCGTCGGCTCGGTCCGCCGGGCGCTGAACGGGTCGCGCCCGACGGGCTGCGCGGCCGCGATGAGGCTGTCGCGCCGGTCGAGCGATGCCATGTCGACGTCGTCGCCGGGAACGGCGGCCGCCGCTTCGGCCGCCACGGCCGGGTTCGCCAGCACGGCGCTGACGGTGCGCTGGCTGCGTAGGGCCAGCACCAGGACCAGGACCAGCATGACCGCCAGCCCGATCCGGAACGTGCGTTTCTCCTGAAGATCCTGCGCCATGGTCATTGCACCCCCGTCGGGTCGTAGATCGAGATGTTGAAGCGTCCCTCGAGGTCGCTCGATTCCAGCATGGACTTGATCGCCAGGGCGTCGATGCTTACCAGGCGCCGGCCGCTTTCGAGGTCGCGGACGAAGGTCTGGATCTCCGCGTAGTCGCCGCAGGCGCGGATGAGGAAGTCGTTGCGGCGCAGCTTGCCGAAGTCCTCGCCGCCGTTGGTGGTCATGTCCAGCCTCTGCAGGCCGGCGCGGTCGAGCGCCTGGCCCAGGTAGGCCACGGCGTCGGGTTGCGAGCGGCCGGTCAGCTCGGACAATCCCGGCAGGTCGAAGTGGACGGCCAGTTGCCGGCTCGCGCTCTCGAAGCGCAGCTGGTCCTGGATCTGGGACTGGAGACTTGCACACTCGCCGGTCAGACGCTGGATCTCCTGCAAACGCGGCCGGGCGAAGGCCATCTCGATGACCAGGCCGACGACGAGTAGCAGGCCGGCCGTGGCCAGCACGACGGGCAGGCGCGTGCCCGCACAGCGGATCTTCATTCCTTCACCTCCGGGGGGGCGCAGATGACGGCGAACTCGCCGGAGCCGCCGCCGCGGATGTTGCCCAGGTCCACCCGCGGGAAATCGTCCGTCATCCTCACGTCGGCGCGCAGCCGCTCCAGGTAGGCCGACACCACGGTGAGCGCCCCGTTCGCGTCGAGCGCCTCGCCGTTGATCTCGAACCTCGGCCGCTCCCGCTTCGAAGCGGTGCGGCCCTGGATCTCCACCAGCTTCATGCCGAGGGCGCACTGCTCGGCGACGGCGGCGAGCTTGGGCGTCCAGTCCACGCGCTTCTCCCTCAGGGAGATCAGCTCGAGCGCCAAGTCCAGTTCTGGGCGCGCTCGCGTGTTCGCCTGCAGCCGGGACGTCAGCTGGGGCAGTTCGGCGCGCAGCGTCGCGGCGCGTTCGTTCAGCAGGTGGTCACTGACCAGCAGCGCGCCGACCATCAGCACCTCGAGGCCCAGCAGCGCGAGCAGCACGCCGCCCGCCATGGTCTTGGACCGCTGCCGTTGGCGGCGTTCCTGGTACTCGGGGTAGAGGTTGATCCTATACATGGGCACCGTCCCACCAGCGGCAGAGGCCGCAAGCCATGAGGTACTGCGGACCCAGAGGCCGGCCGTCGATCTCGCCGCGGGCGCCCAGGCTGGCCAGGGGCCGGAACAGCTCGAACCGCTTGCCGGTCGACTCCTGCAGCGCCTCGAGACGCCCGGCGGCCAGCGCGCCGCCGCCGGCGACGTGGATGGTCGAGATCTCCTGCCGGTAGCGTCCCCGGTAGAAGGTGATCGTCTGCTCGATGCCCGCCGAGAGCTTTAGTCGGAACCCGTGCTCCTGCGGGGAGGCGGGGTCGGCGGGCGCGTCGGGTCCGACCGTGCGGGTCAACAGGCCCCCGCGGCGCGAAGCGATGTGCAGGGATGCATGGCGGCCGCCCAGGTCCAGCAGACCGACCGCCTCGTCGAGGGCCGTCTGCGGCGGCAACTCCGCGAACAGGGCGTTCAGGGCGGCCAGCGGCTCGAGGTCCACGACCTCGGGCTCGAGGCCGGCCTGGGCCAGCACGGCGACGACCCAGTCCCGGCGTGCGCGCGGCACGGCGGCCATCAGGACCCGCGTCCCGGCTGCGGCGGGCTCGGCGTCCAGCAAGGCGGTGGTGGCTCCCAGGACCTGCCCTGCGAGCACCGGCGAATCCATGTTCTCCAGCTCGAGGTGGTTGCGGGCCTCGTAGGGCAGCGCGCGGGCCAGTTCGGCGGGGGTGATCGGCGGCAACTCGGTCTCGCGCAGCGCCGTCTCCTTCCAGCCCACGCCCACGGCCACGCGGCCCAACTGTGCGCGGCCCAGGCCCTGCTTGTGAAGCAACTCGCGCAGGGCGGCACCGGCTCGCTCGGTGCGGTTCTCGCGGACCAGACCGTCCCACGGCTCGGTGCCGGCGTGCGTGACGGAGTCGAGCGCGGAGCGCCCTTCTCCCCGCACCAGCTTGATGCTGGTGGCTCCGATGTCGATGCCCGTACGGGCGTTGCGGGTTCGGAACACTACCGTCCTCCTTGTCAGCCGCCGGTCGGGGCGCCGACTTCGCGCCACGTGACGATCCTGGAACTGCCGGACACGCGGTCCGGCCACTCTTCTTCCATGTAGGCGGGCATGCGGTCCAGCATCAGGGGGTCGTAGGTGATGGTGACGTTGGCCAGGCTGACGAAGTCGCCCATCATGATGATGCTGCCGCGGGCGTTCAAGTTGCCCCAGAACGAGTTGAGGTAGCCCGTGATGTAGACCAGACCCGGATACTGGGCGTTGCCGTAGTTCGCAGTGCCGAACGAGTGGAACATGCCGCAGATCAGCGTCATGCCGTTGCGCGGCGCGAATCTCACGCCGTCGAGGATCGTCAGGCCGGCGCGCCAGTTGCCGTATTGCAGCCGCTGTTCGACCGTGATCCCCGTGAAGCGCGTGTTGATGATGGTGGCGCGGACGACGCGCGAGGTGTTGCCGATGAACAACTGGTTCACGGCGTTGGGCCCCGGGGGCGTAACCAGGGGCGCGCCGCCGAAGTTGACCACCACGGAGGAGTCGCCCGCCGCGCGGCGGAAGACGCCGGTGTCCTCGGCGAAGTACCGGTCGATCGCCGCATCGCCGCTGAAGGTGTAGATGTAGGTGCCGAGCAGCGGGCTGTAGGCCAGGACCGTCGTCAGGCTGTCTCCGCGTGCGGTCGTGATGTCGACCCCGCTCGCGTCGAAGATCCGGGCGTTGTGGACGGCGCCGGTCCTGGTCGGGCGCACCTCGTAGTAGGTCGAGCCCGGGAAATGCGCGGCGTCGGTATACAGGTGCGGCGGGGTCAGGTCGAATCCCTGGGTCAGGGTCCCGCAGCGGAAGTTGCGGTTGCGGAAGCCGAAGAAGCACCAGCCGTTGATATGGGCGCGGCCGTTGACGCAGAAGGGGTTGAACAGCGACACCGCATCGTCCATCCCCAGCAGGCCCAGATTCAGGCCGGCCGGCGGGACTTCGGCGACGGCCGTGACCCGCCGGCTGGTCTGGTTCACGGTGCCGGTGCCGGTCAGGCTCACGAAGGCGCCCGGCTGGTTGACGAGCGTGGTGTCGACGATGGCGAGGTCGTAGGTGCCGCGGTCGAAGGCGACGTCGTTCCAGCCGTCGCGCCAGGCACGGTCCTCGAGCAGCATGGCTCGGGCGCGCTCGATGGCGGCGTCGGCCAGGTAGAAGGCCTCGGCGCTGTCGTAGTCGCGCAGCGCGTGCTTCGATTCGTAGGAAGCCGTGGCGAACAGGGCCATGCCGCCGACGATCAGGGCGAAGACGAACACGGTGACCGCGAGCAGGACGTAGCCGGCCTGGCCGGCGCGCGTCCTGCCCATGGTGTCCGTGTCCCTTCGCCTGCTCATCAGAACTCCATCGCGTGGTTGCGCACACTCACGGCGGTGAAGCCGGCCGTGGCGTTCTGGCGGTTGTCGGAGAGCCCGAGCGAGACCGTCAGGATCGTGGAATCGGGACTGGCCGCGACGGTCAGGCTGTCGCAGCCGTTCTGCGCGAGCGCGACGCCGTCGCGGGTGACCAGGTTGCCGCCGTCGACGGCGGTCACCAGGTAGACGTGCGTGACCCCGCCCGCGTGGTCGTAGGTTCGGAACTCGGCGTCCGACTGGGCCATGACCCAGCGGGATTCGCGCACGTCCTGGGTGATCACGTTGATCACCCGGCTGATGTCCTGCTGCAGGACGGCCCGGCTGCGGCCGCCGAAGACCATGGTCTGGTTCGTGGTGACCAGCCGGCCGAGCGACATGACCACGACGCCCGAGGCCACGATGGCGACCATCATCTCGATGAGCGTCAAGCCGGCCTGGTCGGGCCGGTGACAGCGGTGGGGTAGTCCGGTGCGGCTCTTCGTCACGGCTCTATCCCTCCCAGAGCAGGCTGCGGCTGACGATCGTCGCCAGGCCGATCGAGCGCGGCGTCGCGTTGCCGCTGATCATCTCGCTCCAGGTCACCGTCACGGCGACCGTGGCGGCGTGCTCGTCCGGCGTGTTCAGGCCGACCGTGTGCGTCACGGCGTAGGGCCGCCCGTCCACCGTGTAGGTGGTGTCGCGATCGGACAGCGAATCCAGCGTGTCGTAGGTCTCGCCGCGCTTGATCGTCTCGAGGCGCCCCTGCGCCACCGCGACGGCGTGCCGGCGGCCCTCCTCCAGCGACAGCTGCGTGCGGCTGCCGACGGCGTAGTGGGCCATTCCGAAGCAGGCCAACAGCAGCACCACCGAGGCCACCATCACCTCGATCAGGGTGAAACCGTCCTGCCTGCCGACGCTGTTGTTCCGCAACATCGTACTGAACTTCCTGCCGGTGTGTGGCGGGTCGGGAAGCCGATGCGGCCTCCCGACCCGAGCCGACTGAGCGGGCTACAGGCCCGCGACGACCGGCGCACTGCCGTTGCTGTTGATGTTCGGCACGGTCTGCGTCACCGAGACGCCGGCCATGCGCGTGCCGGCCACGCCGGTGGCCGTCAACACCAGGGCGGTGGTGCTGGCATTGCTGCCGCCGCCGCTGCTGATCGCGTAGGTGAAGTTGGCCGAGGCGGTCAGGTCGACGACGCCGCCGGCGCCGGACGGCCAGATCGGGTTGCCCGCGGCGCTCTCGTTCTCGATCGCCCACGCCTTGGAGCTCGTGACGATCTCGCCGATGCGGCTGGTGGCCTCGGTGAGCCGCGCGTTCTTGACGTACTTGCCGTACATCGGCACGGCGATGGCGGCCAGGACGCCGACGATCACGACGACGACCATCAGTTCGATCATGGTGAAGCCCTTCTGGTCGGACTTGCGACGGAATCGGTTCATTATCCTACCTCCTGCGTTGTTACGATTGTGCCCGTCCGGACGACTGAACCCGGTGGCCGCCAGTCCGGACGAACGCGTGCCACCCGAAGTGTGCAGCGGCTAGAGGCCGGCGATGACCGGCGCACTGCCGTTGCTGTTGATGTTCGGTACGGTCTGCGTCACCGTGACGCCGGCCATGCGCGTCCCGGCCACGCCGGTGGCGCGCAGCACGAAGGCCGTGGTGCTGGCGTTGCTGCCGCCGCCGCTGCTGATCGCGTAGGTGAAGTTGGCCGAGGCGGTCAGGTCGACGAGACCGCCGGCTCCGGACGGCCAGATCGGGTTGCCCGCGGCGCTCTCGTTCTCGAGCGCCCACGACTTGGAGCTCGTGACGATCTCGCCGATGCGGCTGGTGGCCTCGGTGAGCCGCGCGTTCTTGACGTACTTCCCGTACATCGGCACGGCGATGGCGGCCAGGACGCCGACGATCACGACGACGACCATCAGCTCGATCATGGTGAAGCCCTTCTGGTCGGGCTTGCGACGGAAGCGATTCATCTTGGTCCCTCCTCTGCTTGCGCAGACGATTCCCCCGGACGTCCTTGTCCCAGGTGGCAGCCAGTCCGGGTGATTGAGTGCCACCTCCAAATGCGAATCGGCGCCTACATGGCCGCCGACCCCTTGATCATCGCGTCGCCCATCCCGAAGATGGGCAGGAACATGCTCAGCACGATGAAGCCGATGATGCCGCCCACGACCACGATCATGATCGGCTCGATGAGCGACGACAGTCCGTGCACGGACGCCTCGACCTGCCGGTCGTAGAAGTCCGAGGACTTGTTCAGCATCGTGTCCAGCTCGCCGGCCTCCTCGCCGGTGGCCATCAGCTGCAGGATCATCTCCGGGAAGGCGCCGGTGGCGCGGAAGGACTCGGTCACGCCCTGGCCGGCGGCGACCTTGGCCTTGACCTCGTCGATGGCGTCGGCGACCACCAGGTTGTCGGCGGCCCCCTTGACCAGGTCGAGGCTCTCGAGGATGGGCAGTCCGCTGCCGATCAGGATGCCGAAGGTGCGGGCGAAGCGGCTCATCACGCTCTTGGTGACGATGGAGCCGAAGATGGGCATCCGCAGCATCATGGCGTGCCAGGTGCGCAGGCCGCGGCGGGTGCGCAGGGCGGCGAACGTGGCGACGACCAGGGCCGCCATGCCGCCCAGCACGACCACGACGTGAGCGCGCACGGCGTCCGAGATGCTCAGCACGACGCGGGTCAGCGCAGGCAGTTCCTGGCCGAGTTCCTTGTAGATGTCCGAGAAGGTCGGCACGATCTTCAGGATCAGGAACAGGGTGGCCAGGATCGTGAAGGTCAGGATGAAGACCGGGTAGGTCATCGCCGCCTTCACCTTGCCCTTGATGTCGTCGACCTTTTCCAGGTAGTTGGAGAGTTCGACGACGATCTTGTCCAGGGTGCCGGCGCGCTCGCCTGCGCGGATCATGCTCAGGTACATCGAGTTGAAGACGGCCGGGTGGGCCGCCATGGCGTCCGAGATGCTCTCGCCGCGCTCCACGCGCGTGGCCAGATCGTCCACCGCCTTCGCCACCGGGCCGCGGCCCGAGTCGGCGGACAGGCCCCGCAGGCCCTTGACCAGGGGGATGCCCGACTCCAGCACCGTGGCCAGCTGACGGCTGAACAGCGCCAGGTCGCGCGTCGACGCCCGGCGGAGGTTCCAGGAGGCCGCCTGGGCCTTCCAGGCCGCCTTGGCCTGGCCCCGCCGGTCCTCGGCGACGTGCATGACGGCCAGCCCCTGCTGGTGCAGCCGCTGGATGATCTCGTCGTCGCTGGCGCCGGACAGGAAGCCCGTCAGCTCGACGCCGCTGCGGTCCTTCGCCACGTAGGTGAAATTCGCCATCTCCCGTATCCCTCCCGGCCCGGGTCAGTCGCTGATGCAGACCCGCAGCACTTCTTCCAGAGTCGTGACGCCGTCGCGGACCTTCGTCAGTCCCGCCTGCTGCAGCGTCAACATGCCTTCGCTCACGGCCTGCTGTTTCATGACGCCCGACGGGCGCTTCTGGGCCACGAGTTCCCGCAGCGCCGGCGTCATCTCCATCTTCTCGATGACCGCTACACGCCCCGCATAGCCGCGACCACGGCAGGCGGCGCAGCCCTTGCCGCGTACGAACTTCTCCGGCAGGGCACCGAAGTCATCGGCGTCTTCGCCCAGGGCCATGAGCAATTCTTTCGCGGGTTCGTACTCTTCCAGGCAGCGGGGGCAGTTGCGGCGGACCAGCCGCTGCGCCGCCACCAGACTCAGGGCGCTGGCGGCCATGTAGGGCTCGGCCCCCATCGAAACCAGGCGCGCGGCCGTGCTCGGGGCGTCGTTCGCGTGGATGGTGCTGAAGACCATGTGGCCGGTCAGGGCGGCCCGGATCGCGATGTCGGCCGTTTCCTGGTCGCGGATCTCGCCGACCATGATCACGTCGGGATCCTGGCGCAGGAAGGCGCGCAGGGCGTTGGCGAACGTCACCTGCTTGCGCTTGTTGACCTGGACCTGGTTGATGCGGCCGATCTGGTATTCGACCGGATCCTCGATGGTCGTGATGTTCAGGCTGAGGCTGTCCAGTTCCTTCATGGCGGCGTACAGCGTCGTGGTCTTGCCGGAGCCGGTCGGGCCAGACAGCAGGATCATGCCGTGGGGGCGGTGGATGGCCTGACGCATCGAGGCGATGTCCTGCTGCGCGAGGCCCAGGTCGGTCAGTGAGTAGTTGAAGTTCGTCTTGTCCAGCAGGCGCATGACGATCTTTTCGCCGTGCACCGTCGGGATGGCCGAGACGCGCATGTCCACCTCGCGGCCGTCACGCTTGAAGGTGAAGCGCCCGTCCTGGGTGGTGCGCCGCTCGGCGATGTCCATGTTGGCCATGATCTTCAGGCGGCTGACGGCGCCCGCGTAGACCGCCCGCGGCGGGGTCAGCGCGTCGTAGAGGATGCCGTCGACGCGGTAGCGGATGATCAGGCTGTGTTCCTGGGGCTCGATGTGGATGTCGGTGGCCCGCTCCTGGATCGCCTTGCCGATGATCTGGTCGACGAGGGTGACGACGCCGGCGTCCTGCGCCGACGAGCCGTCCCCTTCCAGATCGATCTCGAGGTCGTGCCCGCCGCCGATCTCGTCGATCACCGATTCGATCAGCTGCGACACGTTGCGGTCGCCCTGCAGGCGGCCGTAGTGGAGTTCGCGCGCCTGCGCCAAGGTTTCGGCGGGCGCGAGCAGGATCGACAGCTCGCGGTCGACGCGCGAGGCCACGTGCTGCAGATGGTCGAGGGCCTCGACGTCCAGCGGGTCCTTCATGGCGACCACGAGGTGGTGCTCGTCCACGCAGACCGGGAGCAGGTCGTAGCGCCGCGCAGATTCGGCCGGCACCAGCTCCAGGGCCTGGCGCGTCACCTCGTCGCGCGCGGTGTCGAACAGGCGGTGGCCGAGCTGGTTGCCCAGGGCGTCGAGCAGGTCCCACTCGGTGATCAGGCCCCGATGCTGGAGGATCTCGCCGAGGCGCTCGTGGGAGCGCTTCTGCTCGACGAGCGCCTCGGCCAGTTGATCCTGGTCGATGACACCCTTGTTGATCAGGAATTCGCCGAGACCCGGCGCCTTCGTGTGCATCAAGCGACTTCCCCCGTGCCCGGTGTGCGTCACGACCGGCAAGATGCCGGACGTGTGCCGTCGGGGAGCAGGGCTGCAACGGGCGTGCCATCGTGTCCGGACGGGGCGTGTGGGGCTCCGGCGTGCCTCGAGGGGGGCTTAATCAGGATATTGACTCTCCTGATTCAGGTAGAGTCGCCCCCCGGCAACTTGCACGAAGGCAAGGGATTGCTGGAAAGGCCCGGCCCCGGTGCTGTCGAGCGAGAGCGGGGTACGCGGGACGGGGTCGTCGAGCGCCGAAGCAGGCCAGGCTGGCGATGCGGGCGCCGATGCGTCGATGTGCGGGACCGCGCCCCTGAGGCGGGATGGTAGAAAATCAGGCACCCCGGGGACGGCCGGGTCGGTGGGACCGCCAACGTGCAATTTGCGACGAGATCGGCTAGGATCGGGGTATCCATCCACCCACGCCGAACTGTCGACCCCATCCGGGCCGGCTGCCGAGGAGGCTCCGCATGGACTGGCACGAATTGCACAAGCACAAGGTCAACGATCTGCGCGAGATGATGAAGACCCATCTTCCCGGGGTCACCGGCGTCATCGGTCTGAAGAAGGACGAACTGGTGGAGCTGCTCGCGGCCAAGCTCGGCATCGAGAAGCCCCACAAGATCGTGGTCGGGCTGGACAAGACCGCGGTCAAGGGCAGGATTCGCGCGCTCAAGTCCCGTCGCGACGAAGCGGCTGCGGCGGGAGAGGACAGCCAACGCAACCGTCACCGCCGCGAGATCCACCGCCTCAAGAGATGCCTCCGCAAGGCCGCCAGCCTGACGCACTGAAGCCCGACGACAACGTGGACACATGAAGACGGCCGGCTCCCCGAGGAGCCGGCCGTCGACCGGTCTGGTTCCAGCCGGGTACGGGTCCCGACCGAAGCCTAGGCCGACATCTTCTCCCGCTTCTCCTGGCAGGCGATGCACAGGCGCGCCGTCGGCGCGGCCAGCAGGCGCTCGACCGCGATGGGGTGGTCGCCGGCCTCGCAGCGGCCGTACGTCCCGTTCTCGAGCTTCGCGAGGGCTTCCTCGATGTCGAAGAGGTAGTCGGTCTCGGCGCCGGCCAGATGGATCATGGTCTCGTAGTGGATCTCGTCGGAACCCTGGTCGGCCATGTGGTTGGAGTGGGCCTTCCCGGAGCCTTCGCCCGTCTGGTCGTCGGCGTGCTTGATTGCCTTCGCGTGGCGGGCGATGATCCGCTGGACGCGGTCCCGTTCGGCGTGCAGGTCGTCGCGGATGCGTTCGAGGTCCCGTGTCCTCATCGTAACCTCCTGAACGCGCCCCTGCCGGGGCGCCGTCTCGTTCGTCGCCGGTCCCGGGCCGCCGCGGGGCGGACCGGAGCCCATAGAGATACCATCGGAGCGGCTCCGCCGCCAGCGTTCGCAGGCTCCGGTACGACGATACCGGGCGGGCGACTCCGGGCTGGACGGCGGGCCGCCGGGCCGCTATGGTCGCTCATCATGAAGATCGCGTTCATCGGCACCCACGGCGTGGGCAAGACGACCCTCTGCTTCGAGCTGGCGGCCTGCCTGAAGCGGCTCGACATCGGCGTCGACGTCGTGAAGGAGGTCGCAAGGCACTGCCCCCTGCCCATCAACCGCGACACCACCAGCGGCGCCCAGGAGTGGATCCTCCACACGCAGATCGCCTGGGAGATCGCCACGGCCGCCAACTACCAGGCCGTGGTGTGCGACCGCTCGGTGCTCGACAACTACGCCTACATGGTCCACGCCGTCGGCCGCCGGCCCGACCTCGAGCCGCTGCTGCGCCACTGGCTGGGCACCTACACGCTGCTGGTGCGGGTCCCGGTGCTCGGGATGCCCGCCTTCGACGGCACGCGCGACACCTCGGCCGGCTTCCAGCTGGGCATCGACGCCCTGATCCGGGACCTCCTCACGGAGTTCGACCAGTCGCGGCTCGAGCTGGACCCGGACGACCGCAACGGCTGGATCGGCCAGGTCCTCGAGGCGGTCGGCCTGCCCCGCCATTCCCCCCAGCTCGACCTCTTCAACGGCCTCGGCCGGCACGGCTGAGCCGCCCGCGCCGTTATCCCCAACTTCTTGCGGTTGAAAGCGGTATCCGCGCTCAAGAACGCGGCCCGCCCGCCGATCCTCTCCAGGAGAGATTCCTCACGAGACGGTCGGGACGCCTCCGGCACCGGACCGTCATTCCCGACAGGCTGCGATGGTGGTGGCATGAGCGACCGCACCCTGGATATCCCCTCGCCACCCGACACCGTCGGCGCCGAGCCCGCGCTCCTGCGCGAGCAGCGCCTCGAGACGCGCGTGCGCCGTCTCGAGTTCGAGAACGCACAACTGGTCCGGGAACATCTGCAGGCCGAGCTGTTCGGCGGGGATCTGGTGGAGCACCTCGGCGCCGCCGATCTCGAGGACCTGCGCCACTACCTGCGCGAGGCCCAGCAGCGGCCGGACCTCTGGTGCGACGGTCGTCTCCTGCCGGTGCGGGACGTGCCGCCGGAAGCCGTCCTGGATCTGGCCGAGCTGGCCTACTGGCGTCACGTCCTGGCCCGGGGCGTCGGGCTGTGCACCTGCCTGGTGCTGCGCGACGGACGCGGCTACCGCCCGATCGACGACGGCCGCCTCCTGGACGCCGGGGAGGTCGCCGGGGGTGCCGTCTGCGGCGGCGCGTGCATCGCGGCCGTGGCGGAACTGCTGGAGGCCGATCCGGACCCCGACCCCGGCGCGCGGCCGGCCGGTGCGCTCTGTCCGGAGTGCGGGGCCGCGCTGTGGCACGTTCCGGTGCTCTTGTCGCACGACAAGGAGCGGGCGGTGCTCGGCCGGCTCGTCGGCCACGGGCCGCTCGCCGAATCCGACGCGCAGCGCCGCATGGTCGAACTGGTGGCCAACCTCGCGGGCCGCCGCGCCAGCGAGGAGTACGCCCGGCAGGCCGGCGCCGTGCTCCAACTGCAGGTCGCCGGGATGATCGTCCGCTACACGCAGGAGAAGGCGCATGCCGCCGAAGCCGCCCGCGCGGCGATGCAACGCTACGCGCAGGTGGCCGCCGACCTGGCCAGGGCCAAGGCCGATCTCGAACGCGCGCTGGCCGAAGCCGGCGACGCGCGCCGCGGCGCCGAACTGGCCAACCGCAGCAAGAGCATGTTCCTGGCGGCGATGTCGCACGAGATCCGCACGCCGTTGACCTGCGTCGTCGGCTTCGCCGACCTGCTGACCATGCCGAACCTGGGCGACCAGGACGTACGCGACTTCGCGGCCTCCATCCAGGAGAGCGGGCAGGTCCTGCTGTCCCTGATCAACAACGTGCTCGACCTGTCGCGCATCGAGGCCGGCCGTCTCGATCTCGAAGGCATCCCCTACAGCGCGCGCGACGTGCTCGAGGAGGTGTGCGGGATCTTCGCCTCGTCCTCGCGCGAGAAGCGTGTCGCGCTGGAACTCGCCGTGGATCCCGCCGTGTCGGCCGAGCAGGTGGGCGACCCGACCCGGCTGCGCCAGGTGGCGATGAACCTCGTGGGCAACGCGCTGAAATTCACCAATCGCGGCGCGGTGACGGTCGTCTGCCGGCGGGCGGCCGTCGCCGGCTGGCTCGAGATCTCGGTGACCGACACGGGTTCCGGCATCCCCGCCGACCGTTTGGACGGGATCTTCGAGCCCTTCCAGCAGGCCGGCCGGGACATCGCCCGCAAGCACGGCGGCAGCGGCCTCGGCCTGGCCATCGCCCACCGCACCGTCGCGGCCATGGGCGGCCAGCTGACCGTCTCGAGCGAGGTCGGCCGGGGTTCTTGTTTCAGCTTCACCATTCCCGAGGTCCTCCCCGAGAACGCCGGCGGCCAGGAGGGCGCGCTGGACTGCGACCTGCGCGACGGTTAACCTGCAGGTGGTCGTCGCCCCGTCCCCGGTCCCCGGGAGGTTCCCATGGCCCTGGTGTCTTCACCCCACGATCCTGCCCTGCAACTGCTGCCCTCGCCCGTGGTCGTCGTCGGCGCCGCGGACGGCCCACGCCGCGGCGGCCTGACCGCCGCCTGGGTGTCCCGGGTGTCGGCCGAGCCGCCCCTGCTCGTGGTCTCCGTCTCGCCGCTGCGCCACACGTACGGGCTGCTGCGCGACGGGGGGGAATTCAGCGTCTCGGTGCTGCGCGAGGGGCAAGTGGAGGTCGCGCGCCTGTTCGGCCTGCAGTCGGGTCGCGATCTCGACAAATGGGAGCGTGCGCCCGCCGTTCTGCTGGGCGGCGGCGTGCCGGCGCTGCAGGACTGTGCGGCCCGGCTGCTGTGCCGTCTGGTGGGCCGCCACCCGGCCGGAGATCACGAACTGCTGGTCGGGGAGGTGATCGCCTCGGAGGTCGTCGGGGGTGGCCCCGCGCTGCCGATGCGCGGAACCGACTATGCTCCGCGAGGTTGAAGAGAGTCGGTTGCAAACGACCCGGAATCCGGTATCCTGACCGCAGTGGAACCTGCCACCCCATCCCAACTCGGGAGGTCTCCATGGAAAGACTGCAAGTGGCCAGCACCGTGTGGCCCCAAGAAGTCCTGAAGCTCCCCGCCATCGAGTTCCACGTCTCCGGCGTGACCGGACACTCCCTGAAAAACCACGAGAAGCAGGTGACGTTCTTCCGCTTCGACGAAGGCGTGACCGTCCCCGACCACAGCCACGGCGCCCAGTGGGGCTACCTCGTCACCGGCGAGATGACCCTGGAAATCGAGGGACGCACCGAGCTGTACCAGGCCGGCGACGTCTACTACATCCCCGCCGGCAAGAAGCACCGCACCTCGTTCAGCCAGACGTCGCACGTGATCGACATGGGCGACGACCCGCACCGCTACCCCCTGCGGGGCTAGTGGCCCGACGCCAACAGGGGCCGGAACGCCCGCGCGCTCCGGCCCCGTTCCGTAGGACGGTTCGCTCTCAGGCGGGCCCCAGCACCACTTCCCAGTGATCCTCGGTCCCCAGGTAGCGCGCGGCGGCGTCGCGGACCTGCCGCGGCGTCAGCGCGCGGATCTCCTGCAGGTGGTGGGCGATGTTGTTCGGCGCCCGGCCGTAGAGCACGTCGGCGCCGCAGCGGCTCGCCCGCGCGGCGTTGCTCTGCCGCGAGATCAGCAGGTTGCCCAGCAGCCGCGCGCGGGCCCGTGCGAACTCGGTCGCCGGCGCCGGTTCGGCGGCGGCGCGTTGCAGCTCCTCGACCAGGGCGGTTGCGGCCGCGGCCTCGGTGGCGGGATCGGTCAGCACGTACCCGACCAGCATCCCCGGCGCGAAGCCGCGGGCGGCCTGCATCCCGGTCGTGTAGCAGAGCGAGCGGCGGTTGCGCAGGGCCTCGAACAGGCGGCCGCTCTGGCCGTTCAGCAGGCTCTGCAGCAGCGCCAGCGCGGCGCGGTTGGTGTTCGGGTCCAGCGGACCACGCCAGCCGCACAGCACCACGCTCTGGCGCACGTCGCGCGCGATGCGCGCGCGCTCGACGCCGTCGGCGGCCGGCACGCGGTCCAGCGGCGGCAGCGGCGGCGAGGGGGCGTCGGGCAGGTCGCAGAGGACCGCCTCGATCCTCGCCGCGAGGCGGTCGCGGTCGATGTCGCCCGAGACCACGACGTGCACGTTGCGCGACGTCCACAGACGGGCGTGGTGGGCGACGAGGTCGTCGCGGGTCAGGCTCGGCAGCGAGGTCTCGGTGCCGGCCATCGGCGAGCCGTAGGGGTGGTCCCTGTACATCGCGGCGCGCAGGGTGCGCGCCGCGGCCTGGAAAGGATCGTCCTGCTGGGCCTGCAGGTCGTCCAGCGCGAGCCGGCGTTCCTGTTCCAACTCGTCGGCGGGAAAGGCCGGCGCGCAGGCCAACCTCCCCAGGCGCTCGAGCAGGGGGTCCAGCCGAGCCGTGAGGCCCGACAGCGACAGGCCGGTGTGGTCGCGGGCCGAGAAGGGGGAGAGCGACGCGCCGCAGCTCTCGACGGCGGCGTGCAGCGCGGCGGCGTCTTCCTGAGCCGTCGCTTTGGCTTGGACCTGCTGGGTCAGGTTGGCCAGGCCTTCCCGGCCCGGCTGCTGGTGGCAGACGCCGCCGGCGGCGTACAGGCTCAGCGTCGCGACCGGCAGGCTGCGGTCCTCGCGCGCGTAGAGGCGCAGGCCGCCGCGCAGGAGGATCTCCTCGAAGGGTCGGTCGTTCTTCGCGGTCGCTTTGGCCGCCGGTTGCACGGGTTCCGCCGGGGTCGGAGCCTTCGCGATCGTCGCCGCGCCGTCCCCGCCCGTGCGGCCGGCGAGCCGCGGCGCCAGCAGCGCCTCCCAGGCGGCGGCGTCCGCGGGGATCGCGCCGCCATCGCCGCCGTCGCCATCGCCGCCGTCGCCGGTGGGGGCGTAGACGAACACCGCCGCCTCCTCGCGCACGAACAAGCGCCGGCAGAGACGCTGGACGTCGGCGCCGGTCACCGCCGCCACCCGCCGCGGCCAGTCGAAGGCGGCCGCCGGGTCGCCCATGGCGTCGTGCCAGCCCAGGTTCGCGGCCCGGCCCTGCACCGTTTCGAGGCCGAAGGCGTGGCCGCGCTCGGTGCGGACGCGGGCGCGGTCCAGCTCGGTCTCGTCCGGGGGGGCGTCCTTCATCTCCTGCAACAGGCCGCCGATCTCGGCGAAGGCCGCCGCGACCTGGGCGGCGTCGGTCTCGAAGTCCACCACCAGCAGCCCTTCGCGCGGGCCGGATTCGCTCAGCAGGCCGATGCCGCCGACCAGCTGCTTCTCCTCCTGGATGCGGCGGTAGAGCCGCGCGCTGCGACCGTCCGAGAGGATCTGCTGCACGACGGCCAGCACCGGCTGGTCGGGATCGTTCTCGGCCACGCCCGGCAACAGCAGCTTGGCGTAGACGCGCTGCAGGTCGCCCCGCGCCAATTGCGCGCGCAGCCGGTCGTGGGGCGGTTCGCCCGCCGGCGTGGGCAGCTCGTAGGGGCGCGGCGGCGCTTCGGGTCCGAAGGTGGCGGCGAGCAGGTCCAGGACCGCCCCGGCCTTGACGTCGCCCACCACCACCGCGGTCATGCGGTCGGGCTGGTAGGCGGACCGCCAGAAGTCGACGATGCGATCGCGGGGCGTGGACAGCAGGTCCTCGTCCCTGCCGCCGATCGGGTGGCGGTAGGGGCTGACGTCGCGCGCCAGCTCCAGACCCCAGCGCCACGTCACGCCGAAGCCCGAGGGCTGGTCGTCGTACATGTGGTTCTCGTGGACCAGCACCTGGCGTTCGGCGTCCAGCGCCGCGGGCTCGAACTCCGAGTGGAACAGGGCGTCGTGCAGGATGTCGACCGCGGCCGGCAGGTGCTCCGCCGGCACGGTGATGTGGTAGTTCGTGGTCTCGTAGCCGGTGCCGGCGTTGGTCGTGCCGCCGAGGTCGGCGACCTCGCGCGCGAAATCGCCCTCGGCCCGTCGCTGCGTGCCCTTGAACAGCAGGTGCTCGATGCCGTGCGCCCAGCCGCGCACCCCATCGGGCTCCAGGTTCGAGCCGACGCGCACCCAGATGTTGCAGACCGCGACGGGGCTGCGGCGGTCCTCCATGACGATCAGGCGCATCCCGTTGGTCAGGCGGGCCGTGACGGCCCCGCCCATCTGCCCGCGGGAGGCGAGGTGGCGCTGCGGCATGAAGTCTCCCCGTCGGTGTGATCGCAGCCGCCCGGGAGCACCCCGTCCGGCTCCGGCCAGAGTAAGGGGGACGGTCCCGCTTGGCGACCACGGATTGACGGACGGGGGCGGGTGTGACAGCCTGCGCGTAGACTGGGGGCCGAACGGAGGGGACGTGAACGCGACACCCGACATCCTGACCATCGACGTCGAGGAGTGGTTCCACGGCCACAACTACCTCGACCAGGCGCCGCCGGACACCTGGCAGGGGCGCGAGAGCCGCGTCGTCGGCAACACCGAGCGCTGCCTCGACCTGCTGGCGAGGCACCGCGTGACCGGGACCTTCTTCGTCCTGGGCTGGACCGCCGAGCGCCACCCCGAGCTGGTGCGCCGCATCGCCGACGCCGGCCACGAGATCGCCTGCCATTCCTATGCCCACCCGGTCGTCCACCGGCTCACGGCGGCGGAGTTCCGCGCCGATCTGCGACAAGCGCGCGCGGCGCTGGCCGCCGCGGGCATCGACCGCGTCGACGGCTACCGCGCCCCGAGCTTCACCATCACGCCGCCGGTGCACGACTACCTGCACGTGCTGCGCGAGGAGGGCTTCACCTACGACTGCTCCCTGTTCCCCGTCCACCACCCGCACTACGGTCAGCCCGCGTCGCCGCGGCGACCATTCCTGCTGCAGCCGTCAGGCACCAACGGGGGAGAGCCGCTGCTGGTGATGCCCATGACCACCGCGCGTGTCCTGGGTGTGAACATCGGCTTCGCCGGCGGCGCCTACCTGCGGCTGCTGCCGGTGCCCGCCTCCCGCGCACTGCGCTCGCTTGCCCGCCGTCAGGGCCAGTCCATCGTCACCTACCTGCATCCCTGGGAACTGGATGACTGGCGGCCCGGCCGCATCGGCCAGTCGCCGGTGAAGCGTCTGCTTAGCCAGGGCGGGCAGGACTCGACGGTGGCCAAGCTGGAGGGCGTGCTGAGGCAGGGGGCGTTCGTCACGATGGGGGGGCATGCCGCGGCCTTGCTCGGCGCCGGAGGCCTCCCGGCGAAGAGCCTGCCTCTGTGCTGAGCGGCGGGACCGGTTGAACCGAAGTCGGCCGTGGGTGCCGGGACGTGGTGTCCGGGCGGGACGTCAATCCAGCAGATTGCGCACTTGGGCGCGGATTTCGTTCAGCAAGGCGGGAAAGCGCTGTTCGAGTTCCGGCGTCATCTGCTCGCCGAAGCTGGTGTTGTCGATGATTTCGACACCGAAGATGTGGATCTCTTCGTCCCGCGGCAAGGGAATGCCCAGCCGGCGCCCGAGCGCCAGCGCCGTCGCGAAGTTCGCGTCGTGGACGCTGGAGAGGTTCAGCGTCGGGCGCAGATCAACTGCCGTGAAGCGGTGCCAGTCGCCCGGCCCGGCCCCGCGGGTCTTCAGCGAGTCGACCACGATCAGGCGGTCGCAGTCGCCGACCACGTCCAGCAGGTTTAGTCCCCCGACCGAGCACTCCTCGATCCAGATAACCCCCTCGATCTCGCCCAGCCGCTCGTGCAGGCCGCGCACCAAGCGCACGCCGATGGCGTCGTCGGTGATGATCGGGTTGCCCATGCCCACGATCTTGGTGTGCACCGGTCAGCAGTTCTTCCGCAGCACCCGCCAGATCTCGCCGCCCCGGTGCACGATCGCCTCGAGGGGCATCTGGCCGGGCAGGGAGTGGGTGGCGCAACTGTAACAGGGGTCGAACGCACGGAACGCCATTTCGATCATGTTCAGCATTCCCGGTTCGGGCTCGCGCCCAGGCTTGATCATCGCTTTGGCGACCTTGTTGGTGACCATGTGGATCGGCGCGTTGTTGTTCGTCGTGCCCACGATGAGGTTGGCGCTGGTGCAGATCCCGTTCTCGTCGCAGGTGTAGTGGTGGGTGAGGGTGCCGCGCATCGCCTCGACGATGCCCACGCCTTCGCCGGTGATGCTCCGGGGAACGACGCGGTAATCGGGGCCGGCGATCTCCGGGTCGTCCGCGTAGCGCAGGAGGACCTCGGCGTTCTGGATCATCTCCACGAGCCGGGCCCAGTGGTTGGCCAGGAGCGCCCGGCAGGGATGGCCGCCCAGGGTCGTGAACAGCTCCTCATACGCTTCCTGGGCCCTGGGTGTTGCCATGCGGTCCGCCACATTCAATCGAGCAAGGGGGGTGGCGCAGTACAGGCTCGAATCCAACCCCTCGGTGAAGCCCCGCCAGCCCCGCTGCTTCAGGTACGGGAACTTGAGGTAGGACCAGGACTCGACGTGCTCGGCGACGTGGAGGTGGTAGTCCGCCGGTGCGTATCGGCAGATCTCACGGCCCTCGTAGTCGACGACTCTCACCAGGCCGTCGTAGAAATTGGGCGCGTTGTCCCCGTCGACCAGGCCCATGTTGTGCACGTCGAGCGTGTAGGGGCCGTTCACGATCAGGTCGACGTAGGCCGGGTTGCCCAGGACGATGTCACGGAAGACCTGGAGCGAGAACTGCGCGAAGTCGTAAAGCTCGCCGGCCAGTGGGCGGATGCCCGCGACCTCGGCCGGCGTGAGACCCTTGGAAACGCCGCCGGGCAGGCACCAGACGAGGTGGGTCGAGCGGCCGCCGATGGTCTTCTGGATCTCCTGCGCCATGGCCCGTGCCTTGATCACGGCGCCGCCCACGTCCAGCCCGACCTTCTGGACGACGCCCAGGATGTTGCGCAGCGCCGGGTCGGAATCCGGTCCGCAGACGAAGTCCGGCGCCGCCAGGGCGTAGAAATGCGCGATGTGGCTGTGGATGAAGTGGGCCTGGTAGTACATTTCGCGCAGCTTGTGCGCGAGCGGCGGTACCTCGCCGCCGAAGCAGCCGTCGACCGCCTTGGCGCTGGCTAGGTGATGGCTCGCCGGGCAGACCCCGCAGATCCGCGTGACGATGCGGGGCAGTTCCTCGATGGGCCGGCCGACCACGAAACGCTCGAAACCCCGCAGTTCCGGGATCTGGAAGTAGCTGTCGGTGACCGCGCCCTCGTCGTCCAGGAAGATGTGGATCTTGCCGTGGCCTTCCAGCCTGGTGATCGGATCGATCAGGATCGTTCGGGACATCACAGGCTCCTCTGCAGTTTCGAGCCGGGCAGACCGAAACGGTAGGCGTAGCCCAGGATGTCCGGCACGCCGTCCAAGATGCGGTCGATCTCCGCTGGATCCTTGCTGTCGACGATCGAGGCGACCGCGCTCACGAACTTGGCGCCCTGATCGCGCACGTTCGGCGCCGGGCCGTAGCAGCCGCGGCAGGGCATGTTGCTGTCCGGGCATCTCACGCCGCACCCGGAACGCGTCACGGAGCCGGCGCATAGGATCCCCTGCTCGAGCAGGCAGCGTTCCGGATCCTGGATGATCTGCCACGGGCGGTGGAACCGCTTGATCCGCTTCTCCTCCTTTGTGCGCCGGCAGTCGTCACAGACCGTCCGCTCCGACGCGCCCACGACGGAGCCCCGGGGCGGCAGGCTCCCGCCTGCGATCGCCTGCAGGACGGCTTTCACCTGCGCGGGGGCGGGCGGACACCCCGGCACGGTGTAGTCGACCTCGACGATGTCGCTGAGGCGGTAGACGCGCTTGTAGAACTGGGGGAGTTCCAGATCGTTGCCGTTCCCGGCGGGTGTCGTCGTCCGTGGCACGGTGCGGTTGCCGGGCTCGATCGTAGGATTGTCCAGGTAGGCGCACGCCAGGATCTCCTCGCGCGTCACCGAGTTCGCCAGGCCGGGGATGCCGCCCATGTGCGCGCAGGAGCCGAAGGCCACCAGCAGACTGGTCTTGCGCCGCAGCAGCTTCGCCAGGCGCTCGTTCTCGCTGTTGCGGACCGCCCCGCTGAAGATGACCAGATCCAACTCACCGTCGGCCATCGCTTCAACGTCGGCGTACTTGCCGTCGACGGCGATCGGCCAGAAGCGGATGTCCGCGACCGCCGCGAGTTCCAGGATGAATTCGTTCGTGTCGAGGACGGCGACATCGCAGCCGCCGCAGGCGGCCCCCCAGTAGAGCGCGATCTGGAGCTTGCGGTCGGCCATGGCTCACCTTTCCGACAGGTCGGCTTCCAGGACCTGCCGAACGCGGCAGGGTCCCAGGGCCCGGACCTGCTCGGTCATCTCGTTGACGATGTCCGCGAAGCGCTGCCCCTCGCTGGCGCTGACCCACTCCAGGCGGACCCGCGCCGGTTCGATGCCGTACCCCGCGAGCAGCCGCTTCAGCAGCGGGTAGCGGCGCTTGGTCTTGTAGTTGCCCTCGGCGTAGTGGCAGTCTCCGGGGTGGCAGCCGCAGATGAGTACGCCGTCCGCCCCCATCCGCAGGGCCTCGATGACGAAGGTGGGATCCACGCGGGCGGAGCACATCACCCGGACCACGCGCACGTTGGGCGCATACTTGATGCGGCTGGTGCCGGCGAGGTCGGCGCCCGTGTACGAACACCAATTGCACAGGAACCCCACGATCCTGGGTTCGAAGGCCATCAGAGCACCCCCTCGATCTGGGCATAGATCTGCTCGTCGGTGAAGTGCCGGCCCGTGATGGCTCCGCTAGGGCAGGCGGCCACGCAGGCGCCGCAGGCCTTGCATTGAGCGCTGATGACGCGACTGCGCCTCTTGTCCGCGTCGAAATCGATGGCGACGTAGGGGCACAGTTCGTTGCAGATGCGGCAGCCGGAGCAGAGATCGGGGTCGACCTCGGCATAGACGGCATCGACTTCGATGCGGCCGCGCGCGATCTTCTGGAGGATGCGTGCGGCGGCCGCGCGGGCCTGGGCCACGGAGTCGGGGATATCCTTGGGCGCCTGGCAGGCGCCGGCGATGTACACGCCGTCGGTGGTGGTCGCGACGGGGTCGAGCTTCGGGTGACTCTCGATGAACCAGCCGTCCTTGTCCTGGCTGATGTTGACTAGGTGGGCGACCGCCCCGGCGTCCCGCCGCGCCTCCATGCCGACCATCAGCACCACCAGGTCGGCCGGGATCTCGATGTCTTCGCCGCACAGCAGGTCGTGAGCGGTGACCAGCATCTCGCTGTCGTAACGAGAGCCGGCCGGTATGATCTCGGGAGTAGTGCCCTTCTTGTACATGAGGAAGATGGTCTTCATCTCCGCACTGCGGAGGTAGAAGTCCTCGCATCCCTTGCCGAAGGCGTGCATGTCGATGTACAGGTCGTAGACGAAGGCATCCGGGATCGCCGACTTGATCTCGTGGCCGTATTTCAGGGCGGTCATGCAGCACACCCGCGAACAGTACGTGTGGTGCCGTTCGCTGCGGCTGCCGACGCAGTGGACGATGGCGACGTAGCGCGGGACGCGGCCCGTGCTGGTGCGGATCCGGCCCTCGCGCAGCATCCGTTCGAACTCGAAAGAGGTGACCACGTCCGGCAGCCTGCCGTAACCGTAGGCGGCGATGCGTCCGGCGTCGAAAGGCTGGTAGCCGGTGCACACGATGATGCTCCCAACAGGCAGGACGCGCGTCGGGCCGTCTTCGCCGGTCGAACGGACGCGGGCCGTGAAATTGCCCACGAATCCACTGAGCTCAACCAATTCGCTCACCAGGAGGACTTCGATCAGCGGATTCTCCTGCACGCGGGCGACTCGGTCCGCCAGCATGTCGCGTGCGGAGTCGAGGTACGGCGCCGTCAGGTCCACCCGCGCGACATTGCCGCCGAGCCGCTCCTCGCTCTCGACAAGGAACACGGGCTGTCCCGCACCGGCCAATTCGAGGGCGGCGGTCAGGCCGGCGAGGCCCCCTCCCAGAACGAGCGTGGCCGGGTTCATGTTCTCGAAGCGCTTCTCCAGCGGTTCGTGGTGGGCGACCCGGCGCACGGCGGCCCGGGTGAGCGCGGTCGCCTTGTCGGTGGCCCCGCGCGGGTCGTCGTGCACCCAGCTGCACTGTTCCCGGATGTTGGCCATCTCCAGGTAGTAGGGATTGAGGCCGCCCTTCTGCAGCGTCTTGCGAAACGTCGGCTCGTGCATGCGCGGACTGCAGGCGGAGACCACGACACGGTCCAGCTGATGCGCCCCGATGTCCTGGACGATCATTTCCTGGCCCGGGTTCGAGCACATGTACTTGTAGGTGCGGGTGACGGCGACCCCCGGCTCGTCCCGGATCCAGCCGGCGACCTCTTCGCAGTCCACGACCCTGGCGATGTTCGACCCGCAGTTGCAGATGAAGACGCCGATCCTGCATTCGCTCATCGTCACCTCCTCAGGCCGTCAGGGCGTCCGGTGCGGGTTCGCGCGCGTCGTCCCGGGCGAGGATCGCCTCAGCCTGCAGCGTAGAGAAGTACATGGCCAGCGGCCGGTAGGCCAGGTGGGACCACTTGCTGAAGGGGACCTCCAGCACCAGCATGGGCACCACCCCCATCATGTGCGCGAGGTACACCAGATTGGCCGCCTGCGGCTGGCCGAGGCGGTGCAGCGCGTGCTGCACGATCCCGGTCGTCGCGACGTACAGGATCAGTACCAGGAAGAGCCAATCCGTCTCGTGGGAATGCCGCCAGTGGATTTCGTGCCGCTGCCACCGGCCCCGCAGAGCCCACCCGGTTGTGAACAGCAGACCCGCCGACGCCAGGTAACCGAGGCCATGATGACGCCAGCTTATCCCGGGACCGGACTGCATCCCGTGCAGGAAGAACATGATCAGGACGAGCATCGTCAGGTAGCTGAGCATCAGCGCGAGGTGCAAGGCCCAGGGCGCCTTCCGTTCGCATTCGCGGTAACGCTTCTGGGTCATGAAATGCAACGGCATTAGCCAGGCGTGACGCAGGTAGGCGGCCAGGGGCACCCGGAGTCCCTTCTCGCGTCCCAACGTGTACCACCACATCCTCAGGCAGTTGACCAGCAATAGCCCGCCGAGGACGCCGCCCATCACCCAGTCGAAGACGTGCACCTTCTCGCTCGGGAGGAAGGCGCCCGGGCCGTCGTAGATCGTCAGGCTGCCGTTGTGCCGTCCCCATAGCGCGAAGCCGATTCCCGTCAGGAGCGCGACCGCGAGCAGCGCGCCCAGCTCGAGCCGCCAGGATCGATAGAACAGCCGGGAGAGGCCCGTGAAATCGTATTGGGCGGTCAGCCAGCGGCGCATGGCCATCATCGTCTCGCCGGGTTCGGCTTCGCGCGGACACTCCTGCGAACACTCGCCGCAGTAGTAGCAAAGCCAGGGTTCGAGAGTGCCCCGCAGCTTCTCCTCGAGGCCCATCTGGAGGTAGCGCATCGACATGCGAGGGAAAAGGAAGGGTTCCCGCGAGAAGGGGCAGGTCGCGCTGCAGTTGCCGCAGTGGTAGCACTTGGACACGTCGTCGGCGCCGTACTGCTCGAGTTCTCCCGCCAACCGCGGGTTCGACAGAACCGCCATCGTGGTTGTCCTCCTCTGCTATCTGTTCGCGAGCGCCGCCGCGCGGTTCTCGATCGTCTCGAGGGAGACTGTCGCATGATGGCTCCGGCCGTGCCCGCTGAGAATGGCGCGCAGTACGCGGGCCGCCACCGCCGACGCCTGGGCCACGGTGTCCGGGATGTCCTTGGGCCCCTGGCAGACGCCCGCCACGTAGACGCCGCCGCGCTCGGTGCCGGTGGGATCGATGTTGTAGTCGTGCTCGCTGAAGAAGCCGTCCGTCCCGCGCCCGATGCCGAGCACGCCCGCCAGCGCGCCGGCGTCGGCCGCCGGCTCCAGGCCGACTGACAGCAGCACCATGTCCACGGGGTATTCGCGCACCCGGTTGTGGAGGATGTCCTCGCCCTTGATGAACATCTGGTCGCCGTGCATGGCGACCTTGGCGGAACGCCCGCGCACGATGAATACGCCTTCGTCCTTGACGCGCTCGAAGAACTGCTCGTAGCCCTTCCCGAACGCGCGCATGTCGATGTAGAACTCGAAGCAGCTCGCGTCGGGCAGTTTCTCCTTCACCAGGTGGGCGAACTTGAGCGAGTACATGCAACAGACACGAGAGCAGTAAGGGTTGTAGTTGTGGTCCCGGGAGCCGACGCAGTGGATGATCGCGATCCGGCGCGGACGCGGGCCGTCGCTGTCGAACGCCCACTCCTCCTGGCCGGTGCGCTTGTTGAGCCGCGCGGTCTTCATCACGATCGCGCCGCCTGTCGGGCCGGACGCGTTGGTGAGCCGTTCGAATTCGAGTGCGGTGAGCACGTTCGGCAGGGCCCCGTAACCGTAGCGTTCGATCCGACGCGCGTCGAAGACGTCGAAGCCCGTGGCGACGACCACGTTGCCGACCTCGATCTCCACCGTCTCGTCAGGCATGTCGAAGTGGATGCACTCCTTCGCACATTTCTTCAGGCAGGCTCCGCATTTCTGCCCGCCGCTCTGGACATAGCTGCAGGCGTCCCCGTCGATCAGGTAGGCGTTGGGGACGGCCTGTGGGAACGGCATGTAGATCGCCCTGCGTGTTGTGATGCCGTTGTCGAACTCGCTCGGGACCTTGACCGGGCACACCTCCGTGCAGGCGTGGCAGGCCACGCACGCGTCGGCGTCCACCAGGCGCGCCCGCTTCCGGATGCTGACCCGGTAGTCACCTGGTGTGCCCGACATGGCTACGACGTCCGCGCAGGTCATCAATTCGATCTGTTCGTGCTGGCTGACGGCGACCATCTTCGGCGTCAGGATGCACGCCGCGCAGTCCAGGGTGGGGAAGGTCTTGTCGAACATCGCCATGTGGCCGCCGATCGTGCCCAACTTCTCGACGAGGTAGACCTTCTTGCCCGCCTCGGCGATTTCTAGCGCCACCTGGATGCCCGCCACGCCGCCGCCGATCACCAGGGTGTCCGGATGGACCCGGGTCGTCTCGGGCAAGGCCGCCAATCCGTAGGGCACGGCGAACACAGCGCAGGCGAGGACGGCTTTCGCACGCTCGGTCGCGTCGCCCCAGCCGGCACCGTGTTCGCGGAAGGAAGCGAGGTGGACCTCGTCGGGATCGCCACCCGCCTCGGCCAGGGCGCAGGTGAAGGCCGGCTTGAAGTACCCGGGTGAGTCGCCGGCGATGACGATGCGACCGATGCGCAGGGCGCGCAATTCTACCGCCACTAGTGCGGGGTCGAGCTTCGGCTGCAGTCCGTGGTCCCGGACGTGGACGACGCCGGGAAGTCCGGACGCGTAGCGGACGATTTCGGCCCGGTCGAGGGTCACGGACGGCCCGGTTCCGCGCTGGCACAGGTAGACCGCGGTGCGGGGATCACATTCCATGGAGTCCCCCTCTCGCACAGAGAGACGTTAATATATTAACAAACGCATACTATTCCATCTGATGGGCCCAAATCAACCGATAATTCTCGCAATGATAAAATGATTCCGGACGACGCACATCTCGGATGCGGCAGCGGCCAACGTTTCGATCAGGCCGGGTTCGCGATGAGGCCTCGTGACGAGTATGTCGGACACACATGCAGAGCGGTACGGCCCCGCCGGGGTCGTACCGCCCGAAGAGCGGAATCCCTTTCAGTCTGGTACGCCGGTGGTCCCGTCGGCCTTGCGCCAGAGTGCGCCCGAAGAGGCCGGCTGCGCGATGACGAGCTGGTTCCCCGTGATCTCGACCGCCTCCCAGGCCCCGTTCTCAGGATGGTACCGGTGCCAGGTCCCGTTCGCGGGGAAGGCCACCGGCCAGGTGTGGGCGTTGTGGTCGAAGTTCAAGGCCACGACGATCTCGGCCTGCGACGACACGGCCCCGCCGCGCCAGTAGCAGAGTGTGCGGTCGACGTGGTCGGCGTCGGCGGCGCGCCAGGTGAACCAGGTACGCTCCGACGCCAGGGCGGCCTCGTCGCGCCGCAGCCGGATCAGGTTGCGGTAGACGTCGCGCAGGTCCTGGTCGCCGCCGGCCCAGTCGATCTTGAAGGTGGTCGGGTCGCTCGGGCGGAACTCGTCGCAGCCGATCTCCTGGCCGTTGTAGAGCATCGGGATCCCGACGCTGGTCAGCAGGGCGAAGGCGCCCAACTCCGACTTCTGGCGGCCGCCGACCGCCTGCGCGTCGGCCGAGCCGTAGGCGTCCACGGCCCAGGCGATGCGGTTCTCGTCGTGCGTCTCGAGGGACTTCACGTCGCTGAAGCCGTCGCCGTTGGTGCCGTTGTACTGGCTGTTGGCGCCGATCACGTTGGCCGTGGCCCACATGTTGCGGCAGCCGAAGCTCCAGCAGCCTAGGCTGGTCGCGGTCGAGCCGCGCCAGGCGAAGCCGTTCTGCGTCAGGTTGGTCGTCATCACCTGCAGGAAATTGTTGCCGCCGCCGCCCCAGCCGTCGGTGTGGTTGCCGCCCCACTGGGCGTCGTAGCCGTGGGTGACGGCGTTGCCCTCGTTGGGGTAGCGGAAGTCCTCGCCGATCAGCAGCAGGTCCGGGCGCGCGGCGCGCAGCTCGTCGCGCAGGTACTCCCAGGTGGCCCAGCCCTCGCCGGCCACGTAGTCGAAGCGGAAGCCGTCCACCTTGTAGGTGTCGACCCAGTGCAGCATCGCGTCGCGGACGTGGGCCTTCAGGGCGGGATCGCTCCAGTTCAGCTCGACCATGCCCCAGGGGTTCGACTCGGTCGTGGTGAAGTGGTAGCTGCCGGCGAAGGTGTCCAGCTGGCGCAGCACGCCGCCGCCGGCCTGGTGGTTCAGCACGACGTCCAGGATGACGGCCATGCCTCGCTCGTGGCAGCGATCCACCAGCAGGGCGAAGAAGTAGGGCGAGCCGTAGGCGGGGTTGGGCGCGGCGTACAGCACCGGGTCGTAGCCCCAGCCGTTGTAGGAGGGGGCGTTGACGGGCATCAGTTCGATCGCGTTGACGCCCAGGTCGACCAGGTTCGCGCCCGTGTCCAGGCCGCTGATGATCCCGGAGAAGGAGCCGGCGGCGGAAAAGTCGTTCGGTGCGATCTCGTAGATGACGAGCTTGGTGCGGTCGACCGGCGCCGGCAGGTCGCGGATCGACGGCAGGGTCCGCCCGTAAAGGGCGTTGGCCTGTGCGGGATCGCCGCCGCTCTGGACTTCGGCGGCCATGGGATCGGTCAGCCAGGTGACCACGCCGCCCCTGCGCAGGACGAACTTGTAGGCCTGGACGCCCGCCGGCAGGTCGGTGCCGTAGCGCCAGGTGCGGCCGTCGCCGTCGGGGACGAAGGCGTAGGCCGGGTTCTGGGTGGCCCAGCTGTTGAAGGCGCCGGCGAGGTGGACCGAATCGGCGGCGTAGACGCGCAGAACAAAGCTGTCGGGTTGGACCTGGACCATCGCGGCGGTCGTGATCGTGGCAGCCTCCTCGGCGCCTGCCGGGGCCACGGGACGATCGGCCGTGCAGCCGTGCATCAGGGCAGCCGTCGCGAGCAAGGCGGACGAAATCAGCAGGGACCGCAGCGCGTTCATGGGACTCCCGTCGGGTGGGTCGAAGTTCATCTAATGATAACACAAATACCGATGGGATCCCAGCCGCCTCCGACCGGGCCGACGGGCCCCCTTGACGCCGCTGCAGCGCGTGTTACTCTCCATGTCTTGGACCATTTCCGGCGTGATCGCCAGGCGGGGGAGACCCCCGTCGCGCGCCTGCGCCGCCAACCGGGAGATCATCATGCGCCATCGTCCAGTGCTGTCGTCGCTCATTGTCCTGCTGATCGGCATCGTCCTGGCGGCCGGTTCGCTGCCCGCCGCCGACGTGACCTTCGTCCACCGCGCCCCCGGCGCCAAGGAGGTCACCCTGGCCGGCAGCTTCAACGGTTGGAAGGCCTTCGATCTGGCCCTGAAGGACACCGGCGGCGGCGTGTGGGCCGTCGTCGTGCCCCTGGACGAGGGGACCTACGAGTACAAGTTCGTGGTCGACGGCGCCTGGCGTCAGGACCCGGCCAACCCCGTGGGCAAGGACGACGGCTACGGCGGGCAGAACTCGGTCGTGGTCGTGCCGGCCGGGACCGCCAAACTGACCGCGGGTGGCGGCGAGGCGCCGGCCGGCGCGGTGGTCACGAAGGCGGCGGTGGCCGTCTCCGTGGCGCCGACGGCAGCGCCGGCGGGCGCGACCCTGTTCTCCCACAACGCGGGCAAGGGCGCCGCCTGCTTCCTCGCGGGCGAGTTCAACGGCTGGAACCCGACCTCCGACCGCATGGAGGATCCCGACGGCGACGGCGTCCACACCAAGGCGCTGGCGCTGGCCCCGGGCCGCTACATGTACAAGTTCGTCGTCGACGGGAACTGGCTCGCGGATCCCGCCGCCGCCGAGTCGGCCGAGGACGGCTTCGGCGGACAGAATTCCGTGGTCACCGTCGGGGCGGGCGCCGCGGCCGCGAAGCCGGCCGCCGCCGCCGTCGCTCCCGCCGCCCCCGCCGTCGGCGCCGGCGGCAAGGCGCGCTTCGCCTTCGATGCGGGCGGCGAGGTGGGCGGGTGCTTCCTGGCCGGCGAGTTCAACGGTTGGAATCCCACCGGCCAGGGCATGACCGATCCCGACGGCGACGGCGTCTACACCACCGAGCTGGCCCTGGAGCCCGGCCGCTACCTGTACAAGTTCGTGGTCGACGGGAACTGGAAGCAGGACCCGGCGAATCCCGAGAGCGTCGACGACGGCTTCGGCGGCAAGAACTCCGTGATCACCGTGGGCGCGGGCGGCGCCGCCGTGGCGCCGGCCCCTGCCGTCACACCGGCACTCGCCGTCACACCGGCCCCCGCTCCCGCCGCTCCCGCCGCGGGCGGCGCCCCGGTCGAGGTGACCTTCACCTACACGCCGGTCATCTCGGGCGTGCAGAACGTGTTCCTGGCGGGCTCGTTCAACGGCTGGAGCGATTCGGCCCTGCGCCTGACCGATCCCGAGAACGACGGCACCTACAGCGTCGTGGTCCCCCTGGCCCCGGGCAACCACCAGTACAAGTACGTGGTCGACGGCAACTGGCAGCAGGACCCGGGCAACGCCGCGGTCGAGTCCGACGGCTTCGGCGGCAACAACTCCCTGGTCGCGGTCAAAGCGGGCGCGGCGCCCCTCAAGGCGGCGGAAACGGCCGCCGCGCGCGCCGCCACGGGCACCCGCACCGTGCCGTTCAAGTACGCGGCGGGTAAGTCCGCCAAGGACGTGTTCCTGGCCGGCACCTTCAACGACTGGAACGACAGCAAGCAGCGCCTGGCCGACGCCGACGGCGACGGCGTCTGGGAGACCTCGCTGCTGCTGCAGCCCGGCAGCTACCAGTACAAGTTCGTGGTGGACGGCCAGTGGAAGCAGGATCCGTCCAACCCCGAGGGTCGCGACGACGGCTTCGGCGGCCAGAACTCGGTGCTTGAGGTGGACGACAGCTTCTCGGCCGTGGCCATCGCCCGCGGCGACGGCAAGGTCTACACCGACGACCTCGAGCCGATCTTCGATTACTCGACCTGCAACCCCCTGACCCCGACCGAGATCGAGCTGACCGCCCGCGCGCACCTGAACGACGTCGAGGGCGTCGAGCTGTCGTACCGCGTCGACGGCGGCGACTGGCGGACCGCGCCGATGACCGCGGCCGAGCGCGACCCCGCCTACCAGTACTACCGCGCGCGCGTCACGCTTCCCGGGGCGGACTCCGTCCTGGAGTACGCCGTGCGCTACGCCGACGGGGCGGCGCAGGCCTGGCTCGGCGCCGCGGGCCCGTCGCCGGAGCGGCCCGCAGCGGCCTTCCGCTACACCCGCGCCGAGCACCCGCCGTTCCTGACGCCGGACTGGGCCAAGGACGGCGTGATCTACCAGATCTTCGCCGACCGCTTCCGCAACGGCGACCCCGCCAACGATCCCGACTTCTCGGAGGCCTGGTACCAGGGGGTCAACAAGCTGCCCGCCGCGGGCACCACCAACGGCGAGTACTTCCACCTGGTCGACGACTGGTACGACGTCGCGGGCCTGGTGCGCAGCCCCTACCGCACCGACGGCAAGCCCGACTACTACTCGTTCTACGGCGGCGACATCGCCGGCGTGCGCGAGAAGCTGGACTACCTGCAGGACCTGGGCGTGACGGTGATCTACTTCAACCCGCTGAACCAGGCGATGAGCAACCACAAGTACGACCCAGTGGACTACAACACGGTCGACCCGCACTTCGCCGACGAGCCGGGCTTCAAGGCCTTCGTGCAGGACGCGCACGCCCGCGGCATCCGCATCGTGGTGGACATGGCCTTCAACCACACCGGCAACTGGCACTTCGCCTTCCGCGACGCGGTCGAGAAGGGCAAGGATTCGCAGTACTGGAACTGGTACGAGTTCAAGCGCTGGCCGCTGCCGGCCTCGCGCGACTTCACGGCGGCCGACTACTACGACTGCTGGTGGGGTTTCGGGCTGCACCCGAACCTGAACTGGGACCTCTCGCGCCCCAACAGCGCCGAGAACGCCGTGAGCGACCGCGCGCAGGCCCAGGTCAACCAGCCGCTGGTCGACTACGTGCTCAGCGTTGCGCAGTACTGGCTGGGCGACCTGGACATCGACGGCTTCCGCCTGGACGTGCCCAACGAGGTGCCGTTCTGGTTCTGGGAGGAGTTCAACGCCGCCTGCAAGCGGGTCAAGCCGGACAGCTGGCTGGTGGGCGAGATCTGGGGCAACGCCGGCAGCTGGATCGGGCCGCACTGCTTCGACGCCACGATGAACTACAAGTACTTCCGCGACCCGGTGATGGAGTTCTTCGGCCAGGGCCGCATCGACGCCGCGACCTTCGACCAGCGGCTGTCCCCGGGCCGCTTCGTCTACCCGCCGCAGTCGGTGCAGACGATGATGAACCTCATCGACAGCCACGACACCGTGCGCTACCTGACCACCAGCAAGGACGTCCGCCGCCAGATGCTGGCCGCGATGTTCGCGATGACCTACGTGGGCATGCCGCACATCTGGTACGGCGACGAGATCGGCATGGAGGGGGACAAGGACCCCGACTGCCGCCGCCCCTTCGACTGGCGCTACGAGAACGACCCGCGCAAGGCGAAGCTGCGCGACTACTACGGCACGATCACGCGCTTCCGCCGCGACCACCAGATGCTGGCGCGCGGCGAGTTCGCGACCCTCGCCGCCGAGGGACCGCTCTACGCCTTCGCCCGCCGGCTCGGCACCAAGGGCGCGGTCGTCCTGCTGAACAACGGCGCGCAGCCGGTCACCCTGACCCTGACCGCGGCGCAGCTGGGCGCGGCGTTGCCCGTCGGCGGCAGCACGGTCTACAAGGTCGTGGCCGGGCCGGACTGGTTCCCGAGCGTCGAGGGGGGCACGCTGACCAGCGGCCGCACCCTGGACCTCGGCCAGGGCGACGTCACGGTCACGCTGCCCGGGATGAGCGGGGCGGTGCTGGCGAACTAGGGGGCGCGGCGACGCGCTCGACAAGCACAAGCCCGGCGCGTCAGCGGACGCGCCGGGCTTCTTCCATGGGGATCCGGCGACGCCCGTCGGTCAGGCGTCGTGCGAGCGGTGACCGTGGCCGTGCCCGCCGCAGGCGTGGGCGGCGTCGAGTTCGTTCAGGGATCCCGCCCGGATCTCCGCCAGCACCTCGCCGACTACGGTGGACGCCGGATGGTAGACCTTGATGCCCTGGGCGTTCAACATATCCAGGGCTCGCCGCCCCATGCCCAAGCACACCAGGGCGTCGAACTTCTGCCCGTCGAGCTGGCTAAGCGGGTGGCAGGTGCCGTGGGAGTGGTGGGCGTTGGTGTTGCGCAGCACCTCCACCTCGCCGCTCTCGCTGTCGCACAGGGTGAACCAGGGCGCCGAGCCGAAGTGGCCGCACAGCGTGTCGGCGAGGCCGGTGCCCTCGTTGGTGGGGATGCAGACCCTCATGTCAATCCTCCCGGGTTGCGAGCGCGATCAGCAGGGCGTCGCCGCGCAGGATCGCCGCGATCAGTTCCCTTCTCGCGCTCTTCAGAAGCCTCTGGACGGTGCCCCGCGACACGCCCATCCGCGCGCCCGCCGCCTGCTGGTCCAGGCCCTCCAGGTCGCACAGCCGCAGCGCTTCGAACTGGTCCAGCGCCAGCCGCGTCGTGTTCAACTCTCCCATGGGGACGCCCCGGGGCTTGTAGACCCGGTCGGCGTCGTAGCGGCGGCAGCAGCGTTGCTTGCAGGGCCTAGGCACGCGTCCTCCTCGTAGTGTGCATATGCACAGTATAGCCCAGACCGTCGCGAGTCAACCCGCAATACCCGCCTGCGCCCCATCGAGACGAGCGTGACAGGGGTGTCCTGGAGGCTCCGCAGCCAGGATGGCGGAGGAGCCGGAAGGCCAAGCGCTCCGGGC
>JANOEP010000047.1:0-75800 GCA_031441465.1 bacterium | reverse complement strand
CAACCATCGTCAGCCTCATCGGGTCCACCCGAACGACAACGGGGTTGAGGGTGCGAACGGAGATCGATCAAAACAGCTATCCGAGCGGCGTGTTCGTCACGGACGAACAGATGGCAAGCCTCAATCTGCAGCGACACCGCTATCATGGAGATTGGAACTACACGATTCATCCCCGTGCTACTGCGGCAAGGTAAATGAGTCAGTTATTTTGTGACAGGCCCTAAGGGTAGAGTTCCGGAACGAACGTCTGGTCGCTCAGCGGCGGCCGCACGTACTCCGCACCCGTCTGCCGCGGCGGCAGCGTGATCGGTTCGGGCGTCAGATCCTCGTAGGGGACCAGTCCCAGCAGATGGCTGATGCAGTTCAGGCGCGCCCGCTTTTTGTCATCCCCGTCGACCACGTACCACGGCGCCTGCTTGATGTCGGTGTGGGCGAACATCTCGTCCTTGGCGTGCGAGTACTCCACCCAGCGGGATCGCGACTCCACGTCCATGGGGCTGAGCTTCCAGCGCTTGGTGGGGTCGGCGAGGCGGTCCTTGAAGCGGCGCTCCTGCTCGTCGTCGCTGACGGAGAACCAGTACTTGATCAGCCGGATCCCGGACCGCACCAGCATGCGCTCGAACTCGGGGCAGCTGCGCAGGAACTCCTGGTGTTCCTCGTCGGTGCAGAAGCCCATGACCCGCTCGACGCCGGCCCGGTTGTACCAGCTGCGGTCGAACAGCACCATCTCGCCGGCGCCCGGCAGGTTGGCGACGTAGCGCTGGAAGTACCACTGGGTCTTCTCGCGCTCGGACGGCACGCCCAGGGCGACCACCCGCGCGATGCGGGGGTTCAGGGGCTCGGTGATCCGCTTGATGACGCCGCCCTTGCCGGCCGCGTCGCGTCCCTCGAAGATCACCACGACCTTCAGGCCGGCGTGGCGGATCCAGGCCTGGAGCTTGACCAGTTCGACCTCGAGCCGGGCCAGTTCCTTGTCGTACAGGTCGCCGGGCAGCTTGCTGCGGTGGCTGCTCTTCTCGGGTTCGGCGTGGCGGGCGCTCCCGCCGGCGACGATTTCGCCGTCCTTCGACTTCTGCCCCATGGATCCCTCCTGCCCGCACGGCTTAGATGCGGGATGTCCTCGCCATTGCCGGTTGCCGTGCGATGTCCGGCGCCGCGTCTGCCGGTCTATGATACCGACGACGCCCCGCCTCGTGAACCGTTTTCCCGGGGGACCGGAAAACGCGGGCGCCGGGCCCGCGGGGGGACCGGCGCCCTGTGTCTGTCGCCTGGGGGCCTCGTCGCCGGGCCCGTCCGGAAGCGGCGCTACCTGGGGATCGCCAGCACCTGGAACTGGTCGCCGCGGCGGATCTTCAGCAGGACGGGCCGGTCGGCGTCCTGCTTCACCCGGCTGCGGTAATCGTCTAGAGTAGCGACGGGCTGACGCGCCACCTCGACGATCACATCGCCCTGACGCAACCCGCGGTGGCTGGCGTTGCTGGTCGGCGCCACCTCGGAGACCACGAGGCCCTCGACGCCCTCGGCCAGCCGCAGCCGCTGGCGCAGGGGGGCGGTCAATTCGCGGACGATGACGCCGTCGATGCCGTCGGCACCCTCGCTCTCGTCCTTCGTCGGCGCGGCGGCGGTCGGGTCCTCGGGCAGCTCGCCCAGGGTGACCGTGACCTGGCGCTCCTTGCCGTCGCGCAGGGTCAGCAGCTTCGCGTCGTGCCCCACCCCGCTCAGGCTGATGGTGTTGCGCAGGTCGCTGACCGAGTTCACGGTCCGGCCGTCGACCAGCAGGATGATGTCGTTTTCCTGCAAGCCGGCCTTCGCGGCGGGCGTGCCCGCGTTGACGGTGGAGATGAGCACGCCGCGCGGCGCCTTCATGCCCAGAGCCTCGGCCATCGTCTGGTCGACCTCGGCGGTGATGACGCCCAGCCAGGCGCGCTGCACCTTGCCGTGCCTGACGAGCATGTCCTTGATCGTGACGGTCATGTTGCTGGGGATGGCGAAGCCGACGCCCTGCGAGCCGCCGCTGCGGCTGAGGATCGCGGTGTTGATGCCCACCAGCTCGCCGCCCATGTTGATCAGGGCGCCGCCGCTGTTGCCCGGGTTGATCGAGGCGTCGGTCTGGATGAAGTCCTCATAGTCGATCAGGCCGATGCTGCGGCCCACCGCGCTGACGATGCCCAGGGTGACCGTCTGGCCCACGCCGAAGGGGTTGCCGACGGCCATGACCTGGTCGCCGATCCGCAAGGCTTCCGAGTCGCCGATCCGCACGAACGGCAGCGCCTCGTCGGTCTCCACCTTGATCAGGGCGACGTCGGTGCGCTCGTCCTGGCCGATGATCTTGGCCTCCAGCTCCTTGCTGTCGCCGAAGAGCACGCGGATCTTGCTCGCCCGTTCGATGACGTGGTTGCTGGTCAGGATGTAACCGTCCTCGCTGATGATCACGCCCGAGCCGAGGGAACGCTCGACCTGCTCCTGCTGGTCCGGAGCCTCGGGGTCGCCGAAGAAGCGGCGGAACGTCGGGTCGTTCAGCATCGGGTGCCAGTCCGGCATCTCCACGACCTTGTCGGTGGAAATGTTCACCACGCCGGGCATGACCAGGGCCGCCAGGTCGGCATAGGACCGGGGCGCATCGGCGGGAGCCGTGGCCGCGCGGGCGGAATCGGGCAGGACCAGATCGGCAGCCGCGTCGCGGTCCACGGCCGAGATGGCGAAGCCCGCCAGGGCGCCGGCCGCCAGCAGCAGCAGCACGGCGGCGGGGCGCGGGAATTTGTGAGCGAAGAGCCGTTTCATGGCGTTGCCTTTCCGGAAGCGGATTCAGGGGTGGTCGGATGCGTGTTGCGGGCGCTTTTACGCCGCTCCGTCCGGCCCGGTTCCCGGGTGCCCGCACCGGCGGCACCGACGGCAGGGGGGTCCAGGATAGGCAAAAGGGCCCGGTACGGCGACCGGGCCCGGATCGGAGCGTGTGGCGGGGCGTTGCTACCCGTCGTCGCCGATCGCCTCGACGGGGCACTCCTCCAGGGCCTCCCGGCAGAGTTCCTCCTCCTCGGGCGACTCGGGCTGCTTGTAGACGAAGCTGTAGCCCTCGTCCTCGTTGCGCTCGAAGTTGTCGGGGGCGGTCTGCCGGCAGAGGTCGCAGTCGATGCAGTTGCTGTCGACGTACCAAGTGCCTTCGATGTTGCTCCCGACCTTGTCGGTAGGATCGGCCATGTCAGTTCCTCCGGCTCGATGACTCCGCAGACCGCCGGAGCGCTGGCCCCGGACCGTTACACGGGAAAGATCCCTGCTTAAATAAAGCACAATCGGCAAGTGTCAACGGGAAATAATGCAGCCGTCCCTTCCTTCAGTGGACGTAGCCCAGGGATTCGAGCTGCCGGCGCGTCGCTTCGTCCAGCTTTCCGGCTGGTCCCGTGCCGGGCGCCGAGCCCGCCAGCGCGTCCAGCAGGATCCGCAAACGCCGCACATCTTCGGGTCGCGCGGGGGTCAGATCCCGCGACTGCGCCGGATCGGCCGCCATGTCGTGCAACGCGAAGGAGCCGTCGGACGCCAGGGACAGGCGCAGGTCTCCGACGCGCACGGTCCGGCGGGCGGGCCGTAACCGGGCGGCGTCCAGCTGCGGGTTGATCGTTCCGAGCATGCTGATCAGGCCCTGGCTCGGTCCCTCGTACTCGCCGACCAGGGGCCTGTCGGCCGGGGCGGCGTCCGCGAAAAGGGAGCGGCTGCCCGGCGGCGCCGTCTCGGCGGGCAGGTCGGCGAGATCCAGGACGGTGGCGAACAGATCGGTCAGCATCACAGGTTCGTCGCGCACGGCGCCGACGGGGCCGAGGCCGGGACCCGCGATCACCAGCGGCACGGCCAGCAGGGTCTCGTGCACCGAAAACTGGTGTTCGAAGAGACGGTGGTCGCCGAGATTCTCGCCGTGGTCCGAGGTCACCACGACGATCGTCTCCTCGTCCAGCCCGGCGTCCCGCAGGGCGATCAGGATCAGCCCGAACAGCCGGTCGGCGGCCACCACATCGCCCGCGTAGCAGGTCCTCACGAGCGGCCAGTTCACGGCCGCGTCCTCGAGCAGGCCCGCGTTGTACTCGTGGCCCCAGACGATGGGGACCCCGGCGACGGCCTGCAGGCCCGGCGCCGCCACGGCGAGGTCGATCGGCAACGGCGCGTACGGCAGGTGCGCCTCGAGGATGTTCACGAAGGCCAGGAAGGGCCGGCCGGGGTCGCGGCCCAGCAGCCATTTGCGGAAACTGGTCACCGACGCCACCCCGCCCTGATCGTGCGCCGAATCCCCCACCATCATGCGTGTCAGCCCGCCGATGGAGGCCTCCTGGCGCAGCTGGAAGCCCCTCAGCAACCAGGAGGAGCGGTCGGCGAGCCAGGGGTTGCTGTAGAAGGCCGCCGTCTCGTAGCCGGCGTCGGCGAGGCGCCCCGCCAGGGTGGGCAGATTCGCCCTCAGGCGCGGCTGCAGTCCGTTGCAGCCGTGGCCCGACGGCAGCAGGCCCGTGAACAGCGACGCGTGCGAGGGCACCGTCCAGGGCGCGGCGGACCAGGCGTGGCGCCAGGCGATGCCGCGGCGGGCCAGCGCGGCCACGTTCGGCGTCAGGACGGCGCGGGTCAGCTCCGGGGGTGTGGCGGCGGTCGGCCAGCCGGCCGCATCGCGCCGCACGGTGTCCAGCACGACGATCAGGATGTTCGGCTGTTTCGATCCGCGCTGGCAGCCGGGCAGCAGGAGAACCGCGCCGGCCAGCACGAAGGCGACCGGCACGGCCCTGAGCCACGCACCTCGAACGATCATGTCGGTCCCCTCCGGCGGGGTTTCATCGCACCCGCTAGAACTTGTGCTTGAACGGCAGGAAGGTCATGAAATCCGCATGGTGGACGACGTACGCCTCCACCGTCCGCTTGACCATGTCCCCTTCGCCGGCGTGCGCCGCGATGATGTGGCAGACCCGGTCGGGCACGCCGCACTTCATCGCCAGGGCCACGCCGGTGAACGGGTGGCGCAGGTACTTGCCGCAGTCGCTGGTGCCGGTCATCCCGTCGGCGTTCTTGGTGTACTCGAGCAGCTTGCCCACATCGGCGAGGATGGCGCCGGCGATGACCGTGTCGAGATCGCAGTGCAGGTCGTCGCCGAAGAATTCATTCATTTTCATCGCCGCGTCGCGGGCCACGTGGACGACGCACCGCTTGTGGGCCATGAAACTGACCTTCAGTCCCGGGACCAGCAGGGTGAAGGGGATCTGCTCGAGATCGGCGGCTTCGAGCGGGCTTTCCTGCAGGGCCGTTTCCCAGGTCCGGGCGGTCTGTTCGCGCAGTTTCGCATCACGGATCCATTCCAGTTCCGGCCACAGCGCAAGCACTTGCGGGTTCATCGATGATTCTCCTTTGCCCCAGGACGTTCCATTCCCGATTTTCTAGACAATGCCGAACCCTCACGCCGCGACTCCGGATTCGTCCGGTTCCCGTGGCCGTCGCAGGTTCGCATTGTGAGCGATAATAAGGCGCGCAGGCAACCCTTTCGCAATGCGCCGCGGGAGATGCGAGATCCCGCCGCGGACGGCGCACGGCCCGACATCCCGCGACCCGCTCCCGGGACGGCGCGCAGGACGACGCCCCACGGGGCAATGGAAGCGCGCATTTCCCGTCGATCCTTCGGGACCGGTCCCGCAGGGCAAACTGGCACCGACCTTGCAATCGACCTCGTGGTATCGCAACCCAGACCGCCCCCGCAGGGGCGGCACACCGGGCCCCCGGGCCCATCGATCAAGAGGCGGAGATCAAGATGAAGCAAGGACACCGCATTTTCCTCGTGGCCGCGCTGATCGTACTGGGTCTCTTCGCCGCCGGCACGGCCTTCGCCCAGGAAAGCGTGACCTACACCTGGACCGCCCCGACCACCGGTTCCACGGTGCACCACTACGTGGTGCAGCATTCCGCCGACGGTGGTGCCTGGTCCACGGTCAGCGACAACCTGCAAGCGACGACGTACATCCTGACGGCCTCCTACGACGTGGAGCACAGCGTCCGCGTGGCGGGCGTGGACGCCATCGGTCGCCAGGGTCCCTGGTCCCTGTCCTCCGAACCGTACACGCCGACCCTGGGCGCGCCCGGCCAGCCCGGCAAGCCCATCGCGGTCTTCTAAGACCCACCCTCGCCCGTGAATGAGGAAGGCGCCGCCACCCGACGGCGCCTTCTTCGTCTTCCGTCTCGACGGACTAGTAGGATCGGGGAAGCGCGAGCCCCACCCGCAACGAGAGCGTGTCCCAGTTGTACCCGGTATCGCCCGGATCCCAGAACCGGTTCGTCGAGAACCGGTTCACTTCGTACTGGGCCGTGACCTCCAGAAGATCCACCCGCAGGCCGACGCCGGCGGCCACCGCGACGGCGTTGCAGCTCTCGGCGAAGTACTGGCCTTCGCGGTCGTCCTCGCGCAGGCGGTCGCGCACCACGGCGAGGCCCCCGGTCAGGAACAGGCGCGGCGCGCCGGGGCGCGACGGCAGGGTGTACTGCGCGTCGACGCCGTAGCGGTGCATCGAGGTGGCCGTCACGATCTCGCCGAGCAACTCGTCGGTTCCGGTGCGCGACCGCGGCTTCACGTAGTGGAAGCTGGGGGCGACGGCCCAGTTCGGCGCGACCTGCAGGCGGAAACGGAAGCCGACCTGGTAACCGAGGCCGGCGCCGAAACCCAGCGGCTCCCCGTAGTCGTCGCCGAGGTCGCCGAGGGGCGCCACCGCACCCGCTTCGAGCAGCACTTCGGTGGTCGGGCCGCCCGCCGCGGCCGACGCGGCCGTCAAGCCCAGCAGGGCGCACACGGCCAGCCCGGTCAGGACACGGATCGATGTGGTGGGCATATCATCCTCCCGGCCGACGCGCCGCGGGTCAAACCCCGGCCCCGCCGCGGCCATCCTCGACCACGTGCACCGGCAGCGGAACGCCGTCGAGGCGCAACGTGCGGTGCGGGAACGGGATCTCGATGCCCTCGCGATCGAAGGCCGCCTTGATCTCCATCTGGATCGAATTGCGCAAGTCCAGGTAGTTGTCGCGCGCCGCCCACACCGAGTACTGAAACTGCTGGGCGGAATCGCCGAAGCCCTGCACCAGGAACAGGGGTTGCGGATCGTCGAGGCAGAGCAGGTTGGCCGCGGCCACGGCGTCGAGCACCGCGCGCACGCGGGCGAGATCCTCGCGGTAGGCCACGCCCAGGCGCAGGTCGATGCGGCGGATCGGGAAGTGCGTGAGGTTGGTGACCCGCGACTTGATGATCGTCTCGTTGGGCATCCGCACGTAGAGGTTGTCGAAGGTCCTCAGCTTGGTGGACAGCATGTCGATGGTCAGCACCTCGCCCGTCACGTCGTCGACGGTGATCACGTCGCCCACCACGAAGGGGCGTTCCATGACCAGGAACAGGCCGCTGATCAGGTTCGACGCGGAGGTCTGCGAGGCGAACCCCAGCGCGACGGTCAGCACGCCGGCGGCGCCGAGCAGGAATCCCAGTTCGATGCCCAGGCTGTTGAGCGCCCCGAAGATCACCAGCGAGACCAGCGCGTAGTTGATGGCGCGCCGCAGCAGCATCGCCCCCTGGGGGCTCGTGCGCCGGCCGATGATGCTTTCGGCCGCGGCGCTCAGCAGGCGCGCCAGGCCCAGCCCGACCACCAGCACCACGACGGTGCGCAGCACGGCCGTCAGGCTCACGGTCGTGAACAGCTTCTCCAGCCCCAGGCTCCACTCTCCCGGCACGGTCACCACCCCCTGCCGAAGACGCCGCCGAAGACGCGCCCCAGGCCGCCGCGAACCAGCGTCGCGCGCGGGCCGCCGACGACGCGGGGCAGCGCGGCCTGGGCCGGTGCGCCGTGGTCGAGGCGGATCGCCGCCTCTTCGCCGTCCTCACGCCGCTCGATCGTGACCGCCTCGGTCCACAGCCGGCCCTGCCCGTCGGCGAACAGGGACATGTTCGGCGACGGCAGTTCCAGTTTCTCGACGGCGAGCTGCGTCGAAGCCCGGTTCTGGATGTGCACGACCGAGATCGCACGGTGCGGGCGGATCGCCAGGTTGGCCAGGTCCATGCGCGCGCCGATTTTCTCCGAGTAGCAGAGGTCGCCGACGCGCGTGTTCGCGCCGAACCAGGTGTCGTGCGGGCGCACGAGGGGGAACTCGAGCAGGCTGACCTCGGGCGGGCCCACCAGGAACCTGGCCCAGACCGGCTGGCCCACGTACAAGGTGAGTTCCTCGCCGGGGGTCAGGGCGAACGGCGTGCGGGCGTCCACCACCAGGGGGCGGTCGGCCAGCATCGGTTGGATCCGGAGCGTCCCGGGGGATTCCCGGAAACCGAACCGCCGCAGCTCGGCGTCCGGGTCGGGGGACTCGGCCGTCTCCTGTCGGTGCGGCGCCGCGGCGCCGACCACCGCGTCGGCGCCTTCCTGCGGCGCCTCGATCGTCGCGATCTGCCACTCGCAGGGTGCACGGCGCGCCCAGGTGCGGCGCGTGGCGATCGACCACACCAGGCCGCCGCCCACCGGCACCTCGTACGTTCCCCACCAGCCCGGACGGCTGTCCGTCTCCCCGCTCACGGTCTTCCTTTCGGCTCAGTCGGCGTACTTCACGCTGCAGCCGTACGGCTTGGTCTCGGCTACGGCCGGCTTGCCGCCGGCGAGCAGGGCCGCCAGGGCCGCGGCGACGTGGTTGGTCTCGCCGAGATGCTGCGGACTCGCGTCGTCGTCGATGGCGCCGGCGTAGGCGACCATGCCGTCGCGACCGATCACGAACATCGTCGGCGTGTTGCGGGCCTCGTACGCCTTGCCGGCCGCACCGGTCGGGTCCAGCAGCACCGGGAAGGTCATGCCGTACTCCTCGACCGCCTTCGCGTTGCGCTCGGTGCCGTAGCCGGACTTGCCGGGCGCGGACGAATTGACCGCCAACCACACGACACCCTTGTCCTTCACCGCGGCGAAGGTCGTGTCCATGGTGCGGTGCAGCTTGTGATGCTTGACGATGAACGGGCAGTCGGGGTTGAACCACTCCAGGACGACGACCTGACCGTCGGCCAGGTACTTCTGCAGGGAGTGGTGATTGCCAGCGGTATCGACAAGATCGAAGTCCGGGGCCTGCGTGCCCGGGACCAGCGCGGCCAGGGCGGGGACGGCCAGCAGCAGCGCCAGGGCGCCGCTCAGGGTCAAGATCGTGGCACGGCGCATCAGGAACCTACCTTCGGGAAGTCGGCGACCGGGGCCGCCGGAATATTCAACTCGTAGCTGCGGGCGGCACCGTCGCCGCCCCGAACGAACAGGATACCGCGGACCGGCCCGACATGCCCCTCGCGTTCGCGCAGGCGCAAACGCAGCGCGCCACCGTCGACGGCGGCGTCGGCCAGGGGCGCGACCAGGGGCCCGCAGGAGTCCAGCGGGTAGAACTCGAGGCGCCCGGCTCCAGCCACCGCCACCGTCAGGTCGGCCCCCTCCCAGGCGATCGTCGCCACCCCCTCCGGCAGCGGCCTCGGCATGGCCTGGAAGACCCTGGTGATCGCGTCCGCGTCGGGCGTCGGCCCGGCGTGGCGCTCCACGGGCAGGGTCAGCACCAGTTCCGCGCTCCCCGGCGCGCAGTTCTCCGAGCAGGCGAGCCAGTCCAGGCGCGCGCGGATTTCGGCGGTGCCGCCCAGGGGCGCCTCGGCCGCCACCTGCACGGTCTGCAGCAGCAAGACCTCACCGACGTAGACGTGGTCCAGGATGTCCCCGGGCGAGACGTGGCGCCGGGGCGTCGGCCAGCGCAGCGGACCGGCCTCCCAGCCCGCGGGCAGGGTCAGCGCGAGGCTCGGCGGCACGCCCGTGTCGCTGGCGCCGTGCCAGTACAGGTGCCAGCCCTCGTCGATCCGGAAGCGCCAGCCCAGGGTCAGGATGCGACCGGGGACGGCGGCTTTCTCGGCCGTCAGCAACTCCACCACGACGGCGCCGTCCCGGGCGCGGGGAGCGGGCCCGCCTTCGCGGGCACAGCCGCACGCCAGCAGGGTGAGCAGGATCAGGGCGACCGGACGGTGGAGTCGCGGCATCGGACCTCCCAGCAGGTGAACGCCCCAGCGCGGACTATTCGGAGCGGATCAGCAAGGGCATCTGCGGCGTGAGCGTGAGGCCGAGCCGGCGGGCGTCTTCGGGATCCATCTTCATCACGATGTGCAGGGTCCGCGGCTTGCCGGTCAGCCGCGCGTAGCCGCGCCCGATTCCCTCGCCCAGGGAAGCCCAGGCTTTCTTCCACTGACCGGAGAGGCCGCGGGCCTCCGCCTCACCGCGCACCAGGATGTCCAGCTCGGGATCGAAGTGCAGGGCGTAGACCGTGGGCACACCCGCCAGCGCGCGGTTGCGCTCGTCCAGCAGATCGTCGGGGGACTTCTTCGCCGAAGCGCCGGTGTCGGGCACGGCGGGCGCCGCCGGTCCGGTGGTCCGCGTGTCGACGACCGGCTTGTCGGGCGGACGGATCACGGGCCGCTCGAACTCCGGCAAGCCCGAGTGGAGCTTGAAGACCATGGCGGGCCAGGCTTCGGGATGCCCGGCCGGCAGGCCGACCCGCATCTCGACGGGGAACCGCCGCACCACGACGGTCTGGATCGTGAGCTGCACTTCGCCGGCCGCGGGGTCGATCACCAGATAGAGCTGCTTGCTCTGCGCCAGTTCGATCTCGGCGAGCAGGGCCTCCCGACGGAGCGCGGGATCAGCCGCGCCGGCGGTCCCGGCCAGGACCAGCAGCGCGAACAGGAGTGCGGGGCGGATGTGCATGGGTGCTCTCATCAGTACAAGTACACCAGCGTGCCGACGGGCGCATTGCGGTAGGCGAACTCCAGATCGGCGTCGCCCAGCCTGATGCAGCCGTGGGTCACGTTGCGGCCCAGGTAGCGCTGGTAGAGCGTGCCGTGAATCATGTACCCGTCGCCGAGGTAGAGGGCGTAATCGCCCAGCGATGCCTTGTCGATGCGGTCGGACCAGTTGCGCGGGAGATCCTCGCCCTCCTCGATGAACGCCCAGTCCGGCATCGTCCACACCGGATCCTTGCGCTTCTCGAGCACCTTGCGCACGCCGCGCGGCGAGTCGAAAACCCAGCGCTTGCCGGACTTGGGATCCTCCAGGACCACGCCGGTGCCGGCCGAGCAAAGGGCGTCGCGCAGCACCTCGTTCCCGCGCATCACCCGCAGCTTGTTCTCGACCGTGTCCACGGTGATGTAGACGCCCTTGGGCGCGATGCCCGCCAGCTTCTTCTCGAGCTGGACAAGATCGCGTTCCGTGATCGCCTTGGCGGGTTTCTCACTCGGCGGCGCCGCGGCGAGCGCGCCGACGGGCAGATCCCGGTAGCTCCCGTATGCGACGAGCACAGCCGCGATCAGGATCGCCAGCACCGGCGGCGTCACGAGCGCGACCACGACACGCCGTGGCGGGCGCCGCTGCGGCCGGGGTCGCCGCTCGACCCGCGCGGGCGCGGCGCCCTTCGCGGCCGCCTTGGACTCCTCAGCCTGATCGACCCGGTCGTTCCGATCCCTGCGGGGCACGGCCATGGCGGCGCCCCGCTGGGGCTTCGCCGTGGGCTTGCGTTTGTCGCCGAAGAGTGCGCTCATCGCGCCATCACCCCGCGTGCCTGGGTTCAGTCGCCCGGTAGCCGGGCCGCGCCGACGATGGTCACGGGCGTACCGACGCCGGCCATCCGGAACAGTGATTCCATGTCGTTGTCGCGCAGCGCGATGCAGCCGTCGGTCCAGTCGATGTCGCGGCCGCCGTTGCCGTGGATCTCGATCAGGCTGCCGGGACCGCGCCCGTTGGGAACCTGCCCGTTGCGCTTCGCCGAAGCGTAACGCGCCTGGTCCTCGGCGTTGGGGTAGTTGATGAGCAAAGCCCGGTAGTAGCGGCTGCCCGCGTTCTTCTTCGTCACATGATAGCGGCCCTCGGGCGTGGCGCCGTCCCCGGAGTGGACCTTGTCCAGCAGTCCCTTGCGACCGAAGTCGGCGGGGTACTCGGTCGTCTTGCGGCCGTTCTTCACCACGACGCAGCGCCGGTTGAGCTTGTCGATGATGATCGCCATCCCGCCGCCGCGCGTGCCCGCCACGGTCTCGTCGACGAGCCGCTTCCACAGGGCCCGCAGCTTGGGGTCGTGCAGGCGGGCGAAGTGCGAGCCGATGAGTTCCTCGGCGCGACCGACGGCGGACTCGGCCGACGCGAGCGCCCCGGGCAGCGAGTCGAGCTTTTCGATGCGCTGCAGTTCGCGCACCTGGTCGAGCGCCATCTCCGCGTTGCGGTAGGAGCGCTGCAGCTTCCGCTCGCCGGGCACCGACGCCACGTTGCCCGTCATGGCGGCCAGGCGCGAGGCCAGTTCACGGTAGCGCAGGCGGCTTTCCTCCAGGCCGGTGATGTGCCGCTCGCGCGCGACCTGCTCGGCGGCGCGCGCCGCGTCGAGCAGGCTCTGCACCTCCGCCTCCAGCTCGCGGTTGCGGCGGTAGCGCACGATCTTGGCGCGCTCCTGGGCGAAGTGCCTTTCCATCAGCCAGCTGATCTTTTCGGCCCGGGCCAGCTCGCTGGACGCCAGCGGCGGTGCGGCGTGGGCCAGGCGCAGGGCGGAGCGGGCGGTGGCGACCTGGGTCGTGGGCAGGGGGGGCGGCCAGAGCATGTGGTAGGCGGTCACCACGACGGCGGCGAACGTGAGCAGGCCCAGGATCCTGAAGAACCAGCGCACCACGGGTCGACGACGCTTCTTGGCCATCATGATGTCTTGAGGTCCTAATTGGGGGAGAAGGTTCCGTCCCGCCCCCACCGGCAGGATAAAACGCCGCCGGTGGCGAACCACCGGCGGCGCGTGCGTGCAGGCTGTTAGCGCTTGGCCTTGTCCATGGCGTTCTGGATGTCCGCCTGGATCTCAGCAGCCTTCTGGGTCACAACGTCGGCCTTCGCCTTGGCGTTGATGTAGTCCTCGGCGGCGACGCCGGCAGCGGCCTCGCCCAGGGCGCCCTGCAGCACGACCAGCTCCTGCTGCATGGCCTCGAGCTCCGCCTTGGTGTTCTTGCCGCGGGGGGCCTTGGCCAGGAACTCGTTCGTGGCGGCCAGGGCGGCGGTGGCAGCCTCGACGGCGGCGTTGGCAGCGACGCGAGCGCGCTCCTTGCCGGCGACGGCGGCCTGGTTGGCCTGCTCGAACTGCTGGGTGGCGAGGGTCAGCATCTCGGTCGACTTCTTGTACGAGCGCATGAGGGCGAACTTGCCGTTCTGGGTCTCGATCTCGGCGTCGGCCTGAGCCTTGGTCTCCATGGCCTGGTTCAGGGCGTCACGCGCGTAGGTCTCCGCGCCGGCGGCCTTGGCACCGTCCATGGCCGTCTGCATGGCCGTGACCGTCTCCACGGGCAGCTTCGAGCAGCCGGCAAGACCCAGCAAGAGCCCGAGCATCAGAACCGCAACGACGTGAAGCTTCGAAATACGCATGGTCATTCCTCCAGAAAGTCCCGAGCATCTGGTCCGCGGGTTCGTCCCGGGCTCATCCCGGGCGAGCGAGGACCGCTTTGCCCGCCGCCACTGGCGGCGTCTCGACGGTGGCTCGGGCCCACCGTCGTGCAATTCCTTACGGTAGTCGGGAACACCGGCCGCGTGCTTGGGTACAAGAAGAGGATAGACTCTCTTCGGCCCACCCCGTCGGCGTGTTCGCCGGCCGGATCGAGGACCGACGGCCGCGTTGTCTCGCCGATGTCGCTGCGGCTCTTCTCGTACGGTGCCACGATCCGAGGCCACCGGCAGGTGCCGGAAGCACACGGGCGTGGAACACCATCCGGCGTCACGTACTCCGTTCGCGCGCACTATCTCTGCAACGCGCCGACCCCTCCGTCAAGCCCGATTTTTCGACTTTGCTTCGGCGTGTACCTGTACGTACATGTTCGTCAGTCCTCTGGAGCAACCATCAGCTCCCCGGACTCCCGGTCCAGGCGGGCCGTCTGGCCGGGAAGCACGGCGCCGGCGAGGATGGCGTCGGCCAAGCGGTCCTGCACCTCATGCTGGATGACGCGCTTGACGGGGCGGGCGCCGAAATGCGGATCGAACCCCAGTTCGGCGAGGCGGTCGACGGCGCCGTCGGACCAGGTCAAGCCGATCTCCTGCTCCTGCAGGGCGCGGGCGACCTTCGCCAGTTCCAGCACGACGATGCGCCGGATCAACTCGCGGTCCAACGCGCCGAACCGCACCACCGCGTCGATCCGGTTGAGGAATTCGGGCCGGAAATGCCGACCCAGTTCCTGCAGGAGTTCCTGTTCCTGCTCCCGCCGGCCCTGCTCGTCCGCATCCTCGCGCGGGGCGAAGCGCTCGTCCTGAGCCAGGTTGCTGGTCATCACGACCAGCGCGTTGCGGAAGTCCACGACCCGCCCCTTGCCGTCGGTCAGGCGCCCGTCGTCCAGCAGCTGCAGGAGCACGTTCATGACCTCGGGGTGGGCCTTCTCCACCTCGTCGAACAGGATGACCGTGTACGGGTGGCGCCTGACGGCCTCGGTCAGCTGCCCGCCGGACTCGAAGCCCACGTAGCCCGGGGGCGCGCCGATCATGCGCGCGACGCTGTGGCGCTCCATGTACTCGCTCATGTCCAGGCGGACCATGTGGCTCTCGTCGCCGAAGAGTTCGGCGGCCAGCGCCTTGACCAGCTCGGTCTTGCCCACGCCGGTGGGGCCGAGGAACAGGAACGAACCCAGCGGCCGCTGGCGGTCGCTCAACCCCGCGCGCGAGCGCCTCACCGTGCGCGCCACCTGCGCGACGGCCCGGTCCTGGCCGACCACGCGCGCGGTCAGGCGCGACTCGAGTTCGCGCAGGCGCGCGACGTCGTCCTCCAGCAAGCGCTGCGCCGGGATGCCGGTCCACTTCGCCACCAGGGCCGCGACGTCCTGCGCATCGACTTCTTCCTTGAGCATCGGCTCGGCCCCCTGCACCGCGACGAGGTCGGCGCGGGCGCGGGCGAGTTCCGCGGACAGCTCGGTGGCGCTGCCGTACTTCAGCTGCGAGGCGCGCGCCAGATCGCCGCGCCGCTGGGCCTCCTCGATGTCCGCGCCGAGCTGTTCCTGCCGAGCCTGGAGCGTGCGGATGGCGTCGATCGCGGCCTTCTCCTGTTCCCAGCGGGCGCGGAGCCGGCCCAGGTCGTCGCGCAGCTCGGCGATCTGGCGGTCGATCGCCTCGCGTCGTCCGATGGCGGCGCGGTCGACCTCCTTCTCCAGCGCCAGCTTCTCCATCTCCAGCTGCTGCAGGCGGCGCTGCAGGTCGTCGACCTCGGCGGGCACCGAATCGATCTCCATGCGCAGCTGCGACGCGGCCTCGTCCATGAGGTCGATCGCCTTGTCCGGCAGCATGCGGTCGCTGAGGTAGCGGCTCGAGAGCTTCACCGCCGCCACCAGGGCCGAGTCGGCGATGCGGATGCCGTGGTGCACCTCGTACCGTTCCTTCAGGCCGCGCAGGATCGCGACGGCCTGCTCCTGGGTCGGCTCTTCGACCAGCACCGGCTGGAACCGCCGCTCGAGCGCCGGGTCCTTCTCGATGTGGCGGCGGTACTCGTCGATGGTGGTCGCGCCGACGCAGTGCAGCTCGCCGCGCGCGAGGGCGGGCTTCAGGATGTTGCTCGCGTCCATGGCGCCCTCGGCGGCGCCGGCGCCCACGAGCGTGTGCATCTCGTCGATGAACAGCAGCACCTCGCCTTCGCGGGCGGTCACCTCCTGGACGACCTTCTTCAGGCGTTCCTCGAAATCGCCGCGGTACTTGGCCCCGGCCAGCAGCGCCCCCATGTCCAGGGCGTACAGGGTCTTGTCGCGCAGGCCGAGCGGCACGTCCCCTTCGACCAGCCGCCGTGCGAGCCCCTCGACCACGGCGGTCTTGCCCACGCCGGGGCTGCCGATCAGCACCGGGTTGTTCTTGGTGCGGCGCGAGAGGATCTGCACGACGCGGCGGATCTCCTCGTCGCGGCCGATGACGGGGTCGATCTTGCCGGCGCGCGCGGCCGCGCACAGGTCGCGGGCGTAGCGTCCGAGGGCGGATTCGCCGCCGTCCGCGACACCGGACTCGTCGTCGCCGCGATAGGCCTGGTCGGCGCCGAGAGACTCCAGCGCGCGGGCGAGTTTTTCCGGGGTGACGTCGAAGGTCTGCAGCAGGCTGCCGGCCCGGCCGTGATCGGCGGCCAGCGCGAGCAGCAGCTCCCTGGTGCCGACCATCGCCGCGTCCTTGCCCGCGAGCGCCTGCGCCTCGAGCACGAGCTGCTGGAACGCCCGGCCGGGATTCGGCACCTCCTTGACCTGAACGACGGGCAGGCTCGCCAGTTCGCGCTCGATCGTGGCCTGCACGAGGCGGGGATCGGTCTCCAGGCTGCGCAGGGCCCGGCCGGCCAGACCGGTCTCGCTCAGCAACGCCCACAACAGGTGCAGCGGCTCGAGCTCGGCGTGCCCGGATTCGTAGGCCTTGGTCTGCGCCCTCTGCAGGGCCTCGCCGGCGTTCACGGTCCAGTTCTTCATCGCATCCTCCCGGACGGAATGGTACAGGCCGGGACATAGCATCTCGGGGACCAGATGGGGGATCCGAACTCCGCAAACATCGGCGCGTCAGTAACATATTGCAATATAAAAACTTAAAAGATTCTCCCGCGCGTGCCACAGCAGCCGGCCACTTCAGGGCGCCAATCTTGTCGTGACACTGTGTCATTTATGTCATGTATGTTGTCGGTGTCGGCCCACCTGAGGATGTCGCCGGCGGCGGCGCCGACGGCGGTCAGCAGGACCACCATGATGATCGCAATCTTCTTCAGGCGGTGTCCGATCGTGATGGAGAATGGTCAGACCTGGAACAGCACAGGATCAACCTGCCCCCCCCCCGGGACGATTCGGACTGCGGATGTTGTACCGTATTGATTGTATCTGCGGGCAAATCATCGGCTGAAATCGCACCATGACCCCGCCCGCCGGGTTCCGTTATACTCGCCCGCGTCAGCCTAGGGATCCCGCCCTCAGCTCGAGAGGCGCCGATGTCGCGTAACAAGATGCCCGTCTTGATCCTGGCCGCTTCGGTGATCACAGTCGCCGGCCCGGTAGCCGGCGACTCCCTCGAATCGTCACTCGACCGGCTCGCGCGTCAGTACCGCCGGGGCACCGTCACGACCCTGACGACAACCCCCGGCGGCCGGCCTGTCCCGATGTTGACGATCCCGCCATCGGTGGACCCCGGCGTCGACACTCCGTCGGCCGTGCTGGTGGTGGCCGACCCCCTCGGCACGACGCCCCTGGCGACCGAGGCCGCGCTGGCGCTGGCCGCGCGCCTGCTCGCGGGTGACCCGACCGGTCGCGCCGCTACCGTGACCTGGATCGTCGTGCCCCAGTTGGATCCCGACGGCGCCGCCCGCTTGCGGGGGGAGCCGGCCACCGGCGACGGCCGCAACGGGACGGCGGTGGACGACGACGCCGACGGCGCCGTGGACGAGGACGGCCCCGACGATCTGGACGGCGACGGCGCCATCACCTCGATGCTGCTGGCCGACCCCGAAGGCGAATGGTTGCCGGGCGAGGGGCCGACGGGCGTCCCGCGCCGGGCCGACGCCGCGCGCGGGGAACGCGGACTCTACCGCTGGCTCGACGAGGGCCGTGACGACGACGGGGACCTGGCCTGGAACGAGGACCCGCCCGGCGGCGTGATCCCCGGCCGCAACTTCCCGCACGGCTTCACACACTGGCAGCCGGCCCACGGCCCCTGGGCCGCGAGTTGCCCGGAGTCGCGCGCCCTGCTGGCCTTCGCCTTCGCCCATCCGGAGATCGCGATGGTGCTGGTGCTGGGCGAGGCCAACACGCTGCTGCAGGTCCCCGTGGCCGCGGACACTCCCGATCCCCTGCTGCGCAAGCACTCCCTGCCGCGGGGACTCGCGCGGGAAACGGGACTCGACCCGCTCGCCCAGTTCACCGTCGCGGAACTGGTCTCCCTGCTGCGCGAGGGGCTGCACCAGCCGCAGCTCGACACCGACGACGTGCTGGGCATGCTGGACCTCGGTCCGGCCGGCGCGCCCGATACCCGGGATCTCCCCTGGTGGCGAGCCGCGTCCACCGCGTACATCCGCGGTCTGACGACGGCGGGCCTGGGAGCGTCACGCGTCGCGCCGCCCCCGTCCGGCCCCGGCGCGGTGGAGGAATGGGCCTACTACCAGTTCGGCGTGCCGGCCTTTGCCCTGGATTTCTGGACGCCTCCCCTGCCGCTCCCCACGCCGCCGGATTCGGCCCTGGCCGCCGCCGCGGGCGGGGTGATCGCGGCCAAGGCCGATTCCGCGGCTGCCGCCGGTCTGCGGCTCGATCCCGCGCTCGAAGCCCTGTCCCTGTTCGCCGCCTCGCACCCCGCGTCGCGGGCCTGGCGCCCCTGGCAGGAGACGACCCTGCCCGGGAACCGCCGGGCCCTGGTGGGCGGACCGGCGCCCGGAGCGATGCGGGCGCCCCCGGCAGCAATGACCGACTCCTTGTTGAGCCGCCAGATCCCCTTGGTGATGGATCTGGCAGGTTGGCTGCCGCGGCTCGCCTCCGTGACGATCGAGGCCGAGAGTCGCGGCGGCGAGGTCTGGGAAGTGACCGCGCGCGTCCACAACGACGGCCCGTTGCCGTACCCCACGGCGCAGGGGCGGCGCACGCGACGGCCCGAACCGGTGGTCGTGACGCTGGAGGGGGCCGAGTTGCTCGAAGGGCTCGCCCGGCAGGTCGCGGCCCAGGTGCCCGCGATGGGATCCGCTCCCGTGCGCTGGCTGGTGCGCGCGCCGCGCGGGCGCACGCTCGTCGTGCGGGCGGCCGCGCCCGGCTTCGGCGCCGCGTCCGCGACCCTGCAGCCCGTCCCAGGGGGTCGCCGATGAAACGAGCGCTCTGCGTCTGCCTGCTCTCGCTGTTGGCCGCCGCGCCCGGGGCGGCCTTCGAGGTCGATCTCGGGAACATGGTCTGGGACCGCTACTACAACCACGACGAGGTCGTGGCCGTGCTCGAGGCGATGCACGCGTCGCACCCGGAATTGACGCAGCTCACGTCGCTGGGCAAGAGCGAGGAGGGACGCGACATCTGGTGCCTGACGATCGCCAACCGGCGGACCGGCGCCGACACGCAGAAGCCCGGCGTCTACGCCGACGGCGCCATCCACGGCAACGAGATCCAGGCCACCGAGGTGTGCCTCTACCTCGCCTGGCAGCTGCTGGACAAGTACGGGAAGTGGGAGCGCATCACCGAACTGGTCGACACGCGCGCCTTCTACATCGTGCCGATGGTCAACGTCGACAGCCGCGCCCGCTTCTTCACGGACCCGGGCGGCTTCGACCTCGGGCGCTCGGCCCGCGTCCCTCACGACGACGACCGCGACGGCCTGCTCGACGAGGACGACTACGACGACCTCGACGGCGACGGCCGCATCCTGCAGATGCGCGTGCGCGACCCGTTCGGCACCCACAAGACCGACCCCGAGGACCCGCGCGTGACGGTGAAGATCGAGCCCGGCGAGCAGGCCGAGTGGCGCCTGCTCGGGCGCGAGGGCCTGGACAACGACGGCGACGGCCGCGTGAACGAGGACACGCCGGGCTACCTCGACCTCAACCGCAACTGGGGCTTCCAGTGGCAACCCGGCTACGTCCAGGAGGGTTCGGGCGACTACCCGTTCAGCGCCCGCGGTTCGCGCGCGGTGGCGGATTTCCTGTGGTCGCACCCCAACGTCTGCTTCGGCTTCAACTTCCACAACTACGGCGGGATGTTCCTGCGCGGGCCCGGCTCGGCCCTCTCCCCGGCGGTGCCGCCGGGCGACCTCAAGGTCTTCGACTTCCTGGGCGAGGAGGGCGAGCGCATCGTGCCGGGCTACCGCTACCTCGTCTCGAGCGTGGACCTCTACACCACGCACGGCGACTTCGACGAATGGATGTACCAGTGCCTGGGCGTCTACGCGTTCGTGACCGAACTTTCGATGGGGTCGGACACGGCCTACCGGGGCCACGGGGACGAACCGAACGGCGAGGACGGCGAACTGTGGAGCCGCCACCCCACCCTCGTCGAGCGCCAGAAGTTCAACGACGCGCTGATGGCCGGAGAAATGTTCTCGGACTGGAAGCCCTTCCGCCACCCGACGTACGGCGACATCGAGATCGGAGGCTGGCGCGCGTTCACCACGCGGCTGCCGCCCGAATTCCTGCTGCCCCAGACGCTCCACCGCAACGCCATGTACGTGATCTGGACCGCGACGCAGGCGCCGCAGCTGAGCCTCGATATCACCGAGACGAAGGACCTCGGCGGCGGCCTCGTGCGCGTCCGCGCCCGCGCCGCCAACGCCGGCGCCCTGCCGACCCTCTCCGAGCGCGCCCGCGACAGGTCCATCCTGCCACTGGACACGTTCACCATCGAGGGCGCCGGCCTCGAGGTGCACGGCGGCGGCGTGCTGCTGGACCGCGACTTCGGGACGGTCGAACCCGCGCGGCACCACCCGGCGCGCGTCCCGACCTGGGTCGACGGCTTTTCGACCAGGGAAGTTCAATGGATCGTCTCGGGAGACGGCAAGGCCCGGATCACCTATGCCGGGGCAAAGTGCGGGTCCCGGGCCGTGGAGTTCACCCTGCCCTGAACCGCATCCTGGGGATTGGCAAGAAGTGCGCTCCCGTGCTACTCTCGCTGTAGGATCCGCGCCGAACCACGGGCTCCTGCGTTTGCCTGGATGCCGAAATCGTACCTGGAATCGAAGGAGGGACCACCCCATGAAGAGATTCAAGATGGACGGACGTCTGTTCTGGCTCGCGCCGGCAGCGCTGGCGCTGCTGGTCGCCGCCGGTTGCGGCGACGACCCGGTCACGCCGAACGAGCAGCCGATCCTCACCGCGGAGGACGCCGCGACCCAGAGCGCCTTCATCACCATCGGCATGGTCGAGGTGCTGGACGACCTGGCGACCGCCAAGGCCTCGCCGGAGATCGAGATCGTGAGCGGCAGCAGCTACATCACCGGCTCCTACTGGCGCGACAGCGATCCCGACCACGTCTACACCGACGTCGACCACCGCCTCACCATCGACTTCGACGGCCCCGGCGCCAACGGCATCCTGCCGGCGACGCTGCTGTTCGACGTCACCGCGGCCGGGGATCCCCGGCTGGCCAACGGCGCCGGCTCGCTGATCGCGGGCGCGCTGACCGTCGTCTTCGACGTCGACGACATCGAAGTCGCGGCCGACAACTACCCGGTCGGCGGTCAGCTGATCGTCACGACGGGCGGCTTCACGGCCACCGTCGCGTTCGCCAGCAACCACACGGCCACCGTCACCGTCGGCACGTCGGTCTGGAGCGTGGACCTTGAGGACGGGGACATCACCCCCCTCGACTGATCGTCGCCGCTGCGGCCACGAATGGAAAGAGGCGGGACCTCGCGGGGTCCCGCCTCTTTTTACGTTTCCCCGCGCGAGGCGCCGGGAGCCAGAATCCCGGGTCAGAAGCCCAGGATGAGCCCGGCGCTGTACGTCGTGACATCGCCGAAGCCGGCCTCGGCGTTCAGCTTCAGACCGAGGTTCAGCGTGGCGCCGACGGTGAAGCGGCTGTCCTGGATGCCGTCCATGGAGAAGTTGACCTCTTCCTCGACGGGCGTGCCGTTGTCGTCGTAGGTGTAGGTGTACGCGACGTCCATCGACGACTCTTCCTTCGAATAGGCGCCGTAGACCGTGGCCAGGGCGAAGCTCCGGCTGGCGGCGAGGTACATGCTCTGGGCCTCGGTCGCGACGTACTCACCCACGTCCAGGCTCTGCTTGAAGAAACCGGCCGAGACGTCCACCGGCAGCATCGGCAGCCAGTAGTTCGCGCTGGCCGACAGGCCGATGCCCCACAGCTTGATCTTGCCGATGTCGCCGGCGTCGATGTCGGGCAGCCAGCGCACCGTCGCCTGCAGGCCCATGATGCCGCCGACCGAGGCCTGCGGCATGACCAGGGGCACGTAGTCCAGGTCGACCAGGCTCTCGATGCCGACCGCCGTGTAGACGGGCAGGCCGGCGTAGTAGGCCGTGATGGTGCCGGTGTCATCTTCGCTGCCGAAGACCGACGGGCCGCTCATGACCAGCGTGCCCTCCTCGCCGTAGCGGGGGTCGAGCGGATCGATGCCGTAGCGCTCGTCCAGGGTCACGCGCTCGGCCGTCTGGAAGGTCTTGGCTTCCTCGTCGAGCTTGGTACCCATGGCCTTGAGGCCGAACGAGATCGTGAGCCGCGTGCCGGGGATCGCCGCGGTGTGGAACAAGGCGCTGTTCTGGTTGGCGCCCATCCCGGTGACCAGGGGCGCCAGGTAGCCGCGGGCGTACTGCGCGCCCACGTCTTCGAGCAGTCCTTCGAGATCGCCCCCGTCATCCTGCGCCAGTGCGGGAACGGCGCCCAGGCCCATGACCAGCAGCCCGGCCAGCAGAGTCCAGACCGGACCGTATTTCAAACATGCTTTCATCGTCGTCCTCCTACGACTGGTGATTTCGAAACCTACCGCGAAACTAGCATATTCCAGGGACTGGCCACAACACCGTTCACGGAGACGCGCGTCCGGGGCATCGACTGAAGGTGCGTTGTCAGGATTCCGCCCGCATCGACGCGCGTCCGGCGGATCCATCGCCGAGGAACACGGACCACTGGCCCAGCGCCAGATCCGAGACGATCCAAGGCGAAGCATCGCCGAGCTTGCGGACCACGGCGCCGGGTTCGCCGTGCCCGAGGCGTTCTCGATGGTGCCTGGCCACTCCGGGCAGCAGGACGCTCACGACCGTGAACAACCGCAGGGCCGCGGGCGTCCAGGTGACGAGATCGCCGGCGCCGCGGCTCACGACCTGGGCGCCGAAGCGGCGCAGTTCCGCAGCTTCGGCGGCGTCGAGGGCGGGCACGCGCCAGGGTCCTACGGGCACCGCATGCAACCGCACGAACCCGGGGCGGCGGTACGATCCCAGGACGAGCCGGTCCCGTTCGTCGCTCAGCGCGTCCAGCATGCTGATCGAGCGCAGCCCCGCGACGGATTCCTCCGGCAGCACGGCGAGCACGCGCTGGACATCCCGCTTGCCCAACGGGTGGCGATGGGTGCCGGGGAGCGGTGTGACGATCACCCGCGCCGGGCGCCGGAGCAGTTGCGGAACGCTCTCGTCCTGACCGCCGTTGACTGTCGCCGTCACGACGCCTCCTTCGGGACGACCGCCCGGGAGCGGGCGGACGGACCTCCGTCATGATACCCGAGCCGGGCGGCCGGGGCAATTCCGGGCGATCTGTCCCAAGGGTGCCGATGTCGTCCGTCGGGCGGAGGCGGCCGCCCGCGGGCGCGGGGGGGCGATCGGGAGCGCGGAGCATAGCACGTCCGGGCGCGCCGCGTCAGACCTCGCGGGAACCCTGCGGGGGAGAGATCAGCTCGCAGGCCTGGCAGTGGGGGTCGAGTTCCGACTTCGCGCGGCAGAAGTAGCCGAACCCCTCCACCCACTCGGCGCTGCCGCGCGGGCAGCGTTCGGTGTAGTCGATGAACTGGACGAGCCGCTCGACGATGACCCGGGGCATGGCGTGCTCCATCTTGCAGGCGGCGTCTTCGGCCGTCGCGCCGTCGACGCCCAGGATGCGCACGAAGAACTCGTTGAGCGCCCGGTGGCGGCGGATCACGTCACGGGCCAGGATTTCGCCGGCCGTCGTCAGCGTCACGACACCGTAGGGTTCGTAATGGATGAGATCCTTCTGGGACAGGATGCGCAGGGCCTGCGTCACGGACGAGCTGTTGACGCCGAGCCTCTGCACGAGGTCCTTCGAGCGCGCGACTCGCTTCTCGTCGATGACGTGCGAGATCGCCTCCAGGTAATCTTCCTGGCTGGCGCTGAGCTGCTGCTCGGCCATGGCCCGCCCCTCTCGGATAAAAACAAGAAATGTTTGTCTTTACCAAAGTAACGTCAGGAGCGGCGGTGTCAACCTCTGCGGGCGGATCGGGTCAGTAGGTCAGCGTGACCGAGCGGAAGAAGTCGCGGATCTCGGGATCCTCGAACAGGGCGCCGTCCTCGCTCCAGGCGGTCACCACGAGCATCCGCCCGCGGTGGAGGTAGCCTTCGTACCAGGCGCAGCGGGTCCCGCCTTCCTCGCGGCAGAGGGCGAGCACGCCCTCCATGCCGTCGCGCAGGACGGGCGTCTGGCGCACGATCTGAAGGCGGCGATCGCCGATGCCGCGCGCGACCGCGGCCGTGACGTCCTCGATCGACAGGGGGCTGCCGTCTGGCCGTTCGAACCAGACGCTGACCGAACAGCCGTGGGAGGCGTCGTCGTCGCGGTAGCATTCCGCCCGCACGACGGCATCGCGCCCGTCGCCCGCCGACGAGGGCACGGTCCGCGTCCGGATGCGGGCGCAGCCGGACGGCCAGGTCGCGACGAATTCGCCTTCGGGATGCGCCGCCGTGGAGGCGGTCTCGAGGGACTTCAGGTTGTTGTCGTCGCCGTCCCGCGCGGTGTCGGCGGTCGTCTTGCTCCCGCCGCTCGTCTTGTTCACGTCGCTCGTCGTGTCGCCGCCGGTCGTCCGGCGGTCTTCCTTGCCGCCGCAACCGGCGAGCACCGACAAGGCCAGCAGGAGGCAGGCTGCGCCCAGCATCCGGGCGGTGTGCGGCGGGAATCTCACGGTCATCGACGGTCCTCCACGGACAGCAGGGCTTCCATCTCGTCCATCAGAGCGCCGAACACCAGGAACACGTCGCGCACAGGTTCATCCGTCGTCACATCGACGCCGGTGCGCAGGAGCGTTTCGACGGGGTGACGGCTGCAGCCGGACTTCAAGAACCCGAGGTAGTCCTCACGCTCCGATGCGCCGCCCCCCAGCACCCGGCGGACCAGGGCCGTGGAGGCCGAGAACGCCGTCGCGTACTGGTAGACGTAGTAGTTGTAGTAGAAGTGCGGGACGCGGCTCCAGGTGCGGGCGCTGCGCGCCTCGTCCAGCACGACATCCGGCCCCCAGTAATCCCGCAGGAGGCCCAGGTACAATTCGTCGAGGCGATCCGCCGTCAACGTGCCGTCCTGCTCGCCGATACGGTGCACTGCCAGCTCGAATTCTGCAAACATCGTTTGGCGGACGACCGTGCCCAGGATCTGGTCGAGATGGTTGTCCAGCAGCGACAGGCGGCGGGCCGGATCGGTGGTCGCGGCCAGCAGCCGCCGCTGCAGCAGCAGCTCGTTGAAGGTCGAGGCCACCTCGGCGGTGAAGATCGGATAATTGCTGTAGACATAGGGTTGCGAGTGCGTGGCCATCCAGCTGTGCAGGGAGTGGCCCATCTCGTGGGCCAGCGTGAAGGTGTCGCGCAGCTGGCCGCTCCAGTTCAGCAGGATGTAGGGGTCGGTGCCGTGGATGCCGCTGGAGTAGGCCCCGCTGCGCTTGCCGGCGTTTTCGTGGACGTCGATCCAGCGGTCGGCCAAACCCCGGCGCACGACTTCCAGGTAAGCGTCGCCCAGGGGAACCAGGGCCTCGCACAGCAACCCGCAGGACTCCTCGTAGGAGTAGGTCGGTTCGCCGTCGGGGAACATGGGCGCCGTCAGGTCGTGGTCGCGCAGCTCTTCCAACCCCAGCACCCGCCGCTTGAGCCGCGTGTAACGGTGCACGAGCGGCAGTTGCGCGCGCACCGCGGCCACGAGGTTGTGGTAAACCGGCACGGGCACGGCGTTGCGGTGCAGGGCGGCCTCGAGCGTGCCGGTGTGCCGGCGGGCGCGGGCGAAGAACACGTGGTTCTTGACGTTGGCGTCCAGGGTGGCCGCCAGCGTGTTGCGGTGGCGCCCGTAGGTGTCGAGGAAGGCGCGGAAATTCTCCTCGCGCACGCGCCGATCCCGCGAGCGGGAGAACTTCTGGTAGCGGGCCTTGGTCAGCGCCACTTCGCAGCCCGTCTCGTCGCGGATCGTCGGGAAGACGAGATCCGCGTTGTCCAGGGCGCCGAAGATCGACGACGCGCCGCGCGACATCTGGCCGGCCGCCGCCAGCAGCGCCTCCTCGGACGGCGGCAGGGTGTGGGGCCGGCGACGGCGCAGGTCGGCGAAGTGGTGGTCGTAGAGGCCCAGTCCAGGCTCGGCCGCACGGAAGGCGGCCAGGACCGCGTCGTCCAGGGCGAGGAGTTCGGGATCGTACCAGCTCGCCGCCTCGGCGAACCGCACCCCGAGGGTGTCCGCCCGCCCCTTGCGCTCGGTGTGGGCGCCGATGCGCGCGTCCTCGTCGCTGCGCAGGTGGGCGTAGACGTGGACCCGCTCCAGGCGGTGGCGCATCTCGAGCACGCTCTCGGTGGCGCGCAGGAGGTCGGCGCCGGATCGCTCGAGGCTGCCGGACAAGGCGGCGATCCCCTCCAGGGCCGCCGACACGGCGGCGAAGTCGCGCTCCCAGGCCTCCCAGTCCGGGTAGATCCGGCTCAGGTCCCAGGTCTGATCCTCGGGGATGTCCGCACGCTCGCGGCGGGCGGACAGATCGGCGGCGGCCATGCGGATCCTCCGTGCAGGTACGGGCGTCAGGCTTCGGGGAAGCGTTCGCGGATCACGACCTCCGCCAGGGGCAGCTGCCCACCGCGCGGCTGGGGGTGCTCGAGGCGCCTGCCGACGGCCACGGCCATGACGATCTCGTGGTCGGGCGGCAGGTTCACCAGCGCGGCGGCCTTGGCGAAGTCGAAGCCGACCATGGGGCAAGTGTCGTACCCCATCGCCTTGGCCACGAGCATGATGGTCTGCGCGGCCATGCCGCCGGAGCGCAGGACCTCGTCGTGCTGCAGGTCCTCGCGGCCCTCGTAGGCGCCGACGATCGCGGACACGATCGTCGCACGGGCCGCTTCGGGCGCGTGGCGCCAGTAGCGGCCGGGGTCGCGGGCGTAGGCCTTGCGGTCGCCGCAGATCAGGACGATCAGCGAGGCCTCGGCGAACTGGGCCTGGCGCCAGCCGATCGCGCGCAGCCGCTCCTTGCGCACCTGGTCGGTCACCAGCACGAAGCGCCAGTTCTGGAGATTGAACGAGGTGGGCGACAGGATCGCCGCCTCCATCAGGCAGCGGATCTCGTCCTCGGACATGCGGTGCGCGGGGTCGAACTTCTTGATCGAGCGTCGCTCGGCGACGGCCGTGAAGACATCCATCCGGGTCCCTTTCACCGATGGCGGCGGCATGCCGGCAGCGGGCCGGCGGCGAGGACTAGATGAGTACACGCGAATGACGGCCGCGTCAACGCAGGGGGCGGCCGCGGCGCTCAGACGACCACGTGCAGGGGCACGGTCTCGATGCGGTTGCGCCCGGAACTCTTGGCGCAGTAGAGGGCCTGGTCCGCCATCTCGAGCAGTTCCATCGCTCCGAGGCCGTCGCGGTAGCTCGCCACCCCGCCGCTGATGGTCCGCGAGTCGCGCCCCTCGGGGAACTCGCGGCTGACCGGCAGGGTGAACACCAGCTGTTCGAACCGCAGGCGGATGCGCTCGGCCACGGTGCGGGCGTCTTCGAGACCGGTGTCGGGGAACAGGACGACGAATTCCTCGCCGCCGAAGCGGAATGCGCGGTCGTAGTCACGGATCGAGGCGCGCAGCAGCTTGCCGAATCTCGCCAGCATGCGGTCGCCCTCGAGGTGGCCGTGCAGGTCGTTCCAGGTCTTGAAGTGGTCGATGTCGAGCATCAGCAGCGACAGATGGCGGCGGCGATGCTGGCAGCGCTGCACCTCGTTCGCCAGGCTCTCGTCGAGGAATCGCCGGTTGTACAGGCCCGTGAGGAGGTCGAGGTTCATCTCCTCACGGATGCGGTGATTTTCCTGGTCGAGATCTTCGAGCGAGCAGGCCAGATCCCGCGTGAAGTTCATGGCGCTCCGGACGTCCCTCTGGTTGCTGCGTAGCAGGTGGACCATGTTGTTGAATTCCTCACCCAGCTCCTCGACGATCGACGGCCGGGCGTCGCTGTAGACGGGGCACTCGCGGCAGTCGACGGGGAAGCAGAACGTCTCGGGGTGGGGGCGGCGGCGACTTTCGCGCACGTGCTGCCAGCAGCGCTCGTGCCGCAACCCGCCGACGGCACACAGCGCGGGCTCCGACCGCAGCGGGTCGCGGGAACGTCCGAGACTGGGATTGTCGAAAAACGCCTCCTCGCCGGCGGCGAGCCGGGCGAACAGCGGCAGGATTTCGTCGCGGATCCTCTGGATCTGCATTTGCTCGAACACGGCGTCGAGCGCCTCGTCGACCATCCCTCTCAACCTCCCGGGCAGCCGGGCCGCCCGCCCCGTGGACCCCTGCGCAAGTGGACTCCTGGATCCGCAGGCATTATCATCGGCCGCTCCGGCAACGGCTTGAACGCGGATCTGGCGGACGGAACGGGAAGGACGGACGGGGATGGGCCTGCTCGGCGCACTGTTCGGCGGCACGGTCGGCTTCATGTTGGGCGGGCCGCTCGGGATGATCATCGGCGGGGCCCTCGGCTCGCAGACCAGCGCCCAGGTCGTGCGCAGCGGCGGCGCCGGCGCCCGTACCGCCGGTGTCCGGGACACCCAGACCGCCTTCATGGTGGCCGTCATCAGCCTGGCGGCCAAGGTCAGCAAGGCCGACGGGCACGTTTCCGAGGCGGAGATCCGCACCTTCGACGCCTTCCTGCGCGACCACCTGCGGATGTCGCCCGAGGACCGCCGCATGGCGGGCCGCATCTTCGACGAAGCCCGCGACAGCCCCATCCCGTCCGGAGACTTCACCCGGCAGGTGCGCGGCATCCTGGGCCACGCGCCCGAACGCCTGCGTCTGATCGTGACCCTGCTGCTGCAGATCGCCCACGCCGACGGCCGGATGCACCCGGTCGAGGACGAGATGATCCGGGGCATCGCCCGCGACCTGGGCCTCTCGGACCGCGATTACCAGGAGTGCCACGCCCTGTTCGCCCCGGTTCAGGACAGCCTGGAAACGGCCTACGAGGCGCTCGGCTTGAAGCCGGACGCCACCGACGACGAGGTCAAGAAGGCCTACCGCCGCATCGCGAGGGAGTACCATCCCGACATCCTGCAGGGCAAGGGCATGCCCGAGGAGTTCCTGCAGTCCGGCAAGGAGATGCTGCAGAAAATCAACGCGGCCTACAACCGCATCAAGAAGGACCGGGGGTTCTAGCGGTGCCGGAACTGCCGGAGGTCGAAAGCGTCGCCCGCGCCCTGCGCGCCGCCCTGTCGAGCCGGCGACTGACCGGCCTGCAGGTGCGCCACGCCGTCTGCCTGGAACCTTCGGCGGCGGCCGTGCGCCGCGCCGTCGTCGGCCGCACGCTCGACCGCGTCCACCGCCGCGGGAAGTACCTCATCATGACGTTCGGGCAGGACGCGCCCGCCCCCGCCCACCTGATGCTCCACCTGCGGATGACCGGCCAGGTCCTGTTCGAGCCCGCCGACCGCCCCGACCGCCACGTGCACCTGGTCCTGGATTTCGACGGCCGCGAGGTCCGCTACCGCGACGTGCGCAAGTTCGGGCGCTGGACCCTGGTCGACGACGCCGTGAACCCCTCGGCGCTGGAGCACGTCGGGCCCGACATGCTCGACATCCGCTTCGCCGCCTGGGCCGACCGGCTGCGCCGACGACGCGCCCCCTTCAAGTCCGTGCTGCTGGACCAGGGGGTCGCCGCCGGGGTGGGCAACATCTACGCCGACGAGGCCCTGTTCCGCGCCCGCGTGCACCCGCTGCGGCGCCCCGCCGACTGCACCGACGCGGAGCTGCGACGAGCTTACGACGCCGTGCGCGGGGTGCTGCGCCTGGCGATCGAGCACGGGGGGACCACGTTCCTGGACTTCCGCGACTTCCACGGGCAGCCTGGGGATTTCAGGCGCAAGCTGCGGGTGTTCCAGAGGGACGGGGAGCCGTGTCGGGATTGCGGGGGGGTGCTGGAGAGGATCGTGGTGGGGGGAAGGGGGACCCATTTCTGCCCAGCTTGCCAACCTGAAGCCGGTCTTGATTAGGGAACCGGTCATGGGTATTACTCCAGAAATCTTTCAAATATAGATTTATATAGATATTAGTGTGTATATTTAACTGATCGGTAGCACCCGATGGGAATCCTCCAAGTGGTCTATTGTTGATGTGTCAATATTTGCGTCATGAATAAATTACGACGCCTGGAGACGACCCGCGGCGGCATTCCCCGCCAACCATCCCGTCGTCCAGCAACTCTGGAAATTGAACCCCCCGGTCACCCCGTCGATCTCCAGCAACTCGCCGGCGAAGTAGAGGCCCGGCACCAGGCGGCTCTCGAAGGTGCGCGGGTCGACCTCGCGCAGGGCCACGCCGCCGCAGGTCACGAACTCCTCCTTGAACGGGGACTGGCCGTCGATCGAGAAGTGCGTCCCCTTGAGGTCGTCGGCCAGGATGGCGGCCTCGTCGCGGGTCAGTTCGGCCCAGACGCGACCGTCGGACATGCCCGCGCCCTCCATCAGGGATTCCCACAGCCGCTGGGGCAGGACGACCGGGGCCAAGGTGCGAACCTGGCGGCGAGGGTGGTCGCGACGCGCCTTCGTCAGGGCCTCGCGCACGGCATCCGCCGGCACGGCGGGGATCCAGTCCACCAGGACGTCGAAGCGGTACTCGCAGGCGTGCAGTTCGCGCGCGCTCCACGCCGAGAGCAGCAGCACGGCGGGGCCGCTCAGCCCGTCGTGGGTGACCAGCAGGGGGCCGCGACGGCGGTGTTTGGTGCCGGCGAGCCGCACCTCGGCGTCGGTGAAGGCGATGCCGGCCAGGTTCTGGAGGCGAGGGTCGCGGCAGCGGAAGGTGAAGAGCGAGGGCACCGGCGGCGCGACCGTGTGGCCGAGGTCGGCGGCTGCGGTCCAGCCGGCGTTGCCGCTGCCGCCGCCGGTCGCCAGCAGCAGCGCGCGCGCGTGCAGGGGGCCGGCGTCGGTCTCGAGGGCGAAGCCGCCGTCGGGCGCACGGGCCGCCGACCGCAAGCCGCAGCCCAGGCGCAGCTCGACGCCCGTCTCCCGGACGGCGCGCAGCAGGGCGTCGACGACCGTGCGCGAAGAATCGGTGACCGGGAAGTAGCGGCCGTCGGGCTGGGCGCGCAGTGCGACGCCGCGCCGTGCGAACCAGGCGACGGTCTCGGCGGGGCCGAAGCGCGAGAACGGGCCCATCAGCTCGCGGCCGCCGCGCGGGTAGAACGTCGCGAGTTCGCGCGGGTCGGTGCGGACGTTCGTCACGTTGCAGCGGCCGCCGCCGCTGATCAGCACCTTGCGCAGCGGCTCGCGACCGCGTTCCAGGACGATCACGCGGGCGGCGGGCGCCAGCTCGCGGCAACGGATGGCGGCGAAGACGCCGGCGGGGCCGGCGCCGGCGACGACGAGGTCGGCTGTTCTGCCGGAATCCACGCCGGTCACGCCGCCACCTTCTTCATGGGCTGCAGGCGGTTGTTGAAGACCCCCGCGATCCCCGCCATCACCAGCACGGCCCCGCCCAGCGTCCACGAGGTGATGGGCTCGTCGAGGATCAGGTGCCCCAGCAGCACGGCGATGACCGGGTTGGCGTAGGTGTAGGTCATGGCCACCTGCATCGGCAGCAGGCGCAGCACCGTCACGTACGAGGTGAAGGCCACGATGGAGCCGAAGACCGTCAGGTAGGCCCAGGCCAGCCACGCCTCGCCGGTCGGCGTCGGGCGCGGCTCGCCGGTCAGCGCGATCACCACCAGAAAGCCCAGGCCGCCGAAGAGTTGCTGCCAGCCCGACGCGGCCTGGATCGACAAGCCCGGCCGGCGGCGCGCCATCCAGATCGAGCCGGCGATCCAGGTGAGCGGCGCGATCAGCAGGCCAATGACCGCCCAGACGTCGGCGCTGGTGCCGTGGCGCAGCAGCGGCCACGAAAGCAGGCCCACGCCGGCGAAGCCGATCAGCAACGAACCGGCCAGTTTGGGCGACGGGGCGCGCCGGTCGAGCACGGCCTCGATCAGCGCCCCCCAGATGGGCATGATCCCGACCAGCAGGGCCGCGATGCCCGAGTCGGCGCGCTGCTCGGCCCAGGTCACCAACCCGTTGCCGCCGACCCAAAGCAGCAGGCCCGAGCCGGCCAGCACGACCGTCTCCCGGCGCGTGGGCCGCAGGCGGTGGCCGCGGATCGCGGCCCAGCCCAGCAGCACGGCGGCGGCGGCCAGCACGCGCAGGCAGGCCAGCGTGAAGGGCGGGAAGCCGGCGCCCTCGCGCACGGCCAGTCGGATGGCGAGGTAGGTGCTGCCCCAGACGACATAGACGACGCCGAGGTGGGCGAGACCCGCGCGGCTCAGGGGCTGGTCGTGCTGAGGGTGGTTCACGGGAGCCTCCGGCTCAGATCCGGTCGGTCAGCAGGAGGCACAGTTCTTCGAGGAAGAGCCGCTCCTCGGGCTGGAAGCGGGCGAGTTGGAACGAATTGACGTCCAGTTCGGCGACGACCTGGCCGTTGCGGAAGACCGGCAGCACGATCTCGCTGCGCGTGTCCGGGTGGCCGGGCAAGTAGTTCAGTTCCTGGGTGACGTCGTCCACGACGATCGTGATGGCGTGCTCGACGACCCGCCCGCAGACGCCTTGGCCGATCGCGATGTGGGTCGGGGAAAGCGCGGCGCCGCTGCGGGGTCCGATCAGCAACTGGCGCGGGTTCTCGGGATCGACCAGGAAGAAGGCGACGCAGTCGAAACCCTCGACGCCTGCGGCGAGCAGCGCGGTGACAGCCTGCATCTTGTCCTCGGAGCGCAGGTCCGCCTCGACGATCGGGCGGGCTTTCGCAAGCAGCTCGTCGTAGGGGTTCATGGACTTCCTCCTGGATCCTGATCCGATTAACTTGTTTATTTGTGAACAGTTATACAGGGCCTGCGCCGTCGGCTTGCATCATGGTCACCGGCACGGCTCTCTGTCAAGCTCCACCCGCCCACAGGTGCGCGTACTTGTGGCCGCTGCCGGTGTTGAACAGCAGGACCGTCTCCTCGGGATGCAGCCACCCCGAAGCTGCGAGATCACGGGCGGCCGCCACCGTGGCGCCCCCCTCGGGTGCGGCGAAGATCCCTTCGCGGGCCAGCAGCGAGCATCCTTCGAGGGCCTCGGCGTCGGTGACGGCCACCGCCGTGCCGGCGCTCGCCCGCAGCGCACGCAGCACCAGGAAGTCGCCCACGGCGGAGGGCACGCGCAGCCCGTCGGCGATGGTCGTCGCGCCCACCCAGGGCGAGGCGAACTCGTCGCCGGCCGCGAAGGCCCGCACCAACGGGGCGCAGCCCGCGCACTGGACGGTGACCAGGCGCGGGCGCGCGGCTCCGATCCAGCCCAGCTCCTCCAGCTCGTCGAAGGCCTTGGCCATGCCGATCAGCCCCGTGCCGCCACCCGTCGGGTAGACGATGACGTCGGGCAATCGCCAGCCGAGCTGTTCGGCCAGCTCGTAGCCCATCGTCTTCTTGCCTTCGAGACGGTAGGGCTCCTTGAGGGTCGACAAGTCGAAGCCGCCGGCGGTGAGCAGATCCGCGGCGGCGAGGCGGCCGCAGTCGGTGATCAGACCGTCGACCAGGGCGACCTGCGCCCCCAGCGCCCGGCACTCGGCTACGAACGGGGTGGGGACGTCGCGGGGCATGTAGACGCGGGCGGGCAGGCCGGCCAGGGCGGCGTAGGCCGCCAGCGCGCCGGCGGCGTTCCCGGCCGATGGGGTCGAGAGCACCGTCGCGCCCAGTTCGCGCGCACGGGAGACGGCCGCCGCCATGCCGCGGGCCTTGAAGCTGGTCGTGGGGTTGAGGCCCTCGTCCTTGACCAGCAGGCGGGGCAGGCCGAGCGCTTCGCCGAGACGGGGGGCGGGCGCCAGCGGGGTCGAGCCTTCACCGAGGGTCAGGCGATGGGCGGGGTCGCGGACGGGCAACACCTCGGCCCAGCGCCACAGGTTGCGGGGGCGGGAGGGCAGGGAGGCGAGGGTGAGGGTCTGGGCGGCGAGGGCCAGGTCGTAGCGGGCCAGCAGGGGCTTGCCGCAATCCGTGCACAGGTTCTGCAGGATGTCGGCATCGTGACGCTGGCCGCAGAGCGGGCACTCCAGATGGGACAGGCTACTCTCGGATTGTCCGATCACGTCGCCTCCGGGCGCGTGAGGGTCGATTCAGACAAGCCAGGGCCGGCGGAGCTAAGTTTTCCCAGCCGATGTGGATACCGCTAGCTCGTACTCGCGGGCGGTGTCGGCCTCCGGCACGAAGTCCGGCGCTTTCCTGCTGGCTGGGCGGACCAGGCGCGGCAGGTCGGCGGCGGCGCAATCGAGTTCCTCTGCGGTGATGGTTTCGGCGGCGTTGAAGATGGTGGCCACGATCGTCCGCACATCCTCGCTCAGATGCTGGTGCTGCAGGGACTTCGAAGCGTGCATGATCTTGTAGGGCAGGATCGTCTCACGGTATAGACGCCGGGGATCCGCAACCGCGGCCAGGAGCTGCTCCTCGTTGCGGAACACGAGGGTGGTCAGGCTGGTCATGCCCGGCCGCACGCTGAGGATGCGCTTGTAGCTCTCGGGGTACATCTCGATAAATTCTGGGACTTCCGGCCGGGGGCCGACGAGGGACATCTCCCCGCACAGCACATTGAACAGCTGGGGCCACTCGTCGAGCTTGTGCCGGCGCAGGAACCGGCCGAACGGCGTGATGCGAGCGTCGCCGCCGACGGTCAGGGGACCACCGCGCAATTCGGCGTCGCAGACCATCGAGCGGAACTTGTAGATGCGGAACGGCCGGCCGTTGCGGCCGACACGGACCTGTCGGTAGAACACCGGGCCGGGACTGGTGAGTTTGACTGCCGCCGCGATCACGAACATGACCGGCAGCAGCGGCACGATTCCACAAACCGCCACCGCGATATCGAACGATCTCTTGATCATCGTCCCCTCCGGGCACCCGCATCCGTCAGCGGTGCCATGGGGGCACACGTCACATGTGCCGGGCAAGAAGGGCGTCGAGGCGTTCCAAGCCGAACTTCCGTGAAAAACGCCGTCGAGCGACCCTGACGGGTCCCTCCGGCCCGTACGATAGGATCTTGAACTCAACCTGTCGAGATTATTGTCGATGCAGGATCGAGACCAAGATCTGGACAACCGCCACATCAAGTGTATCGTAGCGGTATTGCAGTCACTGATGTGACCGCAACACATCCGACATCCGGCATTCAAGGACTAGCCGATGCGTGAACAGTTCCTGCCCTTTTCGCCACCTTATCTGGGTGAAGAGGAGATTGCCGAAGTCGTCGACAGTCTCCGCTCCGGATGGATCACCACCGGTCCGAAAACCAAGCGCTTCGAACAGGAATTCCGGGATTACGTGGGTGCGCCGGCCGCCCTGGCCCTGAGCTCCTGCACAGCGGCCTTGCACACTGCCCTCGTTCTGGCCGGTATCGGCACGAATGACGAAGTTATAACAACCCCGGTCACGTTCACCGCCACCGTCGCGGTCATCGAGCACACGGGCGCCCGCCCGATCCTGGTGGACGTCGAGCCCGACACCATGAACATCGATCCCGCCCAGGTCCGCGCCGCCGTGACGCCGCGCACGCGCGCCATCATCGCCGTGCATTACGGCGGCCATCCCTGCGAACTGGACGCTTTGCGGGCGATCTGCGAGGAGCACGGGCTGCTCCTGATCGAAGACGCAGCCCACGCCGTCCCCGCCAAGTACAAGGGCAGGTTCATCGGTTCCTGGGAGAATCCCGTCGCCTTTTCTTTCTATGCCACAAAAAACCTGACCACCGCCGAGGGGGGCATGCTGACGGGCGCGCAGGAGATGATCAATCGCGGCATCGTCGTCAGCCTTCACGGCATGGACCGCGACGCCTGGAAGCGCAACGACCGCTTCGGTAGCTGGCGCTACGACATCGTCACGCCGGGGTTCAAATACAACATGACCGACATCCAGGCCGCGATCGGGCTGCAGCAGCTGCGGCGGCTCGAGGCGATGCACGCGCGCAGGCGGGAGATCGTCCGGCTGTACAACGAGGCCTTCGCTGAGATGGGCGTCTTCGAACTGCCCACCGAGCGGAGCGACGTCCAGCACGCCTGGCACCTCTATCCGCTGAGATTGATCGCCGACAGGGTGGCGATTCCGCGCGACCGGTTTATCGAGGAACTGCGGGCCAAGAACATCGGCACCAGCGTGCACTTCATTCCCATACACACCTTCACGTACTACCGGGAACGGTACGGCTACCGGCCGGAGGATTTTCCGGTGGCGATGGACTGCACGGAGCGGGAGATCAGTTTGCCGTTGCATCCGGGATTACTCGATGCCGACGTGCGGGATGTGATCGATGCGGTCCGCGACATCCTGTCGGTCACCGGATCAACCGGGTAGGATCAATTCAGCCTTAATCGATACTCATTCATTTCGCGATCCGAATCGGATACGAACCGGGCGACGAGGCTGAATCCGTGTTTGAGATAGAATGAATTGACCCTCTGGTTATCGCGAGCATCCGTCGTCAGGCTGATGCAATCCGAACCTCCCGCGAGGGCACTCTCCATGAACGCCCTCAGCAGATCACCACCCACCCCTCGGGAAGCCGCGAGCGGATCCACTCCTATGGAGGACAATTCCGCCGTGTTCGTATCCGCTTCTCGGGCATGGCTGGCCGACTTCACCCGGTTGCGGTTGAACAGCGTGCGACCGATCAACGACGGACGCCTGATGATTCCCAGGAAAGCAGGCCAGATGAACGATGCTTTCCTTTGCGACATGAACGCGTAGAACCGAGCCGGGTTCAGGGATCCCGCGACGAAACCGAGACACCGGCCTTCCGTCTCTGCCACGAACAGCTGTCCGCCCTCACACGTCAGCACCGTCCGATAATATGTGCGGAGAAACGCGGACCCCATGCGCGTCATGTAAAAGTCGGGAAACGCCCGCTGGTGAACGGCGACGATGGAATCGATGTCGCTCCGTTCGGCTGGACGCACGCCGACAACCACGTCAGCCACGGTTCGCCCCTTCCCTCCCGAGCAGCATCTCCCGGTACAGATCCAGGTACGTGTTCGTCATCCCGGCCTCGGTGTACCCATCCTGATAGACGGTCTTGGCGATCTGCGAAATCGTCACACAGCGCTCAACGTCCGCGATCAGATCACGGATCGCCGTGGCGAGTGCGTCAGAATCCCCCGCCGGCACCAGCACGACCGATCCTGATTCGCCGACGACTTCGCGGTTGCTGCTGATATCGGTGGTGACGATGGGCCTGCCCAGTGACATGGCTTCAAGCAGCGAAATCGACAATCCCTCCCATAGGCTCGGCTGGACGATGATGTCTGCGGCCAGATACAGGCTTCCCACGTCCCCGCAATAGCCGAGCAATCCGAATCGCCCCGTCAGACCGACTTCGACGATTTTTCGCTCCAGATGACTCCGCTGCGGCCCTTCGCCGGCCACCAGGAATCGGCAGGATGCTCCGATGTCTCCGAGTTTGGCGGCGGCGTCGATCAGATGGGTGAATCCCTTCTGCGGCGCGAGTCGGCCGACACCGACGACGAGCAGGTCGCCTTCATCCACGCCCAATGAGCGCCGGAACGACGCCCTGTCGAAGTCGGGCGCGACCGTCGGCGCGTTGATCCCGTTGGGGATGGCCACGATCTTGTCCGCTGCGGCGATATGCAGCCGCAACGCCCATTCGCGGTGGAACCGACTGACGCATACGATCCGGTGGCACCAGCCCGCAGCGATGCGCTCCAACGCCGCGATGATTTTCGTCGCCGTCTTGCCGCTTTCTTCGTGGAACGCAAAACCATGAACCGTGTGGACCACATGAGGAACTTTCGCCGCCGTCGCCGCGAACCGACCGATCATCCCGGCCTTTGTCGTATGCGTGTGGACGAGATCGTATTTGGCCGCCTTGAAGTGCCTGTACAGCAAGTAGGCGCCGCGAACGTCACGATACGGATTGACCGATCGCTCGATGCAGTCGAGCGGCACAGCCTCGATGCCGGCCGCCGTGAGCTGCCGGATGAATTCCCGGTCGGTCGCGACCACGTGCACGCGCAGGCCCTCTGATGCCGCCCTTTTGGCCAGGGCGAGGACGATCATCGAACCCCCGCCGAAGCTGGAGTTGCCGACGACGTGGCAGATATTTCCCTTCATCGTCGCCACCGATCGAGCGCCGATTCGTAACCATCCAGGACATTCGCCATGCCGAAATTGATGCGGACATGTCGCCGTCCCGCCTCCGCCAGCGAGCGGCGAAGGGGCTCGTCCAAGATCAGTCGATCGATCGCCGTCGCCAGCATGGCCGCGTCCCCGGGTCGCACCAGCAGTCCCGTCATTCCACTGTTGACGACCTCCGGTGTGCCGGCAACTTCCGTGGCGACGACGGGTAGTCCCATGCCCATGGCCTCGATGAGGGCGAGCGGCAGTCCCTCCCAGAGCGAGGGCAGCACGAAAATATCACAGACCGGCAGCATCGCCATCACGTCATCGACGGCGCCGGCGAACACGATCGTCTTCTCGATTCCCATATCGTGCGCCGTCGCCTCCAGTTGCGACCTCAGTTCGCCGTCACCAAGGAACAGACACCGCAAGGACGGATGGCGACCAGACAGCATCACCAAAGATTCCATGAGCACACGATGTCCCTTCTGGGGCGAGAGTCTGGCGACCGTGATCACAACCAGGGAATCTTCCGGGAATGAAAATCGCCTCCTCAGATCAGAACGGGACAGCGTGGCGCCGCCTTCAGCGAACTCCACCCCGTTTTGCACGACGATGACGCGTTCGCCATCAAGGATGCCTTTCTCGATCAGCATGACGCGCACGGCATTGCTGACGGCAATCCTGCCCGCATTTTTCCTGGCCACTGCCTTATCGATGAAGTTGTAGAACGATGAAGTCGCACGCCAGCCATCGATATTGTGCTCGACCGCAACACTGGGCACGCCGGCGATGTCGGCGGCAATGGCTGCGTACATATTGACGCGGGCGCCATGAGAGAGGACAATATCGGGCCGCCACGAGCGAATCAGGCCGATCATTCGGGGCAGCGCCGCAAGTCCCCGCCATGTGACCAGCGGAAGCCGTGAACAGGGCAACCCTCTAGCCGCCAGCTGACCCTCGAGCCAGCCCTTTTCCCCGAGTACCGTCACAACCTCATGACCGCGAACAACCAGACCGCTGGTCAAGCTCAGCAGCATCGTCTCGGCGCCTCCCCGGCTGGCGCTGGTCTTGAATTGGAGTATTCTCAATTTCCGGACCCCTGCCCCTTTTCAAGTCCATCGCCTTACATCCGACCATCGATCGTGGATCTCAAGGTCCGGAAATATCACCGAGACAGCCTGCGATGATTTCCGCCTTGTGGCGCCAGGTCTGACTTTCCGCCAACTGCTGGGACGCAGCACAACGATCGCGCCAGGTGGAATGGTCCTCGCCCAGTATCGTCAGGATCGCCGCCGCGAGGGACGGAGCATCGTCGGGCGGCACCATCAATCCCGCGCCCACATCCTGGATTTGCTGGCCCATCTCGTCCATTTCGTTGGTCACCACAGGCCGCCCCGAGGCGAGATAGGTCAATGTCTTCAGTGACGAGATGGTGCCCTGATCGCCTCTGTTGCCCGGAAAGGTGGCGATGCAGACCGTGGCGCAACCCAAGTACTCGTTGACTTCACCGTAGGGTTTTTGACCCACGAGTGACACCTTGCTTGCGTGACCACCCCGCTCGATCTCATCCCTCAACCATCCCTCGGTGATGCCGCCGCCCACAACGACGAATTGAACAGCAGGACAGCCATCGGCAACGATTTCGACGGCGTCGACCAGAACCGCGAGCCCCTGCCACGCGGAGATGACGCCGGCCCATACCACCGTCGGCACATCCTCGCGGCCTTGCTTCGCCAGACACTCCAGCCGCTCAAGTGGTGTGAATACCGACGTATTCACCCCGAGCGGCGCTTCGATGCACTTGTTCTCGGTTACACCGAAATGGTCCTGAACGAAACGGATATAGCCGACAGCCCCCAGGACCCTGTTGGCCCTGCCGTACATGGTTTTTTCCCAAATGCGGGTCAGACCGATCAGCGCCGCATTGTTCGGCCGGTAGAGTCGAACGTCGGCGGTTGGCAATCCGTTGATTTCGACGATCAGGGGGCGGCCGCTGATCAGAGACACCAATAGCCCCACGAAGATCCCGGGTTCCATGCGCGAATACACCACATCCGGGTCGAAGCGGCGCACGGCTGCAATCCCCGCGATGGTGCCGGTCACGTTCCAGCTGAGTTGGCGGAGAAACCTGATGGCGATGACAGGGGCGCGGACTTCGTGCAACTCGCTGTCGGCAGGAGCCTTCGGCCCGGGGAGGTTCAACAGGATCGGCTCTACGCCCACCTCGCGAAGCGCAAAGGCAAGCTCCCGCGCATGCAGGGAGTCGCCCCGGTCCTTCCAGAGCGACAAGGCGCCGACTTGCAGAATTCGAAACCTGCGCCGAGCATCCATTTCATCACCTGTATCCTGGTGAATACCCGCCCCCGGCGACCTTCCGGCGTCCGGGCCACGATTGCAACCTCGACCAGCGCCGGCACTCAAGTTGTGTGCAGATCCGTGAAATCTCGGCATACGTCCGACAAGAGGCCATTCAGTTGCCTGCCGAGAGATGCGAGCGAGAACTGCTGGATATAATCCCAGTTGGGCGTGTATCTCGCGGACAGCCTTTCGGCGTCCATCGCAAATTCGCTGATGAAATCTGTGATTCCATCGAGGTCTTGATTGTCGAAAACGGCACCGAGGCCGGATTGCTGCAGAATATCCGCAGCCTCGCTCTTCACCGGCATGACTCCCAGGATCGGCAATCCTCGACCAAGATATTGAAACAATTTTCCGGGAATCTGAGATGAGTACTTGGGATCGGCGTACTTGACCAGGAGCAGGATCCCAGAACGCGACATCCTGGCTAGGGCGTCGTCTCTGGGCTCTTCCGGCAGCAGGCGGACGACCCGGCCGATCCCCAGTTCCCTGGCGAGCTGTATGGCCTCCGCTCCACCAATGCCGGCACCCAGGAGGTCGAGCCCTAAACGCTCCTCGTATTCCGGATTTCGGGCGATCACCTTGGCCAGGGCTTCGACGACGATCCTGACGTTCCGGCCTTGGCCGCCGGCGAGTGCTCCCGCGTGCAGAATCACGGTATTCCGTCCACCATCGTCGGGCTGTGTGGGGTGCCTCGCCTCATCATACGACATGAAGACGGGCACGATCCGATCCCGGCTCATGGAGTGACGGACGGCAATGTCTTCGGCCATGTTTCGCGTCGTCGTCAGGATCAGGGCCGACGCCTGGATCGTCTGCACCAATGCCGAGAGTTCGGCCGCATGGGTCTTCATTTCCAAAGAGGGACAGGGATCCTGGAACTCGAGCACCAACGGAGAAGCGAAGTGGTCGGCAATCCGACGGGCGGCAACCAGGCTCCCGACATGCCCTGTTGTCATGCCGATCACCACATCAGGGCGGTCCGGACGATTCGCGGTATACCAATCCGATGCTCTGGCCGGCCATCCCCGATCGGGATCCCGGACGCGACGACCCCGACCCGTCAATGACAGGTATTCACGGTACATCCAGCGCGGCAGGCGGCCCCGCAGGTGTTGCGGGTAGATGCCGGAAAAGGGCGTCCGCACCACAGACCCGACGAATTCATTCTCCGGCGACACGCCTGGGGTTATCCGATCGGCAGCCCCCGCCAACAAGGTGCAACTCCAACCACGGCCTGAGAGCGCACGTGAAACATCCAAAATCCGGGATGTCGATCCTTGCCATGAAAACCGAAACGCGGATTCGAACACGATCAGAACTGATTTCACGGTGCGGCCTCCACAACCCGACCCCGATGACGTTGGTTCAATTGTTGAATTGTTGGCCGCAAGGGTATTCGTGGCCTCCCCACTTCCGGAAGCTACCGGCGTCTATCACCGGGCGCAACCCCGCCGCCGAGTCTCAGGTACGACTTGAATCGGCCGGCAATCTGCACAAAAACCACGCGATCGTTCTTTTCAAAGCCAAGCACCCAACAAAGAACGACCCACAACATGATCGTGAGCAACACACACGACACCAGCGCGATGAGGGATGTGGAATTCACCACATTGTCGAGACCGAGAGCAGCCAACACTAATATCATGGCCACGACCAACGGGCGTCGGTAGGAAGCCCGGAAGTATTCCTGTCCGGAAAGACCACAGGCCTTGGCGGTATAGAGGGCGGTCACCGGCCGTCTGACGGCTGTGATGATCGCCGTCGGCACGATCACGCCCACGACACCGAGTTGTGAGTACCGCACAAGCAGGATCGATCCGGCGACGTTAAGAACGGCGAGGGGGACTTCCAACATGACGAGGAATCGCAACCGATTCATACCCAGTAGGGTCGGGTAATGGACGCCACCCGCATAGTTGAAAAAGTCGATCACCGACCATAGGATCAACATACTAGCCACCGTGGCCACATCGGCTCCCAGTGTTGTTCCCAACCAGGCAGCACATATCCTGTCGGCAAAAACCGCCAGGATCGTACAAACGGGAATCCCCATCAACAGCGTGTAGCGCGTTCCCCTCAGCAACAGATCCTGGAGGTGCCGCGTGTCTCCCCTGACGTGATATCCGGTTGCCAGCGGCGAGAATTGATGTGAAAGCGTCTCCACCAGTGGATGGAGGGCATTGGCAAGCGAGGCGGCCGGGGCGTAAAGCGTCACCGCGGCGGTTCCGAGCACAGCAGTCAGGATGATCGGATCGACCCGAATCCCGATCAAGGCCGTCAACTGCAGGGCGAAAACATATCCGCCCAGGGACAGCAGTGCCATAACGGCCTTGCGGCTGACCAGGGACAAGCGCAGACGCAAACCCGGCGTGATGCGCCAAGCCGTGAATCCCAGCAGCATCAGGTTCACGATCAGGGCCATGGACATCGCCAAAGCCCAACCCGTGATGCCCCAATCGGACAAGCTGATGACGCCGACGATCAGAGCGCCTCTCAACAACCCCACACCGGTCTGGATATTGTTGATCAGGTCGAATCGGTTGCTGCTGGCGATCATCGTCTCGAATGCCGCAGCAATGAAGGTCAACAGGAGTCCGAGGGATCCGTAGCAGCGGATGATGAACAGCGCCTCGCGCGTGAGCTGTTCGGGGATATTCAGGGCGTCGACGATGTCGGCCGACAGGACAAGACAGGTCGAGGCCAGCGTGATCCCCATCAACAGGTAGATCGACAACGCGCTGCTGGCCTGCTCGTTGAATCGCGCCACATTCTGCAATGCCGCGTGCTCAGAGAGAAATCGACCCAGGGATCCTCGCAGGCCCAAATCCGCCACCGCGGACATGCCGACCATGGCGACGACGAGCGACACGAGACCATAGCCGTCGCGACCGTAATGGCCGATCATATACGGCACCAGCATCAGGCCTACCGCAGCATTGGCGAGCGTCGCAAGACCCCGACTGGCGGCATTGATGACGATTCGTGTCGATGTCAGCAATCATCGCCTCGATTGCGGGGGACCGATCGCGCCTTGGCCGCTGAAAGAGACGACCAGAAGTGCCTGTGACACCCAAACAAGGTAGTTCGTTGTGAGATCGCCACTTACCATGGCGCACACCACGGCGAACACGAAAAGACCTGCGGCCCCCTGACGTAGGAGCTTCGGCGCGTTCCGGTTTCCCACGCTCCTGCGCAATCCTCGCCAGCCGGCGACGAAGTAAGTGCTGAAGACCAAGAGTCCGACCACTCCGGTCTCAACCAACACTTCGCCCAAGAGATTATGCACGAACTGGCGCGTGCCCAGCGGACCCTCGTTGTACCTGAAATGACCGGTGCCGATGCCCCAAATCGGGGAGGACTGGAGTTCCACCCACCCCTGTCTTGCGATGTCCATCCTGTATTCCTGGTGCTCGCTTTTCGAGCGCTGAACGAAGAGAAAGCTCAACGCGACGACTCCGAACACGAAGACGATCGCCGTGCCGGCAAAGCGGATCATCCGCTTGCTGCGGGGAGAGTTTCGATCGCTGAGCAGCGGCCAGCACAAGACGGCAAGTCCGCAGATGAGCGCCAGCAAGGGCCCGCGTTCTCCCACCACGATTTGCCCGATAACGAGCACGATCAGGTACAGCAACAACATTGCGGCGTTCCATCGGCGCGCCGACATGGCCATCGTCGAGGCGATCAGGCCGCCGACACCCAGGGATCGGCTGATGCCGATGATGTCGAATTCGAAATGCAGCAGCAGCCACCTCATGGAAGCCGTTCCGGAGGCCTGCTGCAGCAGAAGCGGCAGGAACAGGGGAACGACGGACAGAATCAGCAAACATTTGTAGAGGAGAAGAGTGCGGGCCGGGCGATTCCTGTGGTTCCACAGGATCGCCATCGAAGGCATGACTGCGTAGAGGATGAAGCCCTGCGTTTTCCAGACCCCATAGGACGAGGGCTCGAAACGCAACATGGACAGGAACAACACGAGGACCGCAGCCAGCAGGCACAACGACATGAAAATCGTGCGCCGTGATGCCCGCAAACCCGACCTGGCCGCCACCGCGAGATTGAGCGCAGCCGCCACCGAGCCGACGATCAGACTCCTGGATCCGGAAAGCGCACCCGGAAGCACGAACTGCCAGATCAGCATGCCCTGCAGTAAAACCGCCAGGCTGACGACGGCTGCCGCCTCCAGGATCGAACATCTCGCACGGGATTCCTCAGCTGCCGCGCCATTCACCTCAGTTCCCCGAAGTCGCAGAGCGCCCGCGGACCAGAACCCAACCGCATGCCAGCACGAATCCGAGCGCGGCTCCGCCGAGGGTGATCAGCGATCGGCTCGGGGCAGAGCGGACGAAGGGTACCGTCGCGGAATCAAGCACCTCGATCGCGATCACATCCTTGTTTTCGTCGATCTTGGCAATTTCGAGCTGCCTCTTCAATTCGATCCAAACCGCTGTCTGGACCTGCAGGTCGCGGGTCAATTCCGTATGGCGTCGGCTAAGTAATGGAGAGGTTGCGAAGGACCGGTTCTGCGATTCGAAATCCGCCAGGCTGGATGCGGCCGCATCGAGTTCAATCCGGATTTCATCGAGCCGATCCGAGATGAAGCGTCTTTGCTCTGAGGCCCTGCCCCGCGACATCTCCTGGAGGTAGGCGTCGAGTTCGCCGGCGAGCGCATTCGCCAATTCCGCTGCGAGTTCGGGCCACCGGGGAAGACTAACACTGATCTGCATGTAGCCCGTTGCGGCGCGGCGCTCGAAGGAAATGACCTGCCGCTTGAGGTTGCTCTTGAAGCGCTCCCGCTCGGCCCATGTCTTGACTGAAACGTCAGGGTGCTTGCGCGACCCGAGCAGCTCCATCAACGGCCTGGGCTCGTCTCCGGCATACCTGCTCCACTGTTCGTCGAGTATCCTGTCAAGTACCCTGTTGGAAGTGATGATCTGGCCATAAAGGTCTTCGTAGGTGGATCCGTTACCGAGTTGCATGTTCGTCAGGGACGCGAGTTGACCCAGTAAATTCTGTTGGCTGCCCTGGTCGCGCGGCAAGAGCGAGACCCGGGCCGTATAGATCGGCGGCAACAGCAGAGAGATCACGGCGGCGATGACGCCGCAGGTCAGGATAACTGCTGCGATCAGGCGTCGGCTCCTCCACATCAACCTGGTCAATTGCGCGACACCGATCTCGTCGTCGCCGGTCGATGCCGGCATTTCGTCGTACACCCGTGTCATCACTGTGTCCTGTCGATCACCAAGTAGATCGTCGCCGCACTGGCCAGGATGCTGGCGATCTCCTTCAACGTCTCCATGCTGCTCGGCCCCGTTTCGGGCACCTTGACCGGCACCACGATCGTCGACCCCGGCATCACGTCCGGATCCCCCCAGACTCTCTTGATCTGCTTGGACATCCCGTTGGGATAGACGACGTGCGTCTTCCACTTGTCCGCCTCGTGGGCGTAGCCGCCGGCGCGGGAGATGTAGTCGCCGAGGCTGTGGCCCTTCTCGTAGACGATGCTCGTGGGGAAGCCGACCGCACCGGTGACCTTCACGGTGTAGGGGCGCGCCGGGATGCGGATGTCGTCGCCCTGCTCGAGGATGGCGTCCTGCTCGCTGCCGGGCTTATCCAGCGCCCGGTCGAGGTCGAGGGCCATGTTGCCGATGTCGTCCTTGCCGCGCACGATGCGGGCGGCGGGAGCGTAGGCCGTCGGCTTCAGGCCGCCGGCACGGGCGATCACCGAGGAGAGCCGCTCGTCGGGACGCTCCAGCGCGTACGTCCCCGGGTAGTACACCTCGCCCTGGAGGGTGACGATGCGCGGCAGTTCCCACCAGGGCAACCGTCGCACGGCGACGCGATCGTGCGGTTCCAGGACGAACACGCCGCCCGACCGCAGCCAGTCCTCGCCCAGGTCGACGTCGATGACCTCAACCGTGCTCAGCGGCGGCGCCGCGATGTCGCGGCTCTCGACGGCGGCGCGGCGCAGGCGCGAAACCTCCGCGTGCAGCACGTCGGCCGACTCGCGCAGGCCGCCGGCCAGCAGGATCAGGTCGCCCAGGGTCATCCCCTCGCGGAAATCGAACTCGCCGGGCGTGCGCACCTCACCGGACATGCTCACCCGGTAGCGGTCCTGCAGATCCCAGCGCGAGAAGACCCGCAGCTTGTCCCGGGACTGCAGCGGCGTCGGTGGCGACGCGCCGGACATCACGTCGGCCAGGGCCACCTCGATGGTGCGGTAGGTGAGGTCGGGGTCGAGCCGCTCGATCAGGGCCCGCTCGGGCAGCGTGTCGGCCCAGAGCCCGCCCGCCTGGCGGACCAGGTCGGCAACCGTCATCCCTTCGCGGAACTGGTAGCGACCGGGGTTCTTCACGTTGCCCTGGGCCTCGACCCAGTTTTCCAGGCGCTCCGGGATGCGGTCCACGCCCACAACGTCGGCGTCGCGCAGCAGATGCTTCATTTTCAGCAGCAGGTTCAGGTCGGACTGCACGCGGTCGGGCTGCTCGGGCCGGCGTTCGGGGAGCGGCACGATCCGCGTGACGTGCACGACGTCGGCCACCGCCTCGGCCGTGAAGCCGCCGGCGTAGCGGATCAGGTCCAGGACGTCCTCGCCGTCCAGCAGTTCGTAGGTCTGGGGGCGGCGCACCTCCCCCTCGACGCGCACCGTGGTCGTGCGAGCGGGGATCAGCACCGTGTCGCCGTCGCGCAGGACGGGGTCGTCGCCGCGGCGGCCCTCCAGCAGGTAGCGGTAGAAATCGATCTCGGCCATGACCGCGTTGCCGCGCAGGACCTGGATCCGCCGCAGGCTGCCCTGGGCGTTGGGGCCGCCGGCCGCGTAGAGGGCCGTGAAGGCGGTCGACAGGCTGGTCAGCTCATAGGCGCCCGGCTGGCGGGCTTCGCCCACCACGAACACGCGGATGGCGCGCAGGGCACCCAGGCTGACGTCCACGAACGTGGAGCCCCCCTCGCCCGACGGGTCGATGCCGGAGTAGGAGCCGGCCAGCTTCTCGCGCACCGCACGGGTTACCTGCTCCAGCGTGCGGCCGGCGCAGAGCACCTTGCCGCCCTTGGGCAGGATGATGCCGCCGTCGCGGTCCACCACGCGCTCGAGGCGGAACTCGACCTCGCCGAACACGTCCACGCTGACCTGGTCCCCGGGACCGAGCACGTAGTCGGGCGGTACCGGGCCGAAGGCCGGCGGCGCGAACACGCCTGGATCGAGGCGGAAGAAGTCGGAGCCGAACAGGGCGCCTTCGGTGGTCAGCAGCGTCTCGGCGGTGGCGGCGACGGGAACGACGGCCGTCTCCAGGTCGAAGGGCAGGATCACGAGGGGGCCGGGCGGCAGCGCGGTGCGGCCGGGCGGCAGGGTCGTGTCGACCGCCGCCACGCCCTGCTCCTGTAGGCGCTGCATCAGCTCCTGCTGGGTGAGACCCGACCGGCGCAGCGCCTGCTCGACGAGTTCGGGCGGGACGTCCTGGGCGGACGAAGGACCGGCGAGGGCGGCCAGCACCGCCGACGCGGCCAGCAGCGACAGCAGCGCCGACGGGCGGCATCGACGGAAACTCTGATGGCCGAACGGCATCGTGGTCTCTCCGTGGCGTGACGAGGGTGGCAGCCTGGCGAGGATCCGGTCGGCGGGACAAACAGGGACCGGACCAGGCTCTGGGAGTCCCGCCGGGCCAGATTAGCACCTCGGGCGGACAGGGCAAGTCTCAAGTCTCGGCGCAGCGCCGGACTGAGGTTCCGTTATCGCCGACAGCCGCGGGCCATGCTAGGATCCCGGCTCTCTGGTGGTCTTCGAAAGGGCATCGCGGTGTGCGGTCTGGCAGGCATCCTGACACGGAACCCCAGTCCCGACAACGAGGTCGGTCTGGAGCGGATGACCGCGACGCTCGCCCACCGCGGCCCCGACGGTTCCGGCCTCTGGCGGGACGTCGAGGCCGGCATCCACTTGGGCCACCGCCGTCTGGCCGTCATCGACCTCACCGACGAGGGCAGCCAGCCGATGGTCTCGGCAAGCGGCCGCTACGTGATCGTCTTCAACGGCGAGATCTACAACTATCCGGAGCTGGGCCGCCAACTCGCGGACCTCGGGCACGCCTTCCGCGGCACGTCGGACACCGAGGTCCTGCTGGCGGCCCTGGATCAGTGGGGGCTGGCAGCGACGCTGGTCAACTGCGTGGGGATGTTCGCCTTTGCCTTGTGGGACCGGCGCAACCGCGTCCTCGCCCTGGCTCGCGACCGCCTCGGCGAAAAACCGCTCTACTACGGCTGGATGGGCCACTCGTTCCTCTTCGGCTCGGAACTGAAGGCGCTGCGGGCGCACCCCGCCTGGCGCGGCGAGATCGACCGCGACGCCCTGGCCGGCTTCATGCGCTACAGCGCCGTGCCCGCGCCGGCTTCGATCTACCGGAACGTCCACCGGCTCCTGCCGGGATCCTACGTCCAACTCGGCCCCGATGCCGCGCCCGGCGCACTGCCCGAACCCGTCCTCTACTGGTCGGTCGGCGCCGCGACCGCGGCGGGGCGCGCCGCACCCTTCGCCGGCGGCGAGCCGGAAGCCGTCGAGGAACTGGACGGCCTGCTGCGTCGGTCGATCCGCGGCCAGATGCTCGCCGACGTGCCGATCGGCTCCTTCCTGTCGGGCGGCATCGACTCGTCGGCGATCACGGCCATCATGCAGTCGCTCAGCCCGCGGCCCGTGCGGACGTTCTGCGTCGGCTACCAGGAGGCCGGGTACGACGAGTCGGCGTCGGCGACCGCCGTCGCCCGCCACCTCGGCACCGAGCACCTCAACCTGATGGTGACGCCCCAGGAGGCCCGAGAGGTCATCCCCGACCTGCCCCGGATCTGGGACGAGCCCTTCGCCGACTCCTCCCAGATCCCGACCTACCTGGTGTCGCGCCTGACCCGCGCGCACGTCACCGTGGGTTTGACCGGCGACGGCGGCGACGAGGTTTTCGGCGGCTACAACCGGCATCTGTGGGGACGCCGGATCTGGCGCCGCGTGTCGCGCTACCCGCTGCCCCTGCGCCGCGCGGCCGCCGCCGCCCTGGGCCGGCCGTCGCCCCAAGCCTGGAACACCCTGTTCGGCGTCGGCGGCGCCGTGCTGCCGGCCTCGCTGCGGCTGCGCCTGCCGGGCGAGAAGATCCACAAGCTCGCCGACGTCCTGGACGCCGACGGTTACCAGGACATGTACCAGCGGCTCATCGCGGCCTGGCGCCATCCGGCCGAGGTCGTGATCGGCAGCCGCTTCGCGGACCTGCCGTCGATCATCCCCGCGGCCGACCCGGCCATGGACATCGCCGAGTACATGATGGTCAACGACATGCGGACCTATCTGGCGAACGACATCCTGGTGAAGCTCGACCGCGCGGGCATGGCCGTGAGCCTGGAGACGCGCACGCCGTACCTCGATCATCGCGTCGTCGAGTTCGCGCTATCGTTGCCCCTGCCGATGAAGATCCACGACGGCGTCGGCAAGCAAATCCTGAGGCAGGTGCTGCGCCGCTACGTGCCCGACGAACTCGTGAACCGCCCCAAGATGGGCTTCGGCGTCCCGATCGATGACTGGCTGCGCGGACCGCTGCGCCCCTGGGCCGAGGACCTGCTGTCCGAGACGAGGCTGCGTGCCGACGGATATCTCGACCCGGTCCCGATCCGCGCGCTGTGGCACGAGCACCTCTCGCGCCGCAAGAACCGCCACCATTGCCTCTGGAACGTGCTGATGTTCCAGTCCTGGCTCGACCACTGGCACCGAAAGGCCTGACGAGCGATGCACCTCGTCCTTCCCGCGCTCCTGCTGTCGGCGGCGGCCGGCCTCGTGTTCACGCCGCGGCTCGTGGGCCTGCTGCGGCGCGCCAGCGTGATGGACGTCCCCAACGAGCGCAGCAGCCACGCGCGGCCGGTACCGGTCGGCGGCGGCATCGGCATCCTCGTTCCCTGGCTGCTGGGCATGGGTGTCGCCGCCGTCATGGGCATGTTCCCCACCCCGGGATTCCCGGCGGCGCTGGTCGCCGGGGCGGTCGTTCTGGCCGCACTCGGTTTCGTGGACGATCTGCGGGGCTTGCCGCCCCTGCAGCGGTTGGCGGTCGAGTCGCTGGTGGCGGCGGCCTGCCTGAAGGCCGGCGGGGTGCCGGTCGTCGCGATCGATTTGCCGGGCCTCGCCCCGGTGGCGGCCGGCGCGTTCGGATGGGTCGTGGCGTGGGTGTTCATCGTGGGCTTCACGAACATGTTCAACTTCATGGACGGCATCGACGGCCTGGCTGGGTTCCAGACCCTGTTGGGCGCCGGCGCGCTGGCGATCTGGGCCGCGCTGGCCGGCGACGTTCCTCTGGCGATGACGGCGGCCCTGCTCGCCGGTGCGACGGTGGGGTTCTTGCGGGCGAACTACCCGCGGGCGCGGGTCTTCATGGGCGACGTCGGCAGCCTGCCGCTGGGCTTCCTGCTGGCCTTGGGGGTGCTGCGCGTCCATGCGGGCGCCGACCGGGCCGGCGCCACCCCCCTGTGGCTGCCTTTGCTGTTTGTCTGGCCCTTCCTGAGCGACGCGACCTACACGCTGCTCAACCGCGCCGTCCACGGACGAAATCCGTTCCGCCCGCACCGCAGCCACGTCTACCAGCGGTTGGTGGTCGCGGGGATGAGCCACGCGCGCGTCACGCTGCTCTACGCGGCGGCCATGGCCGTCTGCATCGCGGCCGTCTTCGCCTGCCGGGCGAACCCCGACCTCGGCCCGTTCGTGTTCTGGGGCATCGCCGCGGTGACGCTGACGTTGTTCGTCGCGATCGTCAGCAGAGTGCGGGCCGCCACGACGCGGCGCGCCGACGGCAGCTGAACTAGCCGGCCTGCGGGCGGCCGCCCGTGTCCCGATACCACCGGCCCATCCTCGCCAGCCCCTCGGCCGTCGTCACGGGCGGCGTCCAGCCCAGGACCTCGCACACCGTCGTGGAATCGACCTGCAGCGAACCGGTGAGCCGGTCCAGGGCCGCGCTCCTGCCGAGCGGCGACGCGAGCGTCCGCAGCAGACCGTGCGGCGCCGGCACCAGAAGCGCGGGTCGGCCCAGGCCGGCCGCCAGGGCGCGGATCAGGTCCGCGGTCGAGAGATCCTCGCCGTCCCCGGCCGTGAAGGTCCGGCCCACCGCCGCCGGATGCACGGCGCAGAGAGCGAGCAGATCCGCCAGGTTGTCCGCCGCGATCAGGGTGCGTCGGTTGCGCACGCCGGCGAAGGGAAGCGGGACGCTCCGCGAGACCAGCCTCAACAACCGCAGCAGGTTGCCGCCGACGCCGGGGCCGTGCACCAGGGGCGGGCGCACCGTGACCGTCTCCAGCCCCGTGCTCGCGCCCACCTCGGCCAGGGCCTGTTCGGCCTCCCACTTCGAGAGGCCGTACGCATCCCTCGGATCGGGTGCGTCGCGCTCGCTGAACGGCCCGCGGCCGGTCGTGCTCTCGCCGTTCACCTTGATGGAGCTGACGAACACCAAGCGCCGAACTCCGCTGGCCGCCGCCGCCGCCGCCAGCCGCCGCGTGCCGCGGACGTTGACCTCACGGAACGCCTCCAGCGGGTCGACGGCCTTCTCGTCCATGACGTGCACGCGGGCGGCCAGATGGATCACCGCTTCGGCGCCGGCCAGGGCCGCGGACCAGTCCGTCGACGGCCCGATCTCGCCGACGACCACCGGCGGCAGCGCCTCGCGGATCAGGTCGCGGGCGCGCTCGGCGCACGCCTCGTCGCGCACCGCCGGCCGCACCTCGCAGCCTCGGGCGCGCAGGGCCCGGCAGACGTGCCTGCCGACGAATCCGTCGGCCCCGGTGACCGCGACGAGCATCAGGCATCCATTCTGAGCAGTTCGGCGTAGAGAGCCGTGGTGGCGGCGACGACGATCTTCTCGGCGAACTCGTCCACCGCCAGGCGGCGCGAGGCGGCGCCCATGGTGCGGCGCAGCGCGGGGTCGTCGGCCAGTCGTTCGATCGCCACCGCGATCGGCGCCGCGCTGCGCGCCGGCACGAGCAGGCCGTTCACGCCGTCGCGGCAGATCTCGCGGCAACCCGGCACGTCGGCGGCGACGATCGGCAGGCCGCAGGCCGCCGCCTCGAGCAGGGATTTCGGCAGCCCCTCGCGGTACGAGGGCAGCAGCGCGACGTGGCACGAGCGCAGCAGGGCCGTCACGTCCTCCACGTGGCCGAGCACCTCGACGACGCCCTCGGCCGCCCAGGCGTCCAGCTGCTCCTGCGCGATGGCGGCGGGATTCTCGGGGTCGCCGCGACCGGCCAGCAGAACCCTGACGTCGTCGCGGCGGGCGCGCAGCAGGCGGGCAGCGGCGACGGTCTCGAGGATCCCCTTGTCGGTCAGCATGCGCGCCACGAGCACGACCCTCAGCGGTCCCGGCGGTGCCGTCGCCACGGGCGTGAAGGCGCTCACGTCGACGCCCGCACCGCGGATCGTCGCCACCGAGCCGGCGGGCACGCCGATGCGGTCGCGGAAGAAGATCGCGTCGTCGGCGTTCTGGACGATCAGCCGCGTGCGGCGGCCACGCAGCAGGACGCGCAGGGCCAAGGTGATGGGACCGCTCAGCAGGCGCGCCTTCACGCTCGGCGACGTGAAGACGAAGCCCAGACCCGCCATCGCGTTCACGACGCAGGGCACGCCGGTCGCGCGGGCCGCGAGCGTGCCGAAGATCACGGATTTGGGCGTGACGTGGTGGACGAGGTCGGGCCGCAGGCGGCGGTAGACGCCGACCAGCTCGCGCAGGCCCGCGAGTTCCCGGAGTGGGCCGCGGAAGCCGCGTCGCTGCTTGATGGGAACGAGTTGGGCGCCCGTCGCCAGGATGGGCCCGGCGTGTTCGGCCACCCGCGTCGCGACGACGACCTCGTGGCCCGCCGCCGCCGTCGCCCGCAGCAAGGGCAGGCGGTGCGAGCAGACGTACCAGTCCTCGGGAATGAGGAAGAGGATCCGCGCGCGCCGCGGCTCAGGCATGCCCGCCACCGGAACGGCCGCCGCCGAGCGCGGCTTCGCGGCACAGTTCCTCCCAGCGATCGAGCACCGCCCCGACGCCGTGACGGCGCCGCATCCGCGCTTTCGCGCGTTCGCCCATGGCCCGCCGCACCGTCGGATCGAGCACCATCACCTGCGCCATGGCCGACGCGAGCGCCGCGGCGTCACGGGCCGGGACCATGAGGCCGCAGTCGCCTTCGCCCAGCAGTTCGGCCATGCCGCCGACGTTCGTGGCGACGATGGGCAGGGCCGCCGCCATGGCCTCGATGACCGTGTTGGGCATGCCCTCGATGACCGACGACAGCACGTACGCGTCGCACGCCTGCAGGAGGTCCATGACGTCCGTGCGTTTGCCGAGCACCCGGATGCGGTCCGCCACCGGGCTGGTCCGCGCCAGCTCCCGGACCTCGGCGTCCAGCGAGCCGTAGCCGACCAGCACCAGCCTGGCTTCCGGATACCTGGCCGCCAGTTCGCCGAAGGCCGCGAACAGGTTCGGGTAGTCCTTCTGGGTCTCGAAGCGGCCGACCGCCAGCCAGAGCAGATCCCGGTCGCCGCCTCCCATCTCAGCGCGCAACGCCGCGCGCCTCGCCGGTTCGAGCGGCTCGCCGGGAACGAGGGTCGCGTTGAGCACCACACGCAGCCTCACCCGCGGCACGATGCCGCGTCGGACGAGGCTCTCCCCGACAAGTTCCGAATTCGTCGTGGTGATCGGCGCCAGGGGCGCCGTCGCGGCCTCGAGACGCTCCCGCAGGCGGCCGCCGAAGAACTCCGTGCCGATCGACGGCACGATCGCCTTCACGCCGGCGAGGCGGCCCACGACCTTGCCCAGCACGTTGGCGTGGTAGTTAAACGCGACCAGGACGCCGGGGCGATGCCGGCGCAGTTCCCGGTGGAGGCGGACAACGGCGGACGGCAGCGTCGCCCATCCCCGCAGCCCGAGGTCGAGGACGGGGATGCCGGCCTCGGCGAGTTCGCGGCCGAACGCGCGCGGCGGCAGCAGCGACAGCATGCGCACGCGCCAGCCGCGCCCCGCCAGCCCCATCGCCAGGCGGACCGCCTGGACCTCGGCGCCGCCGAGGTCGAGGTTCGTGATCAGCACGGTGACGGTCCGCTCCGGCCGCCGTTTGTCCTCAGCGCCTGCCACGGGCCACATCCTCCAGCAGTTCAGCCAGCCGCGGCGCCAGCGCGGCCACGCTGAAACGAGCCGCCACCAGCTCGACTCCGGCGCGCCCCATCTTCCGACCGAGCGCGGCGTCGTCGATCAGGGCGATCAGAGCCTCGACCCACGCATCTTCCGTCGCCGCCCCGAAACCCACCTCGGCCTGGGCGAGGATCTGCGCGTTCATGCCCACGGGCGACACCACGACGGGCGCTCCGCAGGCGAGATAGAGCAGCATCTTGTACGAACACTTGCCCCGCGTCCAGTCGTCGTCGGTCAGCGGCATCAGACCCACGTCGAGACGCTGGAAGAAGCCGGCCTCCGTCGCGGGCCGCCAGGGCTCGTAGTCGACGCGATCGGCCGGCAGCGAGGAGAACCGCGGCGGCGCGTCGGAACAGACGGCCAGCCGGCACCGCGGGCGCTCGCGCAGCACGCGCGCCAGCGCCCCCTCGATCCCCACCAGGAATGCCAAGTTCGATGAAGTGCCGCTCCAGCCGATGACCGGGGGGAGGGCGCCGGCCGCTCTCTCGGCGCCGTCGCGCGGGTGGAATTTGGCGGTGTCCACGGCGGTCGGCAGCACCTCCACGCGGCGGCTGTGCCCGGAGAACCAGTCGGCGACGAAGTCGTTGCCCGCGATCACCAGGTCGCACGCGCGCGCGATCCCGGCCGCGAAACCGCCGCCGCGCTTCATCCAGATGGCGTCATCCACGTCGAGCACCCGCGGCCGGCGCGTGAGCCCTTCCAGGGTCGCCAGAGTCGAGACCAGTTCGCGCTGCAGCAGGGTCACGTCCGCCGCCCAGGTCGCCGTCAACGACGGCAGGCGGGCCGCCGCCGTGGCCGGCAGCCACAGCGGTCGCAGGATCGGGCTGCGCGGCGGATAGTTGGAGATCGGCGCCGGCCGCCAGCGCAGGTCCACCCCCAGCGCGCGCAACGGCGCGACGAACTGTCCGACCCGGAAACGGGCGCTCGGCACGCGGACGTCGCCGGTCAGGGCCGACACGCGCAACGGATCACGCACGGCGCCCCCGATCGACGAACACGCCCCCGCGCAACACGAAGAAACCCAAGCCACAGGCGTAGATCATCAGCAGCAGGAAGTTGAAGGTATAGAAGTACGCGAACTGCGACATGAACACGCCGTAACCGACGAGCGCGTAAACCAGCAGATGACCCCAGTACGCCGTCGTGCGCGCTCGGACGTACATGAGCGTGGAGACGAAGCCCAGCAGCGCGCTCATCAGCAGCGCCGCCCAGGGGCCCGCGTCCCAGTAGACCTCGCCCGCGAACGAGAAGACGTTGAACTCCGTGACCCCGATGTTCGCGAACGGCAGCGGCGTTGGAATGGCGGGCGCCGCCCCCAGGGCGCTCAACAGCTTCCAGACAGGCTGCAGCAGGACGTGCCCGGGGCGCGGCGGCGGCTCCACATCCCCGGCCGCGACCGCCGAAAGCGCGGGCCAGCTGCCCGCGATGTAGAGGTAGGGCCGCTGCAGCGGGGCGACCACGCCGGCCCCGCCCTCGGCGTCGTAACCCTCTTGGGCGTAGATGTCGATCTTCTGCGTGTAGACCACGAAGAAGCCCAGCAGCACCGCCAGCACCAGCAGCATGTGTGCGGCCCGGAAGCGGTCCGGACGGCACACGCTCCAGGCCAGGATCGCCGCGACGACGCTGATCGTGATGTACGCCTTGATGCCGGCGAGCAGCAGCCCGAGCAGGCACGAGACGAGGATCACCTCGTCCAGGCGCCGGCGCGCGCCGAAGGCCCGCTTGATCACATAGGTCGGCGCGACCAGGATGCCGATCAGGTTCAGGTTGCCGATGAACTGCATCTGGAACTCGTCCTGCAGCCGCCAGATGCTGGCGAGCAGGCCGCCCAGGCCGTGGCGGGACACGAGGATCGCCAGCGCCAGCCCCCAGCCCAGGGTCGCGATCGTCGCCGTGACGTAGTAGAAGGCGCTCAAGTGCGCCACGTCGCGCCGGCTGTTCGCTGCACCGTCGAAACGGATCGACCGGCCGCCGACGGCGCCTAGGGACCCTACAGCGAACAAGGCGACCGACCCCAGGGCCAGGGCATAGGTCTGTTCCGACAGCCGGATCAGATCGAGCACCCTCAAGTGGTACAGCGCCAGCGACCCGCAGTTCACGCCCGTGTAGATGCTCAACGGCGTGAACCAGTGCCCGAAAAACCGCCTGGAGGCGGCCAGCCCCACCAGTGCCACGGCGGCGAACAGCAGGATCCAGAGCACGTCGCCGCCGCTCACGCCGCACCTCCCGCCGCCGTAATACTCCCGCGCATCCGCGCCATCCCGCGCAGCACCACCGCGCCGTAGGCCAGGGTCACCCAGGCCGACCCGGCCAGCACCGTCCAGGCCGCGCCCGCCATGCCGTGCGTCGGGATCAGCCAGCGGCCCATCGCCACCAGCAGCACGGCGTTCAGGGCGTGGATGACGAGTTGGGAGCGGAACGCCCGCATGGCCGTGGCCGGCGCGCCGAGCAGGCTGCCCAGGTTCATGATGCCGCCGCCGGCCATGATCAGCACGAAGAGGTCGCCGCGCACCGCGTACTCGGCGTCGTAGACCAGGGTGAGCAGGGGGCCGCCCCACCAGTGGGCGACCGCCACGCCGGCCAGGCCGAGCACGAGACCCACGCCCATCAACTTGGCGACGGTGCCGCGGAAGGCGCTCACGTCCCGGTCGGCGTGGTTGCGGGCCAGCCGCGCGATGCTGGACTGGGACAGGGCCATCACCACCGTGTTGGACACGAGCACCAGGTAGGCCATGGCCGAGAAGACGCCGAGCGCCTCCTCGCCCTGCGCGCTCTCCAGCATGGTGCGGGGCACCGTGTTGCGCAGCTGGATCAGCAGCATGACCACGCCCAGGGGCAGGGCCGTCCAGATGATCGACTTGACCACGGCGGGCTTGAACCGGGGGCGCAGGCTACCGCCGTCGCCCCCGTCTTCGGCCCGCACCAGGGCGCGGCAACGCGGCAGGTCGAAGAGCAGCAGCGGCACGGCCCAGGCCACCGGCCACGCCACCAAGGCCGCGTTGAGGTTCCCCGTCCACCGGTACACGGCGGCGAACAGGACCAGCGAGACGGCGCCGCGGATCATCAGCGAGCGGGCCATCAGGTCCATGCGCTCGCGCTTCTGCTCGAGGCCGTAGAACACGTCACCCGCCCCGTCGACCAGGCGCCCGATCCCGTACAGCACGATCGCCGTCACCTGGGGGCCGCTGTAACCGACCATCCCGGTGAAGACCACCGCGATCAGGGCCAGGGGCGCCAGCAGCAACTGGACGCCCAGGTAGTCGCGGAACGGGAAGCGGCCGCTCGCGTCGGCCACGAAGACCGAACGCAGCTGGAGGTTGGCGAAGACCACCAGCGGCGTCGCCACGGTCGAGGCCAGCGACAGGCGGCCCACTTCCGCGGCCGAGCCGAGTTTGGTCAGCACGACGAGGATGCCCCACTGGCTGGCGGCGAAGACCACGTTGCCGAGGAAGGTCCAGGTGAAGCTGCGTCGCAGGGAGGGTGGGGGGGCCGTCATCGCGCGGTCGGCCCGGTCGGGGCGGCGGCAGACCCGTCACCGCCGGCCCGCAGATCGACGCCGGCCGGCGGCATCTCGGCGGCCTCGCGCGTCGCACCCTGGAAGTCCGGCACCAGTTCCAGCAGCTGCTCCCAGCACTCGCGCATGTTGCCGGCGGCGGCGGCGACGAGCAAGGCATCCACGCGGGCGTCGATGTCGTGCACGCCGTCGGTGCGGCGGGCCACGCGGATGCCGGGGTTGCTGGTGGGCTGCGGCTTCTCCTCGGGCGTCCACAGTTCCTCGTAGAGCTTCTCGCCCGGCCGCAGTCCCGTGTAGACGATGGGCACGTCGATCTCGGGCGTCAGGCCCGACAGCTGGATCATCTGCCGCGCCAGGGCGTCGATCTTCACCGGCGCGCCCATGTCCAGGATGAAGATCTCGTCGCCCGCGCCCATGCCCGCCGCGTAGAGCACCAGGTGCACGGCCTCGGCGATGGTCATGAAGTAGCGCTCGATGCGCGGGTCGGTGACCGTCACCGGGCCGCCCTTGCGGATCTGCTCCAGGAACAGCTCCACGACGCTGCCCGCCGACCCCAGCACGTTGCCGAAGCGGATCGTCGAGAAGTTCGTGCCGCCCGGGTTTTCGGCGCCCAGGTTGTGGATCACGCGTTCCGCGATCTGCTTGGTCGCGCCCATGACGCTGGTGGGCCGCACGGCCTTGTCCGTGCTGATCATCACGAAGCGCTCGACGCCGTAGCGCTGGGACAGGCGCGCCACCATGCGCGTGCCGCCCACGTTGTTGCGGATCGCCTCGACGGGGTGGAACTGCAGGATGGGCACGTGCTTGTAGGCCGCGGCGTGGAACACGATCTGCGGCTTCCAGCGCGAGAACAGGGTATCCATGCGGCCCTCGTCCTTGACGTCGCCCAGGAAGAAGGCGAGCGCGGCGTCGGGCCGGCGCCGGCGCAGCTCCTGCTCGAGCCGGAACAGGCCGTTCTCGTCCTTGTCCAGGCAGACCAGCCGCAGCGCCCCCTGGTCGACGATCTGCCGGCACATCTCCGAGCCGATGCTGCCGGCCGCCCCGGTCACCAGCACGATGCGCCCCTCGAGCAGCCGGCGGATCTCCGGCACGTCCGAGCGCACGACGCGCCGGTTGAGCAGGTCGTCGAGCGAGAAGTCCTGGATGCGGGTGACCGCCTCGCTGCTCTGCAGGACCTGCCAGATGTCGGGCGTGGTCTTCAGCGGCAGGCCGGTCTCGCGGCACAGCTTCACGATGCGGTACAGCTGCGCCGTGGTGGCCGTCGGCATCGCCAGGATGACCGCCTCGGCCCCCGTGCGGCGCGCCACCTCGACGATGGCGTCGATGGGCGTGGCGACGCCCACGCCGTGGATGGTGATGCCCTGCTTGAGCGGGTCGTCGTCGACGATGGCCACCGGCCGGTAGGCGTTCAGCTTGGCCGTGTTCATGGCTTCCAGCACGAGGTTGCAGGCCGTCCCCGCGCCCACGATGACCACGCGCGTCCGCGGGCCGGTGTCGATGCCGCGCGAGAGGTGGTCCAGGATGCGGTACATGTAGCGGCCGATCACGGCCAACGCCATGCACAGGACGGTGTCGATGATCAGCACCGAGCGGGGGAAGGCCCCCTGGTAGGCCCACAGCAGGATCGCGGCGTCGAACGCCGAACCGACCAGGATCGCGTTGATCAGCGGCGGCACGTCCCGCAACCCGGCGAACCGCCACGAGACCCGGTGCAGCCCGAAGGCGGTGAACACCACCAGGCGCACGGGCACGGCCACCAGCAGCATCGACCGCCACCACTCGGGCCACTTGGGCACCTTGCGCAGCCAGGACCATTCGAAACGGATGACGAAGGACAAGCTCACCGACAAGGCGGCGATCGCGCCGAAGAAAGCGAAGAAGAAGAGCAGACGATGGCGCCGGACCATGAGGCTCAGGGGTCCGGACGTGGGGGGGCGCAAGGCGCCGAGAGTCTTGCGGATGCGTTCGACCATGGGTTGGGACGCGGCCTCCGTACCGCGGAATCGCAGGTCGGAGGATAAGGCGCAAGGCGGGGAAAATCCAGCGGGGATAAATCCGTCGGGAGCCCGGGGGCGCGCCCTACCAGCTGCGAACGGGACCGGTGTCCAGGTGGACGAACCGCGAGCCGGGGTAGTAGCCGACGCCGCCGGTCTTCAGGTCGCGGGCGGCGCGGCGCAGCTGCGCGAGCTGGGCGCCCGGCAGGCTCACGTCGGCGGCGCGGCCGGTGATGTGGTAGCTGTGCTTGGCCACGCCGGCGCCGCGGCGGCGCATCGCCGCGTTGGTGGCCGAGGACCGGTAACCGCAAACCACGTGGAAGGGCTCGGACGAGCCGAGCGCCGACGCGGCGTCGTGGAGCAGATCCAGCAGCTGGGGATCGATGGGCTTGATCTCGTCGTTGCGGTGGTCGCGCAGCAACCTGTCGATGGCAGCCGTCGCATCGGGCACCAGGATGCCCTTCTCACGGTAGGCGCAGGCCAACCGTTCGCCGGTATTGATGTTGAGCAGCGAGATCAGGTGCGCCTCGGGCGCGCCGGCGATCCCGGCCCCGGCCAAGGCGGGCTGAGGGGCGCCGAGGGTTTCACTCCCGGTCACGGAAGCGGCCAGGGGCAGCGGCGCCAGGCAGGCCAGGACCACGCCCCCGAAGATGCGCAGGAAGCGCCGCCGGTCGACGGCGTCGTTGTCGATCAGGTTGGTCAAACAGGATGTCCCTTCACGATGCCGATGTCCTCGCGGACGCTCCGACCGGCGGCTACCTGGCTCTTCCTGGAGGAAGTCGGGCAACGCACAAAATGGGACCCTGGTTCCCGAAATGGGAGTCCTGTTTTTTGCATAATGAGGCGATCGACGGCCATCCATCGCTCTCCCAGCGCCTTGACAGCGGCCGCTCCCCCTGCGATTGATGGGTCGATACGCCCCATCAGCCCGTTGTCTGCCTTCCCGGGGGTTCCCGATGGCGTCCCCACGCCCGCGCCGCAGCCTTAACATCATGCCGTTGTTGATGTTGCTGCTGTTGGTGCTGGCCGGCGCCGCCGGTTGGCGCTGGCAGGCCTGGTCGCGGATGATCAACCTCATGCTGCCCGAGGACTCCCGGCCCACCCGCATGGCCTTCCCCACCGAGGAACTCGACCGCGACGCCTTCGAACTGGTCGCCAAGAGCCTGAACCTCGAGTTCCGGCGCAACTTCGACCACGTGGACCGGTTCCGCGAGGCCGGCATCCGCTCTTACCGCGGTCCGGAGACCTGCCTGGTGTGCCACCGGGAGATCGAGTTCGAGAACACCTACGGCCTGCCCCGCCGTGAAGACCTCCTGCGCAACCTCACCGGCTCGGTGCATTACCGGTTCTTCAGCACGGACCACAAGAACGTCCGCGGCTTCAACGGCCGCTCGGCGGACGGCCTGCCGATGGGCATGCTCGACCGCCCTTGCCCCAAGCCGGGCTCCTTCGCGATGACCGCCTGGGCGGAGTGGGTCGTCAACACGCGGGGTGACACCCTGAGCGAGGGCTGCGGCCAGTGCCACATCGGCGGCCAGACCCAGGCCCCCCTGGGCGAGATCATGCCCTTTTACAAGACGCTGCCCGAGGAGCGCGACGCGATCGACTGCCTGATCTGCCACGCCGCGGCCTACGACATGAACCGCAAGCAGGTGGTGCGCGACGCCAACGGCCGCTTGCGCTGGGACCAGGACCGCAGCCTGCGCGCGGCGCTCTCGGTCGAGACGCCGTCGTCCCAGTCCTGCCTGCGTTGCCACCAGCACAACCTGGGCGGCGACGTCTACGTCGACGCGAAGGACCCTTCCTTCATGCCCTCGCGGCGCGCGCGCGGCGACCGCTACCCCCGCGTGATGCACCCCGGCTCCAAGCGCGGCACCCCCTACTCGCCGTCCTGGGACGTCCACGCCGCCGCCGGCCTGGCCTGCCTCGACTGCCACCCCACCGAAGGCCACCGCATCGCGAAGGGCACGCACACCACCACGATGATGGCCAACGACCTGCCGGGCGTCGAGGTGTCCTGCGAGCGCTGCCACACCGACGCGCCCCACGAGGCCAAGACGCGCACCGCCCGCGTCCTGAACGAGCACGGCGCCTGGGTCGCCTGCGTCACCTGCCACATCCCCAGCCTCCACCCCGACAACGTCACCCGCCGCGACTTCTCGCGGACGGTCCTGGAGCCGGAGCAGGGCCTCCACCTCGCCCGCGACGAGGAGAAGCTGACCGCCCCGGGCGAGGGCCTCGCCTACGTCTGGTGGAACGGCGACGCCACCTTCCTCGGCAACCCGATCGGCGAGAGTCCCGACGGCACGTGGCGCTTCTACACGGCCCCGCACCGCTGGCCCGAGTGGGAAGATTACGACTACGAGGGTTGGTACGACCGGCTGATGCGCCCGCTCGCCGCCGCCGGTCGCCCCAGCAAGCTGTACGCGATGAAGCGCTTCAACGGGCGCCAGCACATCGACCTGCAGAACGCCGGCCCCTTCGGCGGCATGTTCGTGCCCTACAACCTGCCCCTGTACTACCGCGACGGCGACCCCGACGCCGCCGCCCGCGCCGAGATGGAAAAGCCCATGATGCGCATGATGTACGGCCGCATGTTCCAGTACTACCTGATGAACCGCTTCATCGGCTACCTGGACGTCCCGCGCTGGAACATCCAGGCCTACGAGGACGTCCGGGCCGGCCGCCGGGTCGAGCCGCGCTGGCTGCCCGAGGACGCGATGTTGGAGGTCAGCCACGCTGTCCGGCTCAAGGGCGCCTTGAGTTGCAGCGATTGTCACAACCCCGACGGTGGGATGGCTTCCTTCTTACCGTAGGTTCAGGCTTGGGGGGTGACTGCAGTGCTCTTCGGTACACGATATCCTCTGTATATGTATATAAATGGATTATATCATGGATATTTCTTGCCGGGTTGATCAATGCCGCTCCCCGGCAACAGTATAATATGGATAATATCTGTCTTGTTATGCTACCCTGAATTACCAACGCACCATGCGTGTCCGGTAAGCCCATATCGCGGAGGTTCGACCATGTCACCCACGACTTCAACCCAGGCACGCGGACTCGGACGCGCACTCCTCGCCGCCCGCATCCGTCGGCTTGCCGTCGCTTGCGCCGTCTTCGCCACCCTCGGCGGCATCCCCGCGAGCCGCGCCGACCCGGCCGACGTGAACTGGTCGTCCGACTTCGGCGCGCCCGGGCTCACCGGCGATCCCTCGGGATGGTGGAGCGCCATCAGGTCCACCGTCAACTGGAACGGCACGTTGGTCGTGGGCGGCAACATCACCCACGCCGGAGGCACGCCGGTGCAGAACGTGGTGGCCTGGAACGGTTCGGAGTTCGCGGCGCTGGGCGCGGGACTCAACGGCACCGTCACCTCCCTCGCCGTCGTCGGCACGACCCTGTACGCGGCCGGAGATTTCACGGCCTCGGGCGCCACCCCTCTGCCCAACGTCGCACGCTGGACCGGTGCGGCCTGGGCCGCGGTCGGCTCCGGTCCTCCCGACGACGCCACCGAACTGACGCTCGCCGCGGACGGCTCGACGCTCCTGCTGCTTGGCCGGTTCACCTCCATCGGCTCGCCGCCGGTGGCGGCCCGTTGCGTCGCCGCCTGGAACGGAACGGCGTGGAGCGACTTGGGCGGCTTCGCCGGCGCGGAATTCGGAATCCTGCGCGCCGCGGCGCGGGTCGGGTCGGTGTTGTACGTGGGCGGCTATCTCGACGACGGGAGCACCCCCAACTACCTGAATGCCTGGGACGGCTCGGACTGGTCCTACAACGTCGCCGGACTCGACGGCGAAGTCCTGCTGCTGTCGGCGGTCGGGAGCGACCTCTACCTCTACGGCGACTTCTATTCCGCAGACAACGGCAACGTCGTCGTCCAGAACCTCGCCCGCTGGGACGGTGCGACGATCCACCCGCTGACCGACGACGTCTCTTCTGTCCTGGGCATGGGAGCAGACTCCGGCCAGCTCTTCGTGGTCGGCGCTTTCTACGACCACCCCGGTCCGGCCTGCTCCTACTGGGACGGTTTCGGCTGGACCGCGGGACCGGAACGGGTTTGGGGCCAGTTCGGCGCGAATCTGGCGTCGTTCACGCGCATCGGCGGCGACCTGTTCCTGGCCGGCAACATCCAGGGCTTCTACGACTACACCGACGGCGGCGTGATCAAGGGCGGCAGGGGCATCGTGGCCTGGGACGGCACACGTTTCCGATCACTGGGCACGGGCTTCGGCGTCGCGGACGAAGGCTATGTCTACGGCGTGACGGAATTCGACGGTCGACTCGTCGCAACCGGCAATTTCAAGATGATCGGGGAGCTGGGAGGCGCCCAGGGGATCGCCGCCTGGGACGGGGCGCAGTGGAGCCGGCTCGGGAGCGGGCTGAACGACCCGTTCGGCAATCCCTCCGGCGACCAGCTCGCGATCTGGAACGGGCGGCTGGTGGTCTCGGGGTACTTCACGGGCGCCGGCGCCGTCAATTCGCGGCACATCATCGCTTGGAACGGATCGGGTTGGGAGGGCTTCAACGGCGGCTTCGCCGGACAAGGAGCCCAGATCGTCGACTTCGGCGGGCAGCTCGTCGCGGGCGGTTTGCTCCAGACCGAGATGGGTTCCGGCGCGCCGCTCGGTCATGTGGCCCGCTGGACCGGCTCGCAGTGGCAGACCGTCGGCACGATGACGCCGGCCGCCGGCGCTTCGGCGGCCCGCCTGGCAGTCTGGAACGGGAAGGTCGTCTGCGCCGGGTTGTTCGCCGGCATCAACGGCGTCCCCACCCAGAACATCGCGCAGTGGAACGGCGTGAGTTGGAGTCCTATCGGCAATGGTTTGAACGGCCGCGTCAGCGCCCTCGGGGTCCACGGCGGCGAACTCTACGCCTCGGGCGATTTCACCGCGAGCGGCGCCTCCCTGTTGCCGGGCCGGATGGCGCGTTGGGACGGCATCGACTGGGTAGGCGTCGGAACGGGCCTCGACTACTACGCCGATGAGATGACCTCGGCGGGGGGCAAGCTCTTCGTCCTCGGGGCCTTCAGCCACGCGGGTGGCGCCCCCGCCAACCGTCTCGCCTCATGGGACGGAACGGACTGGTCGGCCCTCGGCAGCGGTCTGGGCCAGGGCCCCGGCGGCAACAACCTGGGGGGACTCGACCTGACGCCCTTCGACGGCGATCTGTTCGTAGCCGGGTTCTTCAACACCGCGGGCGACAAGTCCGCACAGAGGATCGCGCGCTGGGAGTTGCCGACCACGACGGCGGTCGAGGCGGCCCCCGCCGACACGGGGCTGCGGGTCTCGACCCTGTCCCGGAATCCCACCTCAGACCACATCAGCTTCCTGATCCAGGTGCCGACGGATGATTACGTGGACGCCGGGGTGTTCGACATCCGCGGCCGTCTCGTGACGCGATTGCTGGCGAACCGCCTGCCGGCCGGCGAGCATCACGTGAGCTGGAACGGTCGCGACACCGCGGGCGCACCGGCGAGCGCGGGCGTCTATTGGCTGCGCGTGTCCACGACCCGGGGACAATCGAGCCAGAAGGTGGTCTGGTTGCGCTAGGGAGGCGGGATCAGGCCGGATGTCGAGCGCCGGGGTCGACCGTCAAACGCACCCGTCCGACTTGGGGAGGCCGGCATACCTGCAAGCCCCCAGCGCCGGCCCCTTCGGGAACAGTTCGTAGATCCGGCTCAGCGTGAGGCCGGTTTCCCGGCAGAGGCGGCGGACCATCGGGGCGCGGTCGAGTCGGAGCCAGTAGTCGCGCAGGTACTCCAGGACCCGCCAGTGCTCGGCCGTGAGTTCGGGCAGGCCGTCGGCCGCGGCGAAGGCGGCGGCGATGGCGGGGGTCCAGTCGTCGGGGTGAACCATGAAGCCGTCGGGATCGACGGTGAGGCGCACGTCGCCGTGCTGGAAGAGTCTGGGGTCGCCGCTCGCCATGCCGTCCCTCCCGCATCGATGATCGGTGAACACTAACCGGGTTGTGCCGGGGGGGCAAGACGGCGACGGGCCCTTCAACGGGAAACCCGGCTTGCGCCGGGCCTCCCGTGAAGCATGGAAATCCAGTTCAGCGGATCACCGGTACAGCGTCTTCACGCTACCCCAGGTCATGTCCTCGTTGGCGACGGTGCCCAGGTCCTGGAACATGATGTTCGCCCAGTCGACCTGGACGAAGCCGTTCAGATCGCCCTGCTGCAGGAACTGCAGGAAGTCGCCGCCGACCTGGGCGTTGTCGAGCATCCCCCACGTCCCGTAAGTCTCGGCGGGGTTGCCCATGTCGAAGGCCAGCGGGCCGCTGGAGTACGGCGTAGCGCCGATGGTGACCTTGTACTCGATCGTGGCCGGAGCCTGCGCGTTCAGGCTGTTGGGCAGGTACACGACTTCGGCGTGCACGGTCTCGCCCTTCACGTAGTGCAGGCCCTGCGAAGCGGTGAAGGAGTAGAAGGGCAGCCGGCCGCCGAAGCAGGCGATCTCGCCGTCGTTGGTGCGGAAGTTGAAGGCTCCGCCCACGGCCTGGGACCACCAAGGAGCGATGGCCAGCGTGGCCTCGGCCTCGCCGGTGCCGCTGATGGTCAGGTCGCAGCTATAGCTGAACCCGTCGCCGTTGGCGAAGTTCTGAGCGACGCCGCCGTCGGCGAAGCGCCAGTTGTGGCGGCTGCCCCAGCCGGCCCCACACATCTGCTTCTGCTCGTGGATGGAAACCAGCGTGCCGTAGTTGTTGGTGCTGGTGATGACGCCCAGGGGGCAGTCGTTCCAGATACGCTCGGTGATCACGGCGCCGTTGGGGACGGTGGTGGCCAGGGCCACCGACGCGGTGACCAGCAGCAGCGCCAGCAGCATCAGTTTCTGAGTCGTCTTCATGTTGAGTCTCCCTGTTGTAGATCGTTCGATCGTGACTGCTCTCAATTTCATTCCGTTTCTTGCCGTTTCGCCTCCTCTCTTCTCGCTTCCCGTGCGTGGCTTCCCTCTCAGCGCACCAGGATGCAGCGTTTCCAGACCTTCTCCCGGTCGGACTCCAGGGAGTAGAAATAGGCACCGCTGGGCAGACCCTCGAAGTCGAGGGTGACCTGGTGCCCCCCTTTGTCCTGCGATTCGTCGATGTAATTGCGGACCAGCCTGCCGCGGGCGTCGTACACGCTGAGCGCGACGCGGCCCGGCTGCGCCAGGCTGTAGGCGACGGTCGTGGTGCCCTGGCAGGGGTTCGGCGAACTCTGACCGAGTTCGAGACCGGTCGCCGCCCCGTCCCCGACCGCGACGGCCGTCGCCGCCGTGAAGCCCGCCAGCTCCAGGCCGCGGCAGACGTCCGGGTTGCCGCCGAAGCGCGCCCAGACCGACCCGGTGCGGTAGTTCTCGATCATCATGATGATGGGACCCTGATCGATGCCCAGGTAGTCCGAGGCCCACCAGAAGCGCGACAGGTTGAACGCGTCCTTGAAGCCGTACTCGCCCCACAGCGCGAGGCGGTAGGAATCCCAGAACTTGTGCAGCGTCGGGATGACGATCTCCGGCGCGAAGGCGATCGAGCCGCCGGCGGCCGTCGGGGAGATGGTGCCGTTGTCGCTCTGGCCGGGGGGGGCGCCGTGGGCCACGTAGCCGTCGGGGTCGATCGAGGCGGTCAGGCCCCAGACATCCCCCGCATAGCCGACCCAGCCACCCGGGTTGGCGATGCAGTACTCGCGCGCGGCGAGCGTCGCCCGGCGGGAGTTCTCGTGGTAGGTGATGCCCTTGTTCCGCATGTACGCATCCTGGATGTGACGGAAGTCGATCCAGCAGTGGCTGTATTGGTGCCCGAAGAGCGGCGGGAAGATCACGTACGTCTGCCCGTACTGGGTGCCCCACCAGTAGCCGAGCGTCCAATTATACCACGTCCAGGCGGGCACCGGGTGGGTGGGTGAGCCGATGGCCAGGAGGTAGAGGATCATGGCCTCGTTGTAGCCGGTCCAGTTGCCGAAGCCGGCGAAGCCCGTCACGGGCTTCCACCCCATGCGGATGCCGTTGCCGCCGTTGCGCATGAAATCCCAGTCCACGCGGTAGTAGATGGAGTCGGAGAGGGCGCGCAGGTGGGTTTCGCGGTCGTCCGGCCCGTCGAAATACTCCTTGGCGTCGAGGATGCCGGCGATCAGCAGCGCCGTGTCGATCGTCGACAGCTCGCAGTCCCAGGTGCGAACGCCCGTGTTCAGGTCCAGGAAGTGGTAGAACAAGCCCTTGTAGCCGTTGACGTTGGTCGCGGCGGGGCCCTGGGGCACCGTCCAGAGCTTTTCCAGCCCGCGGATGATGCGCTCGCGCGCCACGTCGCGGGCGACCCAGCCGTGGTCGACGGCGATGCAGTAGGCGGAGTACCCGAAGCCCTGCGCGGCGATGCTGCACACGGACCAGTCCTGGCTGCCGTCCTTGATCAGGCCGGAGCCCGTGCTGGCCTCCTCCCAGAAGTAGTCGAAGGCGGTGTGCTGCAGGGTGTCCAGCAGCGCCGTCGTGGTCAGGGCCCGGGCGGCGGGAACCGGTGCGAGCAGCGCGGCCGCGGCCAGCGCGACGACGAGCGCCGCCGCCAGGGGCCGCCGCCGGTCGAGTTCGTGCTGCCTGTGGCTCGTCATGTCGGTTCCTCCGGGCTGCGGGACTAGAACTTGATCAGGAACGTCATCCGGTGCGTCGCCTCGAGGTACTCGTGGCTCGCCCACGCGTAGTCGAACTGGTAGCGGTTCGCGCCGAGGTCGCCGCCGACGCCGAAACCGGCGGTCAACCCCTGCTCCGAATCCTCCTGGAACAGGGTCTGGTAGCCCAGCCGCAGCGCGAACAGCTCGCGCCAGGCCCACTCCGCGCCCAGGTTGACGCTCTCGGAGTTGTCGTTCGGGTGCAGCGCGTCGCAGACGAACAGCAGCTGGTTGTCGTCGTCGAGGCAGTAGGGGACGCTGACGCCGAGGCGGAACTGGATCGGCACCGGGAAGCGGTCGGTGGACTGCTCGCCGGGCAGGGCGCTGTTGTCGCCGTGGGTGTCGGGATCCTCGTCGTACTGGATGGCGAGGTCGCGGCCCGAGTAGCGGCCCTGCGTGCCGATGTTCGTCAGGCAGAAGCCGAGGCTGGTCCCGTTGTCGGACAGCCGGTAGTGGGTGCCGGCGTTGAAGGTCAGCACGTTGGTCGACGTGTGCCAGATGCGCTCGTTCACGTAGTTCAGCTGGATGCCGGCGGTGAAGCGGCTGGTGACCCGGCGGCCGTAGCCCAGGCCGAGGGCGGCGTTGCCCACGTTGAACTTCTCGCCCGTGCCGAGGGGCTCGTCGACGGTGCGCACGTCGATGTCGCCGGACTTCAGCGAGGTGAGGCTGGCGAACAGGTTGCCGCCGCCGACCGGCAGCAGCGCCGCCGCGTAGTCGTAGCTGATGTCCGCGAACCAGAGGCTGTGCGTGAACTGGATCTCCGCCGACTCCGGCAGGCCGATGGCGCCCGTGTTGAAGTAGACCGCCTCGACGCCGCCGGCCAGGCCGACGCCGGCGTTGCCCATGCCGGCATGGCGGGCTCCGGGCTCGATGCGCAGGAACTGGCCGATGGTCGTGCCGACCTTCGACTGGGCCATGGCCTGGCCGCTCATGAGCATCGTCAACAGTACAAGCGCTGCTCGCTTCATGTCTCTCCTCGCGCTCATTTGATGATCGCGAACTTGCCCGTGTATTCCTGCGCGTCGTCGGTGCGGACGTGGTAGATGTACAGGCCCGGCGCGGCGTCGAGGTTGTCCTTGGTCCGCAGGTCCCACGCCGCGTAGCCGTCCAGCGTATCCTCGTTGCGCAGCGTGTCGACCAGCTCGCCGCGGACGTTGTAGATCCGGATCGTGCAGCTGGACGTCAGGCCGCGGAACTCGAGGCGGCGCTCGCCGCGGCCCGAGACCGCGTAGCGCTCCGGCTCGAAGCTCGCCGAGCCGATGTACGGGTTGGGCACGACGTACGGGGCGAAGCCGGTCCTGGCGGCCGCCTCGTCGATGCGCGAGCCCGTCGCCGTGAAGACGAACACGTCGTCGGCCGCGAAGGGGCGGGTCAGGCGCAGCGTGAACTCGTCGCCGGCCGCGGGGGGGGCGACCGGGGCGGGGGCGTCGGCCGCCAGCTGGAAGCGCCAGGTCACGTAGGGCACGCCCGGCTGGCTCGGCAGGTACGTCACCACGTCGATGATGTCGTTCGCGTGGCTGAGCGTGCCGTTGCCGTCGAGGTCGCGGAAGCGGAAGTTCAGGGGCAGCTCGCCGCCCTCGGTCAGCGCCGCGACGGTGAACTTGGCGGGCCGCGCCGGCCAGAACGGCATCGCGAGGGAGGTGTCGGCGTTCGCGTCGGCGAAGCGGATCACGATGTCGTCGGGGAAGCCCGGCCGCCGGCGGTTGACGGGCAGCACTTCCTGGTAGAGGACGACGAGCCGGGCGTCGGTGCCGCTCCCGTCGGAGAAGCCCGTGACCAGGGTGTCGGGTTTGACGATCCGCTGCGAGACGACCAGCGGCATCAGGCCGGCGCCGACCTGGCCGATGCCCAGGCCGTCGAAGTCCGTGCCGGAGTCGAACAGGACCTGGCCGCTGGTGCTGTCGACCAGCGCGTAGGACGTGGCGCGCAGGCTGTCCGGCGACGGGGACGCGAACACGACCTTGAACAGGTGACCGTCGGGAACGATGTCGGAATTCAGGACCGCGACGGAGATGGAGCCGAAGCCGCGCCCGGCCACTTGAGTGGCCGTGTCCGCTATCGCGGGCACGTACCCCAGTGCGCGTGGATTGGGCCGCACGTCCACCACGTTGGGCGGCAACACGAGCCCTCCCCGCGGGGTCCGCGAGGGTGCGATGGCGTTCTCGGAGGGGTAGAATTCAAAGGACTCGGAACCGTAGTCGTAGGCCGTGACCGCGTAGAAGTAGCGCTGGCCGTTGGTCACGCTGTAGTCGGTCCAGTTGTGGGTGAGGCCGTTGTCGGTGCCGAGGTAGTAGGCGACGCCGTCCACGATCTGGGTCGAGAAGCCGCTGCGGCCGTTGTCGAGGTCGAACTGGGCGATGGGGCGGCCGTTGCCCAGGGGGCCGCTGCCGGTGCCGGTGGTGATCACCTGGGGATCGACGAAGTCCGGGTCGGTGGAGCGGTAGATGCGGTAGCCCTCGAAGTCGAACTCGCCGGTCACGGGGTCGGCGCCGCGCTCGGCGACGTCGTCCCAGGACAGCCGCACGAAGCCGTCGCCGGCCTCCGCGGTCATGGTCGGCAGCGGCGGCGGCACGGCGAAGCGGTAGTTGGCGTCGTAGATGCGCTGCACGGTGCGGACGCCGCGGCGCAGCTCCTCCAGGTCGGCGCCGTAGGCCAGGGCCAGGCTGAAGCGCTCGGTCTGGCCGGCGCGCAGCTTGAAGGGACCCGAAGCGAAGAAGAAGCCGATGTTGTAGTTGGAGGCCAGCGGCTCGCCGAAGCGCACCTCCGGGTCGGGATCGGTGAACTGCTCGTACAGGCGCCGCGGCCAGTCGTCGCTGTTGGTGAAGAAGACGATGCCGTCGGTCGTCTGGTCGGGGTTGCCCTGCCCGGCGCGGATGCGGTTGATCCGGAAGCCGGTCAGGCCGATCTGGTCGGACTCGTTGAGGTCGGTGCCGTCGAAGTTGGGCTCGCCCTCGGTCGGGATGCCGTCGCGCTCGCCCTCGTCGCCGGTGTCGTCGAGGCCGTCGGCGCCGACGTCGTGGTTGGCGGCGACCCAGTCCAGGTCCTCGTCGCCGGTCCACCACAGGCCCTCGACGTAGGCGGGCATCTCCACGAGCGGGCCGTAGGTGATCTCGAAGCGGGCCAGGTCGTAGTTGGCCGCGACGTGGTCGGCGATGGCCTGCTGGCCCGTGATCAGCGTGCCGGGACCGCCCTCGCGCCGCTCGTCGACGAAGCCGTCCGTGTCGTTGTCGATCACGTCCAGGGCGTTGCCCGGGGTCTCCATGAAGGCGTAGCCCAGGTAGCCGGTGCGGGCGCAGGCGCTGCTCAGGTCGCGGCCGTGGCCGTAGCGGTCCCAGGTGTAGACGAGGTTGAGGATCTGGTCGTCGAACGTGCGGTCGAAGTAGGCGTTGTCGTCGTCGGACTCGTAGATGCCGTCGCAGGAGAGGGCCGAACCGCCCACGCCGGAGTCCATGTAGAGGCCGAACACGACGTTGTCGTCGTAGTCGGTGGTGCCCTCGTTCGTGATGTCGTAGTGCCAGAAGATCACGTTGCGGGCCTGGGGGTTTGCCCACTGGAAGCCGCGGACCTCGAGGCGCAGGCCCAGCCCGTTGCGCGTGGAGTCGCGCACGTCGGGGAAGAAGTACCAGGCGTCGTAGTAGTCGTCGTCCAGGACCACGTAGCTCTCCTGGTCGGCGACGACCTGCTTGCCGAAGTAACCGTTCCAGCTGCCGGGCCAGCCCGGGTCGGTCGGGTCGTCGAGGCGGTCGGGCCAGGAGTCGGGCCAGGTGCGCGGATCGTTGCTGATGGCCGGCGAGAGCCCGGAGTTGAGCGCGGGGTCCGCCTGCAGGTAGCCCGGGCGCGGCTCGAAGCGCATCATGCGGTTGGTGTAGGGGCTGATGCCCTGCCGCTCGCGGAAGCCGGTCTCCATGATGTACGACTCGACGCCGTTGCCCTGGACGATCTTCGCCAGCACGAACGGCGTGATGCCGTCGCTGTAGTTCATGCCGCTGCCCCGGGGCACCTCGGCCGAATGGAACACGCTCAGGTCGACGTTGGACGGGTTCGCCGGGTAGTCGCCCACCATGCCGTAGTTCCAGAAGATGGTGCGGATGTTGTTGGCGTCGTGCTGGCCCGAGCGCTCCAGCGTGTGCCGGCCCCGCTGCTCGGGCGGCACGGGCGTGGGCACGTCGGCGGACGCCGTCGGGGCGAGCGCCAGGGTCATCAGGGCCGCCAGGGCCGCGGCGACGCGACTCGCGGCCGACCGCGCGCGCGGCGCGTACTCTGGTCTGAACATCCTGCGGAGCCTCCGTTCGCCCATCACAGCAGACCTCCGGTGATCCTGACGCCGATCTCGATGCGCCGCGGCGGGTAGAACCGGGTCGGGTCCGAGAGGATGGCGCGGTCCAGGTCGGAGAAGCGCGAGTAGTAGGGGCTGCCGGTATCGGCGAAGATCGAACCGTTGAAGTACCGGCTGTCGAACGCGTTGAAGACGCGCAGGAAGGCGCTGGCCCCTTCGCCCAGCCGCTTCTCGGCGCGCAGGTCCACGAGCATGCCGGCCGGTTTGGTGGCGGAGTTGGTGTCCAGCCCGTTGCCGTGCCCGCGCTCGATCACCGGCGTGTAGGGCTGCCCGCTGACCAGGCGCACGACGGCGCTCACGTCGAACCCCTCGGCCGCGGCCAGCGAGGCCGTCAGGTTCAGCGTGTGGCGCTGGTCCCAGTTGAAGGGCACCAGGCGCGGGTTGGCGTCCTCGCCGTTGGTCGCCCGCGTGAAGGTCTCGTAGGGGTCGCTGGAGTTGCCCATCGCCCGCTGCCAGGTGTAGTCGAGCGAGACGCTGGCCGGGCCGAGGCGGCGATGGTCGAGGCTGACGGTCACGCCGAAGACGTTGCCGAAGTCGACGTTGGTCAGCCGGGCGTAGGGCACGCCCATGTAGGTGTCGACGAACTCCACGCCCAGCAGGTCGCGGACGTCCTTGTAGAAGGTCGTCACCGTGAAGCCGAAGTCCTGGTTGACGGCGTGCTTGTAGCCGATCTCGTACTGGACGGTCGTTTCGGGCCGCACGTCGGGGTTGCCGAGCACGCCGATGCGGGACTCGTCGCCCGCCTGCAGGTTGGCCACGACGTCGTAGTTCGCGTTGTTGAACATGGTGCCGATGGCCGGGAACTGCCGGAAGTGGCCGTACGCGAAGTGGATGGCCGCGTAGTCCTCGATGGGGTAGGCGACGCCGATGCGCGGGGAGACGGCCATCTTGACGGTCGTGTCCTGCGGGTGCGATAGCGGGGCGCCCTCGATCGCGTTCGCCGGGTTGGCGAGGTCGCTGGGGATGGTCGAGTTCGCGTCGAAGTACTCCAGGCGCAGGCCCACGCGCACCTTGAGGTCGGGGTACTCGGCCTGATCCTGCAGGAAGACGGCCCCCATCCGCGGATTGTAGGTCTGCACGGGCAGGAAGGTCGGCGGCCGGTTGAGGTAGCGGGTCAGCTGCTCGACGACCTCGCCGTCGACGCTCTCGCTGGTGAAGACCAGGTGGCCGGGAGTGCCGTACTGGACCATCGGCGCGCTGACCTCGAAGCCCGCCTTGAGCTGGTGCTCCTGCGAGACCTGGCTGACCAGCGAGCTCTTGATCACCCAGTCGTCGGTCTTCTGGTAGAAGCGCGTGAAGTCGTAGCCCTCCACCACGGCGCCGTACTCGTAGTTGACGGTGCCCTCGGCGCCGCCCCCTGCGTCGTAGCGCGTGTCGTAGACGTCCACGAAGGCGAAGTCCTCGTACTCGACGAAGTTCTCGCGGATGCTCAGGTCGAGGTACGTGGCGTCGCCGAAGGTGCGGGTGAGGTCCAGGCCGTGGGTGATGGAGAAGCGGTCCTGCTTCGAGAGCCCGTCGGGGTTGAAGCGGAAGGCCCAGCTGGTGCGGCGGCTCTCGTTCCAGCCGACCAGGGCCTGGTAGTTGAGCTTCAGGCCCGCGAAGGCGGTGTTGGTCAGCTTGACGACGCCGCTCCACTCCCGGTTGTAGCCCAGCGGGACCGACGCGTTGTCGCCGGTGGGGTTGAACTCCACCCGCGCGAAGTCGTTGTCGTCGGTGGGCAGGAAGCGCCGCGTGGCGTAGATGTAGTCGTTGAAGATCGAGCGGCGGGCGCTGGCCAGGAACACCGTGTCGCGCAGCGGGGTCGGCCCGCTGGCCGACGCCTGGAAGTTCAGGATGCCCGTGGGATGGATCGTCTCGTCGGCGCGGCGGTCGGCGCCGCGGCCGGGGAAGACGAAGCCGCCGGTGTAGGCCTCGCCGTTCCAGACGAATTCTTCGGTTCCCTGCTTGAGCACCGCGTTCACGACGCCGCTCATGGCCTGGCCGTACTCGGCGTCGAACGTGCCGCTGATGACCTGCACTTCCTGCAGGAGCGAGCGGTCGACCGAGACGATGGACTTGTTGTCGAAGGCGTTGTTGACGCTGACGCCGTCGACCTGGTACTGGACCTCGCCGGTGCGGCCGCCGCGGAAGTGGCCGTCGACCACGCCCGCCTGCAGGTTCACGACGTCGTTCAGCTCCTGCACCGGCAGGGCCTCGATGTCCGCGCTGGTCAGCGTGGTCTGGGAACTCGTCATGGCGAGTTCCACGGGCGGACGCTCGGCGACGATCACGACTTCGGCCGCGCGGAGCGTCGTCTCGCCCAGCTTGACGTCCTGGCGGGTCGTGTTGTCCGAGGAGACGGTCACGTTGCGGATCGTCAGCGGGTCGAAGCCGAGGCGCGAGATCTTCAGGTCGTAGGCGCCCGGCGCCACGTTGAGGATGCTGAACTGGCCCTCGGCGTCGGTGTAGGCGCCGAGCCGCGTGCCGACCACCACGATGGTGGCGGCCACCACGGGCTTGCCGTCGCCGTCGAGGATGCGGCCGGCGATACGGCCGGTGGTGCCGCCCATGACCATGGCCGGCGTCGCCAACAGCAGCAGGACCGCGAACGTCAGACGGATCGATGTCGCCCAGGCGGTACGGCTCACGTCAGGTCGTCCTCCGTGGTTGCGCGGCGGGGGGGGGGGGGGGGGGGGGGGGCGGGCCGCCCCGGCCCGCCCCGGGGAAAGAAGACATAGGGCGACCCGGCCGACTCGGCGGGGGCCTCCAGCCCCGCCGCGAACCCCAGGGCGACGCACGAACCCACCCCACGCCCGG
>JANOEP010000046.1:0-150921 GCA_031441465.1 bacterium | reverse complement strand
AGCGAAAGCTGGTCTTAGTGATCCGGCGGTCCCGTATGGAAGGGCCGTTGCTCAACGGATAAAAGGTACGCCGGGGATAACAGGCTTATCTCCCCCAAGAGTCCACATCGACGGGGAGGTTTGGCACCTCGATGTCGGCTCATCGCATCCTGGGGCTGGAGAAGGTCCCAAGGGTTTGGCTGTTCGCCAATTAAAGCGGTACGCGAGCTGGGTTTAGAACGTCGTGAGACAGTTCGGTCCCTATCTGCTGTGGGCGTAGGAGATTTGAGGGAAGCTGTCCTTAGTACGAGAGGACCGGGATGGACGTGCCTCTAGTGCACCAGTTGTCGCGCCAGCGGCATAGCTGGGTAGCTATGCACGGACGGGATAAACGCTGAAAGCATATAAGCGTGAAGCCCCTCCCAAGATAAGATCTCCCGGGCGAAAGCCCCTGAAGGCTCCAGGTAGACCACCTGGTTGATAGGCTGCAGGTGTACGTGCAGTGATGCATTCAGCCGAGCAGTACTAATAAGCCGTGAGGCTTAATCATCTTCCTTCCCCTTCGAGGGAAGGAGGTCTGGCAAATTCGTGTCCGTGGATGAACCTTCGCTGCCCTCTATATTCGGTCCTCAAGGACTCCGTCTTTTCGGTGGCGATAGCGCAGTGGAACCACCTGTTCCCATTCCGAACACAGAAGTGAAACGCTGCTGCGCCGATGGTACTGCACGGGGGACTGTGTGGGAGAGTAGGACGCCGCCGAAATTCTCGAGAGCCGCCGGCGCGAAAGCGCCGGCGGTTTCTTTTTGTGTACCCGGGATTGTCGCGTGGATGTTCTGGATTTCGCACGCCGTGCGCATCATCTTCGGGGCGGCGGCTGCGCCCGGCGCCTGCCGCAGAACTCCAGCCCACGACCCGGAGGTCCGATTTGCCGCCGCAGCGCCAGGCTTCCGTCCACGAAATCCTGACCGGGGTCGCGCACAAGGCGGGCGGCGCCGACCGTCCGCGCCTCAACGAGGCCGAGGTCTACGAGCTGCTGGAGTCGATCGGACTGACGGCGTGCCCGCGGCTCGTCGGGGACCGAGATCCGTCCCGTAGGGCGCCGTGGCTCGCCGGGGCCGTTGATCTCGCCGATGCCCAGGGCCGGCTGGTGCTGAAGGTCCTCGGGCGCGGGATCCTGCACAAGAGCGACGTCGGCGGCGTGGCTGTCCTCACCTTGCCGGCCTCGGGGCGCGCGGAGGCCCTGGCCGGGGAAACGGACGCGCTGCTGCGCCGCGTGGAAGCCGCCGGCGCGGGCGCCGACATCGAAGGCGTCCTCGCCACCGCCTTCGTCCCCCACCGCGCCAACGTCCCCGGCCAGGAAGTCCTGCTCAGCGTCCGTCTCGACCCGGGCTTCGGCCCGGTCGTGGTGATCGGCGTGGGCGGCGTGTTGACCGAATGGTACGGGCGCGGCACCGCGGGCCGCAGCCGCCTGATCCTGCCCGCGGCCGGCCTGACGCCGCAGCGCGCCGCCGACGCGGTTGCGCGCCACCCGCTGCTGTCCCTGCTCTGCCGTCCTTCGCGCCTGTACCCACAGCCGCCCCTGACGCCCCTGGCCCTGGGGGAGGTCGCCGCGGCCCTGGCGGGCCTCGCGGTGGCGTTCGGCCCGGCGGCGGACAGCGATTGGACCCTCGAGGAACTCGAGATCAACCCGGCCGTGGTCCGCGACGGCGCCCTGGTCGCGATCGACGGCGTCGCGCTGCTGTCGCGCCAGCGCTGGCCCACGCCGAACCGGCCGCTGGCGCGCATCGGCGAGCTGCTGCACCCGCGCAGCGCGGCGGTCCTCGGCGCCAGCGCACGCGGCGACAACCCGGGTCGCATCATCCTCAACAACCTGAAGCGCTCCCGCGGCGTCGCCCCGGAACGCCTGCACGTCGTGCACCCGAAGGAGAGCGCGATCGACGGCGTGGCCTGCGTGCCGTCGGTGCGGGACCTGCCCGCGAAGGTGGACCTGGCGGTGGTCTGCATCCCGGCCGCCGGCGCGCGCGATGCGATCGCCGAGATCGTGGCCCACGACCGCGCCGCCTCGATCATCCTGATTCCCGGCGGGTTCGCGGAAGCCGGCGAGACCGGATTGGCGGCCGAGATCGAAAGGATCCTGGCCGACGGCCACGACGCGCCCGGCGGCGGGCCGGTCATGGTCGGCGGCAACTGCCTGGGCATCGTCAGCCGCGACAGCTACAACACATTTTTCCTGCCCTTGTACAAGCTGCCGTTCAGCGAGGCCGCCTGTGGCCGCAACCTCGCCCTGGTCAGCCAGTCCGGGGCCTACCTGGTGACCTTCGCCAGCAATTACGACGGAATCGTCAACCCGGCGGCGAGCATCAGCTTCGGCAACCAGATGGACCTGACCGTCGCGGATTTCCTGGCCCATTTCCTGGAGGTCGCCGAGGTCGACGTCATCGCCTGCTACATCGAGGGGTTCCGGCCCGGCGACGGCGACCGCTTCGTCGCGCTGGCCCGGCAGGCGGCCGCCCGCGGCAAGCAGGTGCTGGTGTTCAAGGCGGGCAAGACCGAACTCGGCGCCCGCGCGGCCGCCAGCCACACCGCGAGCCTGGCCGGCGACTACGACGTGGCCCTGGCCTGCCTGCAGGACGCCGGCGTGACGGTCGCGGCGACGCTGGACGAATTCGAGGACCTGATCAAGACGTTCACCATGCTGATGCCGCGGCCGGCCCGCGGCCCGCGCGTGGGGATCCTGAGCAACGCCGGCTTCGAGTGCTCGACGGTGACCGACGCGCTCGCCGGTTTGGAACTGCGCGGTTTCGACGCGGACGTCCGCCGGGTGCTGGACGCGGCGTTGCCGGCGTTCGCGCACCGCGACAACCCCGTCGACGCCACGCCCATGGCCGGCACCGCGGCCTACGCCGACGCGGTGGCGGCGATCCTCGCCAGCGACGGCGTGGACGTCGCGATCGTCTCGGCCGTGCCGGTCACGCCCGCGCTGGACGATCTGCCGGCCGCACCGGGCCTGCACGGCGAGGACCTCGACGCGCCCGGCTCCCTGGCGGGGCGGTTGGCGCCGCTGCTGGCCGGCAGCGACAAGCCCGCGGTGGTCGTGGTGGATTCCGGCCTGCTCTACGACCCGCTCTGCGCGTGCTTCGAGCGCGCCGGCGTGCCCGTGTTCCGCAAGATCGACCGCGCCGCCCGCGCCCTCGCTTGCTTCGTCGCCGCGTGTGCGCGGGCGTCCGGCAACCGTTCCCTGGAGGACCGATGAAGAAATTCTGGATCGTGCTGGGCCTGATCTGCGCCCTGACGGCGGCGGGCCTGTTCGCCGGCTGGTTCTTCCTGCAGCGGCTCGGGACGACGACGGGGCCCGTCCAGGGCGTGCTCACCTGGCGGGTGGACGCGGACTATCCCGAGCGTCGCGACGAGGGCGCGTTCGCGGCTCTGGCCGGGCGCGACGTGCCGGTGATGCACGAGATCACGGCCGCGTTGTCGCGGGCCGCCCGCGACGAGCGCGTGACGGGGCTTTTCCTGGAGATCGCCGCCGCGCCCGGCGACTGGGCCGACGTCGAGGAACTCCGCGACGCGGTCGCGGCGTTCGCGGCCGCCGGCAAGCCCGTGACCGCCTGGCTGAGTTTCGCCGGGTCCGGCGAGTACGCCCTGGCTCTGGCCGCGGACCGCATCGTGCTGGCGCCCGAGGGCAACCTCATGGTCCCGGGGGCCAGCGTCGAGATGCAGTTCCTGGCCGGGACGCTGGAAAAGCTGGGCATGGCGGCGGACTACGTCCACGTCGGCCGCTACAAGTCGGCGCCGGAGGCGATGACCCGCACCGACGCCACCGAGCCCCACCGCGAGATGATCGCGTCCCTGGTCGAAGAGCACTACCGCAGCCTGGTGACCATGATCGCCCGCGACCGCGGGCTCGAGGAATCGGCGGTCGTGCAGCTGCTCGACCAGGGCCTGTTCGACGGCGCGGGAGCGCTCGCCGCCGCGCTCGTCGACACCCTCGACTACCAGGACGCCGCCTTCCGGGCCGCCTTCGGCGAGGTCGAATCCACCTTGTTCGAGGACTACGTCCTGTCGCCGGGCCGCGGCCACGGCGAACGCGTCGCGCTGGTGGTGGTCGAGGGCACGATCGTCGAGGGCGAGAGCGGCCGCGATTTCTGGTCCGGACCGATGGCCGGCAGCGACACGGTGATCGAGCAGTTGCGGGAAGCGGCCGAGGACGAGGGGATCGCCGCCGTCGTGCTGCGGGTCGACAGCCCGGGCGGCTCCGCCACGGCCAGCGACCTGATCTGGGACGAGATCAACCGGACCCGGCTGGAGAAGCCGGTCGTGGTCTCGATGTCCGGCTACGCCGCGTCGGGAGGCTACTACGTGGCTTGCCCGGCCGATTCGATCTTCGCCGAACCCGGCACCCTGACGGGCTCCATCGGCGTCTTCGCCGGCAAGATGGACCGCCACCTTCTCTACGACAAGATCGGCCTGAACCGCGAGTTCGTCGTGCGGGGGCGCAACGCCCTGATGTTCGCCGACGCCGACCGCTTCGACGACGGCCAACGCGCCCTGCTCCAGGGCCAGCTCGACGCCTTCTACGGCCGGTTCGTCGGCAAGGTCGCCGCCGGACGCCGCCTCGACCCCGCCGCGGTGGCGGCCGTGGCCGAGGGGCGTGTCTGGACGGGTCGGCAGGCGGTCGCCGCCGGGCTGGTCGACGGGCTCGGCGGTCTGGGACGGTCGCTGGCGGCGGTACGGGGTCTGGTCGGGCTCGCCCCCGACGAGCCGCTGCGCCTGGTGACCTTCGACCGGCAGCCGAGCCTGTTCGAACGCCTGCTTTCGCAGGCGATGCGCGGCGGCACGGTCGGCGGCGGCCCGCCGCTCGGCCCCTGGCGCGAGTTCGCCGACAGCGGCCTGCTCGCCCAGGCCGGGTTGCTGGACGGGCGACCCCTCGCCCTGCTGCCGCTGCGGCTGGAGTTCCGTTGAGCGGCCGTAACGGTTGAGGTCGAGCCCTTCGGGCAGCGACCGCCACAGGGCGGCCGCGCGCAGCTCGTCTTCGGCGGGGTGGTCCACGATCGGGCCGTTGCGCCACAGGACGTGGGCCCGGTCCTCGCTGTGGCCCCACAGCAGCAGGACGTGGCCCAGTTCGTGGACCAGCACGCGGCGGGCGTAGCGCACATCCTGCGGGTCGTCGTAGGTGTCGCCGCAGCGGATATGGACCCGCAGCACGCGCCCGGCCGGGTCGCGGCGGACCAGCTGGACGCTCATCGGCGGGTGCAGCACGACGCCTGGGTAATGGATCAGCCGGGCCCCGACCGCCGACTCGCCGTCCCAGACCAGCAGGGGCGGCACGCCCTTGAGTTGCCAGGCCCCGACCGCCTCACGCAGGCAGGCAGCCAAGTCGACGGCGCCGCTGATCGCCGGGCCGCAGCCCACCGGGACCGGCTGCAGGCTCCAGCGCGTCACCACGCCGCCGAAACGCGGCCGGGTCAGTTCCTGCACGAGGTGCAGCAGGTCGGCGTAGTGGGCCGACGCCACTGCGGCGCGGGGCAGCGGCAGCCAGCCGCCCGGCCGGCTCGAGTCTGGGTCGGCCAGGAATTCGTGCCAAAGGTCGGGAGCGTCCGGCCGAAGCAACAGGCTGTCCGGCAGGCAGGTGTCCCCGGGCGTGGTCGTCAGCCGCCAGGTCCACGCCCGGCCGGCGACGGTCAGGACGGCCGTGCCGCCGACCGCCGGGGACGTGACGGCGCCGGCGCGGCTCCATGTCCAACGGTGCACGCCCTCGGGCGGCGGCGTCAGCCGGCACAGAGCGGCCGGGTAAATTCCGGCGATGCGAGTGGAGCCGGGTGGCGGTGACGGCGCGGGCGGCGCGGCGGGGGACGAGCATCCCGCCTGGAGGAAGACCGCCGCCAGGACGGTCGCGATCACGGTCAGCGTCTCGTGGGCCTGAAGTCGTGGACGGGGATTCACGGCGCACCTCCGTGGTCCGCCGAGCAGGGAACGGACCCGCCCCGCCCGCGTTGGAGTCTCCGCGACGCCTGCAGGATGCGCCGTTGAACGGATCGCGATCTTGGGCTACTTTGGACGGGATTTCCACCGGCCGCCGGCCGGACCCGGACCCCGACGACGAGGGAGCGACGTGGCGACGGATCCCTATCTGGACGACGAGCAGCAGGGCGGCGGGTTCAACCCGGCGGACCTGCTGCGCACCTTCGTGCGCCGCAAGTGGCTGTTCATCGTGCCGTTCGGGCTCTGCCTCGGCATGGCCTACGTGGCGATCCGCACCATGGAGCCGGTCTACTACGCCGGCGGCCAGATCAAGGTGCTCGCCGAGCAGACGACCTCGCGCACCCTGAGCGAGGGCATGCCCAGGTACACCCGCTCCAAGGAAGCCGACGCCGAGACGATGATCCTGATCCGTTCGATCATCACCAGCCCGCGCTTCCTCGATCGGCTGGTGCGCGAGATGGACCTGCAGTCCTCGGACCTGCTGACGGCGCAGGACCGGCTCGACATCCAGGCCGCCGGCCGCGATCCGGTCGAAGCCCTGGTCAGCAGCCTCAACCGCTGGATCCGCATCGACAACGACGACACGCACATCTTCCGCATCGGCGTGCGCCATTCCAACCCGGACCACGCCTACAGGATCGCCCAGGAGATCCTCACCAGATTCGTCCAGGAAGAGCAGGAGAGCCGCCAGTCGCGCTCGACGACCACGCGCGACTTCCTCACCGAGCAGCGCGAGAACTACGAGAACAACCTCGCGGAAGCCCAGCGCCGCCTGACCCAGTACCAGCGCTCGATGCTCTCCAGTTCGCTGGCGGGCAATCCCGTCGGCGAGCAGAACCTGGCCCAGGCCGAGATCGCCCGCAGCCGGCTCGAGCACCAGGCGCGCGACAACCGTCAGCAGACCCTGCCGCAGCGCCTGTCCGAGTCGCGGGCCGTGCTGCCGGCCTCGGAGCAGCTGGCGAACCAGATGCGCGCGGAGCCCGAGTTCGCGGGTTTCGTGCGCGAGATGATCGCCCTGGAGATCGCCGCCGAGGAAGCCCAGCTGACCGGCGCCCGCACCGCCGTCGAGCAGCAGAACTTCGTGGGCACCAAGCGCCTCGAGCTGGACACGAAACTGCGCGCGCGCGTGCGCGCCGAGTACCCCAGCCTCGCGGCCGCCGGGCAGGGGGCGGTCTCCCAGTACATCTTCTGGTTGCTCTACGCGGATGTCCACGACGCCGTCGCCCGCGCCGTCGCCGGCTACGTCCAGGACTACCGCAACTTCATGACCCGGCAACCGGAGCAGGCCGCCACGCTGGCCGGCCTCCAGCGCGACGTCGAGGCCGCGCAGGAACTGCTGCGCACGATCGGGCAGGACATCAACCGGGAGAACATCAGCCTCGCGGCCAGCATGTCCGAGATCGGCTACCGGATCGAGGTGTACCGCAGCCCGCGCCGGCCCGCCTCGCCCATCGAGCCCGACAAGAACAAGCTCAGCCTGATGGGATTCGCGCTGGCCCTGGCCATCGGGATCGGCCTGGTGGTCGTGGCCGAGATGATGGACCGCTCCTTCAAGTCCGTGCGGCAGATCGAGCGCGTGCTGGGGTTGAAGGTCATCGGCACCCTGCCGGTGGTGACCGAGGGCGCGCCGTTCAAGAAGATCCGCCGCCGACGGGTCCTGTTGTGGGTCCTGATCGTGGTCTCGATCCTGGCCCTGGCGGCGGTCGGGTTCCTGTGGCTCTACCCGCGGCTGGCGTAGGCAAGGCGAAGGGAAGACATGGCGTTCCTCTCCAAGAAACCGAGCCGGCGGCCGGGCTTCGACAACGAATCGCCCCTGGCGATCGAATTGCGCCGCGTGATGATCCGCCTGAACCGGGAGCTGGATCTCGAACGCAAGCGCTGCATCATGATCACCAGCTCGGAGCGCGGTGAAGGCAAGAGCCTGTTCGCCCTGCACTTCTCGCAGGTGCTGGCCCATCACATGCAGAAGCGGATCCTGCTGGTCGACGGCGACATGCGCCGGCCCGTGCAGCACACGGTCTTCAATCTGCCCCTGCACCCGGGCCTGGCGGAATTCCTGAGCGGGAGCGAATCGCCGGTCGCGCCGCGCAAGACCCACCTGGCGAACCTGGACTTCCTGCCGGCCGGCCGCGCCGGCGAGAACCCCAGTCTGTTGCTGCAGGAGGGACGCGTGCGCCGCGTCTTCGACGCGTTGAAGCAGGACTACGACGTGGTGGTGCTCGACTGCCCGCCCGTCGTCCCGGTCAGCGACCCCCTGCAGTTCGTCGAGGTCTGCGACGGCGCCATCTACCTGGTGATGGTCGGGCGCACGCCGCGCGACCTGTGCGAGCGCGGCGTGGGCATCCTGCGCAGCGTCGGCACGAACATCATCGGCGTGGTCGCCAACAACCTCGGCGAGGTGCTGCCCTACTACTTCGACCACAAGTATTACGGGTACGGGGAGCGTCGCGAGGGTACCAGGGGCGATTGAGCGGCCGGTTGCGGCGGCCCGCAGATCGGAAGGGGGGCGCCCCGCGGGGGGCGCCCTCCTCGCGTCCGGGACCCGCGGCGGTCACGCGGACTTGGTCTTGAAATCCTTGCCGGCCCAGCCCTTGGCGGCGACCAGCAGGACCGTCGAGACCATGGCGATCATCGCGTAGTAGAGCCACATGGTCTGCGGTTCGCGGGGGCCCTCGGCGGGGCAGTAGCGCTGGATCATCGCGCCGGAGTACAGCGGCACGAGCATCTTGGTCAGGAACCAGGGGAACTGGGCCACGCCCATGTAGGCGCCGGTGCGGCCCTCCGGGGCGATCTCGGCCGCGTACTGCAGGAAGCGCGGCTGCCACATCGCCTCGCCCATCGTCGTGATGAACAGGAACGAGAGCACCAGCCACATGTTGGTCCCGAGGGCCAGCAGGAAGGCCGGCGCCGCCATCACGAAGGTGCCGAGCATCATCATGTTGTAGATCTTCTTCTTCTGGGTCAGCGCGGTGACGATGGGCACCGCGATGAAGATCAGGATCGGGTTGAGATTCGAGAACAGCTCGAAGCGCGTGCTCACGACGCCCTCGAACGCGCGCGAGAAGTACTGGGGCAGCACCAGCCAGTTGTAGGTGAACAGGGTCTGCACGGGGATCAGGGCGAAGATGAAGAAGAAGAACTTGGTGTCCGACAGGGGGTGGTTGGCCAACCAGCGGTAGGCGGGCAGGCCCCATCTCCGGTACAGCGTCAGCACCAGGACGGCTGTCCCCATCACGGCCCACACGGCCAGCCGCGCGGTGGCGGGCAGGAAGTAGATGCTGGCGGCGATCACCAGCAGGGTGACCCACAGGTGCGCCGGCACGCGGCGGTCGGGATCGAAGGCCTCCAGGGCCTTGGCCGCCGTCTGCTCGGCGGTGTCGACGGCGCGGCCCGCCGACAGACGCTCCTGCTCGTTCTCCTTCTCGATGCGCGCGATGGCGGCCAGCTCGACCTTGCGCGTCAGGATGAAGAGGGTCGCCAGCAACGCCAGCACCGTCAGCGACGTGTAGAACCAGTAGGCGCCGGTGATGCCGACGGAATGGCGCACGTCGCTCATGAACGAAGGGAACCAGCCGCCCAGGTTCATCAGCGCGTAGAGCATGGCGTAGCCCATGGCCGCGGTCTTGGGGCTGGTGAACTTGCGCACGCCGGCGTAGGCGGCCGGCATGTACATGCCGTAGCCGACGACCACCAGCAGGATGCCGCCCATGGTCATCAGGTGCAGCGGCGACCAGAGGCCCGTATCGGGGAACACCGACGGCGCGGCGCTCATCACGATGCGCCCGGCCAGCAGGAACACGAAGGCCGTCAGCAGCGTGCGGCGGATGCCCTTGCGGTCGGCGATCGAGCCCAGGAAGAACATCGAGATCGTGATGCCGGCGGTCAGCACCATGACCATGTGGTGCGAGTGGATGTCGTTGTTCGGCACGCCCTCGAAAATGAAGTCCGAGAAGTGCATCGCCAGGTAGCCCAGCATGCCGAAGTAGACCCAGCCCTCGATGAAGTAGGCGAGGTTGATCCCCCAGAGCGCCCGCGGGGCGTGCACGAGGTCGACGAAGGGCTGCAGGATCTCGCGCAGCGGGCTCTGCTGGGTGGACGGGGTGGGTGCTGACATAGGGCAGGCCAGCCTTTCCGTTGGGGGGGCGGCGTGTCGCCGGGCCGGGAGCGCCGGGGCGCTGATCGCCGCGCGGCGTCGTGACGAGAAACTCCCGTCAGATTAGGGAGTTGCGAGGCGGATTGCAACGGGAAAGGGGGGGGCGGGGCTGACGAGCGGCGACGGGCATGGTATCCTCGTGGGCGTTCACCTTCCCGATTCCGACACACGGAGGCACCCATGCGCTGGCTCGGTCATGACCGCATCGCGTCGACAGTCCTGATCTCCCTGATGCTGGCCGCGGCGGCGTTCGCCCAGCCCCCGGTCTCCGCTCCGTACGTGGGGGGCACCGTCTCCTTCCACTACCAGCAATGGCCCTTCGGCTCCTACGCGGGGAATTTCCAGGCGACGGGCACGCTGTTCGACGGCCCGTTGGTGCCCGGCGCCTTCGAGCAGGCCGTAGGCGGCCTGTACACGACGGCCCAGGACACCACGACGGCGTTCTGGTACGCCGCCGTCCTGGCACCGGACCTGACCGTGGACCTGGCCCTGCTCTGGGTGCGCAAGCCGGGCGCGGAGCTGCCGCCCGGCGATTACGCTGTCGACGTCCTGGGCCGCACGGTCCTCTTCGCCTTCGTCGACGGGATCTCCGACTTCATGCCGCCCGAGGACCCCGGCGACTTCGACCCGTCGCAATGGCTCGGCAGCGTGACCTACGAGCACCTTTTCCTGGCGATCAGCGGCTCGGTGCACGTCGGGGACGCCACGGCCCTCGGCTGCAGCGGCACGTTCACCGGCAGGGCCGCCGACGCGGGGCTGATGTTCGTGGACCTCACGACCGGCGCGTTCGCCCTCGACGGGCTGGAGGTGGGTGTCGGCTCCGCGGGCTGGGGCGACGTGAAGGCGCTCTTCCGGTGACCCGATCGATCGACGCACGAGGCCGGCATCCCGCGGGACGCCGGCCTACTGCGTGACTGCGGGTGGGGTCAGCCGAGCGCGGCAGCCAGCCGCCCCCGAACCTCGCGCCGCACCGCCGCCGCCAGCTCCTCGCACCGCGCCAGCGCCTTCTCGGCCCGCGCCCGCGCATCGGCGGCGAACTGCGGCGCCGCCCCCTGGTCGAGGTCCTTCAGCGACGCCACGTTGATCAGCACGTTGTAGTACGCGCCCTCGGCACCCGCCAGGGCCGTCAGGGCGGCGACGCCCGCGTCGGACAGCGAGTTGGCGTTGCCGATCCGCGCGATCTCCCCGGCCAGCTCCAGCAGTTCGGGGCAGGCCTCGAGCACGGCCAACGGCACCGACGTGGCCCCACGCGTGGCCGCCGCCACCGCGAGGCTGCGCTGCTGCTGCTCCGGGGGCGTCTTGCGGGGCAGACCGAAGGCCGCCATGACCTGGTTGAAGGCCGCGGTGTCGTCGTCCATGGCCCGCAGCAGGCGGTCCTTCAGGTCCTGACCGCGCTCGGCGATCTCGAAGCAGCGCGCCTGCGCCGCCTCGTAGCCGGACTTGCCGACGGTGAGGTTGGCGACCATGGCCGACAGCGCCGCCGACTGCGCGGCCGACAGCGCCGCCACCGAACCGCCGCCGGGGGCGGGAGAGTCGGTGGACAACTCGTCCAGGAACGCGCGGTTGGTCATCGCGACCAGCGGTCCGTCGACCAGGCCCGCCCGGTACTCGATGATCTTCTCGTCGGCTTCGAAGCGGCCGAGGTCGCGCAGGCCGAGGCTCTGGATCGCCGTCTCGACGAGCTGGCGGCGGGGCAGGCCGGCGGAGAGCCCGGCCCGGCGCTGGTAGAAGCGGCCGGCCGCCAGCAGATCGCCCTCGGGGATCAGCCCGACGAGTTCGCTGCCGGTCACGCGCACGCCGCGGCCCCGCGCCGAAGCGCGGCAGGCCTCGAAGGCCTGGTGGGGCTGAGTGGTCGAGGTGTCGACCAGGTTGATCGAGACCTGGGCCCGGTCGTACTCCGGGATGACCCAGCCCACGGCCTTGCAGGCCGGCAGCCGGTAGGGGCCCGGCGCCAGGACGATCTGGCCGGCGGCGTCCTTGACGATCTTGCCGGCGGTGTCGCGCTGCGCGCGCCCGGCCTCCTTGATGTCCAGGGCGATCTCCCCGGCGATCTTCTTGCTGCGGGTGTTGAGGTTCACGTTGTAGGCCACCAGGAAGCCGCGGGCCGACACGTTGGTCGCGCCGGTGCGCGCGGCGCGCTCGTCCCAGACGTTGGGCCCGAAGTCGGGGGCCCAGGTCGCCGTGCCGAGCTTGTCGCGCAGCGCCTCGTACTCGCCCTTGCGCACGTCGGCGAGGTTGCGGCGTTCGGGGCGCGAGGCCGCGCTCTCGTAGAGATAGACCGGGATCTGCAGCTCGCGGCCGATCCGTTCGCCGACCAGACGGGCGATCTGCGCGCACTCCTCCATCGTCACGTCCCGCACCGGCACGAAGGGGCAGACGTCGGTGGCGCCGTGGCGGGGGTGGGCGCCGTGGTGGCGCGACATGTCGATGAGTTCGGAAGCCCGCTTCACCACGCGGAACGCGGCCTCGGCCACGCCGTCCGGCGTGCCGATGAAGGTGATCACGGTGCGGTTGGTCTCCGCGCCCGGATCCACGTCCAGCAGCGCGACGCCGTCCACCTCCGCGACGACGGCCGTGACGGCGTCGATGACGGCCCGGTCGCGGCCTTCGCTGATGTTGGGGACGCACTCGACGAGCTTGCTCATGGTCGGACCCTCCGGCTGCGGTGGCGCAGGACTTGTGTGGCGCTGGACTCGCGTTGCGGCCGGCGGCGCCGCGGCGGCCGGCCACGGGGGAGAACATAGCCTTCCGGCCGGGGGAATTCCAGCCGTGCCGGGGGCGATACGCCTTGGCGGGCAACGAACTCGACGGGGCCGGTTGCCGACGCCCGTGCCCGCGCCTATATTCGCCCCATCGCCGGGCCGCGGCGATGATCGCGGGCCCGGAAGCAAGTATAATCGCCCGACTCCGACATCCAACGAAAGGCCCGACGATGCATCGCCACGATCCCAGCGAGAGGATCGCCATCTTCATCGATGGCGAGAACATCCACTACAGCGCCAAGCACATGAACATGCGGCTCGACTACATCAAGATGTGCAAGGCCCTGGCCGGCGACCGACGCCTGATCCGCGCGACCTTCTACACGGCCATCTCCAACCAGAGCGAGGGGAAGATCGATTTCATCAACTTCCTGAGGCTCAACGGATTCCGTGTCGTGACCAAGGAATTGCGGAGCTTCACCGAGGCCGAGACGCAGCAGCGCTTCTTCCGGGGCAATCTCGACCTCGATATCGCCATCGACATCTACGAGATGCTGCCGGGCCTCGATACGGTCATCCTCTGCTCCGGCGACGGCGATTTCGTGCGCTTGGTCGAGAGCATCGGGCGCCACGGCAAGCACGTGGAGGTCTGCGCCCTGCGGGAGATGACGAGCACCGACCTGATCGCCGTCTCGGACGAGTACATCGACCTCGGCACGATGCGCGATCATCTGGCCCTGGACGCCCCCCCGCCCGAGCGCCGCGAGGACGGCCCCCCCCAGAGCCAGATCCGCAACGACCTCGACAGCGCCCGCATCGACTACAACGCGATCGAGTACTAGACCGTCGACCCGTCCCCGCTATCGACCGCGCCGCCGCCGAGGGAGTCCCGGACCCCTCGGCGGTAGGCTTCCTGCAGGCGGCGCGTGACCGGCCCCGGTACGCCGCCGCCCACCGCGACGCCGTCGATGGCCGTCACCGGCACGATCTCCTTCACCGAACCGCACAGGAACACCTCGTCGGCGCCCGCGGCGTCGGCCGCCGTGACGTCGCTCTCGCGGCAAGCCAGGCCCAGCCGCGCCGCCGCCTCGATCACGAGCGCGCGCGTGCGGCCGCCGAGCAGGCCCCGCGACAGCGGCGGCGTCGCGAGCCGCCCTCCCCGGACGACGAAGACGTTGCTGGTGGCGCCTTCGAGCAGGCGGTCCTGTTCGTCGCAGATCAGGGCCTCGGCGCAGCCGCGGCGCCGGGCTTCGCGCAGGGCCAGCACCGTCGGCAGGTAGTTCAGCGATTTGATCCGGGGAGAATTGCCGCGGCGAAAGCCCTCGCTCAGCACGGCGACCGGCACGCCGTCCCGCTGCCAGGCGGCCAGGTGCCCGCCGAGCGGTTCGACCCAGGCCGAGACGGTGGGGGGGAGGGAGCCGAGGTCGTCCAACGGCAGCGGGTCGTCGGGCGAGCCGCCGCGGCTGACGGTCAGGCGGCAACGGGCGTCGCGGCCCGACAACCCGTTGCGCAGGACCAGTTCCGCGACGACCGCCGCCAGGACCGCCGGTTCGGGCCGCCAAGCGAAGTCGAGCGCCACCAGGTTGCTCGCCAGGCGGGCGAGGTGCCCGTCGAGGTCGAAGGGCCGGCCGGCGTACAGGCGGATCGTTTCGAACACGCCGTCGCCGTAAAGATAGCCCCCGTCGAACAGTCCGATGACGGCCTGCCGGGCTTCGTGATACTTTCCGTTGAGAAATACGATCACCGGATCTACCTTTCGGAACGACCGTTGACCAAAGATTGTCGATGCGAGCCTAGGGCCCGGCCCGGTCGGAAGCAAGCGTCACCTCGTACCGTGGCGTGGTTGACAGACCCGGATTCTGTGCTAGCGTGACGAACCGGCTGTGAAAAACTTGACAAGGATCGTGGGATATCCGGAAGTGCCGGCCCCGCGAGCGGTCGGACCTGGACCCGGCGAGGCGAGGAGCTGCCGCGATGAGCGCACAAGCGATCCCCATCTTGATGGTCGTGGGCACGGCCGCCCTGCTGGCCCTGCTGTTCCTGGGGTTGAGCAGCTGGCTGGGACCCCACCGTCCCGACCGCCTGAAATCCACGACCTACGAGTGCGGCGTCCCGGCGCGCAGTTCGGTGCAGATCCGCTTCTTCGTGCGCTTCTTCCTGGTGGCCCTGCTGTTCCTGCTGTTCGACCTCGAAGCGGTGTTCCTCTACCCCTGGGCCATCCTCTACCGCTCCATGGTCGCCGACGGTCGCGCGGTCTTCGCCCTGGGCGAGATGGGCGCCTTCGTGGCGGTGCTGGTCGTCGGTTTCGTCTACGTGTGGAAGAAAGGCGGGCTCGAATGGCAGTGACCCTCGACAGCCCCAGCAACTTCCTCACGACGCGGCTGCGGCAGGCCGTGAACTGGGGGCGACAGTACTCGCTCTGGCCCCTGCCCTTCGGCACCGCCTGCTGCGCCATCGAGTTCATGAGCACCGTCTCGTCCTACAACGACATCAGCCGCTTCGGCGCCGAGGCGGTGCGCTTCTCGCCGCGACAGTCGGACCTGCTGATCGTCGCCGGCACGATCTCCTACAAGCAGGCGCCGATCCTCAAGACGATCTACGCGCAGATGTGCGAGCCCAAGTGGGTCATCGCCATGGGCGTCTGCGCCAGCAGCGGCGGTTTCTACAACAACTACTCCACGCTGCAGGGGATCGATCACATCATCCCGGTCGACTTCTACGTGGCGGGTTGCCCGCCCACCCCGGAGAACCTGCTGGGGGCTCTGGTGAAGCTGCAGGAGAAGGTGCGGCAGGAGGGGCTGGTCCCGACCGCCCGCCGCCACGGTCCCGAGTCCGGCGCCTGAGCGCCGACGACGCTTCACCGCCATCGCACAGGACGGAGCGCATGAGCCAGAAGCTGGTAGAACGTCTGCAGGCGGAGTTCGGCGACCGCATTCTGGACGCCGGCTCGCAGCACGGGGACGAGTCCGTGGTCGTCGACCGCGAGGACCTGCCGGTCGTCGCCGCGCACCTCAAGCACGCCGAGGCCTGCGAGCTGCTGGTGGACGTCGTGGGAGTCGACCGCAGCGAGCTGCCCGCGCACCGCGACGATCCCGCCCGCTTCGAGGTCGTCTACAACCTGCGCTCCCTGGCGCGCAACCACCGCCTGCAGGTCAAGGTCCGGGCGCGGGAGGGGCAGGACGTGCCGTCGTTGGCCGGCCTGTACAGCTCGGCCAACTGGGCCGAGCGCGAGGTCTACGACCTGTACGGCGTGCGCTTCCGGGGGCACCCGGACCTGCGCCGCATCCTGTGCCACCACGAGTTCGAAGGCCACGCCCTGCGCAAGGACTACCCGATCGAGCGGGGGCAGTACCTCTCGACGCCCGAGAAGCTGATCCAGGACCACGAGATCGAGCGCGCGGCGCGCCGCTCCGAAGCGGCGGGCGACGCGGTCCTGCCCTCGGATCTGCTGACTGTCAACATCGGGCCGAGCCACCCCGCGACCCACGGCGCGCTGCGGGCCGAAGTGCTGCTCGACGGCGAGACCATCGTCGAGGCCCGCACCGAGATCGGCTACCTGCACCGCTGCTTCGAGAAGGAGGCCGAGGACCACACCTGGGCGCAGGTGATGCCCTACACGGACCGCCTCAACTACGTCTCGGCGATGTTGAACAACTGCGTCTACTGCGCCGCGGTGGAGAAGATGTTCGACGCCGAGATCCCGCCGCGGGCGCGGGTGGTGCGCGTGATCGTCAGCGAGCTGTCGCGCATCATCGACCATCTGGTCTGCGTGTGCGCGAACCTCGTGGACCTCGGCGCGCTGACCAACTACTGGTACTTCTACAACGTGCGCGAGAGCATCTACTACGACGTGATCGAGCCGTTGTGCGGCTCGCGCCTGACGACCAACTTCACGCGGATCGGCGGCCTGGGCTACGATGTGTTCGAGGGCTTCGAGGCGGCCATCGAGCGCAACCTGGTCAAGCTCGAGACGGCCATCGGCGAGGTGACGGGCCTGGTCGCCCGCAACCGCATCTTCCTGGACCGCACCGTGGGCATCGGGGTCATGACCGTCGAGCAGGCCCTCGACTGGGGCTTCACCGGCCCCTGCCTGCGCGCGACGGGCCTGGCCTACGACGTGCGCAAGCACGCGCCCTACGACGGGTACGAGACCTACGACTTCGACGTGCCGGTCGGCGCCGGCGGCGACACCCGCGACCGCATCATGGTCCGCGTCGAGGAGATGCGCCAGAGCTCGCGGATCGTCCGCCAAGCCCTGGCGCGCGGCCTGCCCGGCGGCCCGATCCTGATCGACGACCCCCGCTTCGCGCTGCCGCCCAAGGAGAAGGTCTACGGCAGCATCGAGGGCGTCATGAACCAGTTCAAGCTGATCATGGAGGGCGCCCGGGTGCCAGCGGGGGAGGCCTACGGCTTCGGCGAGGGCGCCAACGGCGAGCTGGGCTTCTACTGCGTGTCCGACGGCGGAGGCCGCCCCTACCGCGTCAAGGTGCGCCCGCCGTGCTTCCCGATCTTTTCGGCCTTCGGGGAGATGGTCAAGGGCCTGATGATCCCCGACGCCGTGGCGATCCTCGGCAGCATCAACATCATCGCCGGGGAATTGGACCGATGAGGCGGGCTCGGACGGACGAACAGGGCGCTGAACCGCGGCAGCGCGGTTCCCGCGCGGAAAGGAACCGGTGACATGAGCGATCCGGTCGAGGACGGGAACGGCTTCGGACTCGGCGAGCAGGACGCCGCGCGCTTCGCGGACGTCCTGGCGCGCTACCCGACGCGGCGCAGCGCGCTGATGCCGACCCTGTGGCTGATCCAGGACCGCGACGGCCACCTCTCGGACGCCGCCGTCACCTGGACGGCGGCTCAGCTCGAGCTGTCCGAGGCCAAGGTCCGCGAGGTCATCTCGTTCTACTCCATGTACCGCGACCGGCCGCAGGCCCGCCACGTCCTGCAGGTCTGCCACAACATCAGCTGCCACATCATGGGCGCGCAGCCGCTGCTGGCCCACCTCGAGGGGAAGCTGGGGATCCGCAGGGGGGAGGCGACGCCCGACGGCGAATTCGCCCTGGAGGGCGTCGAGTGCCTCGGCGCCTGCGGCATGGGTCCCTGCTTGCAGCTGGGCAAGCACCTCTACGAGCACCTGACTCCCGAAAGGGCCGACGCCCTCGTCGACGGCCTGCGCCGGAGCGATCCTCCCCGGCCGGACACCGACCGGGATCTGGAGGACTAGGATGAACCAGGATCAGTACCGGATCCTCTCGCGACGCTTCGACCGCCGCGACGGCCACCGGCTGGCGGCGTACGAGGCCGACGGCGGCTACCGCGCTTTGCGCCGGGCGGTCGGCGAGCTGGGCGCCGTCGCCGTCCGCGAAGAGGTCAAGGCCTCGGGCCTGCGCGGCCGCGGCGGCGCCGGCTTCCCCGCGGGCGTGAAGTGGGGCTTCGTGCCGCAGGGCGCCGAGACGGTCTACTTCATGGTCAACGCCGACGAGTCCGAGCCGGGCACCTTCAAGGACCGCTTCCTGCTGGACTACGACCCGCACGCGGTGATCGAGGGCTCGGCGATCTCCTCGTTCGCGGTCGGGGCGAAGCTCTGCGTGATCTACATCCGCGGCGAGTTCGGCTGGCTGATCGACCGCGTGCAAAAGGCTGTGGACGAGGCCTACGCCGCCGGCTACCTCGGCCGCGGCGCCTTCGGCGGCGCCTACGAACTCGAGATGATCGTGCACAAGGGCGCCGGCGCCTACATCTGCGGCGAGGAGACGGGCCTGATCAATTCGGTGACCGGCTTGAAGGGCCAGCCGAACATCAAGCCGCCGTTCCCGGCCGTCAGCGGTTTCCTGGGCAAACCGACCATCGTCAACAACGTCGAGACCGTGGCCGCCGTGCCGTGGATCCTCGAGCACGGGGCGACCGCCTACCGGAAGTTCGGTACCGAGAAGTCGCCCGGCACGAAGCTGTTCAGCGTCAGCGGTCCGGTCCGCCGGCCCGGCGTCCATGAGATCCCCCTGGGCCTGCCGTTCCGCGAGTTCTTCGATGACTGGCTGGGCGGCATGGCCGACGGCGAAGAGTTGAAGGCCGTGATCGTGGGCGGCTCGTCGGTTCCGGTGCTGACCGCGGCGGAGGCCATGGAGGTCGCGCTGGACTACGAGTCCCTGGCCACGGCCGGCACCATGCTCGGCTCCGGCGGCATGATCATCATCCCGCAGCGCTGCGACATGGTGGAGCTGATCCAGGTCCTGATGCACTTCTACTGGGACGAATCGTGCGGCCAGTGCACGCCCTGCCGCGAAGGGACGGGCTGGTTGCACAAGATCGTCCAGCGCCTGCGCCGGGGCGAGGGCGCGCCGGAAGACCTCGCGCTGCTGGAAAAGGTCTGCGAGGGCATGGCCGGCCTGACGATCTGCCCGCTGGCGGACGCGGCCGTGATGCCGATGCGCAGCTTCCTGCAGCGTTTCCGGCCGGAATTCGAGGCGCTGGCCGCGGGGCGCCGTGCGACCGAACCCGACTCCCGCTGGGCGCGGGAGATCAGGAGTTGAGCCCATGGTCAAGGTGACGATCGACGGCCGGGAGCTGGAGTTCGCCGCGGGCACGTCGCTGTTCGACGCCTGCCGCGAGGCGCGCGGCGAGGCGCTGCCCCACTTCTGCTACCACCCCGACCTGTCCGTGGCCGGCGTCTGCCGCCTCTGCCAGGTCGAGGTGGAGGGGATGCCCAAGCTGACCATCGCCTGCAACACGGCGGTGCGCGAGGGCATGGTCGTGCACACCCGCAGCGAGAAGGTGCGCCGGGCGGCGCAGCAGATCCTGGAGATGCACCTCATCAACCACCCCGTCGACTGCCCGATCTGCGACCAGGCCGGCGAGTGCGGCCTGCAGGACCAGTACATGACCTACGGGCTCTACGAGTCCGAGGTGGGCATGTCGGACAAGGTGCACAAGGCCAAGGTGCAGGTCATCGGGCCGCGCGTCGTGCTGGACAAGGAGCGCTGCGTGCTCTGCAGCCGCTGCGTGCGCTTCTGCGACGAGGTCACCCGCACCGGCGAACTGGGCATCTTCAACCGCGGGGACCGCGCCGAGATCGGCGTCGCCCCCGGCCGCCAGCTCGACAACGCCTACAGCCTGAACACGGTCGACATCTGCCCGGTCGGCGCGCTCACCAGCCTGGATTTCCGCTTCAAGAAGCGGGTCTGGCTGCTCAAGAGCACGCCCTCGATCTGCCACGGCTGCGCCACCGGCTGCAACGTGCGCGTCGACCACGAGGCCGGCACCGTCTACCGGCTGAAACCGCGCCGCAACCCGGCGGTCAACGGCGCCTGGATGTGCGACGAGGGCCGCGACACCTACCGGCCGCTCCACGCCGCGGACCGCCTGCGCGAGCCCCTGCTGAGGCGCGACGGCGCGCTGCGGGCCGCGACCTGGCCCGAGGCCTGGGAAGCGCTGGCCGGGCTCGTCGGCCGCGACGCGCCGCTGGGCTTCGCCGTGGTGGCGCCCCGGCAGACCCTGGAAGAGATCGCCCTGTTCACGCACCTGGCCGCGGCCCTGGGCGCGGCGCCGGCGGCCGTCAGCGGCGGCCCCCGCGAGGCCGACCGCGGCGAGGGCGACGACCTGCTGGTGAGCGCCGACCGCGCCCCCAACCGCGCGTCGCTGTCCTGGCTCGGCCTCGAGGAACCGGCGGGGGCCGACCTCGCGGCGCGCGTGCGCGCCACCCGGGGCGCCGTGCTGGTCTACGGCGCCGATCCCGTCGCCGACGCACCCGGCTGGTGCGAAGCGGTCGCCGGCCGGACCGTGATCCACCTCGGCACCCGCCGCGGCGCCACCGCCGAGGCGGCGGAGGTCGTGATCCCGCTGAGCGCCTGGGCGGAGAAGGACGGGCTCCTCGTCAACCGTCAGGGCCGCGTGCAGGCGTCGCGCCGCGCGATCGTGCGCCCCGGTCTCGCCCAGGAGGACTGGCGCTTCCTGGCCGACTGGCTGACGGCGACGGGCGAGACGGACGCCCCGGTCTCCCTGCCGGAGCTGCGAGGCTGGGTCGCCGCGCGCGTGCCCGCCCTGGCGGGCGTCGACCTCAACGTCCTGCCGCCCGAAGGTCTGGTGCCCGACGCCGTCGCGGCGGGCCACGGAGGTGAGCGGTGATGGACCTCGTGCTGACGACCTTCCTGAAGATGGCCTTCATCCTGGCGGTGATCCTGGGACTGGTGCCCGTGCTGATCTGGGCCGAGCGCAAGGGCTCGGCCTTCATCCAGGACCGCACGGGGCCGAACCGGGCGGGCATCGCGGGCATCCGCCTCGCCGGCCTGATCCACCCGATCGCCGACGTGCTGAAGCTCCTGTTCAAGGAGGACGTGCGGCCGGCCGGAGTCCACCGCGTGATGTACGCGCTGGCGCCGTTCCTGGTCTTCTTCGTCTCCCTGCTGACCTATGCGGTGATCCCCTTCGGCGACTACCTGGAGGTCGGCGGCCGCCGGATCCCCCTGGTGGTGGCCGACCTCGACGTGGGGATCCTCTACGTGCTGGCCATCGCCAGCCTGGGCACCTACGGCATCGTCATGGGCGGCTGGGCCTCCAACAACAAGTACACCTTCCTCGGGGCCGTGCGCTCCACGTCGCAGATGATCAGCTACGAGATCAGCATGGGCCTGGCGCTGATGGGCCTGCTGCTGGTCAGCCAGTCCCTGCGCCTGACCGACGTCGTGGCCGGCCAGGGCGTCCTGCTCTGGGGATTCCTGCCGCGCTGGGGCGTGGTGATCCAGCCCCTGGGCGCGATCCTGTTCATGACCGCCGCCTTCGCCGAGACCAACCGCAACCCCTTCGACCTGCCCGAGGGCGAGTCGGAGCTGGTATCCGGTTACCACCTCGAGTACAGCTCGATGAAGTTCGCCCTGTTCTTCATGGCCGAGTACACGAACCTGGTCGTGGCGTCGGCCCTGATCGCGACCCTCTACTTCGGCGGCTGGAACCTTCCCTGGCTGTCCCGCGCGGTCATCGAAGCCCGCGCCGGCGTCCTGCTGCCGCTGCTGCTGGGCGCCCACGTCGCGGTCTGCGCCCTGGCCGCCGCGCTCTACCTGCGGCGGGCGTCCCGTGAGCGCGGCAAGTTCGGCGACGGGCGCGACCGCGAGCCGGGGCTGATGGCCGGCGTCTGCATCCTGGCCTGGCTGGCCGGCCTCGCCGCGTTCGCCCTGCGGCCCTGGGAGATCGGCCCCGCCGGCGCCTCGCTGCTGGCGACCGTGCTGCAGGTCGGCGCCTTCGTGGGCAAGGTCGTCTTCTTCTGCTGGTTCTTCATCTGGGTGCGCTGGACCCTGCCGCGCTTCCGCTACGACCAGCTCATGCACCTGGGCTGGAAGGTGATGCTGCCGCTGGCGCTGGCCAACCTGGTCGTGACCGCGGTGGTCGTGGCGTTCGTCTGAGTACCGGTCCGCCGGGAGGGATAGCAATAGCATGAACGGGAAAGTCCACGGCTACGGCGGCAGGATGACGCTCTGGGAGCGCCTGTACCTGGTCGAAATCTTCCGCGGGCTCGGCATCACGATCCGGCACGTGATCCGCAACCTCCTGCACACCGGGGACCTCCCCACCTTGCAGTATCCGGAGGAGCGCCGCGTCTACAGCGAGCGTTTCCGCGGGCGGCACCGGCTGATGAAGCGCGAGGACGGCACCCCGCGCTGCGTGGCCTGCATGATGTGCAGCACCGCCTGCCCCGCGGACTGCATCCATATCGTGGCCGAGGAGCATCCCGACCCCGCGATCGAGAAGGCGCCGGCCAGTTTCGAGATCGACCTGCTGCGCTGCGTCTACTGCGGGCTCTGCGAGGAGGCGTGCCCCTGCGACGCCATCCGCATGGACACGGGCATCTACGACCTCGCGGCCGACAGCCGCGCGAAGTTCTGGGTCGACAAGGAATTCCTGCTGAACAACACGACGGACGGCACGCGCTGACGGCGCGGGGAGGCGACTGACGTGGAGACGATCCTCTTCTACCTCTTCGGGGGGCTGATGCTGGGCGCGGCGGCGATGACCGTCGCGAGCCGCAGCGCCGTGGCGGCGGCCGTCTGGCTGGTGTTCAGCTTCGTCTGCGCCGCCGGCGTCTTCGCCCTGCTCGCGGCGCCGTTCCTGGCCATCCTGCAGATCCTGATCTACGCGGGCGCCATCATGGTGCTGTTCCTGTTCGTGATCATGATGCTGCAGGGTCCGGTCCTGCCGGCGGAGGTCGCGGGACGCACCGTCGGGCGCAAGGTCGTGCTGGCCCTGCCCGCCGCCGCCATCGCGGTGATCCTGATCAGCTGGGCGGTGCGGGGCCGCGAGGCGGCCTTCGGCGCGACGCCGGTGACGGGCACCGCCGCGGCCGTGGCGTCCCTGCTGCTGAACCGCTACCTCCTGGCGTTCGAACTGATCTCGATCGTGCTGCTGGTGGCGATCGTGGGCGTGATGGCGCTGGGCCGCAAGCAGGAGGTTCTGCCGTGACCGTGGGACTGACGCACTACCTCGTGCTGGCGGCGGCGCTGTTCCTGGTCGGGATGGCCGGCGTCCTGATCCGCCGCAACAGCCTGATCATGTTCATGAGCATCGAGATCATGCTCAGCGCCGCGAACCTCGTGTTCGCCGCCTACTCGCGCCTGCACGGCGACCTGGCGGGTCACGTCTTCGTGCTGATGGTCTTCGCCGTCGCGGCCGCCGAGGCGGCCATCGGCCTGGCCATCCTGGTGGAGATCTACCGGCTGCGCCGGTCGGTGAACGTGGACGACCTCAACACGCTGATGGAGTGACGCCGTGGAAAGCCATGTCCTGGACACGTCGCTGAGGTGGATCGTCCTGGTGCCCCTGCTCGGGGCGGCCCTCAACGGGCTGCTGTTGCGCCGGATGCCCCGCCGGGCGGCCGGCCTGCTGGCCTGCGCGGCCGCGGGCGCCTCGTTCCTGCTCTCGGTCGCGGCCGTGGTCCGCCTCGCGGGGCTGGAACCCCACCACCGCCTGTTGGCGGATTCGCTCGGCACGTGGCTCGACGTCGCCGGCGTGCGGGTCGAGCTGGGCTTCGCCATGGACCAGCTCAGCGCGGTCATGGCGCTGGTGGTCACGGGCGTCGGCTTCCTGATCCACGTCTATTCACTGGGCTACATGGCGCACGACCCCGGCTTCAACCGCTTCTTCACTTACCTGAACCTGTTCATCTTCGCGATGATGATGCTGGTGCTGGGCGAGAACCTGGTGATGCTGTTCGTGGGCTGGGAGGGCGTGGGCCTCTGCTCCTACCTGCTGATCAGCTTCTGGTTCAACGAGGAAGCGAACGCCGCCGCCGGCAAGAAGGCCTTCATCGTCAACCGCGTCGGCGACTTCGGTTTCCTGCTCGGGATGTTCGTCCTGGGCGCCGCCCTGCTGCCCCACCTCGGGGGCGGGGAGGGCGTCTTCTCCTTCCGGACCATCGCCGCCCACACCCACGACCTCGCGCCCTGGGCCACCGCGATCGGCCTGCTGATGTTCCTGGGCGCCACCGGCAAGTCGGCCCAGATCCCGCTCTACATCTGGCTGCCCGACGCCATGGCCGGCCCCACGCCCGTCTCGGCGCTCATCCACGCGGCGACGATGGTCACCGCCGGCGTCTACATGATCGCCCGCATGAACATGGTCTACGTCCTGAGTCCGGCGGCCATGACGGTCGTGGCGGTCACCGGTGCGGCCACCGCCCTGTTCGCGGCGACGATCGCCCTGACCCAGAACGACATCAAGAAGGTGCTGGCCTACTCGACCGTCTCCCAGTTGGGCTACATGATGTTGGCCTGCGGGGTGGGCGCCTTCGCCGCCGGCATCTTCCACGTCATGACGCACGCCTTCTTCAAGGCCCTGCTGTTCCTGGGCGCGGGCTCGGTCATCCACGCCATGAGCGGCGAGCAGGACCTGCGCCTGATGGGCGGGTTGCGCCGCAAGCTGCCGGTCACCTGGCCGACGTTCCTGATCGGGACGGTCGCGCTGGCGGGCGTGTTCCCCTTCGCGGGTTTCTTCAGCAAGGACGAGATCCTCTGGAAGGCCTTCAGCGACGGCAACCTCGGGCTGTGGCTCGTGGGCTTCCTGGGCGCGGGCCTGACGGCGTTCTACATGATGCGGCTGGTCGTGCTGGCCTTCTTCGGCAACAACCGCGCCTCGGAGGCGGTGCGCCACCACGTCCACGAGTCACCGGCGACGATGACCGCGCCCCTGGCGATCCTGGCCGTGCTGTCGGTGGCCGGCGGCTGGCTGGGCTGGCCCCACTTCCTGGGCGGGTCCAACCGCTTCGAGCAGTGGCTGGCGCCCGTGTTCGAGCACGAGGCGGTCGAGCCCGTCGGCGCGGTCCACGGGGCCGCGACGCACGCCGCGGCGTCGACGGAATGGCTGCTGGCCGCGGCGTCGCTGTCGCTGGCCCTGCTCGGGCTGTACGCCGGGTACCGCGCCTACGCGGGCCGGGCGACGCTGGCCGCGAAACTGCACGCCTTCGCCGGCGGGAAGCCCCACCGGTTGCTGCTGAACAAGTACTACGTGGACGAGGGTTACGAGGCGTCCCTGGTGCGGCCGGGCTACGCGCTGTCGGACCGGGTGCTCTTCCGCGCCGTGGACACCGGCCTGATCGACGGGCTGCTGGTCAACGGGTCCGCGCTGCTGGTCTCGATCACGAGCGCGCTGCTGCGGCTGTTCCAGAACGGCAAGCTGCGCTTCTACGCCTACGTCTTCGCGCTCGGCGCGGCGGCGTTCGTCCTGTACCTGGCACTGACGATCTAGGGGAGGGCCGGCCTTGGCTTTCATCACGGACCACATTCTGAGCTGGGTCGCCTTCGCGCCCGCGCTCGGGGCCGTCCTGGTCCTGCTGGCGGGGCGCAGCCCCGGCGCGGCCAGACGGCTCGCCCTGGGCGCGGCGCTGGCCGACTTCGTCCTCTCCCTGCACCTGCTGCGCCACTTCGCGGTCGGCAACGGCGCCGACCAGTTCGTCGAGCACGCCCCCTGGCTCGCCGGCGGCAAGATCGCCTACAGCCTGGGTCTGGACGGGGTCTCGCTCTGGCTCGTCCTGCTGACGACCTTCCTGGGCCCCCTGGTGATCCTCAGCACCTGGCGCGCGATCACCGAACGCGTGCGCGAGGCGATGGCCTTCCTGCTGCTGCTGCAGACCGCGATGATCGGCACCTTCCTGGCCCGCGACATGCTGCTGTTCTACGTGTTCTGGGAGGCGATGCTGATCCCCATGTACTTCCTGATCGGCATCTGGGGCGGGGAGCGGCGCGTCTACGCCGCGGTGAAGTTCTTCCTGTTCACGATGGTCGGGTCGGTCTTCATGCTGGTCGCCATCCTGTGGTGCTACCAGCAGGCGGGCAGCATGGCGCTGGCCGACTTCCTGCAACTCGAACTGTCGCGCGGGCAGCAGTCGTGGCTGTTCCTCGCCTTCGCGCTGGCCTTCGCGATCAAGGTGCCCCTGTTCCCCTTCCACACCTGGCTGCCCGACGCCCACGTCGAGGCGCCGACCGCCGGCTCGGTCATCCTGGCCGGCATCCTGCTGAAGATGGGCACCTACGGCCTGCTGCGCTTCGCGATCCCGCTGTTCCCCCTGGCCGCGCTGTCGCTCGGCCCCTGGCTCGCCTGGCTGGCCGTGATCGGGGTGGTCTACGGGGCCCTGGTGGCCATGGTCCAGCAGGACGTCAAGAAGCTCGTGGCCTACTCGAGCGTCAGCCACCTGGGCTTCGTGGTGCTGGGCCTGTTCAGCCTGACGGTGACCGGCGCCGCCGGCGGCGTGGTGCAGATGCTGGCCCACGGCCTGTCGACCGGGGCGCTCTTCCTGCTGGTGGGGATGGTCTACGAGCGGCGCCACACGCGCCTGATCTCGGAGTTCGGCGGCCTCGCCCACGCGATGCCGCGCTACGCCGCGGTGTTCCTGTTCGTGACCCTGGCCAGCATCGGGCTGCCCGGCCTCTGCGGTTTCACCGGCGAGTTCCTGATCCTGTTCGGCACCTTCGGCAGCCGGCTGCTGCCGCACGCCCGCCTGCTGACGGCTCTGGCGGCCACCGGCGTCGTGCTGGGCGCCATCTACATGCTCTGGATGTACCAGCGCGTGTTCCTGGGCAAGCTCGGCGAACGCAACCGCGACCTGCCGGACCTCAGCCCGCGCGAGTGGGCCGTCCTGCTGCCCATCCTGATCATGATCGTGGTGCTGGGCGTCCACCCTGCACCGCTGCTGGAGCGGTTGGAGCCCTCGCTCGAGCGGATCCTGGCTCCCGTCGCCGCCGTCCGTCCGACCGAATCCACGTACGGGTTGGCCGTCCGGGAGCCTGCTGACCAGACCGCCGCCGCGATCGCGGCGTTGAAGGGGGACCGATGAACGGCCCGGCCCACGCGACGACGCTCGGCAGCGACCTGGCCCAGCTGGCGCCCTACCTCGTCCTGGCCGTCGGCGGCCTGGTCGTGATGCTCGCGGACGCCTTCACCGGCGGCCGGCGCAAGGACCACCTGTCGCTGTTGACGTTGCTGGTGCTGCTGTGCGTCGCGGTCGCCCAGGGCGCGGTGCACGCCGACCCGCGCGGCGCGTCCCTGATGGGAGGCATGCTGGCAGCCGACCGCTTCAGCCGCTTCTTCAACCTGCTGGTCGTGACGATCGCCATGCTCACGACGGTCTTCGCGACCAGCATGTTCGAGCGCGACGGGCGCTACCGGACCGACTTCTATCCCCTGGTGTTGTTCGCCGCCCTGGGCATGATGCTGCTGGCCGCGGCGACCGACCTGTTGAGCCTGTTTTTGGCCATCGAGACCATGAGCCTCGCCGTGTACGCCCTGGTCGCCGGCAACCGCGGTTCGCTGCGCAGCAGCGAGGCCGGCTTCAAGTACCTGATCCTGGGCGCGTTCGCTTCCGCTTTCCTGCTGATGGGCCTCGCGCTGCTGTACGGCCAGGCCGGAGCGACCGACTACGCCTCCATCCGCCGGGCGATCGAGGCGGCGCCCGCCGGCGGGCTCCTGCTGCCCCTGGCCTGCGGGCTGGTGCTGATCGCCCTGGGTTTCAAGGTGGCCATGGTGCCCTTCCACATGTGGACGCCGGACGTCTACGACGGCGCGCCCGCCTACGTGACGGGACTGATGGCCACGGGCGTCAAGGCCGCGGCCTTCGCCGCGCTGCTGCGCGTGGTCTGGCTGCTGCCGCCGGTCGCCGAAGTCTGGTTCCCTCTGCTGACGGTGCTCGCGGTCCTGACGATGACGTACGGCAACCTCGTGGCCCTGTCCCAGAACGGGATGAAGCGGATGCTGGCCTACTCGAGCATCGCCCATGCCGGCTACCTGCTGCTGGGCGTGCTGGCGGTGCTCAACACCAGCCGCGACAGCGCCACGGCCGTGCAGGCCGCGGCGGTCCGCGACGCCGCCGGCGGCGCCATCCTGTTCTACCTGGTGGTCTACGCCCTGATGAACCTGGGCGCCTTCGGCGTGGTGGCCTGCCTGAGCCGCAGCCGCAACGAGGAGGCCGACGCCATCGACGGCTACGCGGGCCTGTCCCGTCGCCGCCCCTTCGTGGCGGCGACGCTGGCGGTGTTCATGTTCTCGCTCGCGGGGATCCCGCCCACCGCCGGCTTCGTGGGCAAGTTCTACGTCTTCGACGCGGTGGTGAAGGCCGGCCTGCTGCCGCTGGCCATCTGGGGCGTGATCAACTCGCTGCTGTCGGCCTACTATTATTTGCGCGTCATCGTGGTGATGTACATGAAGCCGGCCGAGGGCCAGGTGCACGACGGCCACAGCTGGGAGGCGGCGTTCACCTGCGGCGTGCTGGCGCTGCTGGTGCTGCTGCTCGGCGTGGTCCCGGGTTCGTTCTACGCGCTGGCGGCCCACACCTTCCGGCAGATGACCTTCTGACCGCCGGCATTCCGCGTCAGCGGAAGGCGGGCAGTCCCGTGAGATCCGCGCCGACGATCAGCGTGTGGATGTCGTGCGTGCCTTCGTAGGTGTACACCGACTCGAGGTTCGTGAGGTGGCGCCCGATCGGGTGCTCGTCGGTGATCCCCGCGGCGCCGAGCACCTCGCGGGCCTGGCGGGCGACCTGCAGCGCCGCGGCCACGTTGTGCCGCTTGGCCAGGGACACCAGGGGCACTTCGTCGATGCCGCGATCCTTGAGTCTTCCCAACTGGTGGGCGAGCGCCTGCGACGTCGTCACCGCCGTCAGCATCTCCACGAGTTTCTGCTGCACCAGCTGGAAGGCCGCGATGGGCCGGCCGAACTGCGCGCGTTCCAGCGCGTACTGCCGCGCGTGGTCGTAGCAGGCCGCCGCCGCGCCCACCGCTCCCCAGGCGATGCCGTAGCGCGCCTGGTTCAGGCACGACAGCGGCGCGACGAGCCCGGCGGCGCCTGGCAGCCGGCAGCTCTCCGGCACGCGGACCTCGTCGAAGCTCAGTTCCCCGGTGTCGCTGGCGCGCAGGCTGAACTTGCCGTGCACCGGTTGCGCCGAGAAGCCGGGCGTGCCGCGCTCGATCAGGAAACCCAGCACCCGTTCGGGACCGCGCGCCCAGACCACGGCCACGTCGGCCAGATCGGCGTTGGTGATCCACATCTTGGCACCGGTCAGGACCCAGCCCTTGCCGTCGCGCACGGCGCGGGTCTCCATCCCCCCGGGGTCGCTGCCGTGCCCGGCCTCGGTCAGGCCGAAGCAGCCGATCCTGCGGCCGGCCGCCAGTTCGGGCAGCCAGCGACGTTGCTGGGCCTCGGTGCCGTACGTCGCGATCGGCCACATCACCAGGCTGCCCTGCACCGAAGCGAAGCTGCGCAGGCCGCTGTCCCCGCGTTCGAGTTCCTGGCAGACCAGCCCGTACACCATCGACGACAGCCCCGGGCAGCCCGGCCCTTGCACCGAGGTGCCGAGCAGGCCGAGCGCCCCCATCTCCGCCGCCAGCTCGATCGGGAACGTGCCGGCGCGGTGGTGTTCGCGCACCACGGGCAGGAAGCTCCGCTCGACGAAGCTCCGGCAGAGGTCGCGCGCCGCGCGCTCCTCGTCGCCGAGATCCTGTTCGATCCGGTAATAGTCGACGCCCTCGTAGGGTTTCACGGCCGCACCTCGGGTTAAGGTCCATCCCGAACGAGGATAGCATCACCCCGCCCGCCTGCAACCCCGCGCTTCCGGCCGCGGCCGCACCCCCGGCGAGATTTGCCGGACTCCCACCTTCCGAAGCACTCCTTGACCCTGTGGCGAAACGCGTCTAAAAACAGGAGGTTCCGACGCCAAGCGCCGGACGGGGAGGACGGACCGTCGATGAGGAGACTCTGGAAGTGGGTGCGCGCCTACGCCGCGGCCTTGCTGTGGTCGGGGGTGCTGGCCGGTCTGGCGGGCTTCGTGGAGGGCGTCAGCCAGTGGTCCCGCTTCGGGGGCTGGACCGCGGGCGGCGGCGAGTCCGGCTTCGTGCGCAGCGTCGCTCCGTCGGTCACGCTTTACAGCTGGTTCGCGATGGCGATCGCGGCCCTGCTGTTCGCGCCCTACGCCCTGGCCGTGCGTCGCCATCCGCAGGCGCGCCTGCGCGCCTACGCGTTGACCACGGCGACGGCCGTCGCCTCGCTGGTCTTCTTCTACGCCGGTTACGCGGGGCGCGAGCACCTGTGGCCGCTCTGGTGGGCGGAACACGAACTGCGCGCGGGTTTCGCCCTGCAGGCCGGGCTCTTCCTGCTCCTGACCGTGCTGCTGGTGCGCCCGCTGACGGTGATGGCCGAAACGCTGGTCTTGACGCCGCGCCGCAATCTTTTCCTGACCGTGATCTTCCTGCTGGTCTTCACCAGTCTCTGGCCCGACTGGCGCGACGAGGGCCGCGAGGAGCGGTGCGGTGGGCTCGCGCGGCTCACGGCGGTCCCGTCCGGTCCCAACGTGGTCCTGGTGACCATCGACGCCTGGCGCCGCGACCACCTGGGCGCGCTCGTCGGCCGCGACGACCTCACACCGGGGCTCGACCGTCTGGCCGGGGAAGGGCTGCTCTACCCGGATCACTGGTCGAGCAGCTGCTGGACCCTGCCGGGGATGGGCACCCTGATGACCGGCCGTTCGCCGCGGGAGCTGGACGTCGCGCGGCACCGCCCCCTGCCCTCGGGCGCGCCGACGCTGGCGGAGGTCGCCTGGTCCCACGGCTGGCACACGGCCGCGTTCGCGACCAACCCCTACCTGACGAGCGCCTACGGTTTCGATCGCGGCTTCGCGGAGTACGAGCATGCCCTGGTGCTGGAACCCCTGCAGCCCGCGGCGCGCTCGGTGCTGGCGCGCGAACTGACCCACTGGGTCGACCGCTTCGTCGAACTCGACGCCGCGGAATACGTGGTCGCCAAGGCGTTGCGCTGGCTGCCGTCGCGCCCGCAGGACCGCCCGTTCCTGCTCTGGCTGCACCTGCTGGACCCTCACCTGCCCTACACCGTCCGGCATTTGCCGGGCGACGCTCCGGCGGCCCCGCTGCCCCGGCACGCCCTGCTGAATGAGCACGGCCTGGCGGCGGAAAAGCTGAGCGAGGTGCGCGACGGACTCGGCGGGCTCTCCCCGGAGGTGCGCGCCGCCATCAAGGACCTCTACGCCGGTGAGGTCCGGTATGCCGACCAACAACTCGAGCGCCTCTTCGCGGCGCTGCGCGCGGCGGGTCTCTGGGATTCGACCCTGATCGTGGTGACCGCCGACCACGGCGAGGAACTCTTCGACCACGGCGGCTTCGAACACGGGCACAGCCTCCTGCCCGAAGTGAGCGCCGTGCCGCTCATCGTCAAGCTGCCCGCCGGCGGGATCGCGGGCCGGCGCCTGGAGGGCGACCGTTCGAGCGCGGACCTGTTGCCGACGCTGTGCGCCGCGCTGGGTTGGGTGGGACCGGACAGCCTGCGCGGCCGCGCCGATCTCTGGCCCACCGGCGCCGCCGCTGCAACGCCGGTGTGGACGGGACCCGCCACGCCGGCGGTCCTGGAAAACCTCCTGTACGGCCCCCCTCGGACGGCGGTGCGGGCGTGGCCGTACTACGCGATCCTGTCCCCGGACGCCCCGACGGAATGGTACGACCTCGCCGCCGATTCGGCTGCCGTGCTGCCGCTGGGGGCGCCGCCGACGTCGGCGTCGTTCGTGCTGTCCGTCGTCGATTCGATCCGCGCGGCCGGCGATCTCGCCGCGCGGAGTCTGTCCGGTCCGCAGCCCCGGCTCGTGGCGCCCGACCGGACGTTGCAACGGCAGCTGCGCAGCCTGGGCTATTGACCGGCAGGGTGACGATGAAGCAGCCCGACGTCGCGAGCGTGCCGCCGGCCTCCCGATCCGGCGCCTCGAAGCTGGCCTGGCTGGCGGTCGGGCTGCTGATCCTCGGTCTGCTCGCCCCGGCGCTGCCGGACCCGCGTCGCTGGGTGCCCGGTCCTTACGGCGGCGTGGACGCCCTGCTGCAGGCGGGCCTGCTCGAATGGAGCGCCCGTCACTGGTGGCAGCCGACGGTCTGGCCGCACGTCCCCATCTTCCATCCCGCACGCGACGTCATCGCTTCCATGGACTCCCTGCTCGGGCAGGCGCTCGCCGTGGCGCCCTGGCGCGCGTTGCTGCCGACGGTCGCCGCGCGCTACAACGCGGCGCTGCTCACGAGCCTCGTGCTCGCCGCCGCGGCGATGGCCTGGGCCTGGCGCGCGGCGGGAGGGGCGCGGGCCGCGGCGCCGATCGCCGCGCTGGCCCTGCTCGGCGCGCCGATGACGCTGGCCCAGCTCGGGCACCTCAACCAGTTGCCGCCGCCGGGCGTGCCCGCCGCCGCCGCGGCGCTGGCCTGGGCGTCCTCTCGCCGGCGCCGTGGCCTGTCGCCCCGCCGGGCCTGGTGGGCGCTGGCCGGCTGCCTCTCGGCGCAGTCGATCTGGGGCTGGTACGGTTTCGCCGAGTCGCTGCTCGCGGCTGGTTGCTTGCTGGGTATGGTGCTGGCGGCGAGGGGTGGGACCGGTCAGGACGCCCGCCGCGGGTTGCTGCGGGGGGTGGCTTGGCCGGCTCTGTTCTGTGCCGTGGCCGTCGCCCTGGCAGCCTTCCCCTATGTGCGGGTGTCGACCCGCGAATCAACCTACGAGCGAACCATCAGTGAAATAAGGTGGTACAGCGCTGACCTCAAGCATCTTATCAATACCGGAGCCCACCGTGCGGGCCCCGCCGACTGGGTGGGGCAGGGGGCGGATGCGGCCACGCGCGAGTCGCGGGCGGCGCGCCAGGTGCTGCATCCGGGTTGGATCGCGCTGTCGCTGGCCGGTCTGGGCTGGTGGCGCCGCCGCACGCTCGCGCCGGAGCAGCGGCGGTTCGGCGGCGGCCTGTTGCTGGCCGGCGGCTGCGGTCTCATCCTGGCCTTCGGGGATTCGGTGGGGATCCCGGGCACGGGCTGGCGCCTGCCGCTGCCCCTGGGCTTGCTGCACGACATCTTCCCGCCGGCCCGGGCCTTCCGGGCCGCCTGGCGATTTGGACAATTGGCGACGGTGGCGGCGGCGTGGTGGGCGGCGGTAGGTTGGTCCACGCTGCCCGGTGCCGCCGCGCGGGCGCCGTGGCGGCGGCGACTGCTGCCGGGGCTGGTCGTGCTCCTGCTGCTGTTGGAGTCCTGGCCGGCCCGAGTCCCCGCGGTCGCGATCCCCGACGCGGGGACGCCGCCGTCGCCGCAGGCGGCGGGCGCCGTCCTGACCCTGCCCGCCCCGCGCGACGTGTACGGGGAAGATGCGCGGGAAGCCGCCTGGCTCCTGCGCGCGCTCGCCACCGGCCGGGCCGTGACCGGCGGCGCCTCGGGCTGGGTGCCGCCGGGCGCGCGTGACCTTCGCCGCGACCTGGCGGCTTGCGAGCGGGGGGAACGGGACCCGCGGGAACTGCTGGCGGCGTTGCGGGTGGCCGGTGTGACCTCGGCCGAGATGCGCGCGGGCGACCCCGACCCGCGCCTGGTGTTCTGGCGGGATGCGTTGCGGACGGCCGGCGCCGTGCCGAGCCGTCCGCCGGATGCCGGCGGGTTCGAAACCTGGGACCTGCCGTAAGCGGTCGGAAGCTACAGGGATTCGACGGCCCGGACCTCGGGGATCTCTTCGCGCAGGCGGGCTTCGATGCCGTGCTTGAGCGTCATGGTCGACATGGGGCAGGAGCCGCAGGCGCCCTTGAGGCGGACCGTGACGATGCCGTCCTGGTAATCGATGAACTCGACGTCGCCGCCGTCGGCCTGCAGGGCGGGGCGGACCTTTTCGAGGACCTGGCGGATCTTCTGTTCCATCGTGCTTCCTTTCCGTAGGCGGGCGGTGCGATTCCCACCAAGCTAGTTGACGGCCCGAGGATGTCAACCGTACCGGCGGGTCGTCGCGACAACGGAGGACCATGGACATGAACCCCAGCGGCGACCGGCCCGATGCCGGGGACGACCGGCTCGCTGCCGAGGCCGCCCGGTTGCGGCTCATCGCGCTCGCCGCGGGCGCGATCCAGCAGGAGGGCCGCGGGCACCGTCGCGACATCGTCTACAAGTCGGCCACCGACATGGTGACGGATGTGGACCGGCGCGTCGAAGCCTACCTGTTCGACCGCCTCGGCGAGGTTTTCCCGCAGGACGGCGTCCGCGCCGAGGAAGGGGCCGGGCGGTCCGGAGTCAGCGGCCGCGTCTGGCACGTCGATCCCCTGGACGGCACCACGAACTACGTCCATGGCTACCCGTTCTACGCCGTGTCGCTGGGCTGCGCCGGCGCCGACGGGCCGGAATTGGGGGCCGTCTACGCGCCCGAACTGGACGAACTCTACCTGGCCCGGCGCGGCGGCGGCGCGACGCTCGAGCGGCCGGGGCGGGGGGAGCCCGCGCGACCGCTCGCGCTGGCCGGGCCGGTTGCGCTGGAGCGGGCCCTGCTGGCGACCGGATTCCCCTACGAGCGCGGCGAGGTCGCCGCCCTGAACTGCGATCTCGTGAAGAACTTCCTGCTGCGGCGCTGCCACGACATCCGCCGGGGGGGGAGCGCCGCACTCGACCTCTGCCACGTCGCCGCCGGCCGACTCGACGGTTACTGGGAGTTCCGGTTGCAGCCCTGGGACGTCGCGGCGGGCGTGCTCGTCGCGCGCGAGGCGGGCGCCGTGGTCACCGACCTCGACGGCGGCGCCGACGCGCTCCACGGCCGCCACGTGCTGGCCGCCGCGCCGGGCCTGCACGCCGAGATGCTCGCGATCATCCGCGAAGGCGCGGCGGGGAGCGGGCTGCTGCGGGAAGATTGAATCGTGGCCCCGGTTCGCCCGTCGATGTAGATTTTCGGTGGTGGCCTCTGGATTGTCCCTCCTGCCGCGGGAAGGGGGGCCTCGCCGCTCCGGGACAATTTCGCCGCCATGACCCGCACTCTGCCGATGAGGCGTCTCCAGCCTGGGGGAGGAACATGTTCCGCACTTCGCCGCCATCGTTCCGGATTCGGGATCGCCGTTCCTTGGCCCGGCCGGTTGCCTGGCCGGGCTTGCTGGCGTTGCTGTTGCCGCTGCTGACCGGCTGCGGCGGCTCGCCGGTCGGTTTCCCCTACTCGCGCGAATCGTTGATCTTCCCGCCGGCCGAGACGCGCCTGCCGCGGATCCAGGTCCTGCCGGTCGCGGACGAGCGCCCCGCCGAGCAGCGCGAGGGGCAGGGCCACTTCGTCGGCATCACGTTCCCCGACGACGCCAGCTGGAGCCGGCCGATCACGGAGCTTTACCACGACGCGCTGCTCCAGGACATCGAGCAGACCAGCCTGGCCGAGCCGGTGCCGTTATCGACCCGGGCGGACTACACGCTCGAGGCCACGGTCCACTCGTTCCACTGCCGGATGGAGCGCAACGGCTTGGCCTACGCCTTGCCGGTCGGCGTGGGGCTGGTCGGCGGTTTCTTCTGGGGCGACGACACGTCGTCGAAACTGAAGCGCGGGCTCGTGCTGTCGGTCGCGGCCCTCGGCGCCCTGCCCGTGCCGCTGCAGGTGCGGGCGGAAGCGGAAGTGGAGCTGGTCCTGCGGGATCGCGGGGGGAAGGAATTGTGGCGGCAGGACTGCATCGGGGAGATCAACGACTCCGTGGCGGAGCCGGCGGTTTCACGGCGCGACGCGCACTTCGCGCAGCGCCTGTTGCCCCAGGCCGTCAAGCGCTGCAACGCCTGCCTGCTGGGGCAGCTGCGGCAGTGGCTGACCGAGCACCCCCTGGACGGGAGTTAGCGGCGGGAGCCCGCTACAGCAGTTCGGCGGCGAGGCTCGCCAGGCGGCTGCGCTCGCTCTTGGCCAGCGTGATGTGGCCGTAGATCGGCTGGCCCTTGAAACGCTCCACGACGTAGGTCAACCCGTTGCTCGAAGCGTCCAGGTAGGGATTGTCGATCTGGTAGGCGTCGCCGGTCAGGACGACCTTCGAGTCCTGCCCGGCCCGGCTGACCACGGTCTTGATCTCGTGCGGCGTGAGGTTCTGGGCTTCGTCGATGATGATGAACAGCTTCGGCAGACTGCGGCCGCGGATGTAGGTCACGGCCTCGACCTCGATCACCCCGGTGTCGAACAGGTAGTCCACCTTGTCGCCCGCTTGCTCCATCTGCGGGTCGACCAGGTACTGGAGATTGTCGAAGATCGGCTCCATCCAGCTCGCGAGCTTCTCCTCCTTGGAACCCGGCAGGTAGCCGATGTCCCGCCCCAGCGGCATGATCGGCCGCGAGACCATGATCCGGCGGTAGACCTTCTGCTCGGCCACCTTGTGCAGCCCGACGGCCAGCGCGAGCAGGGTCTTGCCGGTGCCGGCCTGGCCCAGCATCGAGACCAGCTGGATATCGTCGCGCAGCAGCAGTTCCAGCGCGAAGTGCTGCTGCAGGTTCAGCGCCTGCAGGCCCCAGGGGCGCGTCTCCTCGTGCACCAGCTTCTCGACCCGCCCGCTGACGCCGCGCCAGATGCCCAGCGCCGTCTGCTTGGGGTTGGTCTCGTTGCGCAGCAGGACGCCCTCGTTCGGTTGGAAGTCGCCGGCCACCTCGGTCGCGCCCGTCGCGTAGAACTGCTCGATCACGTCGCCGGAGCAGTCGACCTCGGTCCAGCCCGTGTACAGCTCGTCGAAGTTGACCGTGCTGCGCTGCAGGTCCTCCGAGCGGACACCCAGGGCGTCGCCCTTGACGCGCGCATTGAGGTCCTTGGTGATGAACCGGACGTCGACCCCCTCCTGGCTCAGGTAGAGGGCGGCCGCGAGGATGCGGTTGTCGGGGATGGCGCGGTCCATGCCCGTCGGCAGCCGATCCGTGTAATTGTCGACCAGCACGAAAAGCTTGCCGCCGCCTGGCAGGGGGACCCCCTCGCGCAGCGGTCCGCGCTGACGCAGCTCGTCGATGGTCCGGATCACGCGGCGGGCGTTGCGGCCGCGCTCGTCGTTCTCCCGCTTGAAGCGGTCCAACTCCTCCAGGACGTCGACGGTCAGGATGATGTGGTGCTCCTCGAAGGCTTCCAGGGACGTCGCATCGTGCAGGAGCACGTTGGTGTCGAGCAGGAAGCAGGAGCCGGTCATGGCGGAGATCTTGATGCCGTTGAGGCCGTGCGCGGTCATGCGGACCCTCCTTGGTCGTCGCTGGCGCCGGGAGGGCGCCGGGACAAGGCTAGCACGGCCCCCCGGGGCGGTCGACGCCGATTCGCGTCGGCGCCGGCCCGGGGCTGGTTGCGGAATGACTCAAATAATATGCATAAAATGCTAAATTAATCCTGGACTATGCCGATATGGTGCTATAATAACCGATCTACGACACAGAAATAACGCATCTTTGGCACAATACAATGGTCGGTGAATCAAACCATCTCCGGGAGGAGAGAAGGAGCGTCTCATGGCCGAAACGGAAAGCATCTTCCTGAAGCCCTTCGCCGACGGCGTCATCGCGCCGGAAACCGAGCGCAAGGCCCTGCTCGAACGCATGAAGAAGGACAAGGTCCGCTTCCTGCGCCTGATGTTCACCGACGTGCTCGGGCACAACAAAAACGTCGAAGTGCCCGAGGGCCAGATCGAGAAGGCCCTGCAGGGCGAGATCATGTTCGACGGTTCGTCGATCGAGGGCTTCACCCGGATCGAGGAATCGGACATGCTGCTGGTCCCCGACCTGAACAGTTACGTGGTCTTCCCCTTCGAGGGGATCCAGGGCCGCGAGGCCCGACTGATCTGCGACGTCTACAACAGCGACCGCTCGCCCTTCTCCGGCTGCCCGCGTCTGACGCTGCGGCGCACCATCGCGCGCTTCGCGGCGCTCGGCCTGCACCCGGTCTGCGGCCCGGAAGTGGAGTTCTTCCTCTTCGAGCGCGATGAAGACGGCAAGCCGACCGTCCGGACGCACGACAAGGGCGGCTACTTCGACCTGCTGCCCATCGACAAGGGCGAAGAGTGCCGCCGCGACATCGTCAACGTGCTCGAGAAGATCGGCTTCGAGATCGAGGCGGCCCACCACGAGGTGGCGCCCGGCCAGCACGAGATCGACTTCAAGTACGCCGACGCCCTTCAATCGGCCGATTTCGTGATGACCTTTAAGATGATCGTCAAGAAGATCGCGCTGGACTACAACCTGCACGCCACCTTCATGCCCAAGCCGATCTTCGGCGAGAACGGCTCCGGCATGCACGTCCACCAGTCGCTGTTCCAGGACCGGCGCGGCAAGCTGGAGAACGCGTTCTACGATCCCAAGGCGCCGTACGAGCTGAGCGACATGGCTCGCTGGTACATCGGCGGCATCCTGCACCACGCGCGGGCCTTCGCGGCGATCACCAACCCGCTGGTCAACTCCTACAAGCGCCTGGTGCCGGGCTACGAAGCGCCCGTCAACGTCGCCTGGAGCGAGCACAACCGTTCGCCGCTGGCTCGGGTGCCCGCCCGCCGCGGCGTGGGCACGCGCGTCGAAGTCCGCATGCCGGATCCCAGCTGCAACCCCTACCTCGCGTTCGCCGTGATGCTGGCCTCCGGCCTCGACGGCATCGTGGAGAAGCGCGAGGCCGGCGAGCCGGTCAACAAGAACATCTTCATCATGAGCGATCGCGAGAAGGCCCGCCTGCGCATCACGCAGCTGCCCGGCAACCTGGGAGAGGCCCTGATCCTCTTCCGCAAGGATCCGCTGATGCGCGAGGTGCTCGGCGACCACGTCTTCCTCCACTACATCGACCACAAGGAAAGCGTCTGGAAGGACTACATCTCGCAGGTCCATCCGTGGGAACTCGACCGTTACCTGTCCGCGCACTGAGCGCACCGGCGCTTGTACGGCGGGTCCGGTCGCGTTAGAGTGCCCGCATGAACCGACGCATGCCGATCCGGTGGGGCCGGCCCCCCTCGCCTGACCAACGCGGGGCCGGCCCTCTTCATGGACACCGTTCGGCCCTGGGACACGGGGCCGAGGCCATGGTCGTCGCCGCTCTCGCCAGCTTGCCCCTGGCCGGGGTCGGGCTGGTCACGTTGCTGACCGGCCGGGATCCCGGTGCCGGTTTCCAGCCCTCGTACCTGCTGATGGCCGCGGCCGTGACCCTGGCCGCCGTCAACGTCGGGCCGCGGCGCTTGCTGGCCGGTTGGGCCGACGTCGGCGGCTGGCCGTGGCTCGCCGCGCTCGGAGCGCTCCTGTTGTCCGCCCTCGGCTTGGTGCTGGCGCCCTCGCTGGCCTCGCCCCAGGAAGCCTGGCTGCGCTACGCGAAACAGGTCGTGCAGTGGGGCGTGACCGCCGTCTTCGCCCTGCACACGGCGTGGTGGCTGCGCGGCGACGAGCGCCGCTGGCGCACGGCGGTCGGCGCGCTGGCCGCGGGCCTGATCCTGCAGTTGCTGTACGCCGCGTGGCAGGCCTGGGGCTTCTACCGACCCGGCGCGGCGTTCGCCTGGACGGAGCACGTGGTCACGTCGAACGCGTCGATCCTCAGCGGTTCGGAGGAACTCTACCTCGGCCGCGGCTTCGTCGGCATCCCGCGCCTGCGCGGGACGATCTGCGAACCCCTCTACCTCGGCAACTACCTGCTGGCGGTCCTGCCGTGGCTGTGGGCCGCCGGTCGTCCCGGCTACCGCCGGGAGGCGCTGATCGGGGGCGGCCTCGCGCTGCTGCTGCTGACCTGGTCGCGCGGCGCCTGGTTCGCGGCCGGCCTGTCGACCGTCTGCGCGGTCGTCGCCGGCGCGCGGGCGGGCGTCCTGCCGCCGCGGCGGCGCTGGCTGCGCCCCGTCCTGGCCGTGGCGGCCGTCGTCACCGTCGCCGTCGCGGTCACCGGCGGCGACGGCCCGCTGCTGATCCTGAGGCGCCTGCTCCAGACCTTCAGCACCGAGGACTGGTCCAACCTCACGCGGTGGTATTCGATGCAGGCCGCCTGGCGCTGCTTCCTGGCGGCGCCCTGGACCGGCGTGGGCTGGGGGCAGTACGGTTTCCATTTCCCGTTGCTGGTGGAGCCGATGGGCCTGCAGAGCCAGTTCGCCTGGCCGGTCGCGAACAACGTGGTGCTGAAGATCCTCGGCGAGACCGGTGCGCCGGGTCTGGCCGTGTTCCTCGCCGGTGTCGTCGCCACAGCGCGGCGGACCTGGCGCGCGCTGACCGTGGCCGTCACGCCCCGGGCGGACGAGCGCCTGCGCATCGTGGCCGCGGCCGCCGCCGTCGTCGGCGTCTGGTCCCAACTGCTGACCTTCTCCCAGGACAACCTGCCCCACATCTGGGTGGCGCTGGGGATGCTGTTGGCGGCGACGTGCCCCGAGCGCACGAACACCGGGGAGGGGTCGCCGTGAGCCGGCCGCTGGTCCTGCTGGACGCCTCGGCCGCCCGGCCGCCCTGCACGGGCGTGGCCTGGTCGATGGTCGAGCTGGTGACGGCCCTGGCGGCCGAGGAGCGACCGCTGCGCTTCGCCCTGGCGACCTCCCATCCCGAGCTGTTCACCTGCCTCGACGCCGCGCCGGGGCGCGCGCAATGGGAGCTGGTGGCGTTGCCCGCGGGGCGGCTGGCGAGCGTCGGTTGGCGGCTCGGGAGCGTGGCCCGCCGGCTCGGCGCCGGCGTCCTGCACTCCTTGACGATCCCGCCTCCGCTGTGGACGCCCTGCCGGCTGGCGGTCACCGTCCACGACCTGGCCTTCCGTTCCCTGCCGGGGTCAGTGCCGACGGCGCGACGTCTCTGGTACGCGGCGACCCTGCCGGCCGGGTTGCGCCGCGCCGATGCCGTGCTGGTGAATTCGGCGGCGACCGGCCGCGAGGTGGCGGCGGCCTTTCCGTTCACCACCGGCAAGATCCTGCCCACCCCGTTCGGCACGCCCGCCTGGACCGCGGGCCGCGCCGCTCCTCGCGAGCGGCCCGCCAGGGCGCCGTTCCTGTTCGTCGGCGCCCTGGAGCCCCGCAAGAATCTCGACAACATCCTGTCGGCCCTGGAAATCGCACGGGCACGGACCGGGGCCGGGGCGCCGGCGCCCCGCTTGCGCGTGATCGGCGCGCCGGGCTGGTGCAACCGCCCGTTGTTGGAGCGATTGCAGCGATCCGTGGCCGCGGGCGCCGTCGAGCTGGTCGGGTACCGGGACCGTGATTCCCTCTGGGCGGAGTTCGTTTCGGCCCGGGCCTTGCTCTTTCCCTCCTTGCACGAAGGGTTCGGTTTCCCGATCTTGGAGGCGATGGCGGCCCGCCTTCCGGTGATCACATCCGATCGGGGGGCCATGCGGGAGGTGGCGGGAGACGCCGCCCTGCTGGTCGATCCCGAATCCCCTCGGGGCATCGCCGACGCCATGCACAGGATCTCGAGCGAGCCCGGGCTCGCCGATCGGCTGGTTCGCGCCGGGGAGGCGCGGATCCCGATCTGGACCTGGCGCTCCACCGCGGAAAGGACGCTCGCGGCATACCTCAGGCTATTGGACGTTCGCACCGACGGCGCCAATTAATCGTTGCCACCACCCTGGGGCTGACCTAGGGTTCGGTTGGCTCGTCCCGACGACGGATCGACGGGAATGCCAAGGGGATCAATTTGAACAACCAGTCCATCGTCCTGGTCGCGGCCATGGTTGCCTTTGCGCTCTCATGGCTCGTCCAGCCCCATTTTCGCAGTTTGGGCTTCCTGACCGGGATCGTGGACCACCCCGGCTACCGCCGAACCCACCGCGTGCCGGTGCCGCGCACCGGCGGCATGGCCATCTTCATCTCCTTCTTCGTGACCCTGTTCATCCTGGACAACGTGGTCTTCCACCGGGCTCTGCCCTGGTCGTGGCTGGCCGTGCTCGGCGGGTCCGGTCTGGCGATCCTCGCCCTCGGCGTGGGCGACGACCGTTTCCACATCCACGCGGAGAAGAAGCTCTACGGGCAGCTGCTGGTGATCCTGGGCCTGATGGTAGCCGGCCAGAGGTTGCAGACCATCGACCTGCCGCTGTTCGGCACCTTCGATCTCGGGGGCTGGGCCTGGCCGATCAGCCTGCTCTGGTACCTGGGCTTCATCAACTCCATGAACCTCATCGACGGCCTCGACGGCTTGGCCAGCGGGATCGGCGTGCTGGCCTGCTGCGGCATCGTCGCGATCGCCGCCGCCCTGGGCGACGGCACCTCGCTGGTGTACGCCGCGGCCCTCGGCGGCGCGACCCTCGCCTTCATGTACTGGAACATGAGCAGCCGCAAGATCTTCCTGGGCGATTCGGGCAGCATGTGGATGGGCCTCGTGCTGGCCATGCTCCTGATGCACCTCGGGCAGCACGGCGGCGTCTCGTTGCTGCTGCTGCTCGCGCCGATGATCGTCCCGATCTGGGACACCGGCACCACGATCATCCGCCGCTCGCGCAAGCGCGCCTCGATCTTCGAAGCGGACGACTACCACCTGCACCACCGCCTGGTGCGGCTGGGCTTCCAGCCGAGCGCCGCCGTGCGGCTGCTGCTGCTGATCACCGCCGGTTCGATCATGTTCGGTCTCAGCGACTACCTGAATCAGGCCTGGCTGGGCCTGCCCGCGCTGGCTTGCTGGCTGTGGCCGATCAAGATCTGGGGCGATCGCCGCCGGCACGAGGCGAGCGGTCCCACGCTCGATTTCTTCAGCGAACTGTTCTTCGTCCTCGGCCTCGACGACCAGGTCGAGGATTCCTTCCGGCGCCGCCGCCGCCAGGTCGCCGAGATCATCGACATCCAGGTCGAACGCCAGAAGGTCGAGCGGATCGTCGCCGCGGCCGGCGGCGGCACGACCGTCACCGAAACGCGCCGCGACGTCCCGCGCCCGGCGCGCCCGGAAGCCGACGATGTCGTTCTCACCACTCCCGGACCTCCTGCGGAGTGACCTCGCCCGCCTGCGGGGCGGGGTCGTCCTCGAACTGGGCGCCGGAGACGGGCGCTTCACGCGGGCGTTGGGCGAGGCGGGCGCGGACGTGGTCCCCCTGGACAACCGGCGACCCGGTCCCACCGGCGGTATCGTGGGCGATGCCCGCGCGTTGCCGGTGCGCCCCGGCGCGGTGAACCTGATCGTGGCCGCGAACCTGCTTCACCATCTCGGTGGCGCCGCCGACGTCGTCGCGGACGCGACGGCCTGGATCGGCTGCCTGGCTCCGGGCGGCTGCCTGCACCTCCTGCAGGACGATCCGCGGGCCGACACCCCGGCGCGCCGCAACGACCGGGATCTGCGGGATTGGTTGGCCCGCCTGGTCCCCTCGCGCGGGCGCCTGCCGGCGCTCGAGGAGCTGCGGGGCGCCTTGGCCGGATCCGTCGGTCTCGCGGGATGGAGCTTCGGCCGCGACCTCAACCGCGCCGAGCCCCCCGATCGGGAAGGGGTGCTGGCGCTGCTGCGTGGCGACGGCGGCGCGCCCGACCGCGCGACCGCCGCCCTCACCGCGGCCATCGCGCGCGATGGGCTCGACTACGGGTGGTACTGGTGGGCCCGCTGGAGAGGGGAGACGGCGCCATGACGGGAAGGCTGCTCACACCGGGACGCGCCGCACTCGTGGCGGCCGCGCTCCTGCTGGGTCTCGGCCTGGTTCTGGGCGGCGCCCCGTCCCTGGTGGACTGGCGGGCGGCGCGGGCCGTGGTGATCGAGAGCGACGATTGGGGGCTGTGCGGTTACGCGCCCGACGCCGACGCCGTCGCCGGCTCCGGAGTCGTGGCCGACAACCTCGCCCGGTTGCGCACCGGCAACACCCCGGCCGCCTACCTGAATTCGACGCTGGAAGACAGCGCCGCGGTCAGCGCGCTGGCCGCCGTGCTGTCGGGATGCCGCGGCCGGGACGGCGGTCCGGCCGTCCTGCAGCCCAACTACATCATGGGCTGGCTGGCGGCGGGCTCCGGGACCGGTTCGCCGGGCGGCCCGGCCTTCCGCAGCGGCACCCTGCCCGAATTCCCCGCGGAATATGCGCGCCCCGGCCTCTGGAAGGCCGTGGCGGACGCCGTCGCGGCGGGCGTGTGGTACCCCGAATACCACGGGCTCTGGCACTACGATCCCGCGGCCCGCGCCGCCGCCTGCGCACGCGATCCGATCGCCGCCGCGGCGGCCCGGCGGGGGTTCCTGCTCTTTCCGGGGAGCCAGCACTCGTTCGAATTGGACGACGCGCGCCCCCTCGCCCTGGTCGCCGCCGAACTCGCCACGGGATTGACGGCCTTTGAAGTCGTCTTCGGCCGTGCCCCTGACGCGGTCATCGCCCCCGATTACCACTGGTCCCGCCGGCACGAGCGGCTGTGGCGCGCCGCGGGCTTGACGGTCGTGCAATCCCAGCGCGAGCAACGGCATCCGGACTACGAGGGGCCGCTCGGTCGTCTGCGCAAGGCCCTGGCCCGGCCCCTGCGCCGGTTGAGCGAACACCGGCTCGTCTACCTCGAGCGCAATGTCCGGCTGGAGACGGCCCAGATCGGCGACCCCGCAGAGGCGACGGCCCGGGCCGAACGCCGCGTGCGCCGCGCCTGGAATCGGGGCGAACCCGCCGTCGTCGAGTCGCACCGGGTCAACTACGCCCACCTCGAACCGGAGGTCGCGACCGAGGGGCGGGAAGCCTTGGCGGGGCTCCTGTCGGCTCTGGGCGACGAACCGCTCTACCTGACCGACGTGGAAGTGGCGCGCCTGTCGCGCGGCGGCACCTCGTGGCGCCAAGCGGGGGACGGGCTTTGGGTGCGCAACCTCTCGCATGCCAGGCGCCCGGTCGTGCTGCCGGGGGGACGCCTCTTCTTCGCCGCCGCCGGCGAATCCCGCCTCGTCGACGGGCCTTCCCGCCGCTCTGGAGTGCAGGGGGGCGATTGACGGGTCGGGGCCCACGTGGTAATATGGAGTAAGTCAATCGGTAACGGGATGTTACCCACCGTGTTGACAGTTGCGGTTTCCGGCGGATGTGTTTCGCCCCGGCCCTGCCGGACACACCAGCCCGAAGGACAACCCAGCCTTGCACCGGTACGTCGCCAAGTCCCGCCCCTGGTTCGAGGTAGCCGGTCCGTCATGGCGGAACCGGCTGCGCGGGTTCGCCTGGCTGACCCTGGTCGGCTTCGCCGTCGCCCCGGTCGGAGCGTCCCAGGGGGCCGCCGGCCCCGGGAATCGGGAGCTGGTTTTGGAAGTGACCGGTGTCGACCAAGCCGGCGCGCCGGTGACGGCGGGGTTCCTGCGCGCGCCGGGCCGGCCCGAGATGCCGTTCCGCGACCTGCTGATCCTGCTGCCTCCCGGCCAACGCGCGCTCGCGGCCGAGGTCGTTCCGGTCGACGGGATCGTGGCCCTGCCGCCGGGAGACACCACCCCGTGCCCGCCGTTGCTTTCGTCGGAAGGTTTGCCGGGCGCCGGGAACGTCGCCGGCGAGGCGGACGACAGGTATCCGGCGTCCTGGGGCGAATTGACGGGGCAGGCCGTGTGGCACGGGATGGGGCTGGCGACGGTCCGCATCCATCCCGAGCGTTTGCGCCGCACTTCTGCGGGCAAGCCATGGGACCAGCGCGAGTCGGCCACGGACTTCACGATCCGGCTGCAGCTGGACGACGACCCGGCGCCGCGCGCCGTGCGCCTGCGCTCCCACCCCGGCGGCGCGGACCTGCAGCCGGCTGCGCTGGCGCGGCTCGTCGCCAACCCGTCCGCCCGCGACGCGTACGCGATACCGGCGGCCGTCTCCGGGGACCGGGCGGCCGGTGACGCCTTCGCGCCGACGCTCGTGCCCAGCCTCGACGGCCCCGCGGTGGGCATGGTCATCGTCACGACCGACGAACTGTCGTCCGTGTTCCAGCAACTGGCCGACTACAAGACCGCGCGGGGGCTCCCGACGGTCGTCAGGACACTGTCCTGGATCCAGGCGACCTATCCGGCGGGGGAGGATCTGCCGGCGACGATCCGCTCGTTCCTGACCGACGCCTACGTGCGCTGGGGGGCCGACTACGCCCTGCTAGGCGGCGACGTCGAACTGCTGCCGGTCCGGATGGTCTACAACTCCTTCTACCCTTCGGGCACGGGCTCCCACATCCCGGTCGATCTCTACTACGGCGGTCTGGACGGCGACTGGAACGCCGACGGCGACCAGACGCCGGGCGAGCCCTACTTCAATACCTACGATCCCGGCGACGGCGCCGATCTGGCCCCCGAACTGCACGTCGGGCGCGCACCGGTCAGGTCGGCCGCGGAGGCGCAGGTGTTCGTGGCGAAGATCCTCGCCCACGAGCGCGATGCCGTCGGCCCGCACCTCGCGCAGGTCCTGTTCCTCAGCGAAGTCCTGTTCCCGAGCGCCTACACGCCGGGAACCCCGATCGAGATCGACGGCGCCGCGTACAGCGAGGCGATCATCACCGAGGTGCTCGAAGGGAAGAACGTTCCGGTCACGAGGCATTACGAAGCGAGCCCCCTGTGGCCCGGCTCGCTACCCGAGACGAAGGCCGGCGTGCTGGCCGCCATGAACACCGGGTTGTACGGCTACATCAATCATATCGGTCACGGGTTCTTCTTCGACATGTCGGTGGGCGACAAGACCCTGTCCCTGACCGACGCGGCAGCCCTCGTCAACAGCCCCCACGCCTTCATCCTGAACAACCTGAACTGCGCCTCGGCGGCCTTCGACTACCATTCCATCATGGAACGGTTCATGACCAACGCCCAGGGCGGCGCCGTGCTGGCGATCGGCTCTTCCCGGGCGGCGTTCGCCCAGACGGCGGGCTACTTCCAGAAGAGCTTCTACGCCGCCGTGTTCGACGAGCGCCAGCCGTCCGCGGGCGCCGCGGTGGATGCGAGCCGCCTGGTCTGGCTCGCCGCCTCCCAGCAGAACACCGTCGAACGCTGGACGCAGATGGCGATGGCGGTGCTCGGCGATCCGTCGCTGCAGCTCTGGACCGCGGCGCCGCAGACGCTCACGGTCACCGCGCCCGCAGTCCTGCCGCTCGGGCCGTCGACGGCCCTGATCGAGGTGCGGCGGGCCGGCGTGTCCCTGGCCGGCGCCCGGGTCTGCCTCTACAAAGCGGGTGACGTGCTGGCCACGGGACTGACGGGCGCCGACGGCACCGTCGCGCTCGACGTCGTGCCGAACAGCGCCGGCGACCTGGACCTCACCGTGACCGCCGCGGACTGCATCCCGTACGCGGGCGGCGTCGCCGTCGGCGGCTCCGGTCAGCCCTATCTGGGTCTCGCCACGCTGACGATCTTCGACAACGGCGCCTACGGCTCCGCCGGCAACGCCGACGGCCTCCCGGACGCCGGCGAAGTGATCGCCGTGCTGCCCGTCCTGCGCAACGGCGGCGACGCCCCGCTGCTGCAACCCGCCGCGCTGTCGCTCGCCTGCGCGCATCCCGCCGTCGACCTGCTCGTCGCCGCCTGCCAGGCGCCGGCGCTCGCGGCCGGAGCGAGCGGTCCCGCCGGCGCGCCGCTGCTGATCGGTCTGGACCGCGACCTGGCCGACCGGACCGAATTGCTCTTCACCCTCGGCAGCTCCGACGGGTATGCCGTCTGTCGGGAGGATTTCACCCTGGAAGTCGTGGCGCCGGCGCTCTCGCCCGGAATCCTGCGCTGGAACGATTTTCCCTACGGCAACGGCAACGGCACCATCGACGTCAACGAAGTGATCCGCGTCTGGTTCGACCTGCGCAACGACGGCCGGGGCGGCGCGGCCGGCCTGACCGGATGGCTGGAGACGGGGCTGCCGGGCGTCAACATCACGGCCGGCACGACGTCCTGGCCGGTGCTCGGACCGCGGGGCGAGGTCCAGCAGGCGACCGAGTTCCTGCTGAGCATGAACTCCATCTCGAACAGCCGCCGGGCCCGCCTGCACATCGCCGACGGTCTGGGCCGCACGTGGGTCCACGAGTTCGATTTCAGCCGTCCCGACCAGGTCAGTCTGCCGTCGGTCGCCAGCCCCGCCGCGCTGACGGCCGCGATCTCGTGGCCACCCTCGTCCGCCACCGACATCGCGGGCTACCACGTGTACCGCTCGACGACGCCGAACTCGGGCTTCCAGCGCCTGACCGCCGAGCCCGTGCACGGCGGATTCTTCCAGGACTTGGGACTCGCCGCCCTGACCCGCTATTACTACCGGGTCACCGCCCAGGATTCCTCGGGTCTGGAGGGCCGGCAGTCGTCGACCGGGTTCCTCGATTCTTCGCCGACGGAAATCGGCGGCTTCCCGATCGCCATGCACGCCGAGACGTCCAGCCATGTCGCGGTCGGCGACATCGACGGCGACGGCGTCCTGGATGTCGTGACCGCGGCGGACGCCATCTACGCCTGGGACGCCACCGGGCAGGAACTGCGCGACGGCGACGCCAACCCCGCCACCAGCGGCCCGTTCATCAGCATCGGTCAGACCTGGACGCCGGCCGCCGTCACCCTGGCCGACCTCACGCCCCATCCCGGTCTCGAGATCGTCGCCTCGTGCCGCAGCGGCAATTCCATCTACGTCTTCCAGGGAGACGGCACCACGGCGCCCGGCTGGCCGCGCACCATCAACGCCTGGAACTGGGCCGCGCCCGCCGTCGGCGACCTCGACGGCGACGGCGACGCCGAAGTCGTGGTCACCTCGACCGCCGGCATCACCTACGTCTGGCACCACGACGGCCGCGACTTCTTCGACGGCGACGCCAACCCCGCCACCGTCGGCGTCTTCCAGGTCCGGACCGGCGAGTCCTACCAGTTCGGCGCGCCGTTGCTGGTCGACGTCGACCACGACGGCCGGCGCGAAGTCGTGGTCGTGTCCCGCTACATGAACGGCGCGGCCGACCGTGTGCACGCCCTGGGCAACAACGCCGTCGACGCCGCCGGCTGGCCTTTCATGCTGGGCGCCTGGTCCTCGTCTATCTGTTCGCCCGCGGCCGGCGACCTCGACGGCGACGGCGTGCTCGAGATCGTGTTCGTCACCGAGAACGACAAGCTCTATGTGATCGATGAGACGGGCCAGGCGGTGGCGCCGTTCCCGCTGGCCTTCACGGCGAACAGCGGGCAAGCCGGCATCCCCTGCCCGTCGCCCGCCCTCGGCGACCTGGACGGCGACGGCGTGCTGGACATCGTGGCGGTCAAGGTGGTCGACGGCCACACCTCGTACCTCTGCGCCTACCGCAAGAACGGCACGGTGATCGCGGGCTGGCCCCAGTTGCTGGCGAGCAACTCGGAGGCGTCGCCGCTGGTGGGGGACATCACGGGCGACGGCCGTCCCGACGTCATCTTCGGCATCGGCGGCGGCACCGACACGTCCCCGAACCACATCTACGGCTTCCGGCACGACGGCACGACGGTGCCGGGCTTCCCGCTGGTCGTGGGCGGGCCGGTCCGCTCCACGCCGACCCTGACGGACCTCGACCGGGACGGGGATGTGGATCTCGTGTACGGCGGCTGGGACCTGGCCATGCACGTCTGGGACCTGCAGCAACCTTGGAGCCCGGAGAACATGCCGTGGCCGACCTTCCACGCGAACGGAGCGCGCACGGGGGTCTGGACGCTGCCGGACACGGCGACCGGCGCCGGACATCCGTTGCCGGGCGCGGTCCTGGCCCTCCGCCAAAACGTGCCCAATCCTTTCAATCCCGCCACGCGCATCGAGTTCGAGTTGCCGGCGGGATTCCGCGGCGAGGTTGCGCTGACCGTCTACGATCTGCTCGGCCGCGAAGTCCGCCGTTTGCTGAACGAAGTCCGGACCGCCGGCGGCCACGCCGTCGTTTGGCGCGGCGAGGACGATGCCGGGAGGCCGGTCCCGGCGGGCGTCTACCTCTACCGGTTGCGCTCCGCGGCGGGCGAAGCCGTCGGGAAAATGTCATTGGTGCGTTGAAACGGCGTTTTCGCCGTCCGGGCTATTGTCATCGCGCCCGGGTTGCGTTATACTCCCTCACCTGCGGCGATGGCCGCAGCCAGCCCCCAACGCTTGCCGGGAGGACGCGAGAGCAACGAGGTTAACGAGTCGGATCGCCGGCCAGACGCCGGCGGAAACTCGAGCGACGCTGTTCCGCCGGCAAGTGCTCACATGAGCCGAAATGAAGACCAGGAACTGTCCGGCGACCGCGCCGGGCGCATCCCTTTACGACATGGGGGAGACATGCATCGGAAGAACCGCAACGACTCTGTCGGTCCTCGCGCCGCGCGCGCCCTCTGGGGGCTCGCCGCGGTCCTGTTGCCGTTGCTGGCGACCACCGGCTCCCAGGCCGCCGGAGACGTCGTCTACCGGGGCTCGTTCGCCGCGGCCGACCTGGCCTGGTCGACGCAGCCGGGCGGGGACGTGTTGCCGCGCCTGGTCGACACGCAGCCCCTGCAGGAGACCGGTCGGCCCGACCTGGTCGGCCGCTCGCTGACCCTGCTGGTCCCGATGGCGACCTCGTACGGAGCCGTCGAAGTCGTGCCCCTCTCCACGCGGAAACTGCGCGTGCCCGGGGACCTGGCGCTGGCCGCCGCTCCGCTCAGCAGCGAGGGCGTGCCCGGCCGCCAGGATGTCGTGCCCGGGAGCAAGACGTCCTTCCCGTCCGTCTGGGGGCGTTTCGGCGGCAACCACGTCATGAACGGGTACCGGCTGGTCACCGTCACGGTGTTCCCGTTGCGCGCGCTGCAGGCGGCGGACGGCTCGTGGCGCGAGGTCGAACTGCTCGAGAGCTACGAGATCCGGTTGTTGCCCGCGCCGGCTGCCGCCGGACAGGCCGATGTCGCCGTGCGCCAGCGCCGGGTCGCGGGCGAACGCCAGAAGATCGAACAGCGACTCGCCGGCGTCCTGGCCAACCCCGAGGCGCTGTCCGGGTACGTCCGCGAGGACGGGGCCGACGTCGCGACGGCCGTCGGCGGTTTCTCCCCCGACAAGACGCCCAGCCTCAGCGGCTCGGCGGTGTCCTACCTGATCATCACCAGCGACGCGCTGGCGGCCGCGTTCCAGCCGCTGGCCGATTACCGCACTTCCCAGGGCCTGCCCGCCGTCGTCAAGTCCCTGGAGTGGATCGAGGCCAACTACCGTCACGGGGTCGACATCCAGGAGACGGTCCGCATGTTCATCCGCGACGCCTACGAACGCTGGGGCGTCCAGTACGTCCTGCTCGGCGGCGATACGGACGTCGTGCCGGCGCGCTACGCGCTGAGCAACTTCTACCCGCCCGGAGGCACGACCCTGATCCCGGCCGACCTCTACTTCGCCTGCCTCGACGGGAACTGGAACCTGGACGGGGACGCCGACTTCGGCGAGCCGAACGTCAACGAATCCAACCCCGGCGACGACTGCGACGTCGCCAGCGACATCTCCTTCGGCCGCGCACCGGTGAGTTCCGTGGCGGACGTGAACACCTTCGTGACCAAGGTCCTCAATTACGAGAACGCCGCCACCGGCGCCGGTTACGCCAACCGCTTCCTGACCGCGGCCGAAGTCCTGTTCACCAACTCCGAGGGCGACATCACACTCGACGGCGCGACATACGCCCAGGCCCTCGTGGACGAAGTCGTGGCTCCCTGCACGGACATGACGGCGGTGCGGATGTTCGAGGCCTGGGACCGCCTGGACGGCCTCGGCCAGCCGATGTACCCCGGGGCGGTCCGCGAGACCCGCCTCGCCGCGCTGGACAGCCTGAACACCGGCCATTTCAACGTCTTCAACCAGATCGGCCACGGCTTCTTCTTCAACATGAACATGGGCGACGCCAACATCACGATCAACGACGCCGACAACCTGCACAACGGCATCACCCGGCCGTTCCTGATGTACGCCCTGAACTGCGCCTCGGCGGCCTTCGACTACGGCTGCCTCATGGAGCGGTTCGTGCAGAACCCCAACGGCGGCTCCTTCGCCTCGATCGGCGCCACGCGGGCGGCCTTCCCGGCGACCGCGAACGATTTCCAGAAGGCTTTCTTCGAGGCCATGATGTGCGACGCCCAGCCCCGGCTCGGCGACCTGATGACCGCGAGCCGCCTGCCCTGGCTGGCGTACGCGCCGGCCAACAGCTTCACCCGCTGGACGTACCTGAACTACACGCTGCTCGGAGATCCCGGCCAGAGCATGTGGACGGCGTCGCCCGCCGCCCTGACGGTGAGCGTGCCCGCCTCGCTGCCGCTCGGCGCCCAGAACGTGCCGATCACGATCACGTCGGGCGGGCTGCCCGTCGTCGGCGCGCGGGTCGTGCTCAGCCGCAGCGGCGACGTCTATGTCTGGGGCGACACCGACGGCGCCGGCCAGGTTTCGCTGAACATCGTGCCGGTGGACACCGGCTCGCTCACCCTGACCGTGACCGCCCGCAACTCCGCCCGCAAGGTCCAGTCGCTGCCGGTGACCGGGACCGGCGCCTACATCGCCCTGCAGAGCATGACCGTCACCGACAACGGGACCGGCGGCACCATCGGCAACGGCAACGGCATCGCCGAGGCTGGGGAGACCGTCGCCTTCACGGCGCGCTTCCAGGACACCGGGAGCGGCGGCGCCGCCGGCGTGACCGCGGTGCTGAGTTCGGCCGCCGCCGGCGTGACCATCCTGGACGGGAACGCCGCCGTGGCCACGATCCCGAGCGGGGGCAGCGCCAACGCCCTGGACACGTTCCTGGTCCGCTTCGACGCGGCGATGGCCGACGGCAACCACGTCACCTTCACCGTGGTCGCCGACAACCTCCCCGCCGGCCCCTGGACCTCCCGTTGGGAGTTGGTGGTCAAGGCCCCCGAGGTCGAAGCCATCGCCCTAGACTGGTTCGACGCGCCCTACGGCGACAACGACGGCCTCCTGGAGAACAACGAGCGCGTCACGGTGCTGATGACCCTGGAGAATTTCGGCGCCGGCCGCGCCGACGGCCTCGCCGCCGTGCTGCGCACCAGCAGCCCCAACGTCGTGCTCTACGACTCGTTGCTGACCTACCCCAACCTCGACCTGCTGCAGACGTCCAGCGGCACGGCGCTGGTGTCGCTGAAGGTCTTGAACGTCACCCTGCCCTACGACGCCCGGCTGGTGGTCACCGACTCGCGCGGGCGCCGTTTCGTGCACTCCTTCAAGATGACGACGCCCGCGGTGCCGACCGACCTCTCCTCCGTCACCGCGCTGGGCCCCGACGTCATCGAACTGAAGTGGACTCCTGTGAACCAGCCCGGGGTGCGAGGCTACCACGTCTACCGCAGCCAGAACGCGGCCGGGCCGTTCACGCGGTCCAACTACGATCTGCTGGGACGGATTTCCTACTTCCGCGACACCGGGCTGGACCTGTTGACGCGTTACTACTACCGCGTCACCTGCGTCGACTCGTTCCTCGTGGAGGGCGCCGCTTCGACCGTCTTCGCCAAGAGCACGTCTCCCTCGGAACTCGCGCCCTTCCCGCTCCCCTTCGCGGTCGAGACGAGCAGCCACTGCGCCGTCGGCGACGTGACCGGAGACCACCGCCTGGAGATCGTCATGGCGTCCGACGAGGTCTACGTGTGGACCGAGGACGGGCAGGAGCTGTTCGACGGCGACAACGATTCGCAGACCCTCGGCCCGATCACCAACCTCAACGCCAGGCTGTCGCCGATGGGCGTGACCCTGGCGAACCTCGACGGCGACCCGGCGCTGGAGATCCTCTGCGCCGAGCGCGACCTGAAGCTGATGTTCGCCTACAACGCCGACGGTTCGCAGGTGCCCGGCTGGCCGCGGTCCACCGGGACGATGTGGGTCTGGGCGCCGCCCGCGGTGGGGGACATCGACGGCGACGGCGAGGTCGAAGTCGTCGCCAACAACCTCGCGGGCCGCACGCTCGCCTGGCACGCCGACGGCACCGAAGTGCGCGACGGGGACAACAACCCCGCCACCCAGGGCGTCCTGATCGACCGCTCCGCGGTGCTGCCCTACGACGAGTGGTGCCGTTCCGCGCCCGCGCTCGCGGACCTCGACGGCGACGGCGCCAAGGACATCGTCTTCGGGACGCGCTACCGCACGGTCGCCACCAACCTGCTGCTGGCCTACCGCCACAACGGCACCCAGGTGCCGGGTTTCCCGATCACCGCCGGCAGCGGCGGCAACATCATGTGCAGCCCCACCATCGCCGATCTCGACAACGACGGGCTGAAGGAGATCATCTACATTTCGGAGGAGGACTCGCTGCGGGTGGTCCGCCAGAACGGCACGCGCTATCCGGGCTTCCCCCGCTATTTCCGCTCCCAGAGCACCAACGGCGACGTGACCTGCCCCAGCCCGGCCGTGGGCGACTTCGACAACGACGGCCGGCTGGAGATCGTGGCGGTGGAAGTGTTCGGCGCCTCGTCGTCCAGCGTCCACGTCGTCGACACCGATGTCGCCGGCGGCACCAGCGGCCAGACCATGAGCGGTTGGCCGCGTTCGGTGCCCGGCAACACGGAGTCCAGTCCGGTGGTCGGGGACCTCAACGGCGACCATCTGCCGGATGTGGTGTTCGGCATCGGCGGCGGCGACACCGAGTCCCCGAACAACATCTACGCCTTCTCGCACGCCGGCGTGGACCTCGACGGCTTCCCGCTGACCCTCGGCGGACCCATCCGGCCCGCGCCGGTGATCTGCGACCTCGATCAGGACGGCTACGTCAACCTGGTCTACGGCGGCTGGGACCTGCAGATCCACGTCTGGGACCTGCCGGCGACCTACTACCCGAACGAGATGCCCTGGCCGACGTTCCGCGGCAATTACCTGCGCGACGGCGTCTTCCGGTTCATCGCCACGACGCCGGTCGAGGAGGCGCCGCCGCCGGCGGCCAGGCTGTCGCTCATGCCCAACGTCCCCAACCCCTTCAACCCCAGCACCACGGCCCGTCTCTACGTGCCCGCGGGCGGGGAGGGACCGCTGTCGGTCGAGATCTTCGACGTGCAGGGCAGGCTCGTGCGCAGCCTGCACCGAGGCCCGGTGGCGCCCGGTTGGTTGACGGTGACCTGGCACGGCCAGGACGACGCCGGACGTCCCCAGGCCAGCGGCGTCTACTTCCTGCGCGCACAGCGCGGCGCCGAGGGCAGCACCTTGAAGATGCTGCTCGTGAAATAGCCGCCGCCGGCCGCGTTGACCGCGGCCGGCGCACCCGCTACACTGCGCGGGGCTGCCGAAGCGGCCCGGTCCCGACGGGGCCGGGCCGTTTCCCGCGGCGGGGAGGCGGAGCATGGGAGCGAATACCAGGAGCGCCGGCACGGAGGCGGGAGACGTCGGGACGCCGTCGCCGGCCGTCGCCCTGTTGCTCGTCGCGTTGACCGTGCTGGCGGTCCTGCCCATCGGCTGTGGCCGCGAGGCGAAACCCCGGCCGGGAGCCGCCGACGAGCCGACCGCCGGCGGCACGGCCGTGATCGCGTTCCCGGCCGATCCCGACGTCCTGAACCCGCTGCTCTACACCTCCGCCCACGCCGGCCAGATCCTCGACCTGCTCGGCGACGGCCTCGTGGAAATGGGCGAGGACTTCACCTATCGGCCGTGCATCGCTGCCGGTCTGGAATTCACTCCCGACAGCCTCGCGGTGACGGTCCGGCTGCGTCCCTGGTGCTGGTCCGACGGCGCACCGCTGACGGCCCGCGACGTCGCGGCGTCGTTCCGGTTGTTCGTCGACCCGCGTGTGGCGAGCCCGCGCGGCGGCGGCCGTTTCAACAACGTGAAGTCCGTCACCGCGATGGACGACTCGACCGTGCGCTACGAGTTCCGGGAGAGCCGCAACGACCTCGTGGCGACGCTCGGCCACTTCATCCTGCCCGCCCACGTCACCGACGCGCTCGACCCGGCGGCGGTGCGCGCTTGGACGCTCAACGAACACCCGCTCTCGAGCGGCCCCTTCGTGCTGGAGTCCTGGGAGCGCAACCAGATGCTGGTCCTGCGCCGCAACGAGTCCTACCCGGGGCCGCGTCCCCGCCTCGAGCGGCTCGTGTTCCGGATCATCCCCGACGAGACGGCCCGCCTGGTGGAACTCGAGACCGGCGGCGCGGACCTGCTGGAGGACGTGCCCGTGCACGCGCTCGGCCGCCTGGAACAGCGGGGCGATGTGGTCGTGCACCGGTTGGCGGGACGCCTGGTGGGGCAGATCGTGTGGAATCTGGCCGACCCCCGTTTCGCCGACCCACGCGTGCGGCGCGCGCTGTCGCTGGCCGTCGACCGTTCGCTCTTCGTGGACGGGCTGTTGGAGGGCTGCGCGCGCGCGGGCGGCGGCCCGCTGCCGCCCGCGCTCTGGGCCTTCGACCGCGAGCTGCCGGCGGAACCCTACGACCCCGCCCGCGCGCGGGAGCTGCTCGACGCCGCCGGTTGGCGCGACGCCGACGGCGACGGCGTGCGGGAGCGCGGCGGCGAGACGCTGAGTTTCAGCCTGGTGACGCGCAAAGGGGACGCGGTGCGGGAGAACGGCGCCGCCGCCGTCCGCGACCATCTCGGGCGGGTGGGGGTGGAGTGCCGGCCCCGGATCATGGAGATGGGCGCGGCCGTCGACCTCGTCCAGTCCGGCCGCTTCGAAGCGTACCTGGGCGTCTATTCCGAACGGCTCGCGGTGGACCCCTCGCCGCGCTTCGCCTCGGACGCCTGGTCGCTGTTCAACTACGGCCATTACGCCAGCGCCGCGGCCGACTCCCTGCTCGCCCGGGGGCTCGCCGAGCGCGACCGCTCCCTGGCCAAACCCGTCTGGGACGCCTTCCAGCGTCTGATCGTGGCCGACTCGCCGGTCGCCACGCTTTATTACCCCGACCAGGTGGTGGCGGTGCGGCGCCGGTTGCGCGGCGTGGCGCCCCACGTGCTCTCGACCTACCAGAACGTCCAGGACTGGTGGATCTCGCCCGCCGATCGGCGCTGACCGCCCGCGATCTTACCGCGCAGTTGACAAGTCCCGGCCACCGGAACTAGGGTGTCGGTAATATTCTCGCCCGCCCGAACAGTCCAACCCGGAGGTTCTTGATGATGCGCAAGTTCGCCGCACTCGCCGGGGAGCTTTCCCTCGACGATCTCCGACGCCTCCTCGCCGTCAAGGAACAGCTCACCGTTCTGGAATCGCGGCGCAGCGAGCTCGAGACCGAACTCGCCGCGGTCCGCACCGCCATCGCCGATCTCGTGAAGGGCGGTCCCGTCGCCGCCGCGCCGGTCGCGGCCCGTCGCGGGCGGGGCCCGGCGCGCCGGAAAGCCGCAGCGAAGAAGTCGGTGAAGAAGTCGGCCAGGAAGCCGGCGAAGAAGGTCGCCGTGAAGAAGGCTGCGGCGAAGAAGACCGTCGCGCAGACGACCAGAGCGAAGAAGAAGATCGCCAAGAAGGCGTCGGCGAAGAAGCCGGTCGCGAAGAAGAAGACCGCGAAGAAGCCGGTCGGGAAGAAGAAGGCCGCCGGGAAGGCGGCGCCCGCCAAGGGCGCGTCCCGCAAAGCCGCCGCCGGGAAGTCCGGCAAGGCCACCCTGGAGTCGGTCGTGGCGGGCCTGATCCGCGCCAACGGCGGCAAAATGTCCGTCCAGGACATCCTGGGCGCCATCGCCAAGGGAAAACTCGTCAAGAGCAAGAGCGGTAACTTCGCGAACGTGCTGCGGCGCACCCTGTCGACGAGCAAGATCCTCGTCAGCGCCGGACGGGGCCAGTACAAGGTGAAGTGACGGCGGGTGCGGTCGGCGGCCCTGCGTTACCCGGGCGGCCAGCCGAGTTCTCGCCCGCCGAGCAGGTGCAGGTGGAGGTGGGGGACGGTCTGTCCCCCGTCGGCGCCGCAGTTCAGGACCCAGCGGAACCCCGTGGCGTCCAGTCCCGAGTCGCGCGCGATCCGCGCCGCGGTGACCAGCAGGCGCCCGGCCAGGGCTTCGTCGCCGTCGACGAGGTCTCCCGGCGACGGGATGTGACGACGGGGGATCACCAGGACGTGGACCGGGGCGCGGGGGGCGATGTCCCGGAAGGCGACGAACTCGTCGTCCGCGTGGATGATGTCGGCGGGGATCGCACCGGCGGCGATCTTGCAGAACAGGCAGTCGGCCATCGTGCGCCGCCTCTCGGCTGGAGGTGCCGGGACCAGCAGCCGCCGGGTCCCGGTGTTGGTGGGACTCGCCGCCCCGACTTCCCCGCATCCTACCATGCAGCCGTCGCACGGGACAAGCGCCCCGCCCGCCCTTCCCGGTCGCGGGTTGACGCCCCGCCTCCCCGCCGCTAGCATGCGGTGGGTCAACGCTCAAGGAGGCCCGCCATGATCACGACGGCACCCCGCGAGGCCGGAGATTCCGGTTCCGTGGACGACATCTTCGAGATCCTGGTCACGGCCCACGCCCGCGGGTTGGGGCGGCTGCCCCTCGACGACGACCTGACCTGGCGGCCGGCCACCGACGCCTACGAGACCGAGGAAGCCTTCGTCGTGCAGATGGACCTGGCGGGCATGGATCCCGCGGCGATCGAGGTCTTCACCGACGGCGAGACCCTGACCGTGCGCGGCACGCGCCAGGACATCGCGCCCGCCGGCAAGAAGCACTACTCGAAGATGGAGATCAGCGTCGGGCCGTTCGCCCGGCGCATCGTCGTGCCGGTGTCGGTGCAGCCCGAAACCGCGGCCGCCCGCTATCGCAACGGTTTCCTCTACGTCACGTTCCGCAAGGGACCGGCGGCCGGCGGCAGCCGGCGGCGCGTGGACGTGCGCAATGGGAAGTAAGCGGCGCCGGAGCAAGGCGGACGCGGAAGGAACTGTGCCCATGAACGGCGACGAGCGTCAGCGACGGTCGAGCGATGCGCCCGAGGCCCTGGTGCCCGCGGTGCTGCCGGTCCTGCCGATCAGCGACGCGGTGATCTTCCCCTACATGATGGTCCCGCTCGTGCTGAGCGACGAGAACCTCATCCGCCTGGCGGACGACTGCCTCGCCGGCGACAAGATGCTCGGCGCGGTTTCCCAGCGGGAGCCGGGCGAGCACGAGGACCATCCCGACGAGAAGGACCTGCTGTACCGCGTCGGCACGGCGGTGAAGATCCAGAAGATGCTGCGCTTTCCCGACGGCAGCATGCGCCTGCTGGGCCAGGGCGTGGCCCGGATTCGCATCGGCGAGTTCGTGTCCGAACAGCCGTACCTCAAGGCCGAAGTGGAGGGGCTGCCGGAGCCGAAGGCCTCCGACCCCCGCACGCTGGCCTACATGCGGGGCGTCGCGAACAATTTCCTGAAGATCGTCGACGCCAGCGAGAGCCTCTCGGACGAGCTGAAGGTCGTGGTGATGAACATCGACGATCCGGGCCGGCTCGCCGACCTGATCGCCACCAACCTCGACATCGAGATCGCCGAGAAGCAGCAGGTGCTGGAAGCCGTCGCTCCCCTGGAGCGCCTGCAGATCCTGGCCAAGATCGTCGTGCGCGAACTGGAAGTCGCGGAGCTGGGGCAGAAGCTCCAGTCCAAGGTCCGCAAGAGCATCGACAAGGACCAGCGCGAATACTACCTGCGCCAGCAGCTCAAGGCGATCCAGCGCGAGCTGGGCGACACCGACGACGGCACGGTGGAGATCGAGGAACTGCAGGAGCGGCTGGCGCAGGCCCAGCTGCCGGAGCACGTGCGCGCCGTCGCCGAGAAGGAAGTCGACCGTCTGGCCCGCATGTCCCCGGGCGCCAGCGAGTACACGGTCAGCAAGACGTACATCGACTGGCTGCTGGACCTGCCCTGGCTCGTGTCCAGCGAGGACAAGCTGGACATCAAGCGCGCCGAGGCGATCCTGGAGCGCGACCACTACGGCCTCGCCGACGTCAAGGAGCGCATCCTAGAGTTCCTGGCCGTGCGGAAGCTCAAGAACGACCACCGCGGGCCCATCATCTGCCTGGTCGGGCCGCCCGGCGTGGGCAAGACCTCGCTGGGGCGGAGCATCGCCGAGGCGATCGGCCGCAAGTTCTTCCGCTTCTCGCTCGGCGGCATGCGCGACGAGGCCGAGATCCGCGGGCACCGCCGCACCTACGTCGGCGCCATGCCGGGGCGCATCATCGCCGGCCTGAAGGACTGCGGCACCAACAACCCGCTGATCATGCTCGACGAGATCGACAAGCTGGGCCAGGATTTCCGCGGCGACCCCGCCAGCGCCCTGCTGGAGGTCCTCGACCCGGAGCAGAACTTCTCCTTCACCGACCACTACCTGTCGCTGCCGTTCGACCTCTCGCACACCCTGTTCATCACCACGGCCAACATGATGGACACCATCCCGCGCCCCCTGCTGGACCGCATGGAGGTCATCCAGCTGCCCGGCTACACCAACCTCGAGAAGCTGGAGATCGCCAAGCGCTACCTGGTGCCGAGGCAGCTCCAGGAGAACGGCCTGACCGCCAAGCACGTGGGCTTCACCGACGCCGGCCTGCGCGCCCTGATCAACGGCCACACCCGCGAGGCCGGTGTGCGCGGCCTCGAGCGCAAGATCGGCGCCGTGTGCCGCAAGGTCGCCAAGACCGTGGCGCGCGGCCGCCGGCGCCGGCACGCGATCACCGCCCAGACCCTGCCCGAGTATCTGGGCCAGCCCGACTACGATCCCGACCGGCTGCGCAGCCGCGCCCGCGTGGGCGTCGCCACGGGCTTGGCCTGGACCTCGGCCGGCGGCAAGATCCTCTACCTCGAAGGCGTGGCCCTGCCGGCGGGCTCCGGCCAGCTGCGCCTGACCGGCCAGCTCGGCAGCGTCATGCAGGAGTCGGCGGCCGCCGCCTACTCCTACCTGCGCGCCCGCTACGGCGACCGCGAACGCCACCGCGCCTTCTTCCGCGAGCACGACCTCCACATCCATATCCCGGCCGGGGCGGTGCCCAAGGACGGCCCGAGCGCCGGCATCACCATGGCGACGGTGCTCTTCTCCTTGATGGTGGGTCGCCCGGTCGACCGGCGCACGGCCATGACCGGGGAGATCACGCTGACCGGCGACGTGCTGCCCATCGGCGGGCTGCTGGAGAAGGTCCTGGCCGCGCACCGCGCCGGCATCCGCCGCCTCCTGCTGCCCAAGGAGAACGAGCACGATCTCGAAGAGATCCCGACCGAGGTGTCCCGCGACATCGAGTTCGTCTGCGTGAAGCGCGTCGAGGAGGTCTGGGCGGAACTCTTCCCCGAGGAGTTCACCTCGTGAGCGCCGGCGGCCGGCCATGAGCTTCGCCGAGGGCAGACTGGTCAGGAGCCTCGTCGACCGTTTCTTCCTGCGGGGCGGGAGCGAGGGTTTCTCGCTGCCGGGGGAGCTGGGGGATGAGCCGCTGCTGCTGGCCATCGACACCGGCGACCTGTCCGATCTGCTGTTCCACATGCCGCTGCTGCAGGCGATCCGCGAGCGCCATCCGCGCGCCCGCATCGATTTCCTGCTGCCCGAGGCGCACGTGTCCCTGGTCGCGCCCAGCGGGATCGCGCGCCAGTGCCTGGTCTACCAGCCGCGCCAGTTGAAACTGTGGAGCCCCTCCTGCCACGCCCTGCTCAAGAGCGTGCGCAAGGAAGCGTACGACTTCAGCCTGGTGATGTCCTTCGCGCCGCAACCCGCCCTCGAGACGGTGTCGCTGGCGACCGGAGCGCCGTTGCGGATGGGGCCGTCGCACCCGGGCGCTTACCCGGCGGTCAACTTCGAGATCCGCCGCCGCGACGACGGTGTGCGCTACCGCGGCGAGTGTCTGGCGGCGGCGGCCCCGTTCCTGGGGTTGCCCCGCCAAGCGGCCCGTCGCGGTTGGCCCTTGCCGGACGAGAAACTGCGGCGCGCGCGCCAGCTCGTGCACTTCAACAAGCCGCGGCAGGACGAGGTCCTGGTGGGCTTCGATCCGACGGCGGGCAAGTCGGGTGTCGCGCTGGCGGCGCCGAACTTCCATCACCTGTTGCGCCAGCTGGAGAGCCAGGTCCCGTGCCGGGTGCTGCCCCTGACCGTGTCCGCGGACACCGAGCGTGTCGCGTCCCTGGTGGCCGGTCTCGGCGCGGCCCCGATGAGCCTGCCGTGCGACACGCTGTTCGACGTCGTGCTGTTCGCTGCGGTCTGTGACGTGGTGATCGCCGGCAACACGGACCTCTTCCATTTCGCGGCGGCGGCCGGCGTGCCGACCCTGGGCCTGTTCCTGGAGCAGGACGGGCCCGAGTGGGTGCCCACCGAGCAGCCGCAGGTGCGGATCCTGCGCGTCAAGGACGGGCAGCGGATCGATCCCGACACCCTGCTGGACGCGTTCGCGGCGATCCGCGCCGCTCGATGAGCCGAGAGGAAGTCATGTCCCGACGGCCGCGCCTGCTCGTCGTGGCCCCGAACTGGCTCGGGGACCTCGTGATGTCGACCTCGCTGTTGGCCTCCTTGGTCGCGGCGCGGGAAGGCGAGGCGCCGCCCGAAATCCACGTCGCGGTGCGGGACCGCTGGGCTCCCTTGCTGGAAGGCGACCCCCGCCTCCACGGACTCCTGATCTACGAACGCGAAGGCGACCACGCGGGCTGGCGAGGCGCGCTGCGCCTGGCGCGGCAGTGGCGCGAGGGAGACTTCGACGCCGTGTTCGTGTTGCCGCCGTCGCTGCGCGCGGCCGCGGTGGCGCGGTTGGCCGGGATCCCGAGGCGCCTGGGGTTCCGCGGCGAGCAGCGCGGCGCCCTGCTGACCGACGCGCTGCCCAGACCGCCGCGCTGTTCGCGCCACTACACCGAGGAACTCGCCCTGCTGGCGCAGGCATGGCGCGGCGGGGAATGGTCCGCGGCGCCGGCGCCGACCCTGGCGGGCAAGGTGTGTTCCGAGGCCGCGCCGCCCATCCCGCCCGGGCCGCCCGTCTGGGTCGTGTCCGTCGGCACGACCTACGGCGACGCGAAGAGCTGGCCACCAGACGCCGTCGCCGGCTTCGTCGAACTGGCCGTTGCCGAGGCCGGCGCGCGCGTCGTGCTGATCGGCGACCCGCCGGCGCGCCGGCTGGCCGAACGCGTGCGCGCTGCCTGCGGCGCCCCCTGGTCGGACGACCAGGGGACCGGCAACCCCGGCACGACGCCCGGCTGCTGTGATATGGTCGGTCGCACGAGCCTGCCCGGCCTGGCCGCGCTGTTGCGCGGGGCGGACCTCTTCGTGGGCAACGACAGCGGGCCGATGCACTTGGCGGCGGCCCTCGGCACGCCGACGGTGGGGCTGTTCGGCTCTTCCAGTCCCATCTGGACGGGACCCCGCGGCGCGCGCACCACGGTCGTGGCGGTCGAGGATTTCCCCTGTCATCCCTGCTTCCTGCGCACGTGCCCCGAGCCGCGCTTCTGCCTCGAGACGATCACACCGCGCCGCGTCCTGGCCGCGGCCCGCTCCCTGGTCCCCGGGCAGGAGTCGGGGGAGGCGGGTGTCTGGAAACCTCTGGGCGTGAGGGAGCCGCAGCCCGTACGGCCGACCCTGTTCCTGGACCGCGACGGTGTGGTCATCCACGACGGCGACTACCTCCACGACCCGCGCGCCGTGGCGCTGATCGCGGGCGCCGGCGCGGCCCTGCGCAAGGCCCAGTTGGCCGGGTTCCGCCTGATCATGCTCACCAACCAGTCGGGGCTGGGCCGCGGCTACTACACGTTCGAGGAGTTCGCCGCCGTCCAGAAGCGCGTCGACGCCCTGCTCGCCGCGGACGACGTGTACCTCGACGGCGTCTACTACTGCCCGCACGCGCCCGATGCGGACTGCCATTGCCGCAAGCCGCGCCCCGGCCTGCTCCAGGCCGCTGCCCGCCACTATGCGTGGGAGCCCGCGCGCGCCTGGATGGTGGGCGACAAGGTGTCCGACGTGCTGCTCGCGCGTCATGCGGGCCTGAGCGCCGTGTTGGTGCGCACGGGCAAGGGCAACCTGAGCGCCCGCGACCTCGATCCGGCCTGGCGCGTGCCCACCGTGGCGAACCTGGCCCGCGCCGTCGATCATGTCCTGCGGGAGGCGAAGGCGTGAGTTGGACCCTCGACGGGCGCCCCCTCGGCGCGATCCTGGTCAGCCGGCTGCGCTTCCTCGGCGACGTGGTGATGTCGACCGTCGTGCTCGAAGTCCTGCGCCGCGGCGATCCCGAACTGCGCCTCGGTTACCTCTGCGAGTCGCCGGCCGCCCCCCTGCTCGCCGGTGACCCGCGCCTGCAGCGCCTGCACGTGCTGGCGCGGGACGCGCGCGGCTCCGGCGCCGCCTCGCGCCCGACGGCGCCCGCCGACGGGCCGGGAGGCCGCACCGCGGCGGCGACGGTCGGCGACTTGCGGCGCGCCCGCTACGACCTCTCCGTGGACCTCTTCGCCAACCCGCGCAGCGCCCTGCTGCTGCGCCTGGCCGGTGCGCCGCGGCGCATCGGCGGTGATCGGGGATGGCGCCGCCGACTCGCCACGCATCCCGTCAGCGTCCCGTCGCTGCAGCAGGACCCGGCGTTCCGCGCCGCCGCTCCCGGCGGGCTGGGCGAACTCCTCGGCCGTCTGCTGCCGTTGGCGCACGTCCCGAGCGGTCTGTCGTTCCGGGACTGGTACCTGCGCGAATACCCGCGGGGATTGCCGCCACGTCTGCACGTGGCGCCCAGCGCCGCGGCCGGCGCCGCGCTGGCGGCGCTCGGCATCGGCGCGGGCCGACCGTACCTGCTGTTCGCGCCCGGCGCCACCTGGCCGGCCAAGGCCTGGCCCCGCGCGTCGTGGGACGACTTGCACACCCGTTTGGCCGTTACGGACCGGCGGCCCGTCGTTGAGCTTGCCGCGCCCGGCGGCGTGCTGACGGGCGGCGCGTGGACCGACGGTACGCCGGGCGGACGACTGCCGTTGCTGGGACTGGCCGCTGCGCTGGCGGTGGTCGCCGGCGCGGATGCGGTCGTGGCGGTCGACGGCGGCCTCACCCACGCTGCGGTGGCCTGCGGCCGGCCCACGCTGGCGTTGTTCGGTCCGACGGATCCCGCGATCTGGTTCCCCTACGAGAGCTTCGGGCCCTACCGGGTGCTGTGCACGCGGCCCGCCTGCCATCCCTGCGACCGCCACGCCTGCCCACCGGAGGAATTCGTCTGCCTGCCCGCCTTGTCGCCCGCCGTCGTCGCCGAGGCGCTGTCGGCACTCGGCGGTCCGGGGGCCGGACGATGAACCGGTCCTTCTTCGCCGAGCTGCCGCAGCTGCGCCGGATCCTGGTGATCCGCCGGCGAGCCCTCGGCGACGTCGTGGTCACGCTGCCGGCGGTGCGGGCGCTGGCCGCGGCTTGCCCGCAGGCCGAGGTCGATCTGCTCGTGGACCGGCCTTTCGTCCCCTTGTTGCGCGAAGTCGCCGACCGCATCCGGGTGGTGGGTTGGCCTCCGGAGCGTGCGGACGCGCCGGCGGGTTGGATCCCCCACCTGCGCGCGCAGCGGTACGACCTGGTGGTGGACGTCCTGAGCACGCCGCGCACGGCCCTGTGGACCGCCTTGAGCGGCGCCCGCTGGCGGGCCGGCTACGCACTGCGCTGGCGCCGATGGGCCTACAACCTGCCGGTGCCGCGCGACCGTCTCGAGGGGCGGCGATTGCGGCAGTTCGCGGCCGAAGGATTTCTGGATCTCGTCCGGACCCTGGGCGCCGAGGCCGAGCCCTGGCGGCCCGGCGATTTCACCGCGGAACCAGCTGGGCCGGACCGGGTCGCGGCGGCGCCCGGGATCGGCTGGCCCGGAACCGGAGGCCGCCCCCGGATCGGCCTGACCCTGAGTGCGACGTGGCCCGTCAAGGCTTGGCCGGCCGCCGAGGCCGTGCGACTGATGCAGGCTCTCGTCGCGCGCGGCGCCGCCGTGTTGCTGATTCCGGGTCCCGGCGACGGCGCGCTCGTGGCGGCCGTCCGGGCGGAAGATCCCAGTCTGCCGGTCGCCCCGAACACGGATCTGCTGGATCTGACCGGCCTCCTGAGCCGGCTCGACGTCCTGGTGGCGACCGACTGCGGCCCGCGCCACATCGCCGCCGGTCTGGGCGTGCCGACGGTCACCCTGTTCGGCCCGACGGACCCGCGAGGCTGGAACCCGGAACATCCCTTGCATATCATGGTGCGAACCGGGGAACCATGTTCCCCCTGCGACTTGTTGGAGTGTCCGGTGGCCGGTCATCCCTGCATGACCGGTCTGCGTGCCGAACGCGTGCTGGAGGCCCTGGATACCATTCTGGAGCGCCTGCGGGGCGCAGCGAGGGAGGCCACATGAACCTGCGACGAGGCCGGGCGGGAACCCTGCCGGCGGCCCTGGCCGCGGCGGCGCTCGCCGTCCTGGCGACCGCCCCCGCCGTGGCCGCTGGCGCGGAAACGACCGCCTCCGCACCGGATACTGCCGCCGCGATCCACCCGGTTCCCTACGGGCCGGGCGAGCTGTTGGTCTTTTCGATCGACTACGGACCCGTCAACGCCGGCGAGGCCTCCCTGGAAGTCGGGGAGGTCATCGATTCCGGCGGCCACCCGTGCTATCCCGTGGAGAGCAAGGCCACGTCCAACCGATTCTTCTCGGCGTTCTACCTCGTCCGGGACAAGGTCATCACCCACATCGACGTGCGGACACTCGCGACGCGCTACTTCAGCAAGCGGCTGCGCGAAGGCGACTATCGCAAGAACGTGGCGATCCGTTACGAACAGGAGGCGGGGAAGGCCCGCCATCTCGACGGCCACGACGAGGACGTTCCGACCGGGGTCCAGGACATTTTGTCGGCGTTCTACTTCGTCCGCACCCTGCCGCTGGAACCAGGGCAGCCGGCGCTCGTGACCACGCACAGTTCGCGCAAGACCTACGACCTCGTTGTCAACGTCCAGGGACGCGAGCGGATCACCGTGGCGGCCGGCACGTTCGACTGCCTCGTCGTGCAGCCGGTCATCCAGGGCGAAGGGCTCTTCCAGTTCGAGGGCGACCTCACGATCTGGCTGAGCGACGACGAGCACCGCCTGCCCGTGCTCATGAAGACGAAAGTGAAGGTCGGCGCCATCGACGCTTCCTTGAAATCGTTCCGGCTCGGCCGTCCCCTGTCATCGGAGGTCCGGCCATGAGTTCGCGCCGGGAGCACGCCGACTTTCGACTGGGGGCCATGCCCGCGCTCGATCCCGCCGGTCGGCGCAGCGAAAGGCTCCTGTTCGTGATCCTGGTGACGGCCGCGGCGGCCATCCTGCGCGGTTACCACCTCGGCGCTTCGCCGCTCTGGATCGACGAGTACCAGACCTGGCACAACCTCCATCCCGGCGCCGGCCACGGGCTCTGGGAGCAGTTCCGCGACAACATCCAGGGGCCCCTGTACCTGCTGCTGAGCTGGCGCCCCGGGCAACCGGCCTCCCCCGAATGGCTATTGCGGCTGCCGGCGGCGCTGGCCGGCATCCTGGCCGTCCCGCTGATGTACAAACTCGGCAGCGAATGGCGCGACCGGTCGACCGGTGCCTGGGCGGCCCTGCTGCTCGCCCTCAACCCGTTCCACGTCTGGTACGGGCAGGAAGCGCGCGGCTATTCCCTGATGGTCCTGCTCGCCATGGCGGCGACCCTGCAGCTGCTGCGCATGCAGCGGCACGGCGCCTCGACGCGGGGCGGGTTGACCTACGGCCTGCTCGCCGGACTCGCCGTGCTGAGCAACATGTCGGCCCTGTTGCTGATCGTGGCCCACGTCCTGGGTGTGGTCCTGCTGCACCGCCCGCAAAGCGGCGAGGCCCGGCGCGGCTGGGCGGTCGCCTTCGGGGTGACCGGTCTGATCATCCTGCCCTGGCTGCTGCAGGCGACAGGCTACTGGTATCCCGGACGCCTGGCGCCGGGAGGCGGGGGCGGGCTGCTGCCCGAGGGCCAGGAACGCCTGACGCCCCTGGCCGTCCCCTACGCCCTGTTCACATTCTTCTACGGCTTCAGCCTCGGCCCGACGCTGGAGGAGTTGCACCGGCCCGACCGCCTGGAGATCGTCCGCCGCTACCTGCCATTGTTGGCCGCAGGCGCGCTCGCGGCCGCTTTCCCGACGGTCACGGGCTGGTGGCGCAGCCGGCGGCGCCGGGAAACGGCGCTGTGGATCGTGGTGCCGTTCGTCGCTCTCATCGCGATGCGCCTGCTCGACGTGAAGACCTTCACGCCCCGCTACCTGGCGGTGGCGGCCCCCTTCCTGCTGCTGGCGGCCGGACACGGGCTCAGCGTGATGCACGGCTGGACGGTGAGGGTGGCGAGCCTGGCCCTGCTCGGGTTGACCCTGTGGTCGTCGGGCAGTTACCACCTCGATCCTCGCTACGCCAAGGACGACGTGCGGGCTGCCGCGGTCTGGATCGCGAACCAGGACGCCGCGGGCGACCCGGTGCTCGTGCCCGTGGTCACCGACCTGTTCCGGCTCTACTACGACGGCCGCGGCGAGGTGCGCGACTTCTGGGGTCTCGGGGCGCTCGTCGGCCGCGACGCCGTGGTCGGCGCCTTGTCCGAACGGATCGGCGACGCCGACCAGGCCTGGCTGGTCCTGTGCCGCAGCGGGACGCTCGACCCGGGCCATCACTTCCCGGCGGCGCTCGACGATCTGGGCGACGTGGTCGCGGTGCGCGAGTTCCCCGGCGTGACCGCCCTGCACTGGCGGCGCGCGCCCGCGGCGGGCGGGGAGGCCGTCCGGTGAGCCCTCACCTCGACGACGCGGATGTCTACGCCGCCGCCGGCGGCTACGCCGCCTTCATCGCGCGCGACCCCCACGGGCCCGTGCCCACCGCCAATCCCGCCGGCGCCGCGGTCAAGCGCCTCGTGGACCTCCTGGGAGCCGCCGTCGGCCTGCTGCTGGTGCTGCCGGTCTTCCCGCTGCTCGTCATCCTGATCAGGCTCGACACCCCGGGCCCGGTGTTCTTCCGCCAGCGCCGCGTCGGCCTGCGGGGGCGCGCCTTCGACTGCTACAAGTTCCGCTCGATGGTCGTGGACGCCGAGACCCGCAAGGACGACCTCGCCCACCTGAACGAGGCCAGCGGCGCCGCCTTCAAGATCGAGCGCGACCCCCGCATCACCGGCGTCGGCCGTTTCCTGCGGCGCAGCAGCCTCGACGAGTTCCCGCAGCTGTACAACGTGCTGCGCGGCGAGATGTCGGTGGTCGGCCCGCGTCCGCAGATCCCCAGCGAGGTGGCCGCGTACACGCCCGCCCAGGCGCGGCGGCTCCAGGTGAAGCCCGGGCTGACCTGCCTGTGGCAGGTGTCGGGGCGCAGCCACTTGGATTTCGAGGACTGGATGGAACTGGATCTCGAGTACGTGCGGCGGCGCGGGCCGGTCTTCGACCTGCGGATCCTGTCGCGCACGATCCCCGCCGTGATCGAGCGCAAGGGAGCCTACTGATGCGCGGGCTCGGCAGCGACATCGTCGAGGTCGCGCGCATCCGCACCGCGGTCGAGCGTCACGGCGATCGCTTCCTGCAGCGCTGCTTCCGGCCCGACGAGATCGCCCTGGCGGCGCGGCGCGGCGCCCAGGGTCCGGCCACCCTCGCCTCGCGTTGGGCGGCGAAGGAGGCCTTCGTCAAGGCGATCGGAGTCGCCGGCCCGATCGCCTACCGCGACGTCGAGGTCGTCCACTGCGAGGGCGGTCCTGCGGTCCTGCGGTTGCACGGCGGCGCGGCGGAGGCCCTGCGCGAGCGCGGGGGAGGGCGCGTCCTGCTGTCCCTCAGCCACGAGCGCGAGATCGCCATGGCCGTCGTGGTCCTCGACTGACGGCGCCCCCCCCCGCCACCCCTGCCCGTCATCCCCTGCTTGCACCGCCGCGGGCGAGCGGTTAGGATGCCCGCTGAGTTGCCGCAGCCCAACGCAACCACGGGGATCCGCTTGTTCGAACGCGAATTCATGCACCTGGACCTGTACACGCGCGTGCCGTTCGGCGGCAGCCGTCTGACGCTGTTCCCCGACGCGGCCGGCGTGCCGACCGCCCTGCTCCAGGTCATCGCCCGCGAGATGGGCACCGGCGAGACGGTGTTCGCGGAGCCGGACCCCGGCGGCGTCAACCGCGCCCGGCTGCGGATCTTCACGCCCAAGGGGGAGATCCCCTTGTCGGGGCTTTCGATCCTGGGCGCCACCTGCGGCCTGGACGCCTGCGGCCGGATCGCACGGGGGGGCGACGAGACCCGCTTCCACTGGCGGACCGAGGCCGGCGAGTTCCCCGTCGTGCTGTCGGAAGTCGACGGCGCCACGCTGTACTCGCTGGTCCACGAGCCCGCGGAGTTCATCGGGCAGTACTACCAGCGGGGCAAGGTGGCCCGGGCGCTGGGCGTCGAGGAAACGGACATCGCCATCACGGGCCTGCCCTGCGAGATCGTCTCGGCGGGCCTGCCCATCCACATCGTCCCGATGGGTTCGCTCGAGGCCGTGCAGTCCATCCGCTTCGATCGGGCCGCGGCGCGGGAGATCTCCCGCGACCTCGGCTTCGGCGACCTCTTCGTCTTCACCTGCGAGGCCGAGGGCGCCGGGGTCGACGTGCACTGCCGCATGTTCGCCCAGGACTTCGGCATCCCCGAGGACGCGGCGACCGGCAGCGCCGCGGGCGCCTTGATCGCGTACATGATCAAGCACCGCCTGGTGCCGCCGCAGCCCCACGTCCGCATCGTCTGCGAGCAGGGACTGGAAATGAGGCGCCCGAGCCGCCTGTACGCCGAGGCCGAGGTCCACGACGGCCGTTGCGGCGCGATCCGCGTGGGCGGGCACGGCGTCCTGCTCGCACAAGGCCGCCTGCGCTTCGATCAGGGTTCGGTCCTCTGAGACCGTCGCCACCATCCGCCACCGTTCATCAGGAGTGAATCATGACCCAGACCGCCGGCCTGTCGCCCGAGATGCGCGAGATGATCGTCCAGACGCTGCGCCAGGTCGTGCAACGGGACCTGCCCGACGACATCCTGCTCGGCCTGGATGCGCGCGACGAGTTCCCCGTCGCCTTCATCAGGGAGCTGCTCTCGCCCAACGTCGGCCTGCACCTGATCTTCCTGCCCGAGGCCGTCGGCGGGCTCGGCGGCGGCGCCCTGGACATCTGCCGCGTCAGCGAGGAGATGGCCGCCATCGACCTGGGCGTGGCGACCGCCTTCCTGGCGATCTGCCTGGGCACCGACCCGATCATCGTCGGCGGCACGCCGCAGCAGAAGGACCACTGGCTGGGCCGCATCGCCGCCGAAGGCCTGATCGTCGCCTACGGCGTGACCGAACCCGCCGCCGGCAGCAACGTGGCCGCGCTGCAGACGCGCGCCGACCGCCTGACCGACGCCGCCGGCGCCGTCACCGGGTACCGCCTCAACGGCACCAAGCAGTTCATCACCAACGGCGGCGTGGCCGAGCTGTACACCATCCTGGCCAAGACGCCCGATGGTCCCTCGTTCTTCGTCGTGGAGCGCGCGACACCCGGCCTCAGCGCCGGCAAGCACGAGGACAAGCACGGCATCCGCGCCTCGGACACCAGCGGCGTCGTGCTGGAGGACGTGGAGGTCCCGGTCTCCCATTTGATCGGCGGCGTGGAGGGCCAGGGGCTGAAACAGGCCAACGCCGTGTTCGGCTACACGCGGGTGATGGTCGGCGCGTTCGGCCTGGGCGCCGGCCAGGCGGCGCTCGACCGGGCCGTGCGCTACGCCCGCGAACGCATCCAGTTCGGCGCGCCTCTGATCGACAAGGAAGGCTACAGCAGCAAGCTCATCACGCCCCACTGGATCGCGCTGGCCGCCGGCCGCGCCTACGTGGAGGAGATCGCCCTGCGCCTCGACGGCGGCGAGCGCGACCTGCAGGTCGAGGGCTCGATCGCCAAGTACTGGTGCACCGAGGCCGGCAACCGGGCGGCCGAGGCGGCCATCCAGGCCCTGGGCGGCTACGGCTACGCACGCGAGTACATGGTCGAGAAGATCAAGCGCGACGTTCGCATCACGACGATCTACGAAGGCACCAGCGAGATCCAGCAGAGCATCATCGGTCTGTACCGCTGGAAGTCGACCGTGCGCACCCGGGGCGCCTGGTACGAGGAAGCAGCCGCCGGCCTCGACGCGCTCCACGTCTCCCACGGCGAGGTGGGCGCCGGTCTCGCCGCCGCGGCCGTCCGCGACCTCAACGCGACGATCCAGTTCGTGCACGCCCGCAAGACGAACGGCCGCCAGTCGGTGCTGTTCCGTCTGGCCGACATGATGACCGCCTGCGAGGTGGCCGGCGCCTTCTGCCGCCGCGCGGCCGCGCTGGCCGCGGCGGGGTACGCCGAGGCGGCGGCCGTCGCCGTGATGAGCCGGGTGAACGCCCGCCTGGCCCTGGCGGCCGTGCGCGACGGCGCCGCGACCTGCGCCGCCGGTTGTGCGGTCGCCGTTCTGCCGCCGGACGGGGAGACCCCGCGCGAGTTCCTGGCCAAGCTCGCGTGCAGCGATCCGCTCGCCTGTAGCGAGGGGCTGCTGGACGACATGGTGGTGGTGACCGCCCACGTGAAGGCGAAGGTGACATGAGCGACGCCGGCCGCCCGCCGAGCCTCGACCCCGCCGACGACGCGTTCCTCGCCGGCCTGGCGGCGCGCGTGCGCGGCGCGGGCCTGGCGACGCCGGCCCTGCTGTGGCTCGCGAGTTCCAGCCCGCTGTCGTTCCTGGGCTCGCAGGCCCTGCACGTCGCGAGTCCCTTCTGCGATCTCGTGGTGCCGCGCTCCGGTACGGCGCGCCTGGCGCGCATCCTGGAGCAGCGCTGCCACTTCGACCGCCTGCTGGACCTGCTGGAAGGCCCGCGTCCGGAGACGGGCCCGTGAGCGGCTGGCTCGCACCCGGGACCTGGAACGTCGCCCTGGTCGGCGCGTTCGTGTGCGCCCTGATCGGGTTCTCGGTCCTGCGGGCCCGCCGCGGCGCCACGGTGTCGGTGCGCGCCCTGCCGCCTCTGCTCGCCCTCGACCGCGCCGTCGCCGACGCCGTCGCCGCCGGACGGCCCGTCTACTTCGTCGCCGGCTCCCAGGATCTCGACAACATGCAGACGGTCGCGGCGCTGGCCGTGCTGCGGCCGCTCGCGCGCAAGGTCGCCGAAGCCGGCGGCCGCCTGTTCGTCCCGACCAACCGCAGCCTGGTCATGGACAACGCGCGTGAGATCTGCCGCCTCGCCTACGCCGACGCCGGCCGCGCCGATCTCTGGCGCGACGACTGGGTGGCCTACATCTCGGACGACCACCTCGGTTTCGTGGCGCGGGTGGACGGGCTCATCGCCCGCGAGCGCCCTGGCCTCTGCGTCCTGATGGGCTTCTTCGCCTCGGAATCGCTGCTGCTGGCCGAAGGTGGGCACCAGGTCGGAGCGGTCCAGATCGCGGGCACCGCCAGCGCGGTCCAGCTGCCCTTCCTGGTGGCGTCGTGCGATCACGTGCTGCTCGGCGAGGAACTCTTCGCCGCGGCCGCTTCCCTGGAGGGCGACGCCGCCCGGCTCGGCAGCCTGCGCGGCCAGGATCTCTGCAAACTCGCGGCCGCGGTCTGCCTCGTCGCGGGCAGCCTGGTGGTGACCGTGGCGGACGTGACCGGGGCGGCGCCTTGGACGTTCCTGCGCGACGCCTTCCTCAACGTCTTCCGGGCGGGGTGAGCCCCGTGAAGCAGCGCGTGCCGCAGATCATCCTGTCCGTCACGGCGGTGCTGCTGATCATCTCGGCTTTCATCGCCCGTCCCGAGGACGGGAACGCGCCCTACGTGCAGCGGATGCTGGCTTTCGCCGACCAGGAGTTCGCCACCTGGTTCAGCATCCTGACGGTCTTCGCTTTCCTGCTCGGCGGCTTGAACCTCGTCGCGACGCACCTGGTGAAGATCAGGGACCGCGGTCCGGACCGCTACTACTCCCTCGTCACCCTGGTCTCGTTCGTGATCGTGCTGGTGGTCGGCATGGCCAAGCTGGGCGGCCCGCCCGGCCTGCAGGGCGACGTCACCGCGCCCGGCAGCTGGCTGAGCACGGTGTTCGATGCGGTGCTCAGCCCGCTGCACGCGACGCTCTACAGCCTGCTGGCCTTCTACATCGCGTCGGCCTCGTACCGCGCCTTCCGCGCGCGGTCCCTCGAGTCGACCCTGCTGCTGGCCTCGGCCCTGGTGGTCCTGCTCGGCCGCATCCCCGCCGGGCGCTACCTGACGGCCTGGATCCCGGAGCCCGTCGCCTTCCTGCGGGTCGAGGAACTGTCCCTCTGGATCCTGCGCGTGCCCAACACCGCCGGGCAGCGGGCCCTGATGATCGGGATCGCCCTGGGCGTCATCGCCCTGGCGGTGCGCATGATCGCCGGCCTGGAGAAGGACCCCCGCTCCGGAGGTGACGGGTCGTGATCCACCGGTACGATCGGCTCGCCTCGCGGCTGGAGTCCCTGGACCGGCGCTGGATCTTCCTGGTGCTGGCCGCGGTCGTCGTGGTGTCGCTGCTCACCGGCGTGAGCACGCCCGATCGGGCCACCTCCGTCGTTCAGCCGATCTACGACCGCATCGAAAACCTGCCGGCCGGAGCGCCGATCCTGTTGTCGCTGGACTACTCGCCCAGCTCCGCCCCGGAACTCGAGCCCATGGCCGACGCCTTGACCCAGCACGCGCTGCTGACCGGCCACCCGATCTGCTACATGTCGCTGTACCCCACGGGCAACAACATGATCTCGCGCGTGGAGGAGCGCGTCATCGCGCGGGAATTCCCGCAGGCCGCCCCCGGCCGCGACTGGGTCTCGCTCGGCTTCCAGGTCGGCGGGGAGATGCTCATCAACAGCCTGCGCGATTCGCTGACCGCGCGCTACCCCACGGACGTCGCCGGCCGGCCGCTGCGGCAGATCGCCGCGCTGCGCGGCGTGCGCGGCCTGGCCGACTTCGGCCTGATCGTCAGCCTTTCGGCGGGGCAGCCGGGTCTCAAGGAGTGGATCCTCTACGCCGGCGATGTGCTGGACGTGCCGCTCGCCGGCGGTTGTACCGGCGTGGGCGCCCCGCAGTTCTTCCCCTACTACCCGTTGCAGATCCTCGGCCTGATGAGCGCCTTGAAGGGGGCGGCCGAGTACGAGGGCGCGCTCGCCCGGGGCCATCCCGAGTTCGTGGCCGCCAATCAGCAGGCCACCCGCGGGATGGGCCCCCAGTCGGCGGCGCACCTGGTGATCGTCGCCTTCATCCTGCTGGGCAACGCGGGTCTGCTGCTGCGCCGCCTCGCGCGCCGGAGGACGCCGTGATCGCCGCGATCCACCTCAGCGGGGACTTGCAGGTCTGGATCGGCGCGCTGCTGACCCTGATGGTCTTCTCCTTCCTGTGGCGGGACAACCCGTTCTACAAGTTCGCCGAGCACGTGTTCGTCGGCGTGTCGGCGGCCTACTGGATGGTGATGGGCTTCTGGACGACCCTGTGGCCCGCCCTCGTGTTGAAGCTCTTCCCGGCCGCTGGCCGCTGGTCCAGCCCCGAGGCGCCGGTGGGCGCCTGGGACCCCGTGGCCCTGATCCCCGCGGCGCTGGGTCTGCTGATGCTGGCGCGGTTGTGGCCGCGGTTGTCCTGGCTCGGCAAGTGGCCCACCGCGTTCGCCCTCGGCACCACCGCCGGCTATTCGCTGGTCCGTTACCTGCGTTCGGACTTCCTCTACCAGATCCAGGCGACCATCGGCGCGGGGCTGGCCCCGACGGCGGCCGGCCGCTGGCTCTGGCAGGAGAGCCTGGCCCAGTTGCTGGTGCTGGCCGGCACGGTCAGCGGCCTGGTCTATTTCGTCAACACGCGCGAACAGAAGGGCGCCTACGGGCGGGTGGCCCGCTGGGGCCTGCTGGTGCTGATGATCACCTTCGGCGCCTCCTTCGGTTCGGCCGTCATGGGGCGCGTGGCGCTGCTGGTCGGCAGGTTCCAGGAACTGTTGGGGCCCTGGTTGGGTATCTTGTGAACGATTCCCGCAGGCGGCTTGACGGCGGACCATGCGAGTGCCTAGACTGAACCGTCGGCCAGCGGGCCCGCCGCGGGTCGCGACCGACACGCTCGTTGCAGCGACGATCACCAGTTGGTTGAAGGAAACGGCGTGACCCACGATCGCATGATCCGCTACTTCGAGATGCAGCAGGACCGCCGGCCGCGCGACCGGTTCTTCATCCCTCTGGCCGAACTCTACCGGGCGGAAGGCCGGCTGGAAGCCGCCTCGGCCCTGCTCGAGGAGGGGCTCGAACGGTGCGCCGACTCCCTGTCGGCCCGGGTCGTCCTAGCCCGCGTCCGCCGTGATCAAGGACGACCGGCCGAGGCGCGCGACCTGGCCCGCGCGGTGCTCGATCGCGATGCCGGCCACCGTGAAGCGCCACAGTTGCTGGCCCTGCCGGATCGCGAACCGGCGGCGCCCGCCGGGATCGCGGCCGCAACGGCGACATTCGTCGACGTGCCGGTCGGTGGTGGCCCGACGGAAGTGTTCCCGGTAGCTGCGATCCAGGAAGACATGATCCCGGCCGATGCGGCGACCGACGACGAACCGGCGGCCGGGGCCGATCAGCCGTGGGCGCCGCCAGCCGAGACCGCGCCGGCGGTGGCGGCGTCCCCACCCGTCGCGGACATCGGCCCGGCGCCGCGATTCCTGACCCAGACCCTGGCCGAGATCTATCTGGCCCAGGGACACCGTCAGAAGGCGCTCGCGATCCTGCGCCGGCTGCTGGCCGAGCACCCGGAGCGCGCCGACGTGGCCCGTGAAATCGCCAGCCTGGAAGCGGTCGACGCGACGGCGGACGCGACGCCCTGTGCGCCGGGAGCGGCAGGGGGCGTCCCCGCCGGCGCCGCGGCGCCGGAACCGGCGGCTCCCGTCGCCGGCTCACCGCCGGCCGACCACAACCGCGCCCGCTTCGAAGCCTGGATCGACCGGCAGCAGGGCGGCCCGGCGTGACCGCACCCCTGGTCGCGGTCCTGAACGGGCCGAACCTGAGCCAGCTCGGCCGTCGCGAGGCCGAGCATTACCCCGCGCTCACCTTGGCGCAGCTCGACGCCGTCTGTGTGGCCGAAGGTGCCGCGCTGGGGCTGCGCGTCGTCTGCCACCAGACCGAGGTCGAGGGCGAACTCGTGACCCTGATCCATCACTGGGGGAACGAGGCCGCGGCGCTGGTGGTCAACGCCGCCGCCTACACCCACACCTCGGTGGCGGTGCGCGACGCGCTGCTCTGCGTGGCGACGCCCGTGGTCGAAGTCCACCTTTCCAATCCCGACGCCCGCGAGCCGTTCCGCCGGCAGAACCTGCTGCGGGACGTCGTCAGGGCTTCGATCTGCGGTTTCGGCGTCGACAGCTACCGCCTTGCCCTGCGGGGCGTGAAGGGGCTGCTGGGAGACGGCAACGCCTGATTGCCATCTCGCGGAACAGATGTTATCAATAGTGGGCATTTTCACGCTGCCCGGCAGGGCGTCACTCGCACAGGAGAGGCCGAGTTGGCTGACACGAGCGATTTTCGCAACGGCATGGTCCTGAACTACAAGAACAGTCTCTGGGCCATCGTCGATTTCCAGCACGTCAAGCCGGGCAAGGGCTCGGCCTTCGTGCGCACGAAGCTGAAGAACGTTTCCACCGGGAAGGTCGTCGAGGACACGTTCCGTTCCGGGGAGAAGTTCGAGGAGGTCCGGCTCGAGCGTCGCGACTTCCAGTTCCTCTACGTGGACGGCGATTTTCTGACCTTCATGAACCTCGAGACCTACGAGCAGATCTCGCTGCCCCGGGACACGCTGGGCGATGTGGCCAAGTACGTCAAGGAGAGCGAGACGGTCAACATGCTCCTGCGCGACGGCGTGCCGGTGACCGTCGAGGCGCCCAACACCGTCGAGCTGAAGGTGGCCCAGACCGATCCCGGTCTGCGTGGCGACACCGCCCAGGGCGCCTCCAAGCCGGCGACCCTGGAGACGGGGCTCGTCGTCCAGGTGCCGCTGTTCATCGAGGAGGGCGAGGTCCTCAAGATCGACACCCGCACGGGCAAGTACCTGGGGCGCGTCTGACGCCTCCGGCCGGAAGGGGAGACCATGGATCTCAGCAAGGTGCGCGAGCTTGTCAAGCTGGTCGAGGACAGCCGCATCGACGAACTCGAAGTGATCGACAAGGACACCACCATCCGCATCCAGAAGCACGCCGCGCCGTCGGCCCACCTGGCCTACGCCGCCACGTTGCCCCCGGCGGCGGCCGCGCCGGTCGCCGCCTCCGCGACGGCGGCGCCCGCCGCTCCCGCGGCCAACCCCGAACGGGCGAAGTGGCGCGAGATCCGCTCGCCCATCGTCGGCACGCTGTACCGGGGTCCCGCGCCGGACGTGCCGAACTTCGTCAACACGGGTGACACCATCAAGCCGGGCCAGACCTTGTGCATCATCGAAGCCATGAAGGTCATGAACGAGATCGAGGCCGAATTCGGCGGGGTCATCAAAGAGATCCTGGTCGAGAACGCCACGCCGGTGGAAGCCGAGGCGATCCTGTTCCTCGTGGATCCCGCCTGAACCGTCGTCCAGCCGCGGCGCGCGTCCCCGGGGGGCGCGCGCCGCTCCCGTCCCGCTTCCAGGCTTGCCATTTTCCGGCGCCGGCCGGACAATCGTCCGGCGGCAGCGGCCGCCGCCGCCGCCGTTCCCGTACCGAGCCACGACAGGAGAGACGCGGATGTTCGAGAAGATCCTGATCGCCAACCGCGGCGAGATCGCCCTGCGCATCATGCGGGCCTGCCGTGAGATGGACATCCAGTGCGTCGCCGTGCATTCCAGTGCGGACGCCGAGAGCCTGCACGTGAAGTACGCCGACGAGTCGGTCTGCGTCGGCCAGAAGACGAGCGCCGAGAGCTACCTGAACATCCCCAACATCATCGCCGCGGCGGAGATCACCGGCGCGGACGCCATCCACCCCGGCTACGGCTTCCTGGCCGAGAACGCCGGCTTCGCCGAGATCTGCATCGAGAACGACTTCGTCTGGATCGGGCCCACCGCGGACATCATCCGCAGCATGGGCGACAAGGCCCAGGCCAAGCGCACGGCGGTCGAGGCCGGCGTGCCCACGGTGCCCGGCAGCCCCGGCCTGCTGGAAAATGCCGAAGACGCCGCGGCCTTCGCCGCCCAGGCGGGCTACCCGGTGATCATCAAGGCCACCGCCGGCGGCGGCGGCAAGGGCATGCGCGTCGCCCGCAACGAGGAAGAACTGAGATCGAGCTACGCCACGGCCCGCGCCGAGGCGGGCGCGGCCTTCGGCAACGACGGCGTCTACGTGGAGAAGTACCTGGAGAACCCGCGCCACATCGAGATCCAGGTGCTCGGGGACAAGCACGGCCACGTCGTCCACCTCGGGGAGCGCGACTGCTCGGTGCAGCGCCGCCACCAGAAGCTCATCGAGGAGGCCCCGTCGCCTGCGGTCTCGCCGGAACTGCGCCGGCGCATGGGCGAGGCCGCGATCAAGCTGGCCTCGCGCGTCGGCTACGACTCGACCGGCACGGTGGAGTTCCTGCTCGACGAGGACGGGTCGTTCTACTTCATGGAGATGAACACCCGCATCCAGGTCGAGCACCCCGTCACCGAGATGATCACCGGCATCGACCTCGTGAAGTGGCAGATCGCGGTGGCCGCCGGCGTGCCGTTGGACTTCGTGCAGGACGACGTCGTGCTGCGCGGCCACGCCCTGGAGTGCCGCATCAACGCCGAGAACCCGTCGCGCGACTTCATGCCCTGTCCGGGTCGGATCTTCTTCTTCCACGCCCCCGGCGGCCCCGGCGTGCGGGTCGACAGCCACATCTACAGCGAGTACCAGGTGCCGCCCTACTACGACTCGCTGCTCGCCAAGCTGATCACCTTCGGGAAGGACCGCGACGAGGCCGTCCGTCGCATGGCGCGCGCCCTGCAGGAATGCGTCATCGAGGGCGTGCCCACGTCGATCCCCTTCCACCGCGAGGTCCTGCGCAACCCGATCTTCCTGGGAGGACTTGCCACCACGAAGTTCCTCGACACGGAGATGTCAGGTCTCAAGGAGGCGATCGAAGCCCGTGTCGTCGCGGAAGAAGCGTAACCAGACCAACGCCGCAAGCTGGTGGCGGTCCCCGCGGCTCGGCGGCCTGCTGCACGTGGTGCTGGCCGTCTACGCGGCGCTCGCGCTCAGCGGCCCGGCCGCCTCTTGGTGGTCCCTGGCGAACGGCGATCCCGGCTCCGAATTGATGCCCCAGGGCAACCCCGGCGGTCCGGTCGGCGCCCTGGTCGCGCTGGCGCTGCGCGCCGGTCTGGGCGCGCTCTGGTGCTGGGCCCTGCCGTTGCTGCTGGCGATCCGCGGCCTGGTCCTGCTGGCGCGCGGTGAGGCGCCTCGACTGTACTTGGGCAGCCGGTTGATCCCGCTGTGCCTTGCCTCGGTCGCCTGGCTGGGGCAATCCGGCTGGCCGCTGGAAGCGGCGCCGGCCGCGGCGTGGGGCGGGGCTCCCGGTTACGGCCTCGCGCGCGGATTCGGCGCCCTCTTCGGACGCTGGGGCGCCGGCATCTTCCTGTCGTTCCTGCTGTTGACCGCCGTGCTGCGCGCCACGCACCCCTGGTTGCCGGCCTTCCTCGGCCGCTTGGGACCCTGGGGAGAGGCGCTGGGCACGGGACTGGTGGCCGCCTGGCGCGCGTTGCTCTGGGTTCTGATGTTGCCGTGGCGTCTGGTGCGCGGGATCGCCCGGACCTGGCGCGGCGCGGCCGCGACGGCCAGGGACGAGGCCGAACGGCGCGTCGTGAAGCCCGCGGCCGTGGCGTCGGCCGTCGCGCCCGCCCGTTCCCGTGCGGAACCGGCCCCGGCCGCCGCAACCCCGCGCGTCGTGCACGCCCCGCCCGACCACGACCGCGCCTCGGCGAGGGATTTCGACGAAGATGACGGACCGCCGGTGGCGGGCCGCCGCGCCTCGGCCGCCGGCTCTGCCGAGGGATTCGCCGAAGTCACCTCGGGACTGGTGGATCCGGCGGTGCCGCTGCCGCTGCCCGACCTCTCGGTGCTGCGCGAACCGCCGACCGACCGCGTGGCCGTTTCCGCGGAATTGCTGCACGCCGCGGCCGACCTGCTCGAGGAGACGCTGCGCTCGTTCGGCGTCGAGGGCGCGGTCAAGGACGTCCGGCCCGGCCCCGTGGTGACCACCTACGAGTACCAGCCGGCGTCCGGGATCAAGGTCAACGCCATCGTGCAGCGTTCCGACGACCTCGCCCTGGCGATGAAGGCCCGCTCCATCCGCATGGAGGCTCCCATCCCCGGCAAGGCGGCCGTCGGCATCGAGATCCCCAACCCGACGCAGCAGATCGTCTCGATGAAGGAGGTCTTCGTCCAGGCCGCCGACCGCATGCGCACCCCGCTGAGCGTGGTGCTGGGCCGCGACGTCTTCGGCGAGGCGGTGACGATCGACCTCGCCGAGCAGCCCCACCTGCTGGTGGCCGGCTCGACCGGCAGCGGCAAGAGCGTCTGCGTCAACGCCATGATCAGCTCGCTGCTGCTGCGCTGCGACCCCTCCCTGGTCCGGCTGCTGCTGATCGATCCCAAGATGCTGGAGCTGAACGTCTACAACGACATCCCGCACCTGCTGCTGCCGGTGGTGACCGACCCCAAGGACGCGCTGCGGGCGCTGAAGTGGATGGAAGCCCAGATGGACCACCGCTACCGGCGCCTCTCGCGCCACAGCGTGCGCAACATCGAGGGTTACAACCGCAAGGTGGCCGCCGGCGAGATTGCAGGCGACGACGGCGTTGCGATCAGCGAGCCGATGCCCTACTACGTCTGCATCGTCGACGAACTGGCGGATCTCATGATCCAGCTCGGCCAGGAGATCGAGATGCCGATCACCCGGATCGCCCAGAAGGCGCGCGCCGTGGGCATCCACCTGGTGCTGGCGACGCAGCGCCCGAGCGTCGACGTGCTGACCGGCGTGATCAAGGCCAACATCCCCTGCCGCATCGCCTTCCGGGTCATCCAGAAGAACGACTCGCGCACCATCCTGGACGCGAACGGAGCCGAGAAGCTCCTGGGCAAGGGCGACATGCTGTACCTGCAGCCGGGCCGGGCCACGCCGGTGCGCGTCCACGGCGCGTTCATCGACATCGAGGAGTGCGAGGCCCTGGCCGCCCACTGGCGACAGTTCAAGCACGTCACGCGGCCCATCACCCTGCAGGAGGAGCGCGAGGAGGCCTCCGTGCTGGATCTCGACGACGACCCGCTGTTCGAGAAGGCGCGCGAGATCATCGTGCTGTCCCAGCACGGGTCGACCTCGATGCTGCAGCGCAAGCTGCAGATCGGTTATGCGCGCGCCGGACGGCTCATGGACCTGCTCGAGCAGGCGGGCGTGGTGGGGCCGTTCATCGGCAGCAAGGCCCGCGAGGTCGTCATGAAGCCCGACGACCTCAGCGCCCTGCGCGAATTCGAGGAGGACAGCCTCACGTGACCCGGCGCACCGTCCACTGCCGCACCCTCGGCTGCGACAAGAACCTGGTGGACAGCGAGGCGCTGCTCGGCCGCTTCGTCGCGCGGGGCATCCCCACCACGGCCGACCCCGCCGGCGCCGACATCTGGGTGCTGAACACCTGTGGCTTCATCGAGGCCGCGCGCCTCGACAGCTACGAAGCCATCGCCGAAATGTGCGCCACCAAGGGTGGGCGCACCCTCGTGGTGACGGGCTGCCTGACCCAGGAGCACGGCGAGAGCATCGCGCGCGACCATCCCGGGATCGACCTGGTCAACGGCGTCGGCAACTTCGATCGGCTGCTCGACGCCCTGGAACTGGGACAGGACCGGGTCCCCGTGGCGCGCCCCGAAGAGGCCCGCTACGAGGGGATGGCCGACCGCCCCCTGCTGACGCCGCCGCACTTGGCATTCATGAAGGTGTCCGAGGGCTGCAACTTCCGCTGCGCCTTCTGCCGCATCCCCCTGATTCGCGGCGACCAGCGTTCGCGGCCGGTCGCCGAACTGGTCGACGAGGCCCGCCGGCTGGCGGCGCGGGGGGTGCGCGAGCTGATGCTGGTCTCCCAGAACACCAGCGATTTCGGCCGCGGGGCCGGCGAAGACCTGTTCGACCTCGCGGCGGCGCTGGCGGAGGTCGCCGATCTGCGCTGGGTACGGCTGCACTACCTCTACCCGGGCCTGATCGGGGTGGACCGTTTCCGCCGCCTGCTCGACCTGCCCAAGGTGCTGCCTTACGTGGACATGCCGGTCCAGCACGCCTCGCCGGCGGTGCTGCGCCGCATGAACCGGCCCTTCGACACGGAGAAGCTGGCGCGCTTCTTCGAAGAACTGCGCCGCGACCGTCCCGACCTGGTGCTGCGCACCACGCTGCTGCTGGGATTCCCGGGTGAGCAGGAGGAGGACATCGAAGTCACGGCGGACTTCCTGGAGCGCATCCGGTTTGACCACGTGGGCACCTACCGCTATTCTCCCGAGGCGGGGACCGCCGGCGCTGGCTTCGACGACGCGCCCGACACCGAGGAGGTCGCCGACCGCGAGGCCCGCATCATGGACCTCCAGTCGGAGATCGCCCGCGATCGGCAGCTCACCAGGCTGGGGGAGGAGTTCGACGTCGTCGTCGACAGCGTCGGCGACGGCGCCGAGTGGGCGGACCTGCTGGAGGACCTCGCCGGCGGGGATCGGGAACCCGGGACCGCGGATCCGGGTTCGCTGGCCGCGGGACCGGTCGCCGTCGCCCGCAGCCGGCATTTCGCCTACGAAACGGACGGGGTCGTGCTGCTCGACGGGCGCGGTCTCGCCGCCGGGGACTGGCTCACGGCCCGCTTCGCCGCCGTCACGCCCTTCGACGTCCTGGGCGTGCGGGCCGCGGCGCGGGGAAAGGAATTTCGATGAGACTGCTCGCCGCCGTTGCGACGGCCCTGACCTTGAGCCTGGCGCTGTCCGGCGCCGTCGCGGCCCAGGACGCGCCGCCCCCCTTCGCCGCCGCCGGTCCCGACACCGTGCGCACGAACCTCTGGCTGACCCGGGCTCTGTTCGCCGACATCGTGCGCGAGGCCGCCGCGGTGCTGCCGCCCGACAGTTCCCGCGTCGCGCTGCGCCCCCGCGCCAAGCACGTCGCCCAGCCGCTCTTCGACACGGCCGCCTTCGCCGAGTTGACGGCCGCCGGTCACGCGGTCCTGCTGGACGAGACGGACGTGGCGGCGACCAAGACGGCGACCGTAGTCGGGGCCGACTACGAGTTCCGCTACTACATCGAGGACGTGGACCTGAGCTACCCGCGGGTGGGCCGGCGCTTCGGCCTCTGGCGCCGCTGGTTGGACCGGGAGTTCCAGGCGGTCGTGCAGGTGACGGTGCTCGAGAAGGCCACCGGGCGCCTGCTGCTCGACAAGAGGCTGGCCCGCGGCTACACCGACCGGATCCCGGCGCAACACCTCGCAGCCGTGGATGCGGCGACCTACGCCTTCACCACCGCCGAACCCGCCGAGGGAGGGGTGCGCGCGATCCTCGAGGAACTCGTCGTCGTGGGCGCCCTGACCGGCCTCGTGGCGGTCTATTTCGCCAACTCCGGCAACTGAATCGCCGCCGGAACCCGGGAGGACACGTGCAGGCAAGCCGCTCCACGACGCGATGGCCGTTCCTGATCACGGCGGCCTGCGTGGCCGCCGCGCTCGCCGGCTGCGGGTACACCAACCCCCACCCTGCCGGCTCCTACGAGCGCGCGCTGGCCTACGCCGACCGCGGCAAGCACCGCGAAGCCGTCGACGCCTACACCGCGTTCCTGCGCCGCAGCCCGACCGACAGCCTGGCCGCCCGCGCCCAGTTGGAGAAGGCCCGTTCCTACCTCGTCACCGAGGAGTACCCCCTCGCCGCGGTCGAGTTGCAGATCCTGCGCCAGGAGTACCCCAACAGCGACCTGGTCGAGGAGGCCCTGTTCGAGGAGGCGCGCTCGCACCTGCTCCAGGTCGGCAGCGTGCAGCGGGACGTCACGCCGGCCCGCGAAGCCCGCGTGCTGTTCCGCAGCTTCCTGCAGACCTACCCGACCTCGCCGCGCGCCGACGCGGCCCGGTCTCACCTCGTGGAGATCAGCGACGTCTTGGCGCTCAAGCAACTCGGCGTGATCGAAGTCTACCGCCAGCTCCACAAGCCCGACGCGATGGCGGTCACCCTCGACCGGCTCATCGCCGAGGAGCCGGAGACGCAGTACCGGGACCGGATCCTGATGGACCGGGCCCGGCTCGCGTTGCGCCAGAACGAGGCGCCGCGGGCCCGCGAAGTCCTGGAGACGCTCCTGCGCGAGCAGCCAGATGGCAAATTCGCAGCCGAATCGCGGCGGCTCCTCGACGGGTTGCCGGCCGTCGCGCCGTGATCGTGAGGCGGACGGAATCATGAGGTTGGCGGTGTTCGGCGGCGCCTTCGATCCCTTCCACGGCGGCCATCTGGCCGTGATCCGCGAACTGCTGGCCCGAGACCTCTGCGACCGGGTGCTGGTGGTGCCCGCGGGGCAATCGCCCCTGAAACCGCCGGCGCAGGCCACGGCTGACGACCGTCTGGCCATGGTCCGCCTCGGTGTCGCGAGTCTCGGCGTCGAGGGTCTCGGCGGCGTCGAGGTCTGGGACGGCGAGGTCGTGCGTGACGGAACCAGCTGGACAGTCGACACGCTCGAGTCCCTCGCCGCGCTCCACCCGCAGGACCAGCTCTGGCTCGTGCTGGGGGAGGACGCCTGGCGGGGATTGGCCGGATGGCGCCGGCCCGGGCGCGTGTTGGCGCTGGCCCGACCGATCGTGCTCTCCCGCGACGGGCGAGCGCCGGTTCCGGCGGACTTGCCGCCGGGTTCGGTGGTGCTGCCGGACTTCGCGGCGCCGGACGCCAGCCGCGAGATCCGCGAGCGGCTGCGCCGGGGACAGGCGGCCGCGGACCTGTTGCCGCCCGCGGTCGCCGCCTATGTCAGCGAACGCGGGCTGTACGGTCATCGAAAGGACACCCCTTGTCGCTGATCCTGGTCGACGGTTCGGCCCTGGTCTACCGGGCGCACTTCGCGTTCGCGGGCCGGCCGCTGAATTCGCCGGCCGGCGAGCCGACATCGGTCGCCTTCGGGTTCTGCATGGGCGTGCTGCGTGTGATCGAGGAGCGCCGGCCGGAGTACCTGGCCGTGGTCTTCGACCGCCCGGGCCCCGTCTTCCGCCACCAGATGTTCCCGGCCTACAAGGCCAACCGCAAACCCATGCCCCCGGAACTCGCCTCCCAGCTGCCGCGGTTGCGCGAGGTGCTGTCCGCCTGGGGTGTCGCGGTGCTGGAACTCGACGGCTACGAGGCGGATGACCTGATGGGCACGCTGGCCCGGCTCAGCGCGGGCGTGGCCGACCGGGTGTGGTTCTACACCGGCGACAAGGACTTCCAGCAGTTGCTGGACGATCGGACGGGCATGCTGAAGCCCGGGGCGCGCGGCGCCGACATCGTCGAAGTGGGCCCGCGGGACGTGCAGCGCGAATACGGCGTGGCGCCGCGGACCCTGATCGACGTCTTCGCCCTCTCCGGCGACAGCAGCGACAACATCCCGGGCGCTCCCGGCATCGGGATCAAGACCGCGGCCAAGCTCGTGGCCGAGGCGGGCTCCCTCGACGACCTGTACCGCAACCTGGAACGGCCGGGCGTCACCACGCGCCTGCGCCGGATCCTGCTGGAGAACCGCGAGCAGGTCGAACTTTCGCGCCGCCTGTTCACCATCGACGAGCAGGTCCCGCTCGTACCGGACTGGGAGTCGTTGCGCACGGTGCTGCCGGCGAACGACACCGCGCGCGCCCTGCTGGCCGAGCTGGGCCTGCGGCAGGTCGTGGCGCTCAGCGACCGGCTCGTCGCGCGCGGCATTGGCGCCGGACCCCCATACTCGGGGTCGGTCGCGGCGCCGGACGCCGTGGTGGACGCGGTGGACGAGCGGGCGACCCCGGCGCCGGCGGACTGGCCGGACTACCGGCTGCTCGCGACGCCGGCGGACCTCGCGGCCTGGCTGAAGGAACTGCCCCCGGGCGCGCCCCTGGCCGTCGACACCGAGACCGACGGGCTGCGGACCGACCGCGCCCGCCTGGTGGGCGTCTCGCTGGCGGTCCGGCCAGGCGCCGCGGTTTACATCCCGGTGCTGGAGCGGCGCGGCGAGGCCCAGGGCTCCCTCTTCGCCGCCGCGGCCGAGATCGACCACCTGGCGTGGGTCCGCCCCCTGCTCGCGCCGGTCCTGGCGGACCCCACGCGCGAGAAGGTCGGCCAGAATCTGAAATTCGACGAGTGGATCCTCGCGCGCCACGGCCTGCCCCTGGCAGGACCCCGCTTCGACACCATGGTGGCCGCCTTCGTCCTGGACCCGTCGCGCCTGAGCTTCGGCCTCGACGCGTTGTCCGAGGATTGCCTCGGCACAACGCCGATCCCGTACGCGGCCCTGTTCGGCGAGGGCGACCGCGTCCGCGACATCCTCGGCGTGCCGCTCGCACGCCTCTGCGCCTACGCGGCGGAGGACGCCGACCTGACCCTGCGCCTGCGTGTGCGCTTCGCCGCGGAACTCGTGGCGGCGCCGGGATTGCAGCGGCTGTTCCGCGATCTGGAGATGCCGCTCTCGGAGATCCTCTACCGGATGGAGCGCCGCGGCATCCGCGTCGACACGGCGATGCTGGCGGCGGTCGGCGACCGCTTCCGCGAGGAACTCGCCGCCCTCGAGGTGCGCATCCACGAGCAGGCCGGCGGCCCGTTCAACGTGCAGTCCCCGAAGCAGCTGGCCGAGGTCCTGTTCGGGCGCCTGAAGCTGAAGCCCTCCAAGAAGACATCCTCGGGCTGGAGCACCGACGTCTCGGTGCTCGAGGATCTCGCGGCGGAACACCCGCTGCCCGCCCTGGTGCTGGAACACCGGCAACTGGCGAAACTGCTGGGAACTTACGTCGAGGCGCTCGTCCAGCTGGTGAACCCGGACAGCGGCCTGGTCCACACCTCGTTCAACCAGGCGGTGGCCGCGACGGGGCGCCTGTCCTCCTCGGACCCGAACCTGCAGAACATCCCCGTGCGCTCGGAGAACGGCCGGCTGATCCGCCGCGCCTTCGTGCCGCGCGATCCCGGCGCGGTCTTCCTCTCGGCCGACTATTCGCAGATCGAACTGCGCCTGCTGGCGCACCTCAGCGGCGACGCGGAGCTGATCACCACCTTCCACGCCGCCGGCGACGTGCACCGCCGCACGGCGGCCCTGATCAACGCGATCCCCGTGGCCGAGGTGACGCCGCTGATGCGTTCGCGCGCCAAGGCCATCAATTTCGGCGTGATCTACGGGATGGGCGCCCGCGCCCTGGCCCGCCGGATCACGGTGAGCGTGCGCGAAGCGGCTGCCTTCATCGACGCCTACTTCCGGACGTACCCGGGGGTGCGCGACTACATCGAAGCGACGAAGTCCGCCGCCCGCCGCGACGGCGGCGTCACGACCATGTCGGGCCGGCGGCGCCCGCTGCCGGACATCGCGTCCGACGACCCGCGACGGCGCAGCCTCGCCGAGCGCATGGCGGTCAACACCCCGATCCAAGGCGCCGCCGCCGACCTTATCAAGCAGGCGATGCTGCGCGTCGACCGCGAGCTGCAGCAGAGCGGCTCCCGCGCGCTGCTGCTGCTGCAGGTCCACGACGAGCTGCTGCTGGAGGTCCCGCGCGACGAACTCGCGGTCGTGACCACGCTGGTGCGCACGGCCATGGAACAGGTCGCCGACCTCGCGGTGCCGCTGGTCGTGGACGTGCACGAGGGCGCCGACTGGGCGGCCGCCCATGGTTGAGCTGCCGCCCATGGATGAACTGCCGCCGCCGGCCGCACGCCGCCTGCTGCGCTGGGTGGTGACCGGGCCCATCGGCGCGGGGAAATCCCTGGCCGTGTCCGAACTGGCCGCCCTGGGCGCGCGGGTCGTCGACGCCGACGCCGAGGGCCGGGCCCTGCTGCGCGAGCCGGGGATGCCGGCGGCCGTCGCGGCCGCCCTAGGTCCCGGGGTGCTGCGCGGGGGCGAGGTGGACCGCGCCGCGGTCGCCGCGCTCGTCTTCGCCGATCCGGTCGCGCTGGCGCGGCTGAACGCCCTGACGCACCCCGGCCTCGCGGCGCGTCTCGACGCGCGCCTGCGGGAGTTCGAGGCGGCGGCCCTGGAGCCGGGTCTTGCGGTCGTGGAGGCCGCCGTGTACTTTCTGCTTCCGCCGTTCGGACCGGTGGATCTGGTGGTGGCGGTCGACGCCGCCCCGGAACTCAGGGTGAGCCGCCTGGCCGCCTCGGGCCGGTTCGACGCCGCGGCGGCCCGCGTCCGCGCCGAGGCCCAGCGTTCCCTGCTGGACGCCTTCGCCCACGCCGACGTCGTCTTGCGGAACGAGGGCGATCCCGACGACCTGCGCAGCGCGGTGCGCGCGCTGGTCGCCGCACGCGCGCCGGCGCTGCGGCACCCGGAAGCACCACCCCAGGAGGGGCCATGAAGGAGCAGTTCGACGAACTCCGCGCCCAGCAGGACCGGCTCGCGCGCTTGAAGGAGGGGCTTTGACCTCCCGCAACTGCAGTCGGAATTCGGGGTCTTGCAGGCACGGCAATCCGAGCCGGGTTTCTGGCAGGACCGGGCGGCCGCCGAGCAGGTGACCCGCCGCCTGCGCGTGCTCAAGAGCTGGCTGGAGCCGGTCGCGGCGGCCGAGTCGGCCGTCGCCGATCTCGCGGTGCTGGCCGAACTGGCCCAGCAGGAGAACGACGAGAGCGCGGCCGGCGAGGTCCGCGACGGCGTCGCCGAACTGGTCCGGCAGCTGGATCGGCTGGAATCGCAGTTCCTGCTCAGCGGGCCCGACGATGCGCGCGGCGCCCTGCTGGAGATCCACCCCGGCGCCGGCGGCACCGAGAGCCAGGACTGGGCCGAGATGCTGCTGCGCATGTACCGCCGCTACCTCGAGCGCAACAAGCTCTCCTTCGAGGTCCTGGACCTTCAGGCGGGCGAAGAGGCCGGCGTCAAGAGCGCCATCCTGGAGATCAAGTCCGAGTTCGCCTACGGCTACCTCAAGAGCGAGTCCGGCGTGCACCGCCTGGTGCGCATCTCGCCCTTCGACGCGCAGAGCCGGCGCCACACCTCGTTCGCCTCGGTGTTCGTGTTTCCGCTCATCGAGGATGAGGTCGAGGTGGAGATCAACGAGCAGGACCTGCGGATCGACACCTTCCGCGCCAGCGGGGCGGGCGGCCAGCACGTCAATAAGACCGACAGCGCCGTGCGCATGACCCACCTGCCGACCGGCCTGGTGGTCCAGTGCCAGAGCGAGCGGTCCCAGCTGCGCAACCGCGAGAGCGCCATGACGATGCTGCGGGCGAAGCTCTACATGCGGAAGCTGGAGGAGGAGCGGCAGAAGCGGGCGGCCATCGAGGACGAGAAGATGGAGATCGCCTGGGGCAGCCAGATCCGCTCCTACGTGCTGCAGCCCTACACCAAGGTCAAGGACCACCGCACCGAGCAGGAGACGGGCAACGCCGTCGGTGTCCTGGACGGGGATCTCGAGCCCTTCATCGACGCGTACCTGCGTCAGACCAGCCGCGCCGCCCGCTGAGCGGCCGAGGAGGCCCCGTGTCCGAGAACGAGCCGCAGCCCCTGCACCGCCTGGTCGAGGAGCGACTGCGCAAGCTGGAGGCCCTCGCCGCGCGCGGGGATCCCTACCCGTACCGCTACGACCGCACGCACACCAGCGCCGCCCTGGCCGCCGCCGAGGCCGAGCTCGTGGCCTCCGGCGCCACCGTCCGCATCGCCGGGCGCATCATGGCCAAGCGCAGCGCCGGCAAGACGATCTTCCTGCCCCTGCAGGACGGCGAGGGCCGCATCCAGATCTACGCCCGCCGCGACGACCTCGGCGAAGAGGACTACGAGGCCTTCAAGAAGCTGCTGGACCTCGGCGACCTGATCGGCGTTTCCGGGAAGCTCTTTCGGACGCACACCGGCGAGCTGACGGTGCACGTCGCCGCCTGGGAGCTGCTGGCCAAGTCCCTGCGGCCCCTGCCCGAGAAGTTCCACGACATGAGCCTGGAGCTGCGCAGCCGCAAGCGCCACCTCGACCTGATCATGAACCCGGAGTCCCGCGACCGCTTCCGCCGCCGCTCGGCGCTGCTGGACCACGTGCGGCGCTTCCTGATCGACCGGGACTTCCTGGAGGTCGAGACGCCGGTCCTGCAGCCGCTGTACGGCGGCGCCACGGCGCGCCCCTTCTCGACGCACCACAACGCGCTCGACCAGCGCCTCTACCTGCGCATCGCCGACGAGCTGTACCTCAAGCGCCTGATCGTGGGCGGCCTCGAGCGCGTCTTCGAGTTCTGCAAGGACTTCCGCAACGAGGGGATGGACCGCACCCACAACCCCGAGTTCACGATGATGGAGTGCTACGCGGCCTACTGGGACTACCACGACATGATGGACCTGTTCGAGGCGCTCCTGCGGCAGCTGGCCGACAAGTTCGGCCGGGACGGCCGCGTCGCGTACGGCGACCACGAGCTGGACTTCTCCGGCGGCTTCCGGCGCCTGCGCTTCCTGGACGGCCTGCAGCAACAGACCGGCGTCGACTTCCGCGGCCTCGGCCGCGAGGAGGTCCGAGCGCACGCCGAGCGGCTCGGCGTGCCGGTGCGGCCCGAGATGGGCGCCGACAAGATCCTCGACGCCCTGTTCGGCGAGCTGGTCGAGCCGACCCTGATCCAGCCGACGTTCGTGATGGACCACCCCAAGGAGCTGTCGCCGCTGGCCAAGGGGCACCGCGACGACCCGGCCCTGGTCGAGCGCTTCGAGGGCTTCGCGGCCGGTTTCGAGATCTGCAACTCGTTCTCCGAGCTGAACGACCCGCGCGAGCAGCGCCGCCGCTTCGCCGACCAGATGGACCTGCGGGCCAAGGGGGACGACGAGGCCCAGGTCATGGACGAGGACTACCTGGAGGCCCTGGAGATCGGCATGCCGCCGACCGGCGGCCTGGGCGTCGGCCTCGACCGTCTGGTGATGCTGTTCACGGACTGCCACGCGATCCGCGACGTGTTGCTGTTTCCGGCCATGCGCCCGGAGGAATGAGCGGGACATGCGCTTCGCCGCCTACATCGCCCGCCGCCACCTGCGCAGCCGTCGCCGTTCCCGGTTCGTGAACCGGGTCACGGTGACGGCCATCGCCGGCATCACGATCGGCGTCATGGTCCTGGACCTGACGCTGGCGATCATGAACGGGCTGCACGTCGAGCTGCGCCGCACCTTCGTCGACAACATGCCCATGGTGACGATCGTCTCGACCCGGCCCGAGGGCATGCAGGACGTGGGCGCGATCATGGACCGCATCGGCGCCGTGCCCGGCGTGGAGGGCGTGGCCCCCTTCGTCCGCCAGGAGGTGGTCGCCAGCTTCGGACGGCGGGGCGTGCCGGCCCAGCACCGCGCCGCCGTGGTCTGGGGCGTCGAGCCCGACCTGCAGGAGACGGTGACCCCCCTGTCGCGGCACCTGCTGCCGCCCGAGGGCAGCCTGCGGGCCCTGCGCGGCGGCACCGGCATGCCGGCGGTGGTCGTGGGCGCCGAGCTGGCCGCCTCGCTCTACGCGGGCCTCGGCGATACCCTGGTGATCACCGCGCCCCGCGGCGAGCTCGACCTGCAGAACCTCACCTCCGAGAGCCGGCGCTTCGTGGTCGCCGGCTTCCTGGACACCGGCCTCTACGACTTCGACGCCCGCTTCGTCTACATGCCGCTGGCGGCCGCGCAGGAGTTTTTCGGCTACGCGCCCGGCGGCGCGACGGCGGTCGGCGTGCGCGCCAGCGACATGATGGCGGCGCCCGAACTCGGCGAGGCGATCCGCCGGGAGCTGGGCCCCTTCGACTACGCCGCCAACGACTGGATCGCCCTGAACCGCAACCTGTTCGACTGGGTCCGTTACGAGAAGGTCATGATGTTCCTGCTGCTGGGACTGGTCATCCTGGTCGCGGCCTTCAACATCGTCGGCATCCTGACCATGATGGTGGGCGAGCGGCGGCGCGAGATCGGCATCCTGCTGTCCATGGGCGCCCGGCGCCGCCAGATCCAGACGATCTTCCTGATCGAGGGCTGCTACGTGGGTTTCTGGGGCACGGCGCTCGGGACGCTGCTGGGCTGGCTGGGCACCGTGTACCTCGACCGGATCGGGATCCGCATTCCCGGCGACGTCTACTTCATGGACCACGTGCCGGTCGTGGCCCAGACGGGCGATTTCCTGGGCGTGGCCGCGGCCGCGCTGGTGATCACCCTGCTGGCGACGCTGCTGCCCAGCGGCGAGGCCGCCCGCCTGCGGCCCATGGACATCATCCGCTACACCTAGAGAGGCGACGGTGGCACCCATCCTCGAAGCCCGCCGGCTGGACAAGAGTTTCCCCCGCACCGGGGGGATCGTGACCGTCCTGCAGGGCTGCGAATTCGCGCTGGCTCCCGGGGAGAACGTCGCCATCATCGGCCCGAGCGGCGCCGGCAAGAGCACCTTCCTGAACCTGGTCAGCGGCCTGGACGCCCCGACCGCCGGCGAAGTCCTCTACGACGGGGAACCGCTGACCGGTCTGAATCCCGACGGTTGGGCCGACTGGCGCCGCGGCCACGTCGGGTTCGTCTTCCAGTTCCATTTCCTGCTGCCCGACTTCTCCGCCCTGGAAAATGTCTTGATGCCGGCGCGGCTGCGCGGCGCGGCCGGCCCGGCGGCGCAAGAGCGGGCGCTGGCGCTGCTGGAGCGGATGGGCCTGGCCGACCGCGCCGAGCACCTCCCGGGCGAGCTGTCCGGCGGCGAACAGCAGCGCGTCGCCGTGGCCCGCGCCTACATGAACGCGCCGCGGCTCGTGCTCGCCGACGAACCCTTCGGCAACCTCGACCTGCAGAAGGGCCGCGAACTGGCCGACCTGCTGCTGTCCCTGGGCCGCGACGAAGGCTGCTCCCTGATCGTGGTGACCCACGACCTGACCCTGGCCGCCCGCGCCGACCGCATCCTCGAACTGCGCGACGGGCGACTGGCGGCGGCCCCCGCCGGTCTCGGTTGACCATCGCAGGCTCAAGCCCCTCCGGCGCCGACCGATAACGTCCGGGAGCACCCCCGCCGGTGGTCCCGGCGGGCGGCCTGCTGTATATTGAGCGCGGTGACCGGACGGTCCCCCGCCGCTTGGCGGCCAGTACGGCGAACGGAGGCGCGAGAGCATGAACGACCGCTTCACCCAGAGAGTGCGCAAGGTCCTGTTCCTGGCCCGCGACGAGGCCGGCCGGATGCAGCACGACTACATCGGCACCGAACACCTGCTGCTCGGGATCATCCGCGAGGGCGAGGGCATCGCCGCGCGGGTGCTGCAGCGCCTCGGCGTCGATTTCGTGCAGATCCAGCAGTCGATCGAGGAGATCGTCAACCCGCAGAGCGGGACGATCACCATCGGCGAGATCCCGTTCACGCCGCGCGCGAAGCGCGTGCTGGAGATCTCCATCGACGAGGCTCGCATCCACAGCCACAACTACGTGGGCACCGAGCACCTCCTGCTCGCCCTGATCAAGGAGGGGGAGGGCGTCGCCGCGCGCGTCCTGCAGGAGCTGGGCGCCGACCACGAGAAGGTCCGCCGCGAGGTCCTGAAGATGCTGGGCACGGTCGAGCGCCCCGCCGACGCCGACAAGGCGGTCAAGAAGCAGGAGACGCCGGTCCTGGACCAGTTCGGCCGCAACCTCACCGACATGGCCCGCGACGGCAAGCTCGACCCGACCATCGGCCGCGACCGCGAGATCGAGCGCGTGATCCAGATCCTGTCGCGCCGCAAGAAGAACAACCCGGTGCTGATCGGCGACCCGGGCGTGGGCAAGACCGCGATCGCCGAGGGCCTCGCCTCGCGCATCGTCGAGGGCAAGGTGCCGGGCACGCTGCGCGACAAGGAACTCGTCACCCTGGATCTGGCCAGCGTGGTGGCCGGCACCAAGTACCGCGGGCAGTTCGAGGAGCGCCTCAAGCAGATCATGGCCGAGATCCGCGAGAACGAGCACGTCATCCTGTTCATCGACGAGCTGCACACGATCGTCGGGGCGGGCGGCGCCGAGGGCGCCATCGACGCCTCCAACATGCTCAAGCCGGCGCTCTCGCGCGGCGAGATCCAGTGCATCGGCGCCACGACGATGGACGAGTTCCGCAAGCACATCGAGAAGGACGGGGCGCTCGAGCGTCGTTTCCAGACCGTGATCGTCAACCCGCCCAGCGAGGAGGAGACCGTCGCCATCCTCTTCGGCCTGCGCGACCGCTACGAGGCCCACCATCGGGTCAAGTACGACGACGGGGCGATCAAGGCCGCGGTCTGGCTGAGCAACCGCTACATCTCGGGCCGGGCCCTGCCCGACAAGGCGATCGACGTGATCGACGAGGCCGGCTCGCGGGCCCGCCTGTCCATGGCCGTCGTGCCGCCCGACCTGCGCCAGATGGAGTCCCAGATCAACGAGGTGGTCAAGGAGAAGGAAGCCGCCATCCAGGCCCAGGAATTCGAGAAGGCCGCCCGTTTCCGCGACGAGGAAAAGGAACTCAAGCGCCAGCTCGGGGAACTCAAGAAGAACTGGAAGGTCGAGTCGAGCGACAGCGCCGCCATCGTCGACACCCGCCTGGTCTGCCGCGTCATCGCCGACATCACGGGCATCCCGGTGTCCGAGGTGGAGGAGGAGGAGACCCGCAAGCTCCTGCGCATGGAGGAAGAGCTCGGCAAGTGGATCATCGGCCAGTCCGGCGCGCTCGACGCCGTCTCCAAAGCGATCCGGCGCAACCGCGCGGGCCTGCGGGACCCCCGCCGTCCCATCGGCTCGTTCCTGTTCACGGGACCCACCGGCGTCGGCAAGACCGAGGTGGCGCGGCGGCTCGCCGAGTTCATGTTCGGCGACCAGACGTCGCTGATCCGCGTCGACATGAGCGAATACATGGAGAAGTTCTCCATCTCGCGCCTGGTCGGCGCGCCCCCCGGCTACGTCGGCTACGACGAGGGCGGCATGCTCACCGAGAAGGTGCGCCGCAAGCCGTACGCGGTGATCCTGCTGGACGAGATCGAGAAGGCCCACCACGACGTCTTCAACATCCTGCTGCAGGTCCTCGAGGACGGCCAGCTGACCGATAGCTTCGGCCGCACCGTCGACTTCAAGAACACGGTCCTGATCATGACCTCAAACGTGGGCAGCCGGCGGGCCAAGGAGAGCAAGCCCCTGGGCTTCGACTCCGAGCGGAAGGACTACCACGACACCCGCCTGCGCGCGGTGGTCGACCAGGATCTCAAGCGCACCTTCAGCCCCGAGTTCCTGAACCGCGTCGACGAGCTGATCTTCTTCAACTCCTTGGGACAGAAGGAGATGCACGATATCGTCGAGATCATGCTCCTGGACGTCAACAAGCGGCTCAAGAACATGGAGATCGTGTTCGAGTTCTCGGCCGCGGCGAAGGACTTCCTCTGCCGCGTCGGCTACGACCCCGAACAGGGGGCGCGCCCCCTGCGCCGCGCCATCCAGAAGTACGTCGAGGACCCGCTGAGCGAGAAGCTCCTGCGCGGCGAGATCCGCAGCGGCAACGTGCTGCTGGTCGACGCCGGCAACGACAAGCTCACGTTCGCCATCGAGGCCGTCCCGGAAATCGGAGCGCCGGCGGCCTTGACGGGGGACCCGGTCGCCGGGGCCTGACCCGAACCGCAACGGGACCCAGGGCGGGGAGCCGACGGCTTCCCGCTCTTGCGTTCGGGGGCGCCGGTGTCCACATTCGGTGGAACCCCGCAGGCGGCCGCATGTTGAACCGCCGGCGGCGCGCTGCGCTGTTGCCGGGGAGCGCACCCTCTGCTACCATGCCCCGGTTTTCCACGGCTGCCCCGGACCTCGAACCGGAAAGACGGGATGAATCTCCACTGGACCCTGCGCGCGGCCGCCCTGGCGATCGCCGCCGCCTGCCTGGCGGGTGCGGCCGCAGCCTCACCGATCACCGCCATCGACGTGGTCGGCGCCCGGACCGTCGGCGCGCGCCAGGTGGCGTCGTGGTCGGAACTGGAGGAGGGGCGCGAATACTCGGCCGATCTGGTGGCCGCGGCCATCCGCAACCTCTTCGCCACCGGCAAGTTCTCCGACGTGCGGGTCTACCGCCAGGACGACCCTGCCGGCGTGCGGCTCACGATCAACCTCCAGGAGTTCCCCCGCATCCGGCAGGTGGTCTTCCGCGGCAACGACAAGGTCAAGGAGGAGGACCTGCGCACGGCCTACCCACCGGCCGTGGGCCAGTTCGCCAACCCCGCGGTCCTGACCCGCGAACTCGAGCCGCTGCGCGTCATCTACCAGGAGAAGGGCTACTACAGCATGTCCGCCCACCTCGATTCCTCGACGGTGGACGCCGGCAACCTCGAGACGGTCGTGGTGACGATCGACGAGGGCGGCAAGATCAAGGCGCGACGCATCGAGTTCGAGGGCAACGCGGTCTTCTCCGACGAGCAGCTGCGCAAGCAGATGAAGCAGTCCACGGGCGGGTTCCTGAAGAGTTCGACCTTCAAGAAGCAGCAGTTCGAGGAGGACAAGGCGCGGATCGTCGCCTGGTATCAGGACCACGGCTACCTCGACGCGACGGTCGAAGCCGACGAGCTGGCGTTCGTGGAGGACCGCGAGAAGGTCGACCTGACCCTGCGGGTCGCCGAGGGCCCGCTCTACAGCGTCGGCGACGTGAACTGGGAGGGGAACGTCGTCTACGACGACATCGCCGTGGCGCGCCTGATCACGCTGGAGAAGGGGCAGACCTTCCGCGAAGGCGAATACCAGGAGACGCTGCAGGCCCTGCACGCGCTGTACTGGGATTCCGGCTACATCTACATCACGATCGAGCCGGAGCGGCACATCCGCGAGCAGGTGGTCGGCCTCACGTTCCGCTTCCAGGAAGGATCCCCGGCGCACGTGCGCAACGTCCAGGTCGTCGACAACCTCAAGACGCACGACGCGGTGGTCCTGCGCGAGATGCAGGTCTTCCCCGGCGACGTGTTCAGCAACTCCCTGGTCGGCCTCTCGCAGCGGGACATCTTCCAGCTGGGATTCTTCGAGGACGTGCAGGTCGACTTCGCGCCCGCGGACACCGAGGGCGACATCGACCTGGTGATGAAGGTCAAGGAGAAGCAGACCGGCCAGTTCTCCTTCGGCATGGCCTACAGCGCGCAGACCTCGGCGACCGGCTTCATCCAGGTCCAGGAGACCAACTTCCGCGGCAAGGGGCAGAACCTGGGCGTGGCCTGGCAGTTCGGCTCGCGGCAGCGCTACGTCGATCTGAACTTCACCGAGCCCTGGTTCCGCGGCACGCCGACGCTGGTCGGCGCCGACCTCTTCGACCGCTACCAGTACAACTTCGACGACTTCTACGAGAGCCGCGTCAAGGGTCTCGCCCTGCGCCTCGGCCGCCGCATCCCCGGCACCCGCTATTCGCGGGTCGGCCTGCGCTACGAGCTGTCCGAGACGCGCCTGTCGAACTTCAGTTCGGCCTACGTCAACTACCTCGACGTGCTCGAGGACCAGATCGGCGCCGACGACATCCCCTACGAGCGCCTCGACGAGGTCGACTGGCCCCGCACCAAGAGCGCCATCACCCTGAGCCTGTCGCGCAATTCCACCGACAATCCCTTCTTCCCGACGCAGGGCTCGAAGACCACCTACAGCGCCGAGGTGTCCGGCGGCCTGCTCGGGGGCGAGATCGACTACCACAAGCACGAACTCAAGCAGTCCTACTTCCAGAAACTGCCCGGGGGCTTCGCCCTGAACCTGCGCACCTCGCTGGGCCTGATCGTGGGCCTGGGCACGGCGGACGGCGTGCCGGACTACGAGAAGTTCCGCCTCGGGGGTAACCGGATCTACCCGTTGCGCGGGTACCGCGATCTGGAGGTCGTGCCCCGCGGCAATCCCGGCTTCATCGGCGGGCGTTTCTACACGATCATGAACGCCGAAATCCTCTATCCCTTGACGAAGGCCGTCCAACTGCTAGGTTTCGTCGACCAGGGCGATACCTGGAACAGCTTCACCGAGGCCGACTTCACGAATCTCCGCAAGGGCGCCGGCTTCGGCGTGCGCGTGGAGGTGCCCATGATGGGCACGATCGGCTTCGACTACGGTTACGGGTTCGACCGCGCCGGCGGGGCCGGCTGGGAGCCGCACTTCAACTTCGGCACCTTCTTCTAGGACGCCGGACAACGCGCCCCTCGGCGCCGGAGGTACCATGAGCCGCATCCTGATTTTCCGCACCGCCGTCGCGCTGTGCCTGTTCTGCCTGCTGGCGCCCCTCGGCGCCGCCGCCAAGGAGGCCAAGCCCCTGGCGGTGGTCGACTCCGAGCGCATCGTCCAGGAGTACGGCGTGGCCCGCGACGCGCAGGCCCAGTACCAGAAGTTCCTGCAGGGCCTGGAGCAGGACATCAGCGACCGCGAAAAGGACCTGCAGCGCGCCGCCGAGCAGATCGAAAGCCAGCGCATGCTGCTGGGGGAGGACGCCCTGCGCGCGAAGATGCAGGAATTCGAGAGCCAGAAAGCGGACTACTACCAGTTCCGGCAGGGCCTCGAGGGCCGCGCCGAGGGCGAATACAAGGCCAAGATCCAGCCCATCATCGACCAGGTGAAGCTCATCGCCGAGCGCATCGGCAAGGAACAGGGGTACGGGATCATCGTGGATGCCGCTTCCCTGACCACGCTGTACATCGACGCGGATGTCGATCTGACGGATGAAGTCCTGACGGCCCTGGTCAGCGGCACGGAAAAATGATGACGTGTTTTCAGTTGACACGGCGGGCCTGCAGCACGACATTTTGATCGTCTTTTTCAACGAGCGACGCGCCCCCCTTCGTTCGCAACCCGGATGGAGCGGGGTCGTTTCGTGATCGGGGATCCGGCCGCATGGGTTACCGACTGAGCGAACTGGCGCAACGACTGGGCCTTCCCTGGGAAGGTGCGGCCGATCCGGAGATCCGGGGCGTGGCGGGTTTCGAGGACGCCGGTCCCGGTGACCTCACCTTCGCGGTCGACCGCAAGCGCGAGGCCGGCCTCGCCGGCACCCGGGCCGCCGCCGTCGTGGCGCGTCCCGGCGTGCCTTGCCCGTTGCCGGTGCTGCGGGCCGCCGATCCCCGGGCCGCCTTCAGCCAGTTGCTGGCGCTGTTCGCGCCGCCCCTGGCGCGCGTGTTCCCGGACGGGCGGCATCCGACCGCCGTGGTGGACCCGACGGCCGAGCTGGCCCCGGATGTCGCCCTGGGGCCCTACTGCGTGGTGGGTCCGGGCGCCAGGATCGGCGCGGGCTGCCGGCTGGGACCCCACGTGGTGGTCGAGGCCGACGCGGTCCTGGGCGAGCGCTGCCTGCTGCACGCGGCGGCGCAGGTGCGCGAGCGCTGCGTCCTGGGCGACGAGGTGATCCTGCACGGCGGAGCCGTGGTCGGCAGCGACGGTTTCGGCTACCATCCGGGTCGGGCGGGCCTCGTCAAGATCCCGCAGATCGGGATCGTGATGCTCGGCTCGCGGGTGGAAGTCGGCGCCAACACGTGCATCGACCGCGCCACCACCGGCGTGACCAGTATCGGCGAAGGGACCAAGCTGGACAACCTGGTCCAGATCGCCCACAACGTGTCCCTGGGCAGCCACTGCGCGATCTCGGCCCAGAGCGGGATCTCGGGCAGCTGCCGCCTGGGCGACGGGGTGACGCTCGGCGGGCAGGTCGGCATGGCCGACCACCTCGCCCTGGGCGACGGGGTCAAGGTGGCGGCCAAGAGCGGGATCACCCGCGACGTTCCCGCCGGCCAGTCGATCTTCGGCTACCCGGCGATCGAGTTCCGCAAGGGATTCAAGGTCGTGGCCCTCACGCACCGATTGCCCGAGCTGTTCCAGCGCCTGGCGAAGGTCGAGGCCGCGCTGGGCCGCCGGCACGAAGGGGAGAAGGACTGACGTGCTGATCCTGCAGAAGACGCTGGGCCGCCGCGTGGCGATGACCGGACGGGGGCTGCATTCCGGCTCCGAGGCCACGGTCGCCTTCTGTCCGGCGCCGCCCAACACCGGCCTGGTGTTCCGCGTGCCTGGTCCGCACGGCCAGGTGGAGATCCCGGCCCGCTCCGAGTGCGTGCCGGTGGGCCACCACGGCGTGCGCAACACCACGCTCGAACGCGACGGCGCCCGGATCCTGACCGTGGAGCACGTCCTGTCCGCCCTGAGCGGCATGGGCGTCACCAACTGCTACGTCGAGCTGGACGGGCCCGAGCCCCCGGAGCCCCGCGCCGGCAGCACGCTCGATTTCGTGGCCATGATCGACCAGGCCGTGATCGTGGACCAGGGTCTGCCGGCGGCCTTCCACCGGGTCGAGGTGCCCGTCAGCTTCCGCGACGGGGACGTGTCGCTGGAGGCCGTCCCGGACGACGGGCTGCGCATCACCTTCCACATCGACTACGACGACCCCCTGATCGGGGTGCAGGTCGCCTCCTTCCTGATCACGCCGGACGTCTACCGGCACGAGATCGCCCCCTGCCGCACCTTCGCGCTGCAACGCGACGTCGAGAAGCTCAAGGCCATGGGGCTGGGCAAGGGCGGCACGCTGGAGAACGCGATGGTCGTGGCTGACGGGCAGCTGCTCAACGACTCGCCGCTGCGGTTCCCGGACGAGTTCGTCCGCCACAAGATCCTGGACCTGATCGGCGATCTGGCGCTCGTCGGCGTGCCCCTGCAGGGCCACGTGACGGCGCGGCGCTCCGGCCACGACGCCAACATCCGGCTGGCGTCCCTGCTCGCGGAACGCGAGCGTCGCGGCACGCGGATCTACCCGCCGCGCGCGCCCGCCTACTGGGACATCGCCTCGATCATGAAGGTGATGCCGCACCGCTACCCGCTGCTGCTGGTGGACCGGATCCTGGAGCTGGAGATCGGCAAGCGCGTCGTGGGTCTCAAGAACGTGACGATCAACGAGCCGTTCTTCGTGGGCCACTTCCCGGGTCATCCGATCATGCCGGCGGTCCTGATCACCGAGGCGATGGCCCAGGTCGGCGGCGTGCTGCTGATGAGCAGCGTCGACCATCCGGAGACGAAACTTGTTTACTTCAGCGGCATCGACGGTGCAAGATTCCGCCGGCCGGTCACACCCGGCGACCAGATCCGGTTCGAACTGGAACTCGTGAAGTTGCGGGGCCCCCTCTGCAAGATGCGGGGATGCGCCTACGTGGACGGCGAACTGGTGGCCGAGGCCGACCTCATGTCGACGATCGTGGACCGCTGAACGGTCCCGGGGAGGGTTCATCGTGGCGACTCCGATCATCAAGCGCGCGGGCGAGATCAGGCCGGTCCGTCCGCCCGAGATCCACCCGACCGCGGTGGTCCATCCCGACGCGCGCCTCGGGCACGGCGTCAAGGTGGGCCCGTTCGCCATCATCGGTCCCCACGTCGAGATCGGACCCGAGTGCGAGATCGGCTCCTCGGTCCTGGTCGACGGCCACACCACGCTCGGTCGCGGCAACCGCGTGTTCCACGGCGCGGTCATCGGCACCGAGCCGCAGGACCTCAAGTACCGCGGCGAACTCAGCCACATCGAGATCGGCGACAACAACGTCATCCGCGAGTTCGTCACCGTCCACCTGGCGACCGGCGAGAACGAGAAGACCCGCATCGGCGACGGCAACATGCTGATGGCCTACGTGCACGTGGCCCACAACTGCCTGATCCAGGACCACTGCATCCTGGCCAACGCGGTGAACCTGGCCGGGCACGTGGAGATCGGCCGCTGGGCGATCGTCGGCGGCATGACGCCCGTCCACCAGTTCGTGCGCATCGGCGAGCACGCCTTCATCGGCGGCGGCAGCCGCATGGCCCAGGACGTGGCCCCCTACATCCGGGTCGCGGGCAATCCGGTGGAGGTCCACGGCCTCAACAGCGTCGGCCTGAAGCGCCGCGGCTTCGACGAGGCGACGTTGATGAACCTCAAGACCGCCTACCGCCTGCTGTTCCGCAGCGGCCTGAACGTGAGCCAGGCGCTCGAGCGGATCGCCCTGGACTGCGCCCTCGATCCCTACATCGAGGAATTGATGGCCTTCATCCGCCGTTCCGAGCGCGGCATCGTCCGCTGACGGCGGCCCGCGCAACCGGAGACGGCGGCTCCGCGGCCGCCGTCGGATCCCGGGGGAAACCGGTGACGACCCGCCCGGCCTCCACGTCTCCCCACATCCTGCTGTCCTGCGGCGAGGCGAGCGGCGACCGCTACGGCGCGGCGTTGCTGACGGCCCTGCGCGAGCGCCTGCCCGCCGCGCGCTTCTCGGCTCTGGGCGGTGAGGCGCTGCGCGCGGCCGGCGCCGACATCGTGCAGCCGTCCGACGGGTTGTCGGTGATGGGGCTGGCCGAGGTGTTCGCGGCGCTGCGGCCGTTGCTGGCCGCCCGCCGTCGGCTGCGCGCGCTGCTGTCGGGCGGCGACGTGGACCTCTTCCTGCCCGTCGACTATCCCGGCTTCAACCTCGGTCTGGCCCGTCACGCCCGCACCGCCGGAGTGCCCGTGTTCTACCTGATCGCCCCGCAGCTTTGGGCCTGGGGCGCCTGGCGCGCCGGCGGCGTGCGCCGCGCGGTGGATCGCCTCGGGGTCGTGCTGCCCTTCGAGGAGCGCTATTTCCGCGATCGCGGCATCCCCGCCGTGTCCCTCGGCCATCCCCTGGTCGAGGACCACCCCCAGCCGGAGGTCGACCGCGCGTTGCGGCGGCGCGAAGAACGCCGGCGCGATCCCGCGGCGCCGTTGACGGTCGGCCTGCTGCCGGGCAGCCGCGCCCAGGAGGTGCGCGCCTTGCTGCCGGTGCTGCGCGAGGCCTTCGTCCAGCTGCAGGCGGGCTCGCCGAGCCGCGTCTTCCAGGGTGTCGTCAGCCGCGCACCCGGGGCGCCCGTGCCGGACGATCCCGGGGCGGGCCTGCGCGTCAGCGAGGAGCCGCTCGCCTCCCTGACCCGCGACCTCGATCTGGCGCTGGTCTGTAGCGGGACGGCCTCGCTCGAGGTCGCTCTGGCCGGCGTGCCGCACGCCCTGGTCTACCGCACCTCGCCGCTGACTTACGCCCTGGCTCGCCGGCTGGTGCGCCTGGATTGGATCGGGCTGGCCAACCTGGTGCTGGAGCGTCCCCGCGAAAGCCCCTTGGTGCGCGAGTTCGTCCAGGACGCGGCGCGGCCCGACGCCCTGGCCGCCGACCTGCGCGATTGGCTCGCTTCCGACGCGCGAAGGGCACACTTCGCCGCCGGCGTGGACGAACTGCGCGCGCGCCTCGGCGGCGCCGGATTCTGGGACCGCGCCGCCGACGCGGTCGTGTCCCTCTGGCGCGAGCGGACCGGAGTCGGACGATGAACGCCGGCTTGGGCCGGGTGCAGGCGCTGAAGCTCGCTCTGGCGAGGCCCGCCTGGCGCCTGCTGGCGACCACCGTGCGCCGCGACCCCGCCGCCGGGACGGCGCGCCGCGGCGCGGTCATCTTCGCCAGCCTCCACCGCGACCTGATCCCCGCCGCCCTGCACGTGCTGCCGGCGCGGGTTGCGCTGCTGGTCAGCCAGAGCCGCGACGGCGACATCCTAATCCGCACGCTCGGACCCGACGGCTTCGGCTTCGTGCGGGGCTCGACCGGCAAGGACGGCGCCGACGCCCTGCGCTCCCTGCTGGAAGTCCTGCGCGGCGGCGGCGCCGTCGGCCTCGCCGTGGACGGACCGCGCGGGCCCTTCGGCACCGTCCGCGAGGGCGCGGTCCTGCTGGCCCGCCTGTCCGGCGCGCCGGTCGTGCCACTGCGTGCTCGGCCCGGGCGGCACCTGTCCCTGCGAACCTGGGATCGGACGATCGTCCCGCTGCCCTGGGCGTCGGTGGCGATCGAGGAGGGTGCGGACGTGTCGGTCCCCCGCGAGGCGGACGCCGCGGCCTGCGCGGCGGCGACCGCCGCGCTGGGGTCGTGGCTGACCGGCGAGAGGGGCGGCGCGTGACGGGCGGGGAGCGGCACGACGTCGACATGCTGGACCTGCGCGGCGGGGTGCGCGCCCGCGTCGAGGATGCCTGGCGGCGCTGGGAGCCCCGCTTGCCGTGGCTCGCCGGCCGGATCGAGCCCTGGACCGACGCGTGCGGTGACCACGAACTGCACCGTCGTCTGTCCTCGCGCGGCGAACCGCCGGCGCGACCCCGACTGGTCTCGGTGGGCAACCTCGTCGCCGGTGGCACCGGCAAGACCCCGGTGGTGCTGGATCTCGTGCGGCGACTGGGCGGCGCGGGTCTGCGCGTGGCCGTACTGACCCGCGGCCACGGGGGGCGCGCCGCGGGCCCCCTGCGCGTGGAACCAGGCGACCCGAACTGCGGCGACGAAGCGAGGCTGCTGGCAGCCGCGCTGCCCGCAGTGACCATCATCCAGTCGCGCCGCCGCCGGGAGGGTCTCGACTTCCTGCTGCGCGACGATCCCGCCTGCGACCTCGTGCTGCTCGAAGACGCGCACCAGACCGCCGGTCTGCCGCGGCACCTCGACGTGCTGGTCCTGGACCGTTGGGAGCGGGTTGCGGGTCTGGTCGTCCCCTCGCCGGCGCGTCGCCTACCTTGGGGACCGGGGCGCGAGAGCGTCGCGGGCGCCACGCGCGCGCGCCTCTGGCTCGTGGAAGCGCGCGACGGCGTGGACGAGCAGCTGCGCGGGCCGGCGGGCGTCGTCGTGCTGGCCTTCGCGCGCCGCGAGGTCTGGTCCGACGGGAAGGCGCCCGACCGGGGCGCGCCCTACGCCGTGGTGTCGGGCATCGCGCGTCCCGAGCGCTTCGAACGGGCTTGCGGGCGCCTCTGCGGCGCGCCGCCGGTGCTGGCGGTGCGCTGTGCCGACCACGCCGCTTACGACCGCCGCCGGGTCGCGCGCCTGCTGGCCGAGGGATCGCGGCGCGGCGCCGCCTGCTGGCTGACCACGGCCAAGGATCGTGTTAAATTGTCGGACGTGTGGCCGTCCGGGGCGCCGCCGTTGTTCACCGTCGGTCTGGAACTCACCTGGCAGGGTCCCGACGCCGTCGAGCGCGTCGTCCTGCGTCTCCTGGAGGGCTGAGATGCACCCGGCCGAACCCGTGACCAGCCGTTTCCTCGTGGCGGGCACCGGCATCGCCGGCCTGCAGTTCGCGCTCCTGGCCGCCGAGCACGGCGACGTGCGCATCGTGACCAAGAAGGATTCCTCGGAGAGCAACACGAACTACGCGCAGGGCGGCATCGCCGCGGTGCTCTCGCCGCTGGACGATTTCGAATCCCACGTGCGCGACACGCTGATCGCCGGAGACGGGCTCTGCGACGAGGCGGTCGTGCGGGCCATGGTCGGGGCCGCGCCGCGCCTCATCGAGCGGCTCCTGGCCCACGGCGTGCGCTTCACGCGCGACGGCGAGCAGGCGGACGCCCCCTACGCGCTCACGCGCGAGGGCGGCCATTCGCACCACCGCATCCTGCACGCCGCCGACCTCACGGGCAGGGAGCTGGAGCGCCGCCTGCTCGAGGCCTGCCGCCGCCACCCGCACATCGCCATGGACGAGGATCACCTCGGGCTGGACCTGATCCGCGAGTCCGACCTGCGTCGCGAGGGCGATTCCCGTCGGGTCGTCGGTTGCTGGGTCCTGGACCGCGACACGCTGCGGCGGCGCGTCTACCTGGCCCCGGCCACGATCCTCGCCACGGGCGGCTGCGGCAAGGTCTACGCCTACACGTCGAACCCGGACATCGCCACCGGCGACGGGCTGGCCATGGCCTACCGGGCCGGCGCCCTGCTGGCCAACCTGGAATTCGTCCAGTTCCACCCGACCTGCCTCTACCACCCGCGGGCCAAAAGCTTCCTGATCTCCGAAGCGGTGCGCGGGGAGGGGGCGCACCTGATCAACGGCCACGGGGAACGCTTCATGGAGCGCTACGACCCGCGCCGGGAACTCGCGCCGCGGGACATCGTCGCACGGGCCATCGACCAGGAGATGAAGCGCACCGGCGATTCCTGCGTGTACCTGGACCTGCGGCACCTCGGGCGCGCGTTCGTCGAGCAGCGGTTCCCGAACCTCTCGGCCACCTGCGCCACCTACGGCATCGACATGGCGGGCGAACCGGTCCCGGTCGTGCCGGCCGCCCACTACATGTGCGGCGGGGTCAAGGTGGACGGCCACGGCCGCAGCAGCCTGCCGGGCCTCTACGCGATCGGCGAGGTGGCCTGGACCGGCGTCCACGGAGCGAACCGCCTGGCCAGCAACTCCCTGCTCGAAGCGGTGTTCTTCGCGGAAACGGCGGCCGGCGCCGCCGTCGCCGACAGCGCCGCGGCGGGCGTCCCGCCCGCGGGCCTGCCCTTCCAGGACAGCTTCCCCTCGGCGATGTCGAGCGGCCCCGAAGCCGTGGTCCTCGAGCACGACTGGAACTCGGTGCGCCGCGTCATGTGGGACTACGTGGGCATCGTGCGCTCGCGCAGCCGGCTGGACATCGCGCTGGACCGCGTGCGCGCCATCCGCGCCACCGTCGAGGGCATCTACGCCCGGTCACTGGCGAACCCCGACCTCGTCGAACTGCGCAACATCGCCCTGGTCGCCGAGCTGATCATCCTCTGCGCCCGCGAGCGCCGCGAGAGCCGCGGTTTGCACAAGACGCTGGACCATCCGGACAAGGACCCGCACGCGCCGCGCGAGACCCTCGTCGGCCGCGGTCGGCCCCTGGCCGCGAGCGAGCCGCCGCCGGCGGCCGGGTCATGAACTGGTACCGCACCGCCTTCGGCGCCCACTACCGGCATCTCTACGCCCACCGGGACGGGCACGAAGCCGCCGCCTGCATCGCGACGATCGCGCCCTGGCTGCCGCCGTGGGACGGGCCGGTCGTCGATCTGGGTTGCGGCGCCGGCCGCCACCTGTCGTCGCTGGCGGCCCAAGGCGCCTGGGGCCTGGCGCTCGACCTGTCGCCCGATCTGCTCGCCGAGGCCGCCCGCGTGTCCGGTGCCGTCGCGCTGCCGCCGGTGCGCGCCGACATGCGTTGCCTGCCGCTGCGCGACGGGAGATGCCGGGCCGTGCTCTCGCTGTTCACCTCCTTCGGCTACTTCGGGGATCTCGACGACCACGCGCCGCTGCTGCGGGAGATCGCCCGCGTGCTCGCTCCCGGCGGCCGTTGGTGCCTCGACCACCTCAACGCCCACGACGTGCGCCGGGAGCTGGCCGCGGGCGACGCCGTGCGGGAACGGCGCCTCGGCGCGTGCCTGGTCCGCGAGCAGCGGCGGCTCGGCCCCGGCGGGCGGCACGTGCTGAAGGACGTGCGCATCCGGCCGTACGGCGGCGGCGACCGCTCGGCGACGGAGGGCGTGCCGCCGCAGGGTCTGGACTACACCGAGTCGGTCGCCCTGTTCGCGCCCGAGGAACTCGACGAACTGTGCCGCGAGGCGGGGCTCGTCCGCGTCGCGTCGTTCGGCGGGTACGACGGCCGGGGGTTCGACGCCGCGGCGGCCGAACGCTGGCTGCTGATCTACGAGCGGGGAGTGTGAACGTGACGACGCTGCCGTTCCGGAGCGAACCCGGTCTCGCGCTCGCCGACCTGCCGGACCTCAGCCTGCTCGTGCGCGCTTGGCTGCGGGGCGACGGTCCCTTCGCCGGCGCGTCGGTCGAGTGGCGCCGCTACCTCGGGGCTGCGGCCGTCGGCACGGCCCCGGCGTGGCTCCACCCCGCTTGGCGCGAGGCCTGGCTGGCGGAATTGTCGGCGGACCTGCCGGACGACCCGGCGCGCATCGCCGCGGCGTCGGCCGTGGCCGCCCTGGCGGCAGGAGAAGCGGAGGTCGTGGTCACGGGCCAGCAGCCCGGGTTCCTGGGCGGGCCCTTGCTGACGCTCTACAAGGTCGCCGCCTGCATCGCCGCCGCCCGGGCGCGCACCGCCGCCGGCCATCCGACGATCCCGCTGTTCTGGTGCGGCGACGACGACGACGACCGGCGCGAAGCCTTCGCTCCCCGCCTGTACGACCCGCGCCGGCGCGCGCTGCTCGGGGCGCCGCCGCCCCCGGGTCCCGACGACCTCGTGATCGGCGCGGCGCCGGCGGACGTCTGGGCGGCCCCGGAAGCCGGCTGGCTCGCGGAACGCCTCACCGCAGGTGGGCCTACCGGGGGCGGGGTCGCGGACGGGAGTCCCGGCGCCGGAAGACTCGACGCTGATCGTCTCGGCGCCGAACTGTCCGCACTCTGGACCCGCGCCCGGCATGAGGGCTGGACCTGGGGACGGTTGCAGAGGCGGGCCCTGCTGTGCGTGTTCGCCGGCCACGGCCTGCTGACGGTTTCGGGAGACGACGGCGGCCTGTACCGCGCCGCCGCACCCTTCACCGCGGACCTGATCGCGCGCCGCGCCGAGCTGGCGGAACTCGCGGCGGTGCGCGGTGCGGAACTGACGGCGCTGGGCTACCATGCCCAGATTAGCGGCGCTTCGCTGGCCGCGCCCTTCCACGTGCGCCGGGGTGACGGCCGTGAACGGGTGGTCGATCCCGTAGCCCTGCTCGCCTCGCCGCAGGATCTGCGTCCCGGCGTGTTGCTGCGGACCCTGGTCCAGGATTGGTTCTTCCGACCGGCCGGCATCGTGGCGGGCCCGGGGGAACTCGCCTATCTGGAGCAGCTGCGACCCCTGCACGCGGCGCTGGGGCTGGACCAACCGGCGTTGCTGCCGCGGCTGTTCGCCCGGCTCAGCGACGATCCCCGCCGCGATGCCGCCGCCGCTGCGCCCTTGGTGGACGACAAGGCCGGCGACGCCGCCGCGGCCGCGATCGCCGCGACCCTGGCCCGCGCGCTGGTGGACCTCGCCGGCCTGCCGGACCAGCGGGCGCAGGCGCTCGCCGCCCGTTCGACCCGCGTCTGGCGCGACGAGGTGCGCGCGACGCTGCGAGTGCGGCGTGCGGCCGGCGACCAGCCACCGCCATCGGCGGCGCCGTCGTGGGTCGCCCCGGACGGCGTCCGGCAGGAGCGTGCGCTGGCCCTGCACTGGGCCACGGCGCTGTGGGGCGACGGCCTGGCACCCGCCGTGATCGAGGCGGCGGAAGCCCACTTCGACCGTGGGGCCGACGGAGATTGGCGCGACTGGTGGATCCGCGTGGATCCGCGACCTTTGGCAGGCAGCTGAGGTGGGAACATGACCGACGACATGCGCACAGCGGACGCCGTGGCGACCGCGGGAGTCGACCTGCTCTGCGTCAGCCCGCACACCGACGATGCGGAGATCGCCTGCGGCGGCACGCTGGCCGGGCTCGCCGCCCGAGGCCGCAGCATCTGGCTGCTCGACCTGACGCGCGGCGAACTCGGTTCCAACGGCACTCCCGACGAACGCTGGGTGGAGGCGGCCCGGGCGTCGGCGGCGCTGGGCATCGCCGGCCGGTTGCAGGCCGCGTTGCCGGACGGCTTCATCTCGGCCGAGCGACCCGAACAGGTGGCCGCGGTCGCGGCCGTCATCCGCAGCCTGCGCCCCCGCTGGCTGCTGGCGGCGCCGGTCCCGCGGCGCCATCCCGACCATCAGGCGATCCCCGCCCTGGTGCGCAAGGCGGCTTTCATGGCCCGGCTGGCGGCCTGGCCGGCGGCGCTGCCCGAGCTGCGTGCCTGGCCCGCGACCGCCGTCGTGCCGCCGCCCGCACCGCTGTGGATCTGCGAGACGGTCCTGACCGTCTGCGCGCCGGGCGACCGTCCGAACCTCTATGTGGACGTGACGGCGAGCTGGCCGGACAAGCTGGCGGCCCTGCGCTGCTACGCGACCCAGCTGGAGCGGGCCGAGGGCGCGCGGCCGACCGTCATCAACGAGCCGGCCTTCCTGGACCAGGTGGAACGCTGGTCCCGCGCCTGGGGCTTCCAGGCGGGCGTCCCGCTGGCCGAAGCCTTCGCCACCGAGCAGGCGCCGTTGCTGGTCGATCTGCCGACGGAGCGCTGGGTGTGAGCCGCCTGCCGGTCATCGGGATCACGTGCTACCCCACGCAGGGCGGCAGCGGGGTGGTGGCCAGCGAGCTGGGACTAAACCTGGCCCGCCGCGGCTACGAGGTGCACTTCATCACCAGCGAGATGCCGCTGCGCCTTCGCCGCTACGAAGCCAACATCTTCTTCCACCCGGTCGAGGCGGTCACCTACCCCGTCTTCCAGCACACGCCCTACACCCTGGCGCTCGCCACCAAGATGAGCGAGGTCGCCCGACGCCACGGCCTCGACCTGCTGCACGTCCACTACGCCATCCCGCACGCGGCCAGCGCCTACCTGGCCCGGGCCATGATCGGCCCGGAGCGCCTGAAGATGATCACGACCCTGCACGGCACCGACATCACGCTCGTGGGCCAGGAACCGTCCTACTTCGAGATGACGCGCTTCCTGATCGACGAGAGCGACGCCGTGACCGCCGTCAGCGGTTGGCTGCGCGACGAGACGCTCCGCGTTTTCGCTCCGCGACGCGAAGTCGAAGTGATCCCCAATTTCGTGGACCCGCAGCGCTTCCGGCCGCGCGCCGACGGCCCGCGCGCGTTGTTCGCGACACCGGACGAGAAGATCGTGGTCCACGCCTCGAACTTCCGGCCCGTGAAGAACGCTTCCCACGTGGTGCGGGTGTTCGCGGAGATCACGAGCCGTGTACCAGCGCAGCTGCTGCTGGTGGGGGAGGGACCCGAGCGCACGCTGTGCGAACAACTCGCCGCCCAGCTCGGCGTGGCCGACCGGGTGCGCTGCCTCGGCCAGGTCGAGAACCTCGAAGAGATCCTGGCCCTGTCCGATCTCTGCCTGCTGCCCTCGCGCCACGAGTCCTTCGGGCTGGTCGCGTTGGAGGCGATGGCCTGCGGGGCTCCGGTCATCGCCACCGACCGCGGCGGCACCTCGGAGTTCATCGACCACGGCCAGACGGGTTTCCTCTGCGACCCCGACGACATCGCCGGCATGGCCGCCACCGGCGTCCGCCTCCTGCAGGATCCGGTGCTGCACCGCCAGATCCGCGACGACGGCCTGCGCGAGGCCGTCTCCCGCTTCGGCACGCCCTGCATCCTGAAGCGCTACGTCGACCTCTACGACCGGGTACTGGGCTGACCCGGAACCCCGGGCCGGTCCGGGGGGTTTCCCCAGACTCCGGCCTTGAACGCCCGCGCCGGGGTAGTACAATGGGCGCGGCTGCCCGGCGCCTTCGCCGGCCGGCACCCGGCGTCCGGAGCGGCGCCGGCCCACCGCAGAAGGAGCTGACATGACCATCGCCCCCTTCCAGGCGTCCCTCAACCTGGCGTCCCTCTTCCCGGCGTCCCTCTTCCTAGGGTCCCTTGGGACGGCCGAGATGCTCGACCTCCTGCGCAAGTTGTCGTTCCTGGGCCTCCTCGTGGTGGTGGCCTTGGTCCTGATGTCGGTCCTGTGCTGGGCCGTCATGTTCGATCGCGGGCGCCTGCTCACCGCCGTGCGCCGCGGCCACCGCGAATTCTGGGTGCAGTGCGAGGACTGGCTGCAGGGGAGGCTGAGCCGCAACGGTATGGAAGCCTGGTGCCGCGCCCACCCCGAGCTGCCCCTGGCCAACCTGTGGCGCGAGACGGCGTCGCAGACCACGAGCCAGGCCGTGCGCCGTTCCGCCGAGCGCGTCTCTTACGCCGAGACCGAGAACCTGGAGCGTTACCTGCTCATCCTCTCGACGACCGTCACCGTCGCGCCCTTCATGGGCCTGCTGGGCACGGTCTGGGGTCTGATGCAGGCGTTCTGGGAGATGTCGCTGCTGCGCAGCGCCAACCTCACGGTCGTGGCGCCGGGCATCGCCGAGGCCCTGATCTCGACCACCGCGGGTCTGGCGGCCGCCATCCCGGCCGTGGTCTCCTTCAACCTCTTCGTGCGCAAGATCGACCTGGTGGGCAACGAACTCGAGCGCCTGCGCTCCATCATGGAGGACATGGCGCCGTCGGCCGGGGAGGCGCGGGCCGGTCAGCCGCGACGACCCGAGATGCACGAGAAGGAACGGATCCTATGAGACGCCGCTCGGCCTACCGCGGCTTTTCGGAGATCAACATCACCTCGCTGGTGGATGTCGTGCTGTGCCTGCTGATCATCTTCATGCTCACGGCGCCGTTCATGCAGGGCGGCGTCGAGGTGAACCTGCCGCAGGCCGAGACGCGTGAAGTGGTCGTCGAGGAGGGTCCGGTGGTCACCGTGACCCGCGAGCGCACGCTCCACTTCGACGATGACCAGATCGTCCTGTCCGATCTCGCCGCCCGCCTCAGCGTGTTCGCAGACCGCCGCGCGACGCTGCCGGTCTACCTGCGCGCCGACGAGGACGTGCCCTACGGTTTCGTCCTGAAGGTCATGGCCGCGATCGAAAAGGAAGGCTTCTCCAACCTGAGCCTCGTGGCGGACCAGGACCTCGGGGAGAGGGAGCGCCCGTGAACCGCGCGCTGCCGGCGTCACTCCTGGTCCACGCCCTGTTCCTGACGGTGCTGCTGCTGTTCGGCGCCCGCGTCGCCCAGCAACCGCTGCCCCGCCAGCGGGCCATCTCGGTCCGCCTGGCCGAGCTGCCCGGTTCGCGTCCCCAGGGCCAGCGGGCGCAGTCGCTGCCGGCAGCCACGCAGCCGCCCCGACCCGCGGTCCTGCCGAAGGCGGCCGGGCAGAAGCCGGTGCCGAAGCAGGCGGCGAAACCCGCGGCGAAAACGTCGGCGAAGCCCGACCCCGCCGACCGCAAATCCGCCGGGACCGCCGCCGCCGGCAGCACGACGACAGGCAGCACGACGACCGGGGGCGATGCGGCGGGCTCCGGCGCCGCCGGGGCGGCCCGCGCCGGGCTGGCCGGGTCGTCGTCCCGGATCGGAACGGACATCAACGTCCCGCCGCAATACGTCTACTACCTCGACCTGCTCGAGCAGCGGATCGCCCGCAACTGGCAGCCGCGGCGGTTGGGTTTCCGCAGCGGCGCCCCGGTGGTCTGCTCGGTGCACTTCCAGGTGGAGCCGGACGGCAGCCTCACGCGCGCCACGGTGGCGGCCTCCTCGGGCGTGCCCCTGATGGACCGCGAAGCGCTGCGGGCCGTGGAGTCGGTCGGGACCTTCCTGCCGATCCCCGCCGGCATGGCCGCCCGCGGCCTCGGCATCACGTACATCTTCTCGCTGACGGCGGAGAATTGAACATGCACCTGAGCCTCACGCGTTACCTGGCGGCGACGATCGCCGTGGTCCTGGCGGCGGCGACGCCTGCCGTCGCTCAGGACGAGTACATCATGCGCGCCGAGGGGACGGCCTCCCAGTTGGCCGATGTCCTGGTGCTGCCCCTGGAAGTGCAGGCGGGCGGGGCCGAGGCCCAGGTCGCGGCCGGCACCGTCGAGGCGGCCGTGCGCGCGGACCTGGACCACAGCGGGCTGTTCAGTCTGCTGACGCGCGACCAAGTCACCGGCAAGACCCGGGGGCACTATCGGATCGACGGCGTGCTGGCGGGCCTGCCGACCGGCGGCGGCTCGTCTCCGGCCCTCACGTTGCGGCTGCTGTCGGAGCCCGGGAGTCAGGTGCTGCTCTCGAAGCGTTACCAGCCGGGTCCCGACCGGCTGCGGGCCACGGCGCACCACTTCGTGGAGCAGGTCATTCTCATGCTGACCGACCTGCCGGGCATCAGCCTGTCGCGCATCGTCTTCGCGCGCGGCAGCGGGGATCGCCGGGACATCTGGTGCGTCGACTACGACGGCGAGGGCCTGCTGCGGCTGACGTCCAACCGCACCCTGAACCTGTTCCCCTCCTGGTCCCCGGACAACAAGCAGATCGCGTTCATGTCCTTCCGGCAGGGCCAGCAGGGCACCTACCTGCTCGAGGCGGCGACCGGGACGGTGCGCATGGTCGGCGAGACCAGCGGCTCGAACCTGGGACCGTGCTGGCACCCCGGAGGGCAGGAACTGGTGGTGGCCCTGTCGAAGGCCGGCCAGCCGGACATCTACCGGCTCGGGCTGGACGGTCGCGTGATCCGGCGGTTGACCGTTTCGGAGTCCATCGAGGTGTCGCCGGGTTGGTCCCCGAGCGGTCACGACCTCGTGTACACCAGCGACCGGACCGGCTCGCCCCAGCTCTACATCATGGATGCCGACGGCACCGGACGGCGGCGCCTGACCTTCGAGGGTAAGTACAACGACTCGGCCGACTGGTCGCCCCGCGGGGACCGGATCGTCTACGCCTGCCGCGAGCAGGACATCACCCAACTCATGCTCATCGAGGCGGGTGGGGAGAACCGCCGCTTGCTGACCGACCTGTCGTGGCGCAACTGCGAGGACCCCAGCTGGGCCCCGGACGGCCGCCACGTGGTCTTCGCCTCGGACCGTTCCGGGGTCTTCAAGCTCTATGTCCTGGACGTGGAGGACGGATCGATCCGGCAGTTGACGAAGGGCGGGGAACCCGATACAACTCCTGATTGGTCACAATGACAATTCGTGTTATGTTGGGCCGGAATATGGAATCCGGCAGGTTGAGTTTCTTCAGAAAAGGAGTCAGATAGCCATGTTGCGGACCTTTGCGCTGATCGGCATGCTGTTGGCCGCCCTGCTCGTGACCGTCGGTTGCGGCGGCAAGAAAAACGTTCCGGTCGTGGACAACACCGCCACGGTCGTCACGCCGGCGCCCGTCGAAGAGGTCGTCGAAGAGACGCCGGTCGCCGAGACTCCCGCCGCCGTCACCAACTACGCGACGATGTCGCCGCAGGAATACGGCATCGGGGACGTGTACTTCGCCTACAACGAGTACACACTCAGCGCCGCCACCATGAGCACGCTGACCGCGAACGCGAAGATCATGAAGGAGCACAGCGACGTCATGTACGTCGTCGAAGGCCACTGCGACGAACGCGGTACGGTCGAGTACAACCTGGCCCTGGGCGAGAAGCGCGCGAACGCCGTGCGCAACTACCTGACGAGCCTGGGCGTGAAGGCCGGCCAGCTGCGCGTGACGAGCTACGGCGAGGAGCGTCCCTTCGTCTCCGGCAGCACCGAGGCCTCCTGGTCCAAGAACCGCCGCGCCCACTTCGCGCGCCCGTAGGTGACCGCCATGCGACTGCGCCGCACGGGTGGGATCGCCGTCTGGTTGGCCGGGGCACACTTGGCTGCTCTGGCGGCAGGATGCGCCCCGCAGTTCGAGTCGCTCGAGACGGCCGTCGACGGCAACTCGGCCGAGATCCAGCGGCTGACCGACGAGCAGACCGCGCTGCGGCGCGACGTCACGGCCCTGCTGGCGATGCTGCGCAGCGGCCAGGGATCGGGCCTGGAGACCGATGCGCGTCTCCAGGCCCATCTCTCCCAGATCCTGGCCCGTCTGGATCAGGCCGCGAGCCAGCAGACGGACAATCAGGAATACATGCGCAACCTGTCGGCCCGCGTGGACCTGTTGACCACACGCTTGGGCATCCCCACGCTCGGCGAGTTCAAGCCGGCGCCTCCGGGCGGCGCCGATCTCGGCGCGCTGCCGGAAGAAGGCCGGGCCCTGTTCAACGCGGCCATGTCGGACCGCAGCAGGGGCGAGTTCGCCGCGGCCCGTCAGGGTTTCGAGGACTTCCTGAACCGTTACCCGCGCAGCGAGCAGGCCGACGATGCCGAGTACTGGCTGGCCGCCATGGCCGCCGCCGACGGCGACCACCAGGCCGCCCTGGACCGCTTGCAGATCTTGCTGGACCGGTACCCCGATTCCGACCGCCGGCCCGACGGGTTGCACAAGGCGGTCGCCGCGGCCCACGCGCTCGGTCGGGACGCCGAAGCGCGCGACCTGCTCGGCCGCCTGCAAACCGAGTTCCCCGGCTCCGAGGCGGCGGTTCTGGCGGAGTCCCTGTTGGCCGAGTAGAGTGTCGCCCGAACGATGAGTCGAGGAAAGGAGCGCTCGTGCCCAAGATTCCCGTGCTGAAGCGCGCCCGCGATCTGGCCCAACCGTTCCGACCCGTGGAAGTCGCGGAACTGGACGGCGCCTACCACGCCTTCATCGTCCGCTACAGCGGGGACTACATCGCCCACAGCCACTCGGCCGATGAATTCATCTACATCCTCGAGGGCATGATCGACATCGAGATGAACCGCACCACGATCACGGTCAAGCAGGGGGAGGCCATGCTGATCCCCGCCGGCACCGTCCACCGGCCGCGGTGCAAGGCCATGGCCCTGGCGCTGGTCACCGAGACCAAAGGGCTGCAGACCAAGGACCGCTGATCGGACTTCCCGCTTCCCCGCCTCAGCCGCCGGCGCCGAACGTCGGATCGGACAGCATCTTTTCGATCCACAGCACGGTCTCGCGGCTGCCCAGGTAAAGGGGCGTCCGCTGGTGTACGCCCTGCGGCACGAGGTCGAGGATGGGCCCGGCGCCGTCGCTCGCGTAGCCGCCGGCGTTTTCGGCGATCATGGCCAGCGGCGCCGCCTCGTAGAGCAGGCGCAGCTTGCCCCGGGGGGCCTTGGCGGTGGGTGGGTAGAGGAAGACGCCGCCGTAGAGCAGGTTGCGGTGGAAGTCGGCCACGAGCGAGCCGATGTAGCGCGCGGACATGCCGCCGCTCTCCTGCCGGCCGTACTTCAGCTGTCGCACGACTTCGCGCACGGCGGGCGACCACAGCGGTTCGTTGCCCTCGTTCACCGAGTAGATCCCCGCGGCGAAGGGGATCTTGATGTTCTCGTGGCTGAGCAGGAACTCGCCGATCCCGGGGTCCAGGGTGTAGCCGTGGACGCCGTGGCCGGTGGTGTGGACGAACATCGTCGACGATCCGTACACCACGTAGCCGGCGGCCGCCAGTTCGCGTCCGGGCTGCAGCAGGTCGTCGTCGCAGATCGCGGCGATGCGCGAGCGGCGGCGATAGATGCTGAAGATCGTGCCGATCGAGACGTTTGCGTCGATGTTGCTGCTGCCGTCGAGCGGGTCGAAGACCACGACGTACTTGCCGCTGCCCTCGCGGAAGTCGATCCGGACCGGGTCAGGCATTTCCTCGGATGCCATCAGGCAGACCTGGCCGCGGCGGCCCACGAACTTCAGCATGATGGCGTTGGCGTAGTCGTCCAGTTTCTGGACGGTCTCGCCCTGGATGTTGCTGGCGCCGGTGCTGCCCAGGATGTCCACCAGGCCGGCGCGGGTCACCTCGCGGGCGATGACCTTGGCCGCAAACGCGATGTCCCCCAGCAGGCTGGTGAAATCGCCGCTGGCGCTCGGGTGCAGGCGCTGCATGTCCAGGATGTGGCTCTCGACGTTCAGGAGATTCTTGTTCGGCATGGCGCTCCCGCTACAGGTTGAAGGCGGCCACCAATGTAGCAGGGATGGCGGCGCAGGGCGAGTGCGGGATGCTGGCGAGATCAGGATGCGGGCGGGCGACAGTCCGGGGTTGCGGCCGGCGGGCCGGTTGTCCATCGTTTGGCAGGCGCTTACCGCCAGGCGCCGCGGTCCGTCCGCGACCCGATCCGTCAGCACGACACGGAGGAACGTCATGTCCCAGATGCTGCCCATCCCGCCGCTGCCGATGAACGAACCCATCCTGAGCTACCTGCCCGGATCGCCCGAGAAGGCCGCGCTGAAGGCGAAGCTCAAGGAGCTGGCCGGCGCCCGCATCGAGATCCCGCTGGTCATCGGCGGCAAGGACGTCGCCACGGGCGACCTCGCGGAGTGCCGCATGCCCCACGACCACCGTCACCTGCTGGGCGTCTACCACAAGGCGGGCGCGAAGCACGTTCAGGCCGCCGCCACGGCGGCGCGTAAGGCCAAGAAGGACTGGGCCGCGCTGTCCTGGGAGGCGCGCGCCGCGGTCTTCCTGAAGGCCGCCGAACTGCTGGCCGGGCGCCGCCGCAGCACCCTGAACGCCGCGACCATGCTCGGCCAGAGCAAGACCGCCTACCAGGCCGAGATCGATTCCGCCTGCGAGCTGATCGATTTCTGGCGCTTCAACCCCGCCTTCGCCCACGACATCATGAGCGAGCAGCCCGAATCCGGACCCGGCATGTGGAACATGCTCGAGCAGCGGCCCCTGGACGGTTTCGTTTTCGCCGTGACCCCGTTCAACTTCACCAGCATCGCCGGCAACCTGCCGACGGCGCCGGCGCTGATGGGCAACACGGTGCTGTGGAAGCCGGCTTCGAGCGCCGTCTACTCGGCCTGGTACATCATGGAGATCCTGCGCGAGGCGGGACTGCCCGACGGCGTCATCAACCTGATCCCCGGCAGCGGCGGCCAGGTGGGCAACCCGGTCATCGAGCACCCGGACCTCGGCGGCGTCCACTTCACCGGCAGCACCGAGGTCTTTCAGAACATGTGGGGGACCATCGGCGCCAACATCCGCAAGTACGCCTGCTACCCGCGCATCGTGGGGGAGACCGGCGGCAAGGACTTCGTCTTCGCCCATGCCTCGGCCGACCCGGTGGCGCTGGTCACCGCGCTGGTGCGCGGCGCCTTCGAGTACCAGGGCCAGAAGTGCTCCGCCGCCAGCCGCGCCTACGTCCCGGCCTCGCTGTGGCCGCAGGTGCGCGACCACCTGCTCGCCGAAGTGGCCACGATCAGGATGGGCGACCCCGCCGACTTCACGAACTTCATGGGCGCGGTCATCGACCAAGGCGCCTTCCAGAGCATCAAGGGCTACATCGACCAGGCCCGCAAGGCCCGCGGCCAGGCCCGCATCATCGCCGGCGGCGGCTGCGACGACAGCAAGGGCTGGTTCATCGAGCCCACCGTCATCGAGGCCAAGGACCCCGATTTCGTGACCATGCGCGAGGAGATCTTCGGGCCGGTCCTGACCGTCCACGTCTACCAGGACAAGGACTGGCTCAAGGCCCTGCGCCTCTGCGACAAGGGCTCGACCTACGCCCTGACCGGGGCGGTCTTCGCCCGCGACCGCGGCGTGATCGAGACGATGAAGCAGGAACTGGTGGGCACCGCCGGCAACTTCTACATCAACGACAAGCCCACCGGGGCGGTCGTCGGCCAGCAGCCCTTCGGAGGTTCGCGCGCTTCGGGGACCAACGACAAGGCGGGGTCGTACCTGAACCTGATCCGCTGGACGACGCCGCGGACGATCAAGGAGACCTTCGACCCGCCGCGGGATTATCGGTATGGCTTCATGTCGCAGAAGTAGACGCTGCCCGGGGTGTGGCAGTTCGGCTGCCGGGCTGGGTCGACACAGCGGTCTCTGGAAATGCAGAAGGGCGGCCGGGGGCCGCCCTCGAAGACGATGGTGCCGGAGGTGGGACTTGAACCCACGCGCCCCGAAGGGCAACGGATTTTGAGTCCGTCGCGTCTACCAATTCCGCCACTCCGGCACGAGGGCGGATGATAGGGAGCGACGCCGCCCCCGTCAAGGGACAGGCTTACCGGGCAGCGGTTTGGACCATTTGGGGTTTGACAGGATCCGGCCCCGGCTTCATATTGTGCCGTCGGGTGGGGCCTTAGCTCAGCTGGGAGAGCGCTTGAATGGCATTCAAGAGGTCATGAGTTCGATCCTCATAGGCTCCACCACCTAAAGCATTGAATATTCAAGGGCTTACCGGTATGGTGAGCCCTTGTTTTATTGAAATCTGGTTCGGTTCCACACAGGACTGGAATAATGTTCAAACCGCCAGTGAGAATCGGCATGTCCGCAAGGATCTAGCTCCTTTCCGATTTCTACAGGTCAGACGACTTCAGCCTCACAGTCGTCGAATTCCTGGACAGCAAGAGCAGTCGGGTTCACTATCTGAAGCACACAATCGTGTGGATTGGCGTGATCTCGGTCTTCAAGGGAGCCGATTTGAATTTCCCATTCGCGGGGCTTCTCAGGCGAGCGGAAGAAATTTCAGGAACTTTCACAAGAACACCAGTCCACGCTTGCCTACAGGGAGAGATGAATGACCGCCTACAGCGATCGAGAATTGATGGAAATGCTCTCCGACTTGGAATCGGATTCTGCGGAACGCAAGGAGTCATTCAAGGGTGAGTCCCCGACTAAGGCTCGCGAGGCCGTTTGTGCGTTCGCCAACGATTTGCCTGATCGCCGTCGACCCGGCGTCATTTTCATCGGCGCACGTGACGACGGAAGTCCATCGGGGCTTGCCATAACCGACGAGTTGCTTCTAAAGCTTGCGGACATGAAGACAGATGGCAATATCGTCCCTCCACCCACTCTTACCGTCACGAAGCACACACTGCGATCCCAGGAGATGGCCGTCGTGACTGTTTGGCCCGCAGATTCTCCACCAGTTCGATTCAAAGGTCGCGTCTACATCCGCATCGGCCCGCGTCGCGGCTTCGCCTCGGCGCAGGACGAGCGTATCTTGACCGAGAAGAGAAGGTACGGGGATCGGTCTTTTGACGTGCGACCGGTTTCCCAGGCGACCGTGGGTGATCTGGATCGGCGTAGATTCGAGGACGAGTATCTCCCCGCGGCGTTTGCCTCAGACGTTCTCGCCGCCAACGAGCGCAGCTACGAGCAACGCCTTGCAGCGACCAAGATGGTGATTGCCGCTGACGAACCCACGCCCACCGGGCTTGGTATCTTGGTGCTGAGCCATCGAACTCGCGACTTTATTCCCGGCGCTTACTTGCAATTTCTGCGGATCGCAGGCCGCGAACTGGCCGATCCCGTCACGGACGAGCAGGTACTCGACGGTTCCGTGACGGAGGTGCTGCATCGCACGGATGAAAAACTCAGCGCGCACAATCGTACCGCGGTGGACCTAACTAGCACGAATCGGGAGCGGCGCACTTTCCTCTACCCGATGCCCGCCCTCCAGCAGATAGTGCGCAATGCGATTATGCACCGTAGCTACGAGGCGACGAATACTCCGGTACGTGTGACGTGGTATGATGACCGCATCGAAATCTTGAGTCCCGGCGGACCCTTCGGTGCCGTGACGATGGAGAATTTCGGTCTGCCGGGAGTCAGTGACTACCGTAACCCCAGCCTAGCTGAGGCGCTTCGCGTCTTGGGCTTCGTGCAGCGATTCGGTGTCGGCATTGCCACGGCTCGCAGAGAGTTGCAGGCAAACGGTAATCCGCCGCCCGAATTCGAAGTCAACCAGTCGTATGTTGGTGTCACGTTGAGGGCAGCGCCATGAAGACCATTGCCTTCTTCAACAATAAGGGTGGCGTCGGGAAAACCTCACTGGTCTATCACCTTGCCTGGATGTATGCCGATCTCGGCCTCAGCGTGCTCGCGGCGGATCTCGATCCACAGGCTAATCTCACGACCATGTTCTTGGATGAGGATGGCCTCGAATCTCTTTGGCCGAACAGGATGCCGGGCAGGACCATCCTTGGGCCTCTACTCCCGCTTCTAGAAGGCGAGGGAGGGATTGCCGCGCCGCATGTCGAGGACATCGTGGGCATCGGGCTTGTGGCTGGGGATCTCGCGTTGTCTGGATTCGAAGACGAACTCAGCCAACAGTGGCCTTACTGCCTCGAGGGAAAAACCCGGGCCTTTCGAGTAATCGGGTCATTCCACGAAATTCTTTCGCGCGCGGCTCAACAGCGCAAGTCAGACATCGTCCTGATCGACGTGGGACCTAATCTTGGTGCGATTAATCGCGCAGCCCTAATCGCCGCTGATTACGTGGCCATTCCCCTCGCTCCTGATTTGTTCTCGCTCAAGGGGCTCCAGAACCTCGGGCCCCGATTGCGCGAGTGGCGCAACGGTTGGGGACAGCGCCTCGAGGTGCGACCGCCAGGAGTGGACCTGCCGGTGGGCCGAATGGAGCCGCTCGGTTACGTCGTGATGCAGCTCGCAGTCCGTCTCGATCGACCGGTAAAGGCATACGAGAAGTGGATGGCGCGGATTCCGCACGTCTACCGGGAGGCAGTGCTCGGAGAGACGACTCCCCAGGCAGGTGTTACCACTGACCGAGATCCTCACTGCTTGTCCACCTTGAAGCACTACCGCAGTCTGATGCCCCTGGCTCAGGAAGCACGAAAGCCCATGTTCTTGCTCAAACCTGCAGATGGTGCGATCGGTGGGCATGCTAAGGCCGTCAATGACTGCTATCAGGACTTCCGCACCCTCGCACTTGAGGTCGCCAAGCGAGCTGGAGTGACGCTGCCATGATCCAACCGTGACCTTGAATTGCAATACGCTCAAATTCGACAGACGAAGATTCGAGGGAAATTCGATCATCGTCCGGATATTCGAACATCCCTCAGTTTACCATCAGCGATTAACCGTCGTCGTCGTCTCGAACTTCAGCACGAAATCGTTCCCCGCCACCACGCCCCCGTCGACCGGCACCGCGGCGGCCAGCGGCGGTGTCGGGCGCAGGTTTCGCCTGGTGAGCGAAGACTCGACCACGTGCACCTCGTACCATCCCGGCGGGATCCCCTGGAAGAGGTAGTACCCGTCGAATTCGCTGACGGTCGTCTGGATCGTCCGCTGCTTCAGATCCAGCAGCTCCAGCCCGACGTTGCGCAGCGTCGTGCGTCCGGCCGGCGTCTGCGCGAAGACCGTGCCCTCGATGTCGCCCGAGTAGGTGACCGGGAACTCCAGCGCGAGGTGCGCGCCGGGGTGCCCGACGGCCCGCACGGCCTGCAGGGCGGGGATCAGGTAGGGGTCCTGGAGCGACTCGACGTCCAGCGTGATGTCGCGGTTGTCGTGGGCCGGCAAGTCCGGCAGGTACGCCAGTCCCAGGCGGTCGGTGCTGGCTTGGCGCAAGGCGCCGCCGCCGGCGAAGCGCACGTCGGGCAGCGGTTCATCCCGGTCGTCGTAGAGCCCGTTGGCGTTGCGGTCCAGGAACACGCGGGCCGTGGCCCCGTAGCCGCCGGTCAGGCGCGTGCGCTGCACGTGCAGGCGCATCGTTTCGGGCACCTTGGTCAGGGACGTCGAGACGCCGAGGCTGAAGAACGTCTCCTGACCGGAGGCCCCGTGCCCGCTCAGGGCGATCTGCGCGCCGTCCAGCAGCAGCGTCAGGGAGCCGCCGTAGCCGGTCGTGCCGAGGTCCTGGAGATCCCGTGACACGTGCCCGCCCAGACGCAGGAAACGCGTGGCCTGCCAGCCGGCGCTGGCGCCGGCCGACTCCAGGGAGAAGTCCGGCGTGATGCCCGAGCGGACCTGGCCGCGCAGCAGCAGCGGCCCCCACCAGCTGCTCAGCAGGTGTTCCTGGAGCAGGCGGCTCGTGTCGCTGGTCCGTGCGTCGTCGTCCGGCGCGCCGCTGCGCCGGTAGTCGAGTTTGCCGGTCCAGGTGGCCCGCGACCAGCCGGTGGCTAGGCGCAGCACCGCGCCGTCCTGGCGCGCGATGCCGCGCTCGGCGAAGGCCGTGGACTGCAGGCGCAGGTCGTAGGAGTAGGGGCGCGCTCCCAGATGGAGGCCGCCGCCCAGGCGCACAGTGCTGTCGCGCGTGCGGCGGCGCTGAGGCGTGTTGGCGTCGCTGGTGAAGTCGCTGAAGGCGGTGTGCTCGACCTGCAGCGTGCGCCCGAACAGCCCGCTCTGGAACGCCAGGCTGCGCGCGGACCCGCCCGCGTTGTCGGCCACCACCAGGCCGCGCACCGCGGCGCCGCGCACGACCGCGTCGGCGATGAGGCTGCGATAATCATGGTCGGCGTCCGCGAGCGGCGAGCGCGTCCAGGCGCCGGTCAGGCTGAGGTTGCTGGTCAGGCCGAAGCCGGCCTCGGCGTGGCTGGTCCAGCGGCTGCGACCCGGGGAATCGGCGAGCTGGTCCTCGCCCGTGATCAGGAAGCGGTCGTCCTGGACGCCGAACAACCGGTACTGCACGTCGCCGGGCGCGATCATCCGCTCGCCCACGGTGACGGTGCGCACCTGTTCGCGGGTCTGTCCCTGGGGCCCGTAGGCGACCGTCCGCAGCAGCGTGCGCCCGAAATTCACCGGCACGTTCTCGAACAGGTAGCGGCCGCCCTCGTCCACGGCCGTGAAGTCCCACAGCACGCCGTCGACGTAGAGTTCGACTTCCCAGCCGACCGGCGCCTCGCCGGGCACGTTCGTGGCGTCGAAGGATTCGGAACGGTGCAGCGGGAGGTTGCCGACCGACGCGCCGCGCCCGAGCTTGCCGCGCAGCACCAGGGGCGTGCTCGGGGCGTAGAGATCGCCGAACTGGAACTCCGTCGCGTGCAGGGGGGCCAGCAATTCGCCGTCGAGGTCGCTGCGTCCGGCGCGCGCCCGGACCACGCCCAGGAAGCGCTCGCGGTCGATGTGGGCGACCAGGAAACTGGTCTCCAGCCGGGCCAGATCGCCGGCGCTCTGCAGGGAGAACACCGGCGTCATGTCGCCGCCGCGGCCGCGGTACTCGACGTTCGCGTCCAGCAGCGGCCAGGTGAACAGCTGGTACTCGGCCTTCTGAACCGGGTGCACGGCGCGGGCGGCGACCTTGCTCACGAGCCGCTGGCTGCGCGCCGCCTCGCGCAGGCGCCGCTTCTGCACCGGCAGCGTTTCGCGCGAGGTGATCAGCGCCACGAGCTGCGCGCTGCGCACCTCGATGTCGCAGGGCAGCCATTCCGCGAGGCGCGCCGGCGCCACGTAGATGTCGTCGTCGCCGCGCACCGCTTCGCCCGCGGCCAGCGACCGGGATTGGCCGTCGCTGACGACCTCGCCGGTGGCGAGGTCCAAGGCGAAGGTGCGGGACTCCTCGATCAGCCAGCCCGTGGCCCGACCGCGGGCCGGGTCCACGTCGATCGCGAACTCGAGCAGGTCGCCGAGCGCGCCCAGCGGCAGCAGGACGTTCCCGTTGTCGTCCAGGTAGGCGGGCGTGCCGGGGGACAGCACGCCGCCGTCGAGACGGATCTCCATGATCGCCAGGCGGGCGTCGTCCAGGGCCGCGGCCGGCGACGCCGACAGGCACAACAGGACCGCGCCGCAAAGGGCGCGGACCCGGGCCGGACGTCGGGGGACCCGCGGGTTCATCGCGCCTCGTCGCTCCCCTCGTCGGGCTCCTTGACGAATTCGAGGTAGGTGTCGGCCATCAGGTCGCCGTGCCCGATTTCCGTCTCGGCGTAGCGCACGACCAGCCGCCCGCTCGCGGGCAGGTCTTTCTGTGCCAGCGTCAGCGGCAGGCGGATCACGCGGCGCGGCGTCGGCGTGTAGACGGCGAGCCCCACCATCAGGCCCACGCGGGTCGTCTTGCCGTCGGCTTCCAGATCGACCGACAGGTCGCCGTACACCGAGCGTTCGCCGGTGCGCTCCAGGACGACCTGCAGCACCGGCATGCCGTCGCGGTCCGGCAGGCTGTCCAGCTGCGCGGCGTCGAGGGCGATCACGGCGGTCGGGTTGTCGCGGCGGATGATCACCGGGATGCTCGTTTCGATGATCGCCTGGGCGACGAGGCGGTCCTGCCGGGCGGCCAGTTCCTCGACCGTGGGCACCGCGGGCACCGACTGGAAGACCAGGTGGGTGCGCGCTTCGCCGCGCGTCAGCGGCCCCTCGCTCGGGTTGCGCAGCATGACCCGGACGGTCTGGCTGCCGTGCGGCGGCACGACGACCTCGCGAGGGGAGAAGCGGACCAGGTCGGCGGCGGGGTGTTCGCCGGGGAGCGGCGACTCGGCGTCGACGATCTGACCCGACTCCAGCATCCTTTTATCCTTGAGCAGGATGCGGTAGGTCGCGGGCTGGTCGCCCTTGTTGCTCAGGTAGACGGTCGCCACGCGCGAATGCCCGTCGAACATGAGCCGAGTCGGTGCGATCGACAGGCCGCCGGCGGCGCTGTCCAAAACGATTCCACCCAGGACGAAACACATCCAGGATGCCGCCATCACGGCACGACGCCATCGCGACCAAACCATAAGTCATCCTCCCGACGATCAATTCCAGGGGCCGGCATCCCGGCCCGAAGGCCGTGCGCGACCCGCGCGAGGGGAGCAACGCAATGGGTGTGCCATGATCATGAGGGCGGTGGGGCGTGTGGGGAGATCAGTTGTAGTTGACGGAGACCGTGTAGGCGAGGAAGTGGTCGAGGCCGGGTTCAGCTCGCGACGACTGGACTGTCAGGACGGCGCCGAAGCGCACCGTGAGCTGCCCGAGGCCGTTCAGGACGGCGTTCAGGACCGGCGGGTGCCCGGAGCTGGTGTTGAAATTGTCGAGGCTCAGACCGTCGAGGCTGGAACCGTTGATGTCGAGGCTGAATGCTGCAAACGGGTCTCCGGTGATCAGGAACCGGCCGCTCAGCATCACGCCCCCGGCCTGGATGCCGGAGGGGTCCGCGACGAGGTTGTCGTTGATGCCCAGGGTCAGCGCCCCGTTCTGGTCCAGGACCGCGCCGAAGTCCATCTGGACGGTCTCGACGATGTCCAGTTCGGCGCCGCCGGCCGGCGCGGCGAGCGCTATCACCACCAGGACCGGCAGCAGGAACCCGCGCCCGGGTGGTCGACCAAGTTCTTGCGAAACCAGCCAAAGCATACGAATAGCCCTTTGCCGAAGTCCGGAAACCGTGATCCGAACCGCAAGGGGCGTGCCACCCCGCCGGGCAAGCGAAAGGGGAAGCCCGTGAGCCTCCCCTTGACGACGATCGGGATCGGTCAGTTGTAAGTGACCGTGATCGTGAAGTTCAGCGGCTGGTTGGCGCCCGGGGCAGCCACGCCGCTCTGGACGGTCAGGTCGGCGCCGAGGCCCACGGCCAGGTTGCCGATGCCGTTGATCAGGACACCCGTCAGCGGGAAGGTGCCGCCGCCCACGTCGGTCGTGAAGTTCGCCAGCAACAGGCCGTTCGCGTTGGCCGGGGTGATCGCCAGGTCGATGGCCTGGCTGGGCTGGCCGGTGACCGTGTAGACGCCGCTGGCCACGGTGCCGCCCTGGTGGATGCCGGCCGGGTCGGCGGCGATCACGTCGTTGGTGTTCAGGGTGATCGTGCCGTCGGCGTCGATGACGGCGCCGAAGTCCATCTCGACCGTCTCGACGACGGACAGCGCGATGAACACGTCGACCTTCGCGTCCTGGGGCGAATCCAGGGCGAGGGCCTGACCGACGGGGAACGCGACGACCAGCGCCGCCAGGGACAGGAAGGTCAGTTTCCGCATGGTTTCTTCTCCTTGAAACGTGTGGTCTCCGTACCCGGAAAACTGTTGCGACGTTGGTTGCTGCCGTACTCCGGATGCCTCGCGTTGATGGTCATCGGCCGTGCCGGACGCCGCTTGACAGATTTTTCGAGTGCATTTCACCGCGGCTTGGGACAGACTGGATCGCAAGCGGCGACGGGCCGCGCACCGGGAACACCCCACTCGCGCCGGGAGCCCCGTTCGTGAATCGCTGGCCCATCCTGCTGCCTTGTTTCCTGTTGTCTGCCGCGACCGCGGCCATGGCCGGCGAATTCCCTTTCGCCGCCAGGGTGGAGGTCCTGCCGTCAGTGACCGTCCGCAGCGAAGTGGGCGGAACCGTGACGGCCTTCCGGCTCTTCTCGCCGCAAGATCAATGCCTGAACGTCGCCTGGAAGCAGGACACGCCTTCGGCGATCATGCCGGTCGCCGCCGAGCTGAGGGCCGACGTGTCCTCCCGGACCACGGTCGGTCTCCCCACGGGCGGGGGGACCTGGATCCTGACCGTCACCCTGGAATAATCGCTTCCGACCGGCTTCACAGGACGCCGATCGCGAAAGGGAGTTCACGATGCGCCTGATCGTCCTGTTCGAGGACCATACCCTGCAAGGATTTCGGCCGGTTGGTTGGAGCGTGCCCGTTTACGAGATATCCTGCGGCCTGTTCAACCTGCGTGAGCGGGTTTCCCTGATCGGCGGCGGTTCCCGCCAGGCAAACCGGCTTGCCCTGCTGCCCAGGACCCTGCTGGAGCCATTGCAGGCGCTCACCTTGCCGGAGGGGGCGGTTTGTGGCGTGGCGGCGACGGGCGCCGCCGCGGCGACGTCCGCTTCGGTGCTGTTCCTGAACGCCCGCCTTGGCGCGGATTGGGCGGTGCTGCGCGACATGCTCGACCGGGCGGCTCCCTTCGCCCAGCGCGACGAGGACGGCCTGCTGGCGGCCTCCGTCGACCCGGCCATGGCTCAGACCATGTTGGCGGATTGGCGGGACTGGGAAGCGGCTCAGGCCGCTGCCGGCGCCTGGACGGCCGCCACCCGCCCGGCCGATCCCTGGGTGCCGCCTTTGGACGCCACCGGTGGGCCGGATGCCGGCCGGCGGCACCTCTGGGACCTCGTGCCCGATCTCGCCCGGGCCTTGGCCGACGACACGGCCGCCACCGTCGCCGCCGGCCGGGAATTCCAGCGGCTGCCGTTCGGCGTCGTGCCGGATTCGTCATCGGTGCCGGTTTGGCGGGTGGGATCCCGATTCCAGCCCTACACGGCCACGCCAGGGGTCTCCTTGGTCGCGGCGGAGCGGGTCTGGGCCGCCGAGGGCGTCGAAGTGGGTCCGGCCGTGGTGATCGACGCCCGGCACGGTCCGGTGGTCCTGGACCGCGGCGTCACGGTCCTGCCGCATTGCTACCTCGAAGGGCCGCTGTACCTGGGCGCCGGCGCACGCGTCAAGGCGGGGGCCGCGCTCTATGGGGAAACCGCCATCGGGGCCGCCTGCCGGGTGGCCGGCGAGATCGCCGAAACCCAGATCCTGGCCCTGTCGAACAAGCAACACGCCGGCTTCCTCGGCCACGCCGTCATCGCCGGCTGGGTCAATCTGGGCGCCGACACGACCTGCAGCGACTTGAAGAACAACTACGGGGAGATCCAGGTGAACTACGGGCTGGGACCGGTGGCGACTGGCTCTCGCTTCGTGGGCCTCATGATGGCCGAGCACGCCAAGAGCGCGATCGGGACGACGTTCAACACGGGCACCACGGTCGGTTTCGCCAGCAATGTCTTCGGCGCCGGCTTCCCCCGCACCTGCCTGGCGAACTTCACCTGGGGCGACGGCCGCGGCCGCCGCCTGTTCGAGGTCGAACGGGCGATCGAAGTGGCCACCATCGTCATGCAACGCCGCGGTTGCCGCTTCACTCCGGCGCATGACGCCCTGTTCCGGTCCCTGTCCGCGGGTACCGCGTAGGGGAGAGGCGAGGCGCATCCTGCCCCGAGTCTGTCGGGGAATCGGTCGAATTGCACGAACCAGCCACTTCTCTATTCTTCGCATTACACATGATGATATCAATGTTATATATTCTAATAATGTAAGTTACAAACTACAAGCAACGATAAGCAATCGTCAGGCATCCCTCTTGATGGTAGGCGGGCACGAGTGTCCTGCGCTGCAGGCGATCGCTTCTCGACCCACTACGCTCTCCGTTGTTGTAGATCATGGGTCCGGGTAGCACGCGGCAAGTGCGGGACACACGTATGCCCACCAGCCAAGCCCGCCCTCACTCGAGCCCACGCTCCAAAGTCCATGCCCCCATGTTGGGGCTCTTACCGAGAAACGGATGCGGTGATGCCCGCTTGGCCGGGGCGTCTGCCGTTTCCCTGAGCCAGGAGGGCTCAGGGAAACAGCAGTCGAGCAATGCCGGACACAGGATGTGTCCGGCAAGCGCCCCCGGCCAAGCGGGCATCACCGCATCCGTTTCCCCCCATGGAATGAGCGAGGCACATTCTGCGCGGCGTCCGAGAAATTCCCTTGGCAGCCCCGCGCCCCCCATGGTATTGCTTAACGGCTTGATTCTCAAGTTGTTGCCGCAGGGGAGCCGGGAGTGCGAGGGGAGAGACGATGACCAAGGCCGAACTGGTGGAACTGATCGCCCAAAGGACCGGAGTCAGCAAGAAGGACACGGGGATCGTGGTCAACCTGATCCTCGAGAACATCGGTGGCGCCCTGACCCGTGGCGACAAGGTCGAATTGCGGGGCTTCGGCAGCTTCAAGGTCAAGAGCCGGCGGCCGCGCCAGGCGCGCAACCCCCGCACCGGCGATTCCGTGGCCGTGCCGTCGAAGCAGGTGCCCTACTTCAAAGCGTCCAACGAGTTGAAGTCGCGCCTCAACGGTGGGGCCGGAGACGAATAATCTTGGCGCTGACATTTGATTGTCTGCGGAATCTCTGCTATATTCCCTGCCCCTCGGGTTTGGGACCTCGGATCGGTCTGGTCCGCCACGGCGGCGGTCCGACCCTGTTGTCATGGGCAGCGTCGGCTGTCATTCGTAGCGGAAAGGCGGTAGCATGCCGAACGGACGGAAGCGCAAGCGCAAGAAGATTGCGACCCATAAGCGCAAGAAGCGCCTGCGCAAGAACCGGCACAAGAAAAAGTAGCCAGCGGCCGGCACTTTTCGGAGTGCCGGTTTCGCTTGGCCTCGCTCTGGTACGGAACTGGCAACGGGCCCGGCACGCAGCACCCTGACAGCTGCGGGCCGGGGACGCTTCCCCAGGAAGCCGGAACTAAGGAGAGCGCTCATGACAGACGCGCAGCAGAACCGTCGCAAGGGCCTGCGGGTTGACGCGAAGCTCAACCTCGAGGTCAGCATCCCGCGGGGCGACGGCAGCCACGTGCCGGCGCGCATGGAGACGCTGAACATCAGTTCCTCGGGGGTCTACTTCCGTTCCGACCACTACATCGAGCCGATGACCAAGCTCAACATGGTCCTGGACCTGCCCGTGGATCCACTGCGTCCCGATGCGACCGGCACCGCCCACTGCGAGGGCATCGTCGTGCGCGTGCTGCCGGAATCCGTGGGCTCGGACGCCGCTCCCTACGAGGTCGCGGTCTTCTTCACCCAGATCGACGAGGCCGGCCTGCGGCACCTCCAGCAGCACATCAACATGCTGCTGGCCGTCGGCTGAACTCGCCGACGCTCCGATGTTCGCGGCGCGGTCCCCACCGGGGATCGCGCCTTTCCACGCCGGACGGCTTCTGACCGCCCCTGACCATCCCTCGACCATCGATCCCCCTCGGAAACGCGATCTCCCGACCCCGGGCGCCGGGAAACCGTGGCACGGCCCTTGCGGTCGGTCACGGAGGCAACGTGTCCCCGGGCCCTCAGGAGGAGCCGTGCTGAAAGGACTGCGGTCGGCCGAGACCGCCATGAACATCCAATTGACGCGCACGAACGTGCTGGCGAACAACCTGGCCAACGTGAACGCGACCGGCTTCAAGCAGGTGCTGACGCAGGTCGTGGAGCAGATGCGCCAGGAAGCGGGCGGCGGCGGCACCGCATCGGGTGGCGGTGCGGTGGAGCCGGACGGCGCCACCGCCGCGGTGGACGGCACGATGCCGGCCGCGCCCGAGAGTCGCAGCCGTTCGATCCGGGACCTGGTCCTGGACATGCGTGCCCCGGTGGACATGAGCCAGGGCACCCTGCGCGAGACGGGGCGCGCCACCGACGTGGCGCTGCAGGACGAGGGCCTGTTCCGCGTCACCCGCGACGGCAAGGAATACTACACGCGCAACGGCGCGTTCATGCTCGACGCGCAGCGGCGGCTGTCGCTGCCCGACGGCGCGCTGGTGCAGGGCGACGGCGGGCCCCTGGAGATCCCCGAAGGTGAACTATCCATCAGTGCCGACGGCGGCGTGCGGGCGGGCGGCGTGGAAGTCGGCCGCCTCGCCGTGGTCGCCTTCGACGACCCCGGCCTGCTGCACCACGTGGGCGGCTCCCTGCTCGCGGCGCCGGCGGGCGTGACGGCGAAGCCGTTGCCCGCCGACAAGGTGCGCCTGGCGCAGGGCATGCTCGAGGAGAGCAACGCCAATCCCATCGACACCATGGTGGCGATGATTGCCGCCCAGCGCGCCTTCGAGATGGACGCCAAGGTTCTTCAGGAAGCCGACCGCACGCTGGACAAAGCCGTGAACCAACTGAGCCGCACCGCCTAACCGAGGAGTGAACCATGCTGCGAGCGATGACGAGCGCCGCGTCGGGCATGAAGGCCCAGCAGACGAATATCGACACGATCTCCAACAACCTGGCGAACGTGAACACGGCCGGCTACAAGAAGAGCCACGCCGAGTTCCAGGACCTGCTCTACGAGCAGATCGTGCCCACCGGGCGCGGCAGCGGCGACGCCAGCCCCACGCGGGTGGAGATCGGCCACGGCGTGAAGCTGGTCGGCACCACGCGTGTCTATTCCCAGGGGCTGATCACCCAGACCGAGAACCCCCTGGACATGATGATCGAGGGCAACGGCTTCTTCCAGGTGAGCCTGCCCGACGGGTCGGTGGGCTACACCCGCGACGGCTCGTTCAAGATGGACGCCGACCGCAACCTCGTCACGGCGGCCGGCTACCGGATCAATCCGCCCATCCAGATCCCCCTGGACGCCACGGAGGTCAGCATCGCGCGCGACGGCACAGTCTCGGTGCTGCTGGCCGGCGACTCCGCCACGGTCCAGGACGTGGCCCAGATCGAATTGGCGAAGTTCGCCAACCCGGCGGGCCTGACCAACCGCGGCGGCAACGTCCTGCTGCCGTCCCCCAACAGCGGGCAGCCGCTGATCAGCCAGGCCGGCCAGGACGGGTTGGGCGAGATCGCCTCGGGCTTCCTGGAGATGAGCAACGTCGAGACGGTCGAGGAACTGGTCAAGATGATCACGGCGCAGCGCGCCTACGAACTCAACGCCAAGACGATTACCATGTCCGACGACATGATGCAGACGGTCAACCAGCTCAAGAGGTAGCGACGTGACGCGACGCGGTGCCGTGCCCTTCCTGCTGCTGCTCGCCGCCCTGGCGGCGCCCCTGACGGCGCGCGCCTGGGTGCTGGAGTTGCGGGAGGTCTGGACCGCGGACGGCGGGGTCGTGCTGCTCGGCGACGTCGCGCTGGGCGCGCTGCCGGCCGACGCGGCCGCCCTGGTGCTCGCCGCCGACGGCGCGCCGGGCGGGACGCTGACCCTGGATCGCGCCGCCGTGCTGCGGCGGCTGGTGACCGAACGGCTCGCGGCCGACGTCGTCTGCCGCGGCCCCGCACACTGCGTCGTGACCTTCGCGGCGACGCGCCTGGATCCCTCGCGGATCGAATCCGCGCTGCGGGAGGCGCTGGTGTCCTGGCTGCCTCCGGCGGCGCCCGACGGCCCGCCGACGACGCTGGAGATCGCCGGCGACCTGCCGTCGCCGGCCCTGGACGGCGCCTGGAGCCTGGCCCTGATCGAGCCGCGGCCCCTGCTGGCCGGGCGCAACCTGGTGCGCGTGCGCCTCGACGCCGGCCGCGGCGCGGCGCGCTTCACCGCGACGGTGGTCTGCCACCTCCACGGCGAGATCGCGCGCGCCCGCGCGGACCTGCAGCCGGGTCTGCCCCTGGACGGCGACCTGGTGGCTTGGGAGTGGTGCGACCTGTCGGGGCTGCGCGGCGGCGAACTGGTCGGCCGGGCGGCGGCGGCCGGCATGACGTGCGCCTCGCCGGTGGCGGCGGGCGCGATCCTGCGGCAGGCCGCGGTGCGGCGCACGCCGCTGATCACGGCCGGGCAGAGGGTGGAACTCGTGCTGGATCGCGGCGGCGTCTCGGTGACGACCATGGCCGTCGCCCGGGAAGACGGCGCCGGCGGCGAACAGATCTCCGTGCGCAACGAACTGGACGGCCGGTTGGTCCGGGCCCGCGTCGAGGGGCCGGGCCGGGTGGCCTGGAACAGGTGAGGGGCAAGATGGTGAGCACAAGGTTTCGCATCCTGATCGCGGCGCTGGCCCTCGGCGCGCTGGCCGCGTCGACGGCCCGGGCTTCCGGACCGCTGATCGACCTGGAGTCGGGGCGCTCCCTGGTCAGCAACGCCAAGGCGTGCCGCGTGGGGGACATCGTCACGATCCTAATCGTCGAGGAGTCTTCGGCCAACGCCACCGCCAAGACCGACGCCAACAACAAATCGGAGGTCAAGGGCGGTCCGGGACTGGGCTTCCTGGACGTGCTGACCGACTGGGGCCTGAACACCGAGAACAAGTTCACCGGCGACGGGCGGACCCAGCGCACCGGCAACCTGCAGGCCGAGATCACGGTGCGCATCGTGGAGGTCCTGCACAACGGCGACTACATGCTCTCGGGCACGCGCATGGTCGACATCAACGGCGAGCGCCAGCTCATCGAGATCAGCGGCAGCTGCCGCGCGCGCGACATCCAGCCCGACAACACGATCTACTCGACGTACATCGCCGACGCCCGGATCGCCTACAACGGGACCGGGCCGGTCAACGCAAGCAGCGAACCGGGCGTGATCACCAAACTCGTCAACTGGCTCTTCTAGGAGGGGCGATGATCCTGCGACGCATCCCGAACCTTCCCCTCCTCGCGCTGCTGGCGGCCGGCTTGCTGTCGGCGGCGCCGGCGGCGGCTTCGCGCATCAAGGACCTGGCGACGGTCGCGGGCACCGACCGCGAACCGCTGCTGGGGTACGGCCTGGTCGTGGGTTTGACCGGCACCGGCGACGGCCAGAGCGCCGCCTTCACGGTGAACTCGCTGACCTCGCTGCTGGAGCGCCTGGACATCACCGTCGACCCGGCGATGGTCAAGCTGAAGAACGTCGCGGCGGTGCTGATCACCGCCCAGGCGGATCCCGGCGCCGCGCCGGGCAGCCGCGTCGACGCCACCGTGAGTTCGCTGGGCGACTGTTCCAGCCTCGAGGGCGGCATGCTGATCATGAGCCCGCTGAAGGGCGCCGACGGCCTGGTCTACGCCGTGGCCCAGGGACCGGTCTCGATCGGCGGCTTCAACGTCTCCGGCGGGGCGAACAACTCGGTCCGCAAGAACCACGCGACCGTGGGCCTGATCTCCGGCGGCGCCAAACTGGAACGCCGGCTGCCGGGCGCCTTCATCGAGGCCGGCGCCATGTCCTGGCTGCTCCACAACCCCGACTTCCTGACCTGCCAGCGCGTGGCCGACGCCATCAACGGCGTCTTCGGTGCGGGCGCAGCGCGGGCCCTCGACGCGCAGCGGATCGAGGTGATGATCCCGGAGAGCTTCCTGGAACGCCCCGTGGACTTCATCGCGCGCATGGGCGAACTGCCGGCCGAGAGCGACCAGGCCGCCCGTGTCGTGATCAACGAGCGCACCGGCACGATCATCGTGGGGCAGGGGGTGCAGCTGCGGGAGGCCGCAGTCGCTCACGGCAACCTCAAGGTCGTCATCCGGACCACCTACGACGTCTCGCAGCCCAACTCCTTCAACGAGAGCGGCGAAACCGTCGTCACGCCCAACGTGACGGCCGACGTCCAGGAGAAGGAGGCCGCGGTGCTGTACGTGCCCCAGACCGGGACGGTCCAGGACGTGGTCGGCGTGCTGAACGAGGCCGGGGCCAGCCCCCGCGACATCATCGCCATCCTGCAGGCGTTGCGGCAGGCGGGCGCGTTGCAGGCCGAACTGGTCGTCATGTAGGGGGATGATGAACGTCGACACGGCAACCGCGGGGCCCCGCCCCCTCACCAACCCGAACGACGCGCCCGCGCGCCGGGAAGCCCGGCTGCGTGAGGCCGCGAAGCAGTTCGAGGGGTTGTTCGTGCAGACCTTGCTGAAGTCGATGCGCAGCACGGTGCCGATGAGCGACCTGATCGACAACTCCGGGGAGATCGAAACCTACCGTCAGCTGCTGGACGAGGAACTGTCGCAGCAGATCGGCGGCCAGGGGGGCCTGGGCATCGCCGACCTGATCACCGACCGCTACCTGGCGGCGGCCCGCGGGGAAGCCCCGCTCGACACGCGGACGGCCGCGCCGCCGCGGGCCTGGTCGTCTGCCGCGCCTTCGGCGTTCCCGCCCGCCGCGACATCGGCCGTGCCCGCGGTCGCGCCGGTCATGCGCGACGACAGGCCCGCGACGGCGTTGCCGCCCGCACCGGTCCGCCAACGCCTGCTGGCCACCGCGACGGCGCGGCAGGCGCTGCAGGCCTACGGAGCGGTCGCGCCACGCACGGCGCCGGCGGTCGCCGACACCGCGGACAGCCTGCGCGCGCGTGCGGCGGTCCTGGGCAAGGCGGCGGCCGACACCGTCCGCACCCACGGCCCTGCGATCGAGGCGGCGGCGCGCGAGACCGGTCTCGAGCCCGAACTGGTCCTCGCGGTGATCATGCAGGAGTCCGGCGGCAACGCCCGCGCCGTGTCGCCCAAGGGTGCGCGCGGCCTCATGCAGCTGATGCCGGCGACGGCCCGGGAGCTGGGCGTGAGCGACCCGCACGACCCGGCGTCGGGCATCCGCGGCGGCGCCCGCTACCTGGCCCGGCTGCGCGACCGCTACGACGGTGACCTGACCCTGGCCCTGGCGGCCTACAACGCCGGCCCCGGCAACGTCGACCGCGCCGGGCGCAGCGTGCCCCGGTTCCGCGAGACGCAGCAGTATGTCGCACGCATCACGGACATGTTCCGCCGACTGACCGGAGCCTCCGGCGACGCGTCGGCGGTGCGGGAGGACTCATGAGCGAACACGACGCCACGACCCGTCCGGCTCCTGGCGATTGCGAGCGGCTGACCGGCCTGCTCGCGAGCGAGGACCGCGAGTACCGGCGCCTGCTGCGGCTGGCCGTCCGGCAGAACCGCTACATGCGCCGCCAGGACGTGCCCCGACTGGAGTTCAACGCCAGGGAGTGGGGGCGTTACCTGCCGGCGGCCCGCGAGGCCCGCTCGCGACGGGAACGGTTCCTGCTGGAAGTCGGCGGTCGGCTGGGCATCCCCTGCGACGAGCTGCGCATGACCCGCCTGTCCCGCCTCGCCGCCGGCCAGGCGGGGGAGGAGCTGAGGCGTGTCCTGGGTGACTGGGAGCGGACCGCGACCGAACTGGTGCGGCAGAACTCGCTCAACGGGGTGCTGGCGCGCTTCTGCCTGGACCTGGTCGCCGAGGAGTCGGCCGTCTTCCGGCGCGGCGTTGCCGGGCAGGACCCCTGTTACGACGATCGCGGCCACCGGCCGACCGGCGGCGCGGCCAACGTCCTGGAACGTCAGGCATGAGGGAGTGACATGAGCCTCAACAGCATCATGCGGATCGGGTTGAGCGGCATGTTCGCCGCCGGGACGTCCCTGCAGACCACCGGCCACAACATCGCCAACGCGAACACGATCGGCTACAGCCGCCAGCGGACCCTCACCGGGACCCAGCGCGGCCAATCGCTGACCTACGGCGTCCTGGGCACGGGCACGATGGTGCTCGACGTGCGGCGCATGACCGACGAGTTCCTGACCGGCCGCCTGCGGGCGCAGGACGCCCGGTTGACCCAGTTCGATACCGTGGACATGGCGCTCGGCGACGTGGAGGCGATTTTCGGCTCGGTTGAGAACAACCACCTCGGCACCGCCATGAGCGATTTCTTCAACGCCTGGAGCGCCCTGGCCACGCCGCCGGTCACCATGACGCTGCAGGAGCACGTGGCCGACTCCGCCGACCGGCTGGCGGCGGATTTCCGCACCATGAGCGCCTCGCTCGACGAGCTGTCCCGCGACCTCGACACGCGCCTCGAGAACGGGGTCGACCGCCTCAACGCGCTGCTGTCCAACGTGGCCGACCTGAACCGGCTCATCGTCATGACCGAATCGTCGTCGACCTCGGCCAACGACCTGCGCGACCAGCGCAACCTGGTGCTGGACGAGATCGCGCAGTTGACCCAGTCCGAGGCGATCGAGCGCGAGGACGGCACGGTCGACGTCCTGATCGGGGGGCGCACCGTGGTCACGCGCGAGCACGTGCAGGCGTTGACCATCTCGCGGGACGACGGCGACGGCAGCAGCGCCGGCTCGGCGCGGGTGACGACCGTCGCCGGCGGCTACGACGTGGAGATGGGCGAGGGGTCGCTGCGGGGCCTGATCGAGGCGCGCGACGAGCAGGTGCTGCACGCGCGGGAGCGCCTCGACAAGGTGGCGGGCGAACTGATCGCACGGGTGAACGAGCTGCACGCCCAGGGCCAGACCCCCGGCGGCAGCGGCGTGCTGTTCTTCACGGGCGATTCGGCCGCGAACATCGCCCTGAACCCGGCCCTGCGGCTCGACCCGACCCTGGTGGCGGCGTCCCGCTCCGGCCTGGAAGGCGACACCGACCTCGCGCAGGCGATCGCCGCGCTGGGCCAGTCCGGCGCGTCGGTGGTGGACGGCCAGAGCCTGCCGGAGATGTTCAACTCCCTGATCCTGGATCTCGCCTCCCGCAGCGCCGCCAGCGGCGACCGGGTCTCCTCGCAGGCTCAGCTCGTGGAGTCCCTGGGCACGCGCCTGGATTCGATCCGGGGCGTCAGCCTGGACGAGGAAGCGGCCAACCTGGCGCTCTTCCAGAACGCCTACGAAGCGAACGCCAAGGTCATCGCCATGGTCCAGGACATGTTCGACACCATCCTGACGATGGTCTGACCGGAAGGACGCTCATGATCTCGAGAGTGACCAACAGCCACGTCGCGAGCCTGATCTTCAGGCACACCAACGCCAACCTGCTGAGCATGACGCGGCTGCAGGAACAGGTGTCCAGCAGCTGGCGCGTCAACGATTACGCCGACGACCCGCAGGGCGTCGGCCTGATCCAGCGCTACGAGTCGCTGCTGAAGGAGAACGGCCAGTACGCGCGCAACATCGAGCGCGCCCGCACCATGGTGCAGCAGACCGACACCGCGCTGCTGGATCTGGTCGACCTGCTGCGCGACGCGCGCGAACTCGCCCAGCGGGAGGTCAGCGGCGCGGCCTCGCCCGAAACCAACCGGATCGGGGCCGTGGCGATCGCCTCCATCGTGCAACGGGTGCTCGGGGTCGTGAACCAGTCCGTCGAGGGCAACTCCCTGTTCGGGGGCTTCCGCACCGACATCGCCTCGTTCGTGCGCGTGGGCGGGCAGGTCGTCTACCAGGGGGACCTCGGCGTCATGGGGGTCCAGATCGGCCCGCACACCAACATGCCGGTCAACATCCCGGGCAGCGAACTGATCGGCACCACGGCCTCGGCGCTGCTGGGCATCGGGGATCTGGCGCCGACGATCACCTCCGGCACCTCGCTGAACGACCTGGCCTACGGCGAGGGCTGGGAGCCCGGCATCGTCCAGTGGACCGGCGCCGACGACGTGCAGATGCAGCTCGACTTGTCCGGCGCCGGCACCGTCGGCGACCTGCTGGCGCTGCTGAACGCGGCCGGCCTGAACGCCGCGATCTCGCCCGACGGCTCGGGCTTCCAGGTCGCCGACCCCGCGGGCGGACCGCTGACCTTCGGCGATCCCACCGGCGGCGGCACGGCGTTGTCCCTGGGACTGGTCGGCAGCGCTGCGGACGGCATCGTGACCGGCACCGACGTGCGCGTCTCCCCGGACTGGTCGGTCGCCCTGACCGACGTGCCTTCGCTCGCCGGGCAGCTGCCCCTCGGCTCCCTGCAGGTGGAAGTCGACGGCGTGACCGCGACGGTGAACCTGTCGGGCGCCACGACGCTCGGGGACGTCCGGACCATCTTCGAGGCGGCCGTGACGGCCGCCGGCCTGCCCGCGTTGACGCTGGAACTCGACGGCGCGGCCCTGAACATCAGCGCGGCGTCGGGCACGGCCTTCACGATCTCCGCGTTGCCCTCCGACGGCACCGCGGCGGCGTTGGGCCTGATCGGGGAGGGGCACCCGCACCGCCTGTTCGGCGTCCTGGATGAACTGCAAGCCGCCATGCAGGCGAGCGACCTCGACGGCATGCGTCGCGGCCTGGGTGAGTTGGAGGCCCTCGAGGAACACCTCCTGCGCCTCGAGACCTCCCTGGGCGGGCGCGAAACCATGCTCGACTGGATGGAAGGCCTGAACGCCGAGCACGACATCGCGCTGGGCCGCAACCTGTCGGACGTCCGCGACGCGGACCTGATCCGGCTGTCCTCGCAACTCAAGATGGCGGAAACGACCTACCAGGCCAGCCTGATGGTCTCGAGCCAACTGATGCAGATGAGCCTTTTCGATTACCTGTAGGCGCGAGAGAGACGAAGGAGTGACCATGAAGATGCAGAACGATCGTGCCGTGACCCTCACCTTCCGCGATGGTCTGGTGGGGCTGCCCGAACTGAAGCGCTGGATTCTGGTTGACATGGATCCCCCGCTGCCGATGAAATGGCTCCAGTCCCTGGACCGGGTGGCCTTCCGGGTGCCGGTGGCCGATCCTGGCTTCTTCCATGACGACTATGGCTTTGAAGTCCGGCCGTCGGTCCTCGAGCGGCTCGGCGTGGACGACCCCCAGGACCTGGTCGTCATGGTCATCGCGACGGTGGGTGAAGGCGGCGGCAGCGTTTCCGGAAACCTGTCGGCGCCCCTGATGGTCAACTCGAAGAATCGCAACGGGTTGCAGATGGTCTTGGTCGATGAGCGTTGGACCCTGCGCCACCCCATCGACCAGGTTCGGTTCGGGATCGCCTGCCGCGAGGCCCGGTCCGCCGAAGCGGCGACCTGGTCCGCGACGGCGGTGGACAAGGATCGGTCCGGCGGGTATGCTGTCGGCAGCCGGAACACCAGCGTGGTCGAGGACCTGGTCGGGACGACCTAGGGAAGCACCCTGGTCGTCGCGCGGACGGCGTTGGACCGTGCTCGGCACGAGCGGGACATGGAGGTCACGTGCTCATCCTCAGTCGCAAACGCAATGAGAAGATCATGATCGGGGACGACATCTCGATCATGATCGTCGATATTCGCGGCGATCAGGTCCAGGTCGGGATCGACGCACCGCGCAGCATCCCCGTGCACCGCTACGAGATCTACGAAGAGATCAAGAACATCACGCTCAAGGCGGCCGAGTCGCAGCCGCCGGATCCGGGCGCTTTTCCCGGCGGCGAGAGTGCGAACGGTTCGAAGAAAGTCTAGGGTGCCCTGACCGGGAGGGGAACGGTCGGCGGGGAGCGACGGGGGTTCGGGAAACAGCGGCGCCGGGCGTCAGGCCTGGCGATCAAGACAGCGGGATGCCGGTTCGGCATCCCGTTTCCGTTTGGGGGCCAGGCGCACCAGTTCCTGGCCGGTGGTCTGGAGGTCTGCGGCCAGTTTGGCTTCCATAGCTTGATCGAGATCCCGGATCACGACCAGAGCCGTCTGGAGTTCCGGCGGCGGCGGTCGTCCGGTCGTCGGGTCGAAGCGGGAGGCGAGTTCGTGCAGCAGTCGCCCCCGTTCCTCGAGCAAACCGGTGCACTTCTTCAGGTCGCCCTTGTCCAGGCAGTTCCGAAGGGCCTGGGATAGTTCCAGCAATTTGAGAATGTTGTCGTCCATCTCACACTGCCAGGCAAAGTTCAGCTTGCTGTACAACGGTGGATTCGGAACTCGGGTACGCGGCTTGACTCGCAAAATCCATGCCCGAACGGGCGGCGCTGCTGTTCCCTGGACGACGGGCCGTATCGGCCGAGCCGGGGGGGACCTCCCGCCACGCAGCCAGCAACGGCAGCAGGACCCGGCGGACGTCCGCGATGTGCTGGTCGTCGGCGTCGAGCCGCAGGGCGGTCAGTTCCTGCAGGACGAAGCCGTAGAGGGAGTCCAGGTCGTCGGCCAACTTGCCGCCGACATTATGGTCGAGGCTGCACTGCAGTTCCAAGACGATCCGCTGGGCGCGGCCCACGTGCCGTCCCATGGCCGGGAGGTCGCCGTCCCGGGCGGCGGCCCGGGCGCTTTCCAGGAAGCGCAAGGCTCCTTCGTAGAGCATGACGATCAGCCGCTCGGGGCTCTGGCTGCAGATCGTCGTCTGCTGGTACTGGCGGATTCCCTGGTGGACCATGGGCCTGGGCCTTTCTCAGTTGCTGCTGCTGGTAGAGATGGCGGACAGGTACCCGCTCTGGGCCTGCAGGGTCGACAGCAGGGTCTCCATGGCGGTGAACCGGGCGTTGAGTGTCTTCTCGTAGCTGTCGACGCTCCGCTCGTAACGGGTGATCGTGTCGTCGATCGACTTCATGCGGTCATCGATGGCCGAGCTGCGCAGCTTGAAGACGCCGTCGACCGAGTCCAGCATCGTGTCGAGGGAATCCCCGAGCTTCGACACCGTCCCGTCGTGCCCGGCGCGGCTGATGAAGAGGTCGCGCACAGCGGCGTAGTCGCCGGCCAGTTCCTGCTGGAAGGCCGACGTGTCGAAGGACAGGTCCCCGCCCTCGGTCTGCCGGATCCCCACCTGGTAGAGCATCGTGATCGGGCCCGCGCTCAGGCGCGAGGTGATGTCGGTGCGGATCTTGGACACGAGCGAGCGGATGGAGCTGTCGCCGCGCAGGACGCCTTCCTCGCCGCCCTGCTCCGCGATGTAGCCGAACAGGTCGTTGTAGGCGTCGACGAACGCCTGGACCTTGGCCTCGATGGCCGCGCCGTCGGTGGCGATGTCCAGGTGCACCGTGGCCCCCGCGTCCATGCCGGCCAGGTTCAGGGTCACACCCTGGATCGCGGACGTCACGGTGTTGGTCTGCGAGGCGACGGGCAGCCCGTCGATGGTGAAGGCGGCGTTCTGCGCCTGCTGCACGTTGCCGAACACGGGCACGGTGCCGCCGGTCAGACCGCTGGCGTCGATGGTGAAGGCCGCCGCGGTGCCGGTCTCCTCCGCGGTGAGCGAGAGGTAGTAGCCGCCGGTCTCGGAGCCGTCGAACAGGACGGTGGCCGACACGCCGGCGTCGCTGTCGTTGATGGCCGAGGCCAGGTCCGCCAGGCCGCTGAAGCCGGCGGCGATCTGCAGGTCGGTGGTCTGACCGCCGACGGTGATGGAGAACGTGCCGGTCCCGACGCTGGAACTCGTGGCGTCGAAGCCCTGCGAACGCTCCTTCTGCGCCTGGGCGCGGGCGGTGACCACGAGGTCGTAGCCGCCGGGGTTGGCGAGGGCCCCCGCGGTGGCGGTCAGCAGGGCCTCGTTGCTCGAGGTGGCGGACAGCGACGCGAACTCGTCGTTGCTGTCCAGGTCTCCGGCCGCCTCCATCAGACCGCGCACGCGCGACTCCACGCCCTGCAGGGCGATCTTGGCCGCGCTGTACTTGGTCTTCTGGGATTCGAGGCGGTCGATCGGCTGGCGGCGGATCGAGAGCAGCTGCGCCACGATCTTGCCGGTGTCCAGCCCCGAGGCGAGCCCGCCGAAGGAGATGGTGCTCATGTCGCCCTCCCTGGTGCGTCACCGCCGGCGGGGCCGCAGCCCCGCCGGCGATCCCCTGCCGCAGGCTTAGCCCTGCAGCAGCATCAACGCCGTCTGGGGCGTCATGTTGGCCTGCGACAGCACGGCCACGCCGGCCTGCTGCAGGATCTGGGCGGAGGTCATGTTCGAGGTCTCCGCCGCGATGTCCACGTCCCGGATGCGGGAATTCGCCGCCGAGAGGTTCTCGATCGTGTTGCCGATGCTGCGGATCGTCGACTCGAGCCGGTTCTGGACGGCGCCCAGATCGGCGCGGGCCGAGCTGATCGTGCTGATCGCGGCTTCGACCGTCGCGATGGAGGCCAGCGCGGTGGTGTTGTCGGCGCCCGTCAGCACGCTCGCGTTGATGCCCAGTCCGGTCGCGTCGCGGTCACCCGTGAGGGTCACGCCGATGCGGTCGGCCGCGCCGTTGCCCAGGCCGACCTGGATGTCCAGCGTGCCGGTGACCGAGGCGTTCAACAGGAAGGTGCCGTTGAACTGGGTCGTGTCGGAGATGCGGGTGATTTCCGACGACAGGGCCTGGAATTCCGTGTTCAGGTAGCCGCGCTCGCTGGCGCCCAGGGTCTCGTTGGCGGCCTGCTGGGACAGCTCGCGCATGCGGATCAGGATGCCGTTGACCTCGTCCAGGGCGCCTTCCGCGGTCTGGATCACCGAGATGCCGTCGGCGGCGTTGCGCGAGGACTGCTCCAGGGCGCGGATGTCCGACTTCAGGTTCTCGCTGATGGCCAGGCCGGCGGCGTCGTCGCCGGCGCGGTTGACGCGCAGGCCCGAGCTGAGGCGCTCGAGCGACTTGTTCAGCTTCATCTCGGTGTTGTACAGGTTGCGCTGGGCGTTGATCGCGGCCGTGTTCGTGTTGATGCGCATGTTCCGGTTCCTCCTTGAAAGACAGTGGTTCAGACGTCCTTGCCTGATGGTGCCCCGTTGTGGGGCCGGAGATCTTGCCGTCTCAGGAGTTCCTCCGGCACCCTGACGGCTGGATGGGACCTTGGTGACGAACCCGTCCCAGATATCGGGCGGGCTGATCGAGAACTTGAGCGGGAATTTTTTCTTGTCGTCGAAATGGGTGGATCGCGGGTGCGAGTCCCGGCCTGGAATGATCGACGATTCTCATATGATGTTAAAGAATATGACCATCATGCCGAAGTCAGAGGCATCTGGACCGCAGAGGGCGCACCTTGGCAAAGGAATCGCGCCAACTGGTCCCGGGTTTGCTAACCTCTGGTACGTCGAGCGGACAACGCCAACCAGTCGGGGAGGGTTCGGATGGGCGCGAACAAGATCGAACGGCAGCTGATTTCGGACCCGCGCGTCCTGGCCCGCTTCCAGCAGACGCAGCGCGGGGAAGCCGACGCCGAGACCCGTAAGCTCGAAACCGCCAAATCCGGCGAAGCCCGCCCCCTGTCTGGTGAGAAGCTGGAAATCTCCGCCTCGGCCCGCAAAGTGACCGACATGCGCTCGCTGGTCGAAGCCGGCCGGACCCGGATCGAGGCCGAACCCGACGTGCGGGCCGACCGCGTGGCCGAGGTGCGGCGCCGGCTGGAGGCTGGGGTCTACACGACCGCGGAAGCCCGCCAGCGCACGGCGGAACAGCTCTCGCCGGTGCTGCGGGACCTCTCCCATCTCCTCGACTGACGTCTTCGCCCGACCTCGTTGAACCGTCGCCCCGGTCTGCCTGAGCCAGGCACTTGTGATTTTTCCTTGCCGCAAGTGGTCGGAAATCTTACGCTGCAGCCGGTCCCGGCCGGTTCGCGGCCCGTGTGAGACCTCCTCGATCGGCCAGGTCGCATGACGTCCGCGCCTCCCTTCCAGACCGGCAGCGCGACCGACGGCACGTCGGATCCCAGGGGCTTGCTGCTGATCGTGGCCGGCCGCGCCGTCTGGGACGGCCCGGATCTGCCCTCGACCCCGGTCTTTGCGCCCACCCCGACGCCGCAGGCCGTGCGCCGGGCCCTTGGGAAGCGGCGCTCCGCCCTGATCCTGCTCGCGCCCACCGCGCCGGCCGCGGCCGCCGACCCCGAGGTGGTCGCCGCGCTGCGCCGGGAACTGCCGGATTGCGAACTGGTCCTGGTCCACGACGGGCCGGGCAACGACATGCTCGGTGTCGATGCCCTCGCCGCCTGCTTCCGCGCCGGTCTCCACGACGCCGTCTCGCGGCAGGCGCCGCCCGACGCCTGGCAACGCCTGCTCGCCAGGGTCCTGGAACGCGGGGCGCGCCGTCTCGAGTCCGGACAACTCGCCGACCAGCAACTCGCGGCGACCCGTCGTCTCAAGGAGCACCAAAAACGCCTCCAGGACGACCTGACCCGTGCCGGCGCCGATCTCGCGAACTCCCACGAACGCCTCGAGCAGGCGAACCGCGACCTGAGCCGGCACATGAACCAGCTCTCGTTGCTCTACAGCTTCGGGCGCGAATTGAGCACGGCGCGCAACTGGGACCGGACGCTGGAATCCATCCTGAAGACCTTGGCCGGCTTCATCGGCGCCGACGGCGCCGCTCTGGTGCTGCGTCCCGGCCCGGAGGCGCCCTTCGCCCCGCGCCAGACCTACCGCTGGGACGACCCAGCCTGGGAACGCGTCCTGGCGCGCCTCGAGCGCGAACAGGAGGATGGGGATGCGGAATCGCTCCTCGTCCTGCGTCCCGGCGATCCCGACGGCGCCGGTCCGACGGTCACCGCCCTGCCCCTGGATCACATGCGACGCCGGCTGGGCTACCTGCTGCTCCTCGGCTACGACCCGGACGAGCGGGAGGCCGGCGCGGTGCCCGCTTTCCTGCGCACGGTGCAGGTCATCCTGTCCGAGGAGGTGGCGTCGGCCCAGATCCTCGACCGCATGCGTGAACTGGGCGCGTTCAACTCCCGCGTGCTCGAGTCGGTCCAGAACGGCATCTGGGTCCTGGACGAGACCGGCGTGACGGTCTACTGCAACCGCACGGCCCGCGAATTCCTGACCGGCCGGCCCGAGGCGGCGCGCATCGTGGCGGAACCTGATTATGGGATCGGGCGCGGCCGGGCCGCCGGCGGGGAGCGGTCTGCCGCGAGCTTTTTCCGTCGCGACGCCTTCCAGTTGGACGACCTGCCGGAACTCTGCCTCGACGCCCGCCTGCGTCTGGATCCGGGGGAGGGGACGGTGCTGTCCCGGCTGGCCGGCGACGGCGGCGAAACGTTTCACGGCGAAGGCCGGCTGCTCCGTGCCGGCAACGAGACCCTGCCCGTGCTGGTCCAATCCAGCGCCATGCGCGGGCGTACACCCGGCGAGACCTGGCTGGTGGTCGTGCTCGAGGACCTGCGCCCGGCCCGTCGCCTCGCGGCCGAGACGCGCCGCGCCGACTCCCTGCAGGGCCTGGTCGAGATGTCCGCGACCCTGGCGCACGAGATCCGCAACCCGCTCATGGGACTGAGCGCCCAGGCGGAACTGCTGGCCGACAGCCTCGACGTCGACGACCGCCGCCGCCGCTACCTGGACGTGATCACCGGCGAGGTGGACCGCATCAACGCCACCATCACGCGCATGCTCAACTACGTGCGGCCCTACGAGCCCGACCTGGCGGCCGTGGACCTGGTGCCCCTCGTCCGCGACTGCCTGGACCTGGCCGGCGCCCGCGCCCGCCAGGTGGGTGTCGCCCTGGCGGCGGACCTGCCCGACGTCCCGGTCGTGCTCGCGGCCGACGGGGCGCAGATCACCCAGGTGCTCCTGAACCTGCTGCTCAACGCGCTGGATGCGGCGCCCGCCGGCAGCGAGATCGTGGTCGAACTCTCCGGCGTCGCGCCGCACGAGTTGTCGGATCCGGACACCGGCGGCTCGCGGCTGTCGCCGGCCTGCCGCCTGGCGGTGCGCGACCGCGGTCCGGGCTTCGCGCCGGCGGACCTCGACCAGCTGTTCCGCCCCTTCTTCACGACCAAGAGCGCCGGCACCGGTCTGGGCCTCTCGCTCTGCCGCAAGATCGTCGCGGCCCATCGCGGCTCGATCCACGCCCGCCGCGAGGGCGGCGCCACCGTGTTCGAGATCCTCCTGCCGGCCGACGCCGGCGCGCACGCCCGAGAACAGGAGTCGACATGAGCCACAAGATCCTGATCGTGGACGACGAGGCCGCCATCCGCATGTCCGTGGCCGAGGCTCTGGCCGCCGACGGTTTCGCGACCGAGACGGCCGAGACGGGGGAGGAAGCCCTGGCGCGCCTGCACGGCGGCGCCTTCGACCTGGTGGTCACCGACCTCAAGATGCCCAACGTGTCCGGTATCGAACTGCTGAAGGCGCTGCGCAACACCGGACGCACCACGCCGGTCCTGATGATGACGGCCTACGGCGACGTCGACACGGCCGTGGAGTGCATGCGCCTGGGCGCCTACGACTTCATCCAGAAGCCGTTCAAGCTGAGCGTCATGCGCCGGCAGGTCGCCGCGGCCCTCAAGGCGACCCGCGTCCAGGACGCGGTCGTGCCGGCGGGCGACTCGCCGGCGCCCCGCCCGCGTCGTGCCGCGGCGGCGCACGTAGGCAGCACCTACTACATGGACATGATCCGGGCCTGCCCCGGCCTGCGGCACATCGCGGACCTGCTGGAGAAGGTCGGCCAGAGCCGCGCGGGCAACGACACCTCGATCCTGATCCGCGGCGAATCGGGCAGCGGCAAGGAGATCGTCGCCCGCGCCATCCACGAGACGAGCGACAACGCGCGCGAACCCTTCATGGAGATCAACTGCGCGGCCGTGCCCGAGACCCTGCTCGAGAGCGAGCTGATGGGCCACGAGAAGGGCGCCTTCACCGACGCCAAGGCGCGCAAGGAGGGCCTGTTCGAACTCGCCGCCAACGGCACCATCTTCCTGGACGAGATCGGGGAGATGGGCTTCCTGCTGCAGAGCCGCCTGCTGCGCGTCATCGAGAACCGGACCTTCCGCCGCGTGGGCGGCAAGGACGAGCAGCAGGTCCACGCCCGCGTGGTGGCCGCCACCAACCGCGACCTCGAGGCGGCCATCCGCGAGGGCGCATTCCGCAACGACCTCTACTACCGCCTGCAGGTGGTCGAGGTCGACATCCCGCCCCTGCGCGAACGTCCCGACGACATCGGGGTGCTGCTGGGACACTTCATCCGCGAGTTCAACGCCAGCCTCGGTCTCGGCACGGCCCCGCCCGACGCGGCGCTGGTGGCCGTGCTGCAGCGGTACCCGTGGCCCGGCAACGTGCGCGAGATGCGCAACGTGCTCAAGCGGATCATGATCCTGGAGGAGCCCGCGGAACTGCGGGCGATCCATTTCCCCACCCACGTCACCGACGGCCGCGACCCGCGCACCATCGCCGAGGCGACCCACGGGCCCGACGCCGGTCTGGTCACGCTGTCGGAGGTCGAGCAGCGCCAGATCCTCTACACGCTCGACAAGACCGGCAACAACAAGTCGCAGGCGGCGCGGATCCTCGGCATCTCGCGCCAGACGTTGCGCGAGAAGTTGAAGCAGTACGGCGACCCGCAGGCCGATCTCGTGGACGAAGCCGAGTCCTGAGCGATTTGCCCCCCCCGTTTTTCGGCGCGGTTCAGGGTTCTCGCCTGAAGCCGCGCCTTTCCTTTCCCCCCCCGACATCCCGCCGCCGCACCCGTGCACCGCCGCGTCGTACGAGCGGCAGACGCCGGGTCGTCGGCAAGGCACGACCCTTGCGACCGGAAGCGGAAAGGCGTGGACCACCTTCCAGGAGCACGAAAATCATGCGCCGCCGCCCAATTCCCTTCCGAATCGCCGGTCCTCTCGTGTGGATCGCGTTCCTGTGCGTGCTGCCGGCCGGGCCGGTCCGGGCCGACGAGGACCTGACCCCCCTCACGATCCTCGGGTACGGCTGTTGGGTCCAGGATCTGGCGGTGGCGGTGGCGGACAGTGTCCCGTCCCGCCTGTACCCGTTGGGCCTGTCGCCGCAGGAAGCCCTGGCGCAGGGCCGTCCCGAGCGACTGGTGGCGATGTCCCGTGAACTGCAGGTCCGAGAGCACGCCATGACCGACGCCTGGGACGCCGCGAGCTACAAGACGGAAGCCTCCGCCCTGGCGGCGGCGCGCGCGTACCGCGACGTCGGCGCGTACGCGCAGGCGCTGCAATGGTACGGCGTCGCGCAGCAGGCCGCCGGCCTGGCGCTGCCCGCGGGCCCCCTCGCGCACGAGATGTTCGCCACGGCCGTGCTGGCGGGCGATTCCCTGCGCACCGACGAGAGATTCCGCGACTTGCTGGCGTCCGGGGACCTGCCGGCCAACGAGGGTGCGGCCGTCATCGCCTACCGGCACTACCTGATCCGCAACGACCGCGTGAACCTGCGCCGACTGATCGCCCTGGCGTCCTGCCAGACGGACCGGCTCACCCCCGACCTGCTGTTCTGGCAATCCTACTGCCTGGTGGCCGACGGCCGGCGCGCCGAGACCGTGCCACTGTTGCTGCGCCTGGTCTCGGGCGCCCAGAACACCGCGCAGCTGGAGGGTTGGCAGCGGGTCTGGGTGGCGCGCGCCCTGCCGGACGGCCTGTACATGGCCGACCGCGGCGGCGCCGCGGCGATCCTGTACGGCATGCTGGCCGTTCAGCAGGCCGGCGAGGCGCCGCTCTGGGCCAGCTACCAGCTCGCCAATTTCGCCCTGCGCGACGGTGATTTCAGCGGGGCGGCGGCGCTCTATCGGCGCAGCGCCGGGGCGGCCCCTGTCGCCGCGTGGCAGTTGCGGGCCGTCGCGCTCGCCGGCACCGCCGAACAGCTCAGCGACGTGGGGAAGGAGGCCGTTCGCCATGACAACGCTCTCGACAGCCCCCGCTGACGGCACGGCCGTCCGGGAATCGCCCGTGCCCGCGCTGCTGAAGCTCTACGCCCGGGAGCGGGAACTCTACGTCGAGGTGCTCCAGCTCTCGCGCGAACAGACGGCGATGATCCGCCGCGGCGAGAGCCTCGCCGCCGTGCGCCGGGTCCTGTCCGCCAAGCGGGACCGTCTGGACGAGGTCGCGCGTCTGGAGCGGCTCCTGGCCGCGCCGCGCCGCACCTGGCAGGGACGCCGCCGCGGCGGGGGCTTCCCTTCGGCCGCCGACCTGCAGCAGGTGCTGCAGGACCTCGGAGGGCTCATCGAGGAGATCCTCATGGCCGAGGCGGAGAACGACCGGCTGTTTCTCGAGATGGCCCGTGGCGGGCTTTAGCCCCGACCGGCGGCGGGGAACGGAACTTGATAGGGGATGCGGACCCGGCCGGGCCGGGATCCTCATCCACGGGAGGCGGGCGGGACGACCATGATGGCAACCACGATTTTCGACCGGGCCCACCTCGGCGACTTGAAGAAGGCGCTGACCGTCTATTCGCGTCGCCAGCGGGTGGTCTCGGAGAACATCGCCAACGTGGAGACCCAGGGCTACCGGGCCCAGGAGTACCGCTTCGAGGACCTGCTGCGCAAGGCCGAAGGGCGCTCCCTCGGCGGTGTCCGGACTCACGAAGCGCACCTGCCCCTGGGCCAGCGCAGCCTCGCGGACACCGAGGGTGAGGTCGCCGTGCAGGATGACGGCTACGACAACGGCATCAACGACGTGGACGTGGACCGGGAGATGACCCGCTTGGCGACGACCGACCTGTCGTACCGCCTGGCGACCAGGATCCTGAGCATGAGGTACACGCAGCTGCGCGAAGCCATCGGCGGCCGCGTCCGCTAGCGTGAGGGGAGAGTGACGTGAGCGACGGACTGTTCCGATCCATCCA